>NZ_CP157793.1:718000-1436000 GCF_040110915.1 Stappia sp. | reverse complement strand
AAGAATGCCGACCACGCCCCACTCGGGAAGGATTTCCTTGTAGGCCCGCGCATCGATGGACGAGGACAGGAACTGCGTGTCGCCGCCGAGCCCCGCGACCTCCTGCGAGAACTTCACGAAGAGGCCGTCGACCGGGTTGGTCTTGCTGTCGCGGGTGTCCCAGATCAGCGAGTAGCCGAGCGCCGAGGTCAGCGTGTCACCGAAGGACGAGCGCCAGGCGTTCGAGGTGTTCAGGCTGACCGCGCTGTATTCCTCTTCCAGGATCCGGTAGATCAGGTTCAACCGGAGATCGTCGTCGCGCAGCGGCAACCCCAGGGCGAGCGAGCCGCCCGTCGTCGTGAGCTCGTAGTTCCGGTAGTCGTTGTTGTCATACGTCTTGCGGAAGACGTCGAACGACAGGGAAACGCGACGCCCCATGAAATAGGGCTCGGTGAAGGCGAACTCGTAGGACGACAGGTCCGAACCGACGCCGATACGGCCGCGCACGAACTGACCCCGACCGAGGAAGTTCTTCTCGGTGATCGTCACGTCGCCAATCACGCCGTCGGACGTCGAGTAGCCGATGCCGAAGCCGACCTCACCCGTCGCCTGCTCGACCACGTTCACATTGACGATGATCCGGTCCGGCGCACTGCCGCGCGCGGTGGTGATGTTGACGGCCTTGAAGAACTGAAGATCCTTCAGACGGCGCTCGGCCTTGTCGATCAGCACGCGGTTGAACGCGTCGCCCTCGACGATGTCGAACTCGCGCCGGATCACATATTCACGCGTGCGGTCGTTGCCGCGGATGTTGATCCGCTCGATGTAGACGCGCGGACCTTCCTCGATGAAGTAGGTCAGCGAGATGGTGCGGTTCTCGTAGTCGCGGCTGGCGCGCGGACGGATCTGCGCGAAGGCGTAGCCCTGCTCCGAGACCGCGAGCGTCATGTCCTCAAGCGTGCGCTCCACGTCGCGCGACGAATAGGTGTCGCCCTCGTGGGTGCGGATCTTGCGACGCAGCGCCTCGGGATCGACGCTCGCCAGCGAGGTCTGCAGGTCGATCTCGCCGTAGCTGTACTGCTCGCCTTCCTCCACGGTGAAGGTCACGTAGAAGACGTTGCTCTCGCGGTCGAGGTCGGCGACCGCCGACACGATGCGGAAATCGGCATAGCCGTGGCGGTAGTAGAACTGGCGCAGCAGCTCCTGATCCGCGTCCAGCCGATCCGGATCGAAGGAATCGGTGGTGCGCAGGAAGCTCAGCAGACCGCTCTGGCGCGTGCGGATGACGTCGCGCAGACGGCCGTCGCTGAACTTGGTGTTGCCGATGAAGGTGATGCGCTCGATGCCGGTGCGGTCGCCCTCGTTGATCTCGAACACCAGGTCCACGCGGTTGTTGGACCGGTCGATGATCTTCGGCTCGACGGTCGCGCGGAAACGACCGGAGCGGCGATAGGCCTCGAGAATGTTCTGGACGTCCGACTGAACCTTGGCGCGCGTCAGCATGGAGCGCTCCTCGGTGCGCACCACGCCGGTCAGCGTCTTGTCGTCGAGGCGACGGTTGCCCTCGAAGGAGATGCGGTTGACCATCGGGTTCTCGGTGACGGTCACAACCAGCGCCCCGCCCTCGCGGGTGATCGCGACGTCGCCGAACAGCCCGGTGGCGAACAGCGTCTTGAGCGATTCGTCGACGTCGGCCGGACCGTAGGGACGGCCCGGACGAATGGTCAGATAGCTCTCGACGGTGGACGCCTCGATGCGGGTGTTACCGCGCACCACGATCCGGCTCACGGTGGCCGCCTGCACCTCGGCGGCGCCGATGCCCGGGAGGGAATCGCCAACCACCGGAGACAGACCGATGACGGCCACGGCGATCAGGATCGTTCTGGTCAGTTTCTGCAAGCACTGCATAAAGACGCTACGCCTTCGTTTTTGTCGTCGCACCGCGTTCGCCCGCATCAACGTTTCGCTAACCATAAAACGGGCGAGCGGGCCCAGATTCTCTAAATCCGTCAGTCGTTTTACAGGCTTTTGCCGTCAACGCAACAGGCCACGCGCGCCCCGGCGCGTTTCGCCCGAAACCGTTGCCGTTGCGACACGCCGCCGCCTCACAGCGAACTGAGGTGCAGGAGGTCGTTCCAGGTCGCGAAGACCATCAGAAACAGCACGATCGCGATGCCGATCCGGAAGCCATACTCCTGCATGCGCTCGCTCAGGGGTTTTCCGCGCACGGCTTCGGCCGCGTAAAACATCAGGTGCCCGCCATCGAGCATGGGGATCGGCAACAGGTTCAAGAGGCCGATGGAGACCGACAGGATCGCCGTGAGATTAAGCAGAGCGGCAAAGCCGAGCGTCGCCACCTGGCCCGAAATCTGCGCCACGCGGATCGGTCCGCCGAGCTGATCGGTGGATTCGCGCCCCGTCAGGATGCCGCCGATGTAGCCGGCCGTCCGCGTGACGACGAACCAGGTCTCCTTGCCGCCCTCGACCACCGCCTCCACGGGGCCGAAAGAACGCACCACCACATCGTCCGGGCTGGCGCTGCGGCTGACGCCCAGCAGGCCGACATTCTGCACGTTGCCGAAGCGGTCGCGCAGTTCCTGGCGGCGCGGCGTCACAGTGAGGTCGAGGATCTGCGATCCGCGCTCCACCTGCATCTCCAGCGGTCTGTCGGCGCTCACCGTCACGATCCGCTGAAGCTGGGAGAACGTCTCGATCTCGACGCCGTCGATGGCCAGAATCAGGTCCCCGGTCTGCAGACCGGCCTCCGCCGCAGCACTGTCGGGGCGCACGTCGTCGACGCGCGGAGAGATCTCGGGGCGCCCCATGAGCCCGAAGAGCAGGGCGAAGATGACGATCGACAACAGAAAATTGGCGAAGGGTCCGGCGGCGACGATTGCCGCCCGGCGGGCGACGCTCTTGGTCTGGAAGGCGCCCGCGCGCTCCTCCTCGCTCATGCGCGCCAAGGCTTCGGTGTCCGGCGCGCTCGCCTCGTTCTCGTCGCCGGCGAACTTGACGTAGCCGCCGAGCGGAATCGCCGACAGCTTCCAGCGGGTGCCATGCCTGTCGTTGCGCCCGAAGAGCTCCGGCCCGAAGCCGACCGAAAAGGCGACGACCCGCACGCCGCACCAGCGCGCCACGAGGAAGTGACCGAGTTCGTGGAAGAACACCACGATCGTCAGCACGAAGAGAAACGGCAAGATGTAGCCGGCGACTGAGCCCAGCAGCGATCCGACGAGGTCCATGTCAACTCCCTGGCGGCCGGCACCGCGGATCGGGCGCCGTCTTCGTGCGTGCAACTAGCGTCGCAAATGGGCCTGAACAAGGCGTTGACCGCGATGCGACCCGGCGACGCGCTACCCCGCCTCCACGACGAGGGTTCGCGCGTGACGGCGCGCGGCGGCATCGACCGCCATCACGTCGTCGAGCGAGGTCGGCGGCGCAAGGTCGCCGGCCTGCGTCATGCGATCCAGCACCCGTTCGATGGTCTGCGCGATCCCGAGAAAGCCGATCTTCCGATCGAGAAAGGCCGCCACGAGCACCTCGTCCGCCGCGTTGAGCGCGGCCGTCGCGCCGGCGCCATTCGCCATCGCGGCACGCGCCAGCCGCAGGGCGGGAAAGCGCTCCGGGTCCGGCGCCTCGAAGGTGAGCGACCCGAGTGCCGCGAGATCGAGACGCGGCGCCACGGTCGCCATACGGCGCGGCCAGGCAAGACAATGGGAAATCGGCGTGCGCATGTCGGGCGCGCCCATCTGGGCGAGCACCGATCCGTCCTTGTAGCGCACCATGCCGTGCACCACCGATTCCGGGTGGACCAGCACGTCGAGCTGCTCGGGCGGCAGCGGAAACAGATGATGCGCCTCGATGATCTCGAAGCCCTTGTTCATCATCGTGGCGCTGTCAATGGAGATGCGCGCGCCCATGCTCCAGTTGGGATGCTTGAGCGCGGCTTCCGGCGTCACGTCGCGCATTTCCGCGAGGCTGAGCCGACGGAACGGACCGCCCGAGGCGGTCAGCGTCAACATCTCGATCTGATCGAAATTGGCGCTCTCCAGCACCTGGAACACCGCGTTGTGTTCCGAATCGACCGGAAGGATCGTGGCGCCGGACCGGCGCGCGGCCGCCATGAAGAGATCGCCGGCGCAGACCAGGCATTCCTTGTTGGCGAGCGCGATGGTCGTCCCGCGCCGCACCGCCTCCAGCGTCGGCGGCAGACCGGCCGCGCCGACGATGGCCGCCACCAGCATGTCGACGGGCCGCGCCGCGGCTTCCGCGACGGCCGTCGCCCCCGCGGCGGCCGTGATCCCGCTCCCGCCGAGCGCGGAGCGCAGCGCGTCGAGCGCGCTTTCGTCCGCCACGACCGCATGCCGCGCGCCGACGCGGATCGCGGCTTCGGCCAGTGCATCGGCCGAGGTGTTGGCCGTCAACGCCTCCACCCGAAAGCGCTCGGGATTGCGCGCCACGATGTCGAGCGTGCTCTGGCCGATCGACCCGCTCGCGCCCAGCACCGTCAGCCGCAAGGGAGGCACGTCCTCGCGGGACGCATCGTTCTCGACCTGGATTGGCGCCCCGTTCACCGCGTCAATACCCTTGCATCGTGACCAGACCGCCGACCGGATCGCCGATCACGCCGCTCGCCACCACAGCGACCAGATAGCCGAGCACGCCGGCCCCGACCACGCCGTCGAGACGGTCCATGACGCCGCCGTGGCCCGGGATCAGCCGACCCGAATCCTTCACCCCGAAGTGGCGCTTGAGCGCGGATTCCAGCAGATCGCCGGCCTGCGAGAACACCGACAGCACCGCAGCCGCGATCAACCAGCCCGCCAGACCCGCGACACCGGTGACGAGCGCCGCAGCAGCGCCGACGCCGAGCGCCGCGCCAAGCCCGCCGAGCGCCCCGCTCCAGGTCTTCTTCGGCGACACGCGGCGCCACAGCTTCGGCCCGCCGAGCGCGCGGCCGACGAAATAGGCGGCGATATCGGTCGCCCACACGATCCCGAAGAGGAAGAGAATCGTCAGAAAACCCGCCTCGCCGGCGCGAAAGGCGATCAGCACGATGCCGGCGGCGCCCGCATAGACGAGGCCGCCGGCGAGCCAGCGCACCGGCTCGTCCGACCGCAGCATCCCGAAGGCGAAGATCGCCGCCGCCCCGCAGCCGAGCAGCGCGAAGGCAATCGCGATGTGGCCGAGCGCGGCCGCGAGCAAGGCGACGACCGCCGCGGCGAAGGCGAACACCAGGCCGGAGCCGGAGCGCGTCGCGCCGACGATCGCCGCCCACTCGCGCAGGAGCAGCAGCGCGCAGGCGCTGGCGCCGAGTACGAACCAGAGATCGCCGAGATAGGTGACGGCGAGGGCGAGCGGTACGAGAAACAGCGCGGACAGCACGCGCAGCCGCAACTCGCTCGGCACCTTGCGCGCCGGCGCACGCCCCCCCGCCCCGGCGATCATCGCGCCACTTTCGCCGACAATCCGCCAAAGCGACGGTCCCGCGCGGCATAGGCGGCGAAGGCGTCGTCCAGCGCTTCCTCGTCGAAATCCGGCCAATGGGTGTCGGGGAAATAGAATTCGGCATAGGCCGCCTGCCACAGCAGGAAATTGGACAGCCGCTGTTCGCCGCTGGTGCGGATGATCAGATCCGGGTCCGGCAGGCACGCGGTGTCGAGATAGCTCTCGATGCGCCGCTCGGTCACATCGCAGGCCGACAGACGCCCGGCGGCGATGTCCTCGCTCATGCGCCGCATGGCCCGCGCCAGCTCATTGCGCGCGCCGTAGTTGAAGGCGACCACCAGTGTCATGCCGGTGTTGTCGCGCGTGAGGGCCTCGCCCTCCTCGATCAGATCGAGGATCTTGCGGTCCAGCCCCTCGCGTTCGCCGATCATCCGGACGCGGACGTTCTGCCGGTGGATCTCGGCGAGGTCACGGCGCACGAAGCGCTCGAGCAGGCCCATCAGGAAGCCGACCTCCGCCGCCGGCCGCTTCCAGTTCTCGGACGAAAAGCTGAACAGGGTGAGGCAGGCGACGCCCCGGTCGGCGCAATGGCGCACGATGCGGCGCAGCGCCGAAACGCCCGCCCGGTGGCCCTCGGTGCGCGGCAGGCCGCGCTTGGCCGCCCACCGCCCGTTGCCATCCATGATCACGGCGACGTGCCGCGGCACCTCGGTGCGCCGATCCGCGTCCAGCTGCGCGGAGACGTCCAGGCCTGCCGTCACCGTCATACCCTGCTCCCTGTCTCGTCGAATGAATCGCGACTATGCGATCAGATTTGGGAGATTTCCTGTTCTTTCTTCGCGAGCATCGCGTCGATCTCGGCGATCATCTCGTCCGTCATCTTCTGGACCCGCTCGGCCGAGACCCGGCTGTCGTCCTCGCTGATGTCGCCGTCCTTCTCCAGCTTCTTCAGCGTGTCCATGCCGTCGCGGCGCACGTGACGCACGGCGACCTTCGACTGCTCGGCGTATTTATGCGCGATCTTGATGAGATCCTTGCGCCGCTCCTCGTTGAGCTCGGGGATCGGCAGACGCAGCGTGGTGCCGTCGACCACCGGGTTGAGGCCGAGGTTCGATTCGCGGATCGCCTTCTCGACAAGGCTCACCATCGACTTGTCCCAGACCTGAACCGAGATCATGCGCGGCTCCGGCACGCTCACCGTGGCCACCTGGTTGACCGGCATCTGCGATCCGTAAGCCTCGACCGTGATCGGGTCGAGCATGCTCGACGACGCGCGGCCGGTGCGCAGACCGGCGAGATCGGTCTTCAGCACGCCGAGCGCACCCTGCATGCGGCGCTCCAGGTCCGCGTAATCGACATCCTGATCTGCCATCGTATCCTCTCGTATGGGTTACGGCCGCGGACACGGCTCACTTGTCTTGCGTCTTATTTCCATGACGGATCGGTCGAACGCAAGCGCTTCCGCACCTCGGCGCGACATCAACGCCCCGAAACGCACCTCAACGCGCGTCGCGCGCCCGCGCAACCGCCGCGCGGCCGCCGGTTTTGGGCCCGCCGCGCCGCGCGCGTCCGCTCGGGTGCTCAGTCGGAAATGACGGTGTAGCGGCCGACGCCGTTCATCGTGTCGACCAGCGCGCCGGGCGTGCGAATCGAAAAGACGATGACGGGGATCGCATTGTCGCGGGCGAGCGCGATGGCGGTGGCGTCCATCACCTTGAGGTCGCGCCCCAACACCTCGCGCGGGGTGAGCGTGTCGTAGCGCTCCGCGTCCGGCACCTTCTTGGGGTCGTCGGAATAGACGCCGTCCACACTCGTGCCCTTGAGGAATGCGTCGCAGCGCATCTCGGCGGCGCGCAGGGCGGCGCCGCTGTCCGTGGTGAAGAAGGGATTTCCCGTGCCGCCGGCGAAGACGATCACGTCGCCGTCTTCCATGTAGCGCTCGGCGCTGCGCTGCGTGAAGGTCTCGCAGATCGAGGGCACCGGCACGGCGGACAGAACGCGGGCCGGAACCCCGAGCCGGCGCAGCGCATCGGCCAGCGTGAGCGAGTTCATCACCGTGGCCAGCATGCCCATATGGTCGCCGGTCACGCGGTTGCCGCCCTTGGCGGCCACGGCAACGCCGCGAAAGATGTTGCCACCGCCGACGACGACGCCGACCTGGGCCCCGAGACTGACAGCCTCGGCGATTTCCTTCGCAACCCGCCCGACGGTCTCCGGATCGATCCCGAAATCCTGCGATCCCATCAGGGCCTCGCCGGAGAGTTTCACAAGCACGCGGCGCCAGCGAAGTTGTCTGCTCATTCCTTGTCTCGCCGTCCTGACTGCCCTTGGAAGGGGCGTGACATCGCGCGGGCGCAACCGCCCCTTGCACGCGCACCACCCCACAGAAGAAAGGCGCCGGACTGTCCGGCGCCTTCCTGATCGGATCGGCTTAGCTGCCCGCCGCCGCCGCGACTTCCGCGGCGAAGTCGGTTTCCTCTTTCTCGATCCCCTCGCCCAGGGCGAAGCGAACGAAACCGGTGAGCTTCACCGGGCTGCCGAGATCCTTGGCGAAGGCCTCGATCGCCTGCTCGACCGTGTTGTCCGGGTCGATGACGAAGGCCTGCTTCACCAGCGTCACTTCCTCGTAGAACTTGCGCAGGCGGCCTTCCACCATCTTCTCGATGATGTTTTCCGGCTTGCCGGACTCGCGCGCCTGCTCGGAGAAGATCTGACGCTCGCGGTCGATCACGGCGGGATCGAGCGAATCGACGTCGAGCGAAAGCGGGTTGGTCGCCGCCACATGCATCGCGATCTTGCGACCGAAGGCCGACACCTGCTCGGCGTCGCCATCGGACTCAAGCGCGACGAGCACGCCGATCTTGCCCATGCCGTCGGCGATCGCGCCGTGCACGTAGGACGCCACCGCGCCCTTGTCCACGCTCAGCACCGCCGCACGGCGCAGCGACATGTTCTCGCCGATGGTGGCGATCGCGTCCTTGATCTCGTCGCCGACCGTCTTGTCGCTGCCCGGGAACGCGGCCGCGGCCAGCGCGTCCACGTCGCCGCCGACACCGAGCGCGGCCTTCGCCGTGCCGGCGATGAGCGCCTGGAAGGCCTCGTTGCGCGCCACGAAGTCGGTTTCGGAATTCAGCTCGATCACGGCCGCACGCGGACCGTCGGTCGCGACACCCACAAGGCCCTCGGCCGCGACGCGGTCGGCCTTCTTGGCGGCCTTGGCGAGACCCTTGGTCCGCAGCCAGTCCTGCGCCGCCTCCATGTCGCCGTCGGTCTCCTTGAGAGCGGCCTTGCAGTCCATCATGCCCGCGCCGGTCTTTTCGCGGAGCTCCTTCACCATCGCTGCGGTAATGCTCATTGATCGCCTCGTTGACGGGTTGTCACCCCGGCAGGTTTAGCCGAGGCCTCACTTAAGATTGATGACAGATAAGAGTCCGATCCCTTTGCCGCCCGGCGCGCGCACGCCCGCCGGGCAACAGGATCGGGATCAGCCCGCCTGGGCCGGAGCCTCTTCCGCCGCTTCGGCCGGAGCCGGCTCGGCCGGCGCGGCCTCTTCGCCCGCCTCGGCCTCGAGCGCCGGCTCCACCGGCGCTTCCTCGGAAGCGCCGACATCGACGCCCATGCCGCCCTGCGCACGCGAGATGCCGTCGATCGCGGCGCGCGCGATCAGGTCGCAATACAGGCTGATCGCACGACCCGCATCGTCATTGCCCGGAACCGGGAAGTCGATGCCGTCGGGATCGCAGTTGCTGTCGACGATCGCGGCGACCGGGATGCCGAGCCGCTTGGCTTCCTGGATGGCGATCGCCTCGCGGTTCGTGTCGATCACGAACAGCAGGTCCGGCAGGCCACCCATGTCCTTGATGCCGCCCAGGTTCCGCTCGAGCTTCTCGCGCTCGCGGTCCATGAACAGGCGCTCCTTCTTGGTGAGACCGGCGGGGCTCGCCAGCGTCTCTTCCAGACGGCGCAGGCGCTGGATCGACTGGGAGATGGTCTTCCAGTTGGTCAGCATGCCGCCCAGCCAGCGGGCGTTGACGTGGTACTGGGCCGAGCGGCGCGCGCCTTCGGCGACCGATTCCTGCGCCTGGCGCTTGGTGCCGACAAGCAGAACGCGGCCGCCGGCGGCAACCGTATCCGACACCGTCTTCAGCGCCTGGTGCAGCATCGGCACCGTCTGCGCGAGATCGAGAATGTGGATGTTGTTGCGCACGCCGAAGATGTACTGCCCCATCTTGGGGTTCCAGCGGTGCTTCTGGTGGCCGAAGTGGACGCCGGCTTCCAGCAGCTGGCGCATCGTGAATTCGGGCAGGGCCATGGCCTTGCAACTCCTTGGTTTTTCCGGTTGTACCTCCGCAGGACGTGGCAGCGCACAAGCGCCGGCACCGGATGGACCCCGTTCGAGAACGAAAACCGACCCTGCGTGTGGAATGCGCGCGTTATAGTCGCCGTCGCCGGCCAATTCAAGCCCGGCAATGCGCGGTCGAGGGCGCGGTCATGCCGGTGTCAACAGCCCAGTCGCGCGCCACCGCCCCCCAACCCCGCTTCCGCTACGGCAGAAACGACGCCGTCCGGACCTCAAGACCCAGCCCGACCCCGATCGCTCCCGGCCGCTCAGCGACACTGAAATGAGGGGCGGCAATGATCCGGCACCAGCGCGCGTGCTGGCCGTCCCGCGCCCCCACTCCGGCATTTTCGCGGCAGGCGGCCTCAGGCGAGCTGAACGTCGATGACGCCGCGGATCGCCTTCATCGCGCCGGCGATCTGCGGCGTCAGGCGATACCCGCCCGGCAGCGCCACCTCGATCTCGCGCGAACCGTCCTCGGCCAGCACGATCACGCTCACCTCGCCGTCGCCCCGGTCGCGCAAATGACCGGCCAGCCGGCGCGCCGCGTCGCGGTCGCGCAGGAAGACGGTCAGGCTCTGCTGCACGCGCGCGGCCGCATCCTCCAGCGACTTCACCGACTGGATGCGCAGGCTCGGCTCATCGTCCCGCATGTCGGCACCGACGTGCAGAATCACCGATTTGCCCGGCTCCACGGCGTCGCGGAACTGATGCAACGTCTCGGAGAAAAGCAGCGCCTCATATTGCCCGGACGGATCCGACAGGCGCACGATGCCCATACGGTTGCCCGAGCGCGTCTTGCGCTCCTGACGCGCCAGCACCGTGCCGGCGAGCTTGCCCGCGCTCACGCCGCGTTTCACGTCCTGGGCGAACTCGTTCCACATGCGGATGCGCATGCGCTCCAGCAGCGGGCGGTAGGCGTCGAGGGGATGGGAGGACAGATAGAAGCCGATGGCGGACTGCTCGCGCTGCAATTCGTCCTCCGGCAGCCAGGCGGGAACATCGGGAAGATCGACCCGCTCGCCGTCCTCGCTGCCGCCGAACATGTCGTTCTGGCCGCTGAGCGCCTGTTCCTCGGTGCGCTGCGCGACGCCGACGATGCGATCGATTCCCGCCGCCAGACGCGCGCGATTCGGCTCCAGCGTGTCGAAGGCGCCGGCGTGGATCAGATTCTCCAGCGTCCGCTTGTTGAGCTGGCGCGCGCTGATGCGGCTCGCGAAATCGCCGACGCTCTTGTAGGGCCGGTCGCCGCGCATCTCGATGATGTGTTCGACCGCGTGCTCCCCCACGCCCTTGATCGCGCCCATGGCGTAGCGGATCTTGCCGTCCTCCACCGTGAAGTGCACGCCGGAGTGATTGACCGAGGGCGGCAGCACCTCGATCCCCATCCGCCGGGCCTCGACGCAGAAGTCGCTCAGCTTGTCGGTGTTGCCCAGATCGAGCGTCATGGAGGCGGCCATGAACTCGACCGGGTGGTTCGCCTTGAGCCAGGCCGTCTGGTAGGACACCAGCGCGTAGGCGGCGGCGTGCGACTTGTTGAAGCCGTAGTTGGCGAATTTGGCCACCAGGTCGAAGATCGTGCCCGCCTGGCCCTTGTCGATGCCGCGCTCCACCGCGCCATCGACGAAGCGGGCGCGCTGGATCTCCATCTCCGAGGCGATCTTCTTGCCCATGGCGCGGCGCAGCAGGTCGGCTTCGCCGAGCGAGTAGCCCGACAGCACCTGCGCGATCTGCATCACCTGCTCCTGATAGACGATGATGCCGTTGGTCTCGGTCAGGATCGGCTCGAGCAGCGGGTGGAGATAGTCCGGCTCCTGCTCGCCGTGCTTCACCGCGTTGTAGACGGGGATGTTGTCCATCGGACCGGGGCGATAAAGCGCCACCAGCGCGATGATGTCCTCGAAGCGGTCGGGCTTCATGCCGGCGATGGCCCGGCGCATGCCCTGGCTTTCCAGCTGGAACACGCCGACCGTCTCGCCCGCCGCCAGCAGCCGGTAGGTCGCCGGATCGTCCATCGGCAGGCCGGCCATGTCGACCGAGACGCCCTTCTGCGCGATCAGCGCCACCGCCGTGTCGATGACCGTCAGCGTCTTGAGGCCGAGGAAGTCGAACTTCACCAGACCGGCCTGTTCCACCCACTTCATGTTGAACTGGGCAACCGGCATGTCGGAGCGCGGGTCGCGGTAGAGCGGCACCAGCTTTTCCAGCGGCCGGTCGCCGATCACCACGCCGGCGGCATGGGTCGAGGCGTGGCGATAGAGCCCCTCCAGCTTCTGCGACATGGCGAGCAGCCGCGCGACGATCTCCTCCTCGCGCTGCGCCTCCTGCAGGCGCGGCTCGTCGCGGATCGCCTGTTCCAGCGTCACCTGCTGGCCCGGCGCGGCCGGCACCATCTTCGACAGCCGATCCACCTGCCCGTAGGGCATCTGCAGCACGCGGCCGACATCGCGCAGCACCGCGCGCGCCTGCAGCGTTCCGAAGGTGATGATCTGCGCCACCTGCTCGCGGCCGTATTTCTCCTGGACGTAGCGGATCACCTCCTCGCGGCGGTTCTGGCAGAAGTCGATGTCGAAGTCCGGCATCGACACGCGTTCCGGGTTCAGAAACCGCTCGAAGAGAAGCGCATAGCGCATTGGATCGAGGTCGGTAATGGTCAGCGACCACGCCACCAGAGAGCCCGCGCCCGAGCCACGGCCCGGCCCCACCGGAATGTCCTGCGCCTTGGCCCACTTGATGAAGTCGGCAACGATCAGGAAGTAGCCGGGAAAGCGCATGCTCTCGATGATGCCGAGCTCATAGTCGAGCCGCGTCCAGTAGTCCTCCTCGCTCATCCCGGGCGCCAGCCCGTGCGCGGCGAGCCGCGCGGCAAGCCCCTCCTTCGCCTGGCGCTTGAGCTCGGCGACCTCGGCCTGGAACACGGCTTCGGGATCGTCGGAGGCGCCGGCGAACTGCGGCAGGATCGGCTTGCGCTTCAGCGGGCGGTAGTGACAGCGCCGGGCAATCTCCACCGTGTTGGCCGTCGCCTCGGGCAGATCGGCGAAGAGCTCCAGCATCTCCGCCCGGGTCTTGAAGCAATGTTCGGGCGTGAGCCGGCGGCGGTCGTCCTCCACCAGCACCCGCCCTTCCGCGATGCAGATCAGCGCGTCATGCGCCTCATAATCGTCGCGCTCGGCGAAAAAGGGCTCGTTGGTCGCCACCAGCGGCAGCTCGAGCGCATAGGCCAGGTCCAGCATCTGCGGCTCGCTGGCCACCTCCTCGGGCATCTCGTGGCGCTGGATCTCGACATAGAGGCGATCTCCGAAGATCGCCTTCAGCCGCTCGAGCCGCGCGCGCGCCTGCTCTGTATCGCCGGCGACAAGCGCCTGCCCGATGGGGCCGAAGGCTCCGCCGGTGAGCAGGATCACGCCTTCGGACTTCTCGGCGAGCAGGGAGACCGAGACATGCGCATCGAGTGCCGGATCGGTGTCGAGATAGGCCCGGCTGACGATGTCCATCAGGTTGTCGTAGCCCGCCTCGTCGGCGGCGATCAGAACGATGGGCGCGAGATGCTCGGTCTTGCGCCCGCGCGTCACGCCGCCGTCCTGACAATCGAGCGGGATCTGCAGCCCGACGATGGGCTGGATGCCCGCCCCCCAGGCCTTTTCGGAAAACTCCAGCGCGCCGAAGAGATTGGCCGTGTCGGCAATGCCGAGCGCGGGCTGGGCGTCGTCCTTGGCAAGACCGATGAGCTTGCCGAGCGGCAGCGCGCCCTCCAGCAGCGAGAAGGCCGAATGAACCCGCAAATGCACGAAACCGACGTCGCTCATCCCGTTCCCTTCCGGCTTCACGTCCGGCGCGGCACCCTCCGCCGCGCCGGGCGCGCGCACCTCATGCGCCTTGACTGGCCGTCAGTGTCGCCGCGCCGGGCGGCGGAGTCGAGGCATCGCCCCCCGCCCCTCCCCGGCGAATCGGGCGCCATCCACAGAAGGGGCACAGGAGGTGGCGCACACGGGGCGGAGCATGCGCGCGCTCAGGCGCGCAGCACCTCCACCAGGACATCGCTCCAGATCAGCAGTGTCGCGCCGAGAAGCAGCAAGGCGCCAAGGGCGGCAACGTCCTGAAAGGTCTCTCGCACATCGTCGAACATGGGGTCCCTCCCGCTGGTCACTGTGTCGATATCCACAATATGTTCTTGTTTTGTTCTTATTGCAATCCCCCGGATACGGACCCGAAACGCCATGGTTAGCGTCCGGTAAACGGTGACGCCACGCGGTGCACAGGCGACGCCTCACCGAGCGCCGAGGCCGCATCGGCTCTCACGCGTCAAGGAACTGGAATGTCGGGGGAAACGACCGGCGGACGCGCGCTACACGTCCACGATCCGGCGGTCGTGCAGCGTGATCCGCCGGTCCATGCGCGCGGCGAGATCGAGATTGTGCGTCGCGATCAGCGCGGCAAGCCCGGAGGCGCGCACCAGCGCGACCAGCGCCTCGAACACATAGGACGCGGTGTCCGGATCGAGATTGCCGGTCGGCTCGTCGGCGAGCAGCACGCGCGGCGCATTGGCGACCGCCCGGGCGATCGCCACCCGCTGCTGTTCGCCGCCGGAGAGTTCCGAGGGGCGGTGCTCGGCGCGCGGGCCAAGACGCATGTAATCGAGGAGCTGGCTTGCCCGCTCGCGCGCCTCGCGCTTGTCGAGGCCGCGAATGAGCTGCGGCATCATCAGGTTCTCCAGCGCGGTGAACTCCGGCAGCAGGTGGTGAAACTGGTAGACGAAGCCCAGTTCCAGCCGGCGGATGCGCGTGCGATCGGCATCGGGCAACTGCCCGCAGGCGACCCCGCCGATGTAGATCTCGCCGGCATCGGGCCGCTCCAGCAGGCCGGCGATGTGCAGCAGCGTCGACTTGCCCGCGCCCGACGGAGCGATCAGCGCGCAGAGCTCTCCCGGGCGCAGCGCGAGATTGGCGCCGCTCAGGATCTCCAACCGGCCCTCGCCCTCGCGAAAGCCCCGGTCGATGCCGGAGAGAACCAGCGGCAGATCCGCCAGATCGCCGGCGGCGGCTGTGTCGGCTGTCATCGTCATTCGTACCGCAGGGCCTCGACCGGATCGAGCCGCGCCGCCCGCCACGCCGGGTAGAGCGTGGCGAGAAGCGACAGCACCATGGCCATCACGACCACGGAGATGGTCTCGCCGGTGTCCATCTCCGCCGGCAGACGGCTCAGATAATAGAGTTCCGGCGAGAAGAGCTCGGTGCGTGTCATCCAGGAAATCGCCTGACGAATGCTCTCGATGTTCAGGCACACCACGAAGCCGAGCACGAAGCCGGCCAGCGTGCCGACGACCCCGATGCTCGATCCGGTGATGACGAAGACCCGCATGATCGCGCCACGCGTCGCACCCATGGTGCGCAGGATCGCGATGTCGCGCCCCTTGTCCTTCACCAGCATGGTCATGCCGGAGATGATGTTGAGGGCGGCGACCAGCACGATCAGCGTCAGGATCAGGAACATCACGTTGCGCTCCACCTCGAGGGCGGAGAAGAAGGTGACGTTGCGCAGCCGCCAGTCGCTGACATAGGCGGGACGTCCGGCCCCCTCCTCGATCAGCGGCCGCATGGCGCCGACGCTGTCGGGATCGTCGGTGAACACCTCGATGCCGGTGACGATGCCTTCCTGGTTGAAGTAGAGCTGGGCCTCGCTCAGCGGCATGAAGGCGATGGTGCCGTCGTATTCCGACATGCCGATCTCGAAGATCGCGGCGACCGGATAGCCCTTCACCCGCGGCGTGACACCCATCGCGGTGACGTTGCCGCGCGGACTGACCAGGGTCACCCGGTCGCCGATGGTGACGCCGAGCTGACGCGCCATGCGCGTGCCGATGGCAATCCCCTGCCCCTCGTCGAACCCGTCGAGAGACCCGGCGGTGACCGTGTCGGCGACCAGCGGCAGCTTGCGCAGATCGACGCCGCGCACGCCGCGCACCAGCGCGCCGAAGGAGCCCGACGGCCCCGACGCCAGCACCTGCCCCTCCACGAAGGGCAGCGTGAAGACGACACCTTCCAGGTTCTCCACCCGCGCGGCGACCGCGTCGTAATCGTCAAGCTCGCTGCCCACGGGCTGGATCAGGAGATGACCGTTGATGCCGAGGATCTTGGACAGAAGCTCGCCGCGAAAGCCGTTCATCACCGCCATCACGATGATCAGCGTGGCGACGCCGAGCATGATGCCGAGAAAGGAGAAGCCGGCGATCACCGAGATGAAGGTCTCGCGCCGGCGCGAACGCAGGTACCGGCCGGCGAGCATCCACTCGAACGCCGCGAACGGCCGCGTCTCGCCGCCCCGTCCGGTTGCCGTCGCATCCTCGCTCATGCTCGCCTTTCTTGCCCCCGCGCCTCTTGTTGCTCTGCGCGGTCGCGCCCCCGCGCCTGTCTTCTTCCCGCGCGGTCGCGCCCCCGCGCCTGTCATTGCTCCGCGCGCGCTCCGCTCAACGCACGGTCAATGCGTCCACAAGCCGATTGACCGCCTCCTGCGGCGAAACCGTGACGCGCTCTCCGCTTGCCCGATTCTTGAGCTCCACGACACCCTCCTTGAGCCCGCGCGGGCCGACGACGAGCTGCCACGGCAGGCCGATCAGGTCCATCGTCGCGAATTTCGCGCCGGCGCGCGTGTCGACGTCGTCGAGGAGAACCTCGATGCCGGCCGCCTCGAGCTGGGTCTCCAGATCCGTGCAGGCCGCGTCCGCCGCCGCGTCGCCGGGCTTCAGGTTGATCAGCCCGACGTGGAAGGGCGCGACCGAGGCCGGCCACACGATGCCGTCGTCGTCATGATGGGCCTCGATGATCGCGCCGAGCAGACGCGACACGCCGACACCGTAGGAGCCCATGTGCACCGGCACCTCGACGCCGTCGGGACCGGCGACACGGGCGTTCATCGGCTCGGAGTATTTGGTGCCGAAATAGAAGATGTGGCCGACCTCGATGCCGCGCGCCGACATGCGCCGCGCCTCCGGCACGTCGGCGAAGGCGGCCGCGTCGTGCATCTCGTCGGTCGCGGCATAGGGCGTCGTCCAGGCTTCGATGACCGGCGACAGGTCGGCGTCGAAATCGGTGTCGGCGCCGGGAATCGGCAGGCCCATCAGCGCCTCGTCGCAGAACACCTCGCTCTCGCCGGTGTCGGCGAGAATGATGAACTCGTGGCTCATGTCGCCGCCGATCGGGCCGGTGTCGGCGCGCATCGGGATCGCCTTCAGGCCCATGCGGTCGAAGGTGCGCAGATAGGCAACGAACATCCGGTTGTAGGCGTGGCGCGCGCTGTCCTTGTCGAGATCGAAGGAATAGGCGTCCTTCATCAGGAACTCGCGGCCGCGCATGATGCCGAAGCGCGGGCGCACCTCGTCCCGGAACTTCCACTGGATGTGATAGAGGTTGAGCGGCAGATCCTTGTAGGAGCGCACCGCCGAGCGGAAGATCTCCGTGATCATCTCCTCGTTGGTCGGCCCGAACAGCAGCGCCCGGTCGTGCCGGTCGGTGATGCGCAGCATCTCCTTGCCGTAGGCGTTGTAGCGCCCGCTCTCTATCCAGAGATCCGACGGCTGGATGGTCGGCATCAGCAGTTCCTGCGCCCCGGCGCGGTTCTGCTCCTCGCGCACGATCTGCTCGATCTTCTTCAACACCCGGAACCCGAGCGGCAGCCAGGCATAGATGCCGGCGGCCTCCTGACGGATCATGCCCGCCCGCAGCATCAGGCGATGCGAGACGATCTCCGCCTCCTTGGGCGTTTCCTTGAGAATGGGGAGGAAATAGCGGGACAGGCGCATGCAGGCTCACTCTACGGCGGTTTGGCTCGGGCGGAATGGAAACATGCCGGCGCCGACGCGGCGCGGACACGAAAACTCGATTTGGGCAGTCAAAGCGCATGCGCCGGGAAAACACAAGACCCGCGACCGCAATGGTCACGCCTTCGGCGCGGCGCGACCGAATGTGTCGCGAACGCCCTTCGATCTTGCCGATCATTCGCCGCAAGGGGGCGGACGCAAAAAAAATGAGCGGCCCCTGCACAAAATGGTGACAACGCCATGTCGATACGGTAATGTCCGTGACCATAACAAGGCAAAGACACCGCAAGGCTGTCATTTGCCAAAAAGCAGACATCGCGGTCTGAGTCTTGGGAGGAACAGCCTTCTGGCGCGCTGAGAAGCTGCTGCCCGCGGATCATGTTCTTTACATGGTCTGTGTCGGAAGGTGCGATACGCGAAGACTTTAAAGCAAGGCCTTTGGGCCTTGCTTTTTTTCTTTGTGCTTGCCAGTCATCGCAAGAATTCATCTTCCCCAGCCTGCCGCATGACTGCAACCGGGACGCATCGCAGGGTTGCATACCGACGTGCGCCACCGGAAACGATCACCGCGCGCGCGACGTGTTTTCTCTCAAGGTCAGCGGCCCGGCTCCCGGGCGCTGCGATCAGGCGCGCTCCGCGAACCACTTTTCCAGCGGCTGGATGACCGGCGGTTCGCCATTGGCCCTTGGCCAGGAATCGATCGCGAAAGCCGCGCCGCCGGTTTCGCGCACCACGGCGGTGGCATGCGGATAGCGCCCGTCGAGGAAGAAGCCGCGCGCGACGGGCCGGACCACCTTGTGGTGACGCAGGTAGCCGTGGCGTTCGGCCAGCAGCAGCACGCTGGTGGTGTTGGTCGCCTCGTCGATGCAGTCCATCTGCCCCGGCACGCCGGAATTGTGCAGGTCGAAGCCGCCGACATCGCCCTGCGATCCGACGACCGGCCCCGCCTTCGTCTCGGCCCAGGCGATAGCGCGGGCAATTGCCGCGCGTTCCGCCTCGGGCGACGCCCGCCCGCGCGCCAGGATCCGCTGCAGCCGCGCCCGGTCGCGGGCCGAATAGGTCACGGCGGTCTTTCGCGCGCAGCCGAAGGCGTGACACACATAGATGCGGCTGGCGCGCGGCGCCACGCCGTCATGGGCGGCATACCAGGAGGCCGCGCCGCCTGCTGCCTGGCCCGCGCAGCCGGCAAGCGCGGATGCGCACAGGAGCGACAGCACGGCGACGACGGGACTGAAGCGAATCACGGTTGCGGTTCTCCCTTGGAGGCCCTGTTATCGCCGCTTCGATTGTCACGGCAAAGGGGACGCGCTAAGTGAGCGCCAATATTTGCCACACCCCGGCGCACAGGCTTTGCGCCGAAACGAGGAAGAGGACGCCATGCAGCCCATTCATGTCATCGGCGGCGGTCTGGCCGGCTCCGAGGCCGCCTGGCAGATCGCCCGGCGCGGCGTGCCCGTCGTCCTGCACGAAATGCGCCCCGAGCAGGGCACGGACGCGCACAAGACGCAGGATCTGGCGGAACTCGTCTGCTCCAATTCCTTCCGCTCCGACGATGCCGAGACCAACGCCGTCGGCCTTCTTCACGCGGAGCTGCGCGCGGCCGGCTCGCTGATCATGTCGGCGGCCGACAGCCATCAGGTGCCGGCCGGCGGCGCGCTCGCCGTGGACCGCGAGGGCTTCGCGGCCGCCGTCACCGCGGAGCTGGAGGCCCATCCGCTCATCACCATCGTGCGCGAGGAAATCGCCGGACTGCCGCCGCAGGACTGGGACAGCGTGATCGTGGCAACCGGCCCCCTCACCTCGCCGGCCTTGTCCGAGGCCATTCTCGAGGCGACGGGCGAGGACGCGCTCGCCTTCTTCGACGCCATCGCCCCGATTCTGCATTTCGACTCCGTCGACATGGACGTCGCCTGGTTCCAGTCGCGCTACGACAAGGTCGGCCCCGGCGGCACCGGCAAGGATTACATCAACTGCCCGATGGACAAGGCGCAATACGACGCCTTCATCGACGCGCTGATCGCCGCGCCCAAGACCGAGTTCAAGGAGTGGGAGGCCAACACCCCCTATTTCGACGGCTGCCTGCCCATCGAGGTGATGGCCGAGCGCGGTCGCGAGACCCTGCGCCACGGCCCGATGAAGCCGATGGGCCTGACCAACGCGCACAAGCCCCACGAAAAGGCCTATGCGGTCGTGCAGCTGCGCCAGGACAACGCGCTCGGCACGCTCTACAACATGGTCGGGTTCCAGACCAAGCTGCGCCACGGCGCCCAGCTCGAGGTGTTCCGCACGATCCCGGGGCTGGAGAATGCGGTCTTCGCCCGCCTCGGCGGATTGCACCGCAACACCTTCCTGAACTCGCCGAAACTGCTCGACGGCACCTTGCGGCTCAAGGCGCGCCCGGCGCTGCGCTTCGCCGGGCAGATCACCGGCTGCGAGGGCTACGTGGAATCGGCGAGCGTGGGCTGCATGGCCGGGCTCTTCGCCGCCAGCGAACGCCTCGGCGTCGCCTGCCCGCCGCCGCCCGAGACGACCGCCATGGGCGCGCTGCTCGGCCATATCACCGGCGGGCACATCCTGCGCGACGAGCCGGGCCCGCGCTCCTTCCAGCCGATGAACGTGAATTTCGGCCTGTTCCCGCCGGTCGAGACGCCGAAGACCGATGCCGAGGGCAAGCGGCTGAAGGGCAAGGACAAGACACGCGCCAAGAAGCGCGCCATGACCGACCGGGCGAAGGCGGCCTTCGCCGAGTGGATCGCCCGCACCGTGCCGGCGCGCGAGGCGGCCGAGTAGTCGACCGCCCGCGCGCCCCGGCGGGTGGCGATCCCGATCAGCCCTCGCTGCCGGTGCCCAGCACCTCGTCGAGAGGCATCGCACCGGATCCGGCCGCCGCCGCGTGGCGACCATCGGCCGGCGGCGTGTCGGCCTGAGCCGGCAGGCCCGCATCCTTGCCGAAGTAGGTCACATTGGACGGGAAGGCGAAGTCCGAGCCGTTCTGCTTGACGATCCGCCCGATCTCCAGCAGCAGCTCCTGCTGGATGGCAAGGAACTCGACCCGGTCCGCCGTCGAGATATAGGTGAAGATCTCGATGTCGATCGAGTAATTGCCGAAGCCGACGAGCGACACGCGCAGCGCCATCTGATCGAGCACCTTGGCGTGCTGCTCCAGATAGTCGTGAATGTCCTTCGCGATTGCCGTGACCTGATCGTTGCGCGTCTCGTAGCGCACGCCGATGACATGCTTGAAGAGGAAGCGGTCGCGCCGGCTGAAATTGACGATCTTGCGTTTCGCCAGATCCGAGTTGGCGACCGTGATCAGCGTCCGGTCGAGCGAGCGGATGCGCGTGGAGCGGATGCCGATATCCTCCACCGTGCCGGCGAAGCCCTCGAACTCGCAGTATTCTCCCACCCGCACCATGCGGTCGGCGTAGAGGATGACGCCGCCGATCAGGTTTTCCAGCGTCGGCTGGGCGGCAAGCGCGACGGCCAGACCGCCGACACCCAGACCGGCGACGACGCCGTAGATCGGAATGCCGATCCGCGTCGCCCCGTAGCCGAGGGTGATCACCGCGAAGGCGAGCCCGAACAGGCGGAAGGCGGAGAGCAGCAGACTGGAATCGAGGCTCGCCGTCGGCATCGCCGGGTTCTTGGTGACGTAACTCGCAATCAGGTCCACCGTCTGATAGGCAAGCCAGGCCAGCGTCACCCACAGCACGACCGAAGAGAAGGTGCCGACCGCCACCATCGGCGCGCCGGTGATGTTGATCTGGTGCTCGACCAGATAGCGGAAGGTTATCACCACGAGCAGCTGCAGCAACGGCTGCTGGAAGCCGCGCAGGCGCCGATGCACATCCGACAGGGGCACGGCGCGCCAGCGGTTCCAGCGCTGCAGCGCGACCGGAATGGAAATGCTCACGATCACCAGCGCCACCAGCAGCAGCCACTGCCAATAGGCCTGCGACATGAACTGGTTCTGCAGCCACTCGGGCCCGGCGAGGATCACATCGTACCAGCGCGGCGCGACGAGGCCGCCCGGCGTGTAGATGTAATATTCGTACATGTCCTCGCCGCGATCCGAGCGCGAGGGGAAGCGCTTCACCGCCTCGTAGTCGTCGGGAATGCGATCGACCGTCTCCTTCGACACCAGGTACCGCTGGTCGCCGCCCTGGCTCGCGTCGAGACGCTGAAAGACGATGCTGGTGCCCGGCAGCGTCCACCGTTCGGGCAGTTCGGCGGCCTCGCGGGCATCCAGGAAGGAGCCGGCCGCCTCGCCCGGGATTTCGTCGAAGCGCGGCATCAGGATCCGGTCCAGCGTCTCCTGGAACTGCAGGACGATCTCGATGGCCGCCGAATCGCGCGCGGTCTCGGGAATGTCGCGCAGGTCGAAGATCTCCTGCGCCTTGGAGATCAGAAGCCGGACGACCTCGACCCGGCGGATCTGATCCTCGTTCATGAAGAACTGGCCGCTGTCGCGGAATTCGTCGCGCACCTCGCGCCACGTGCGCACCGCTTCGGCCATCAGAAGCATGAAGCTCTCGAGCGCGGCGCGCGGGCTGGTCATGTCCGGCGGCGAGATCGGATATTCGCGCAGCAACGCGGCCAGATCGGCGACGCGTTCGTTGACCTGTTCGACGTTTTCTTCCGCGGCCTCGAGGCTTGCGCCGTCGCCGGCTTGCCCGTCCGCGCCGAACAGAGCCGCCGTCCGGTCGGACAATTGCCCCACATCGACCGCATCGAGCGCGGCAAACGTCGTCTCGGCCATTACGGGCGCGACGGCACCGCCTCCCAGGACACATGAAACCACCGCCACCCGCAGCATTCTGGCCGAAAACGCCCCCGCCGCGGACAGGCCCCGGCGCACAATCGCCTGAAAGACCATATCCTTACCCCTTGCTCGCACACTCGTCGTTGCGGCGCAGCCTAAGGGCGCGATGATAAATTCCAGGTTACGGAAAGACGAAACAGTCCCGCAAAAGGCGATAATCGCGCTCAGCCGCGCCGCGACCGCATCCAGGAACGCCAGAAGATCCAGTGCTTGCGCAGGGCGCTGAGATCGACCGGGGTGTTCAGCGGATCGACATCGCGGCGCTCCAGACGGTCCAGCATGGGCCCGACGAGGCACACGGGCAGGAAGGCCGGCACGGTCTCGCGCGGCGCGTGGCCGATCAGTTTGCGGGTCGCCTCCAGATGCCGGCGGGCGACGGCGACGAGATCGCGCAGCGCCGCCTTGAGCTCCGGGCGCGTCTCGCCCCGAAACAGCGTTTCCCGGTCGACGCCATGCGCCTCCAGAAGATCGGCCGGCAGATAGAGCTGGCGCCGGCGCGCGTGCCAGGGCAGCGCGCGCATCAGACCGGTCAGCGCATAGGCGACGCCCGCGTGACCCGCGATCTCCGCCGTGCCCGGGTCCCGGCCCTGGCTGAGGACGATGGACGCCATCTGAATGAGCGCGGACGAGGTCTCCCCCGCGTAGCCTTCGAGATCGCCGAGACAGGGCATCGGGTCGTCGTAGAGATCGAAGACCCGCGCGTCGATAAGGTTGTGCAGCGCGGCCGCCGGCAGCGCGTAGGCGCCGATCGCCCGGCGGATGGCGCCGGCGACCGGGTGTTGGTCCACGTCCGATCCGTCCGGCGCGTCCAGCGCGTCGCGCCACCACTGAAACCGGATTTCGCCGGGCATGGGATCGGACACGATCTCGCGTGCCCGCGCGATCTCCATGTTGAAGGCATAGAGCGCGGCCAGCGCAGGGCGATCACGCTCCGGCGCGTACAGAAGCGAGAGATAGCGGTCGAAATCGTAGGTGCGAACCTGGTCCAGACAGACGTCCGAGGCGGCACCGGCAGCGGTGGCGGTCATGCAAGCACACTTAGGGTTGGCGGCCGCTCAGTCCACGGCCAGAAACACCCCGGCAACCGCCCGGTCTTCGGAAAGCAGCACATTGAAGGTGCGCACGGCCGCGCCGGTGGACATCGGATCGGCCATGATGCCGGCTTCGCGCGCCGCCGCCTTCACGTCTGCCGGCAGCGGGCGAAGATCGGTGCCCGTGCCGACCAGCAGCACCTCGATGCCGGCCTGCTCCGCGAAGACCTTGGCAAGCGCCTCGACGTCAAGGTCGGCCGGGTCGCTGACGGAAAAGCCGTAGATGCCGCTCGGCACGCAGAGGATCGAGCCGCGATGCGACATGCCGGCAAAGCGAAAGCCGCCGTTGCCATAGGCCTCGATCGGCGCCCGGTCCGGATAATGGGCATCGCGCACGACGATGCCCGCACCGCGTCCCCGCTTCGCCTCGTCCGTCATGCGTGCCCTTTCACGTCAGATCACGGCGCGCCGCCGGCGGCGCGCCGATGGGTCGGCCATCCCGTTCGGGCCCATCAGCCCTGGGTCGCGGCCTCGCTCTTGCCGGCGTCGCCGTCGTCGGAGCCGCCCGCGACCACCGCCGAGGAGCGCAGCCCCAGCACGATCAACAAAGGAGCGGCCAGGAAGATCGACGAATAGGTGCCGATCACGACGCCGAAGATCATCGCCAGCGTGAAGGAGCGGATCACCTCGCCGCCGAAGATCCACAGCGCGATCAGGGCGAGCAGCGTCGTCACCGAGGTCATGACCGTGCGCGACAGCATTTCGTTGATCGAGCGGTCGAGCAGGTCCGGCATCGGCATCTTCTTGTATCGTCGCAGATTCTCGCGAATCCGGTCGTAGACCACGACCGTGTCGTTGAGCGAATAGCCGATGATCGTGAGGATCGCGGCGATCGACGACAGCGAGAACTCGAGCTGCAGCACCACGAAGAGGCCGACCGTGACGACGATATCGTTCAAGGTCGTCAGGATCGCGCCGATCGCGAAGTGCCATTCGAAGCGGAACCAGATGTAGAACAGGATCACGATCAGCGAGGCGGTCACGGCGATCAGGCCGGCCTGCGCCAGTTCGCCCGACACGCGCGGACCGACGACCTCGACGCGGCGGAACTCGACGCTCTCGCCGAAGGTCTCGCGCACCAGCGAGACCTGCGACTGCTGCGCCAGTTCCCCGCCTTCCGGCGCCTGAATGCGCACCAGCACCTCGTCCGGCGCACCGAACTGCTGCACCTGGACGTCGCCGAGGTTCATCGTGCCGAGCTGGGCGCGAATGCCGGCGATGTCGGCGGGCGATTCATTCGTCTTCAGCTCGAAGACCGTGCCGCCCTTGAAGTCGATGCCGTAATTCAGCCCGACCGAGAAGAACAGCGCGATGGAGGCGAGGAACATGATCGCCGTCAGCGGAAAGGACACCGTCCTCAGCCACATGAAACGGAACCGGGTGTTCTCAGGGATAAGCTTCAACAACATGGATCTCGTCCCCGTCGGTCAGATCGGCAGGTGGCTGGGGCGCTTCCAGCGCACCCACAGCGACACCAGAAGCCGCGAGACGGTGAAGGCGGAAAACACCGTGGTGAAAATCCCGATCGCCAGCGTCACCGCGAAGCCCCGGATCGGGCCGGAGCCGAGCTGGAACAGGATGAGAGCCGCGATCAGCGTCGTGATGTTGGCATCCAGGATGGTGCCGAGCGCGCGCGAGTAACCCGCGTCGATGGCGCTGATCGCCGAGCGTCCGGCGCGCGCCTCCTCGCGGATACGCTCGAAGATCAGCACGTTGGCGTCGACCGCCATGCCGATGGTGAGCACGATGCCGGCGATGCCGGGCAGCGTCAGCGTCGCCTGCAGGAAGGTCAGCGCCCCGAACACCAGCAGGATGTTGGTGAACAGCGCAATGTCCGCGATCACACCGAAGCGGCCGTAGGCGAGCACCATGAAGCCGATGACGAGGGCGGCGGCGATCAGCGAGGCGATGCGCCCGGCATCGACCGAATCCTGCCCCAGCCCCGGGCCGATGGAGCGTTCCTCGACCACCGTGAGCTTGGCCGGCAGCGCGCCGGCACGCAGCAGCACGGCGAGATCGTTGGCCGTCTCGACCGAGAAGTCGCCCGAGATCTGGCCCGACCCGCCGGTGATCGGCTCGCGGATCACCGGTGCCGAGATCACCTCGTTGTCGAGCACGATGGCGAAGGGCCGGCCGACGTTCTGCTGGGTCACGACCGAGAAGGTCCGCGCGCCCGAGGTGTTGAAGCGGAAGGTGACGACCGGCTCGTTGTTCTGCTGGTCGAAGGACACCTGCGCGTCGATCAGGTCCTCGCCCGACAGGAGCGGCGCTTCCTCGAGCAGGTAGGGGAACGGCGGGTCGTCCTGCGAATACATCACCACGCTGCCGACCGGCGGGCGCGACTGCATCGCCTGTTCGGCCGACATGGACTGGTCGACCATGTGGAAGGTGAGCTGCGCGGTCTGGCCGATCAGGTCCTTCAGACGCTCCGGATCGCCCTCGCCCGGCGCCTCGACCAGGATGCGGTCCTCGCCCTGCCGCTGGATCGACGGCTCGGTCGTGCCGAACTCGTCGAGACGCAGGCGGATCACCTCGATGGACTGCTGCACGATGGAGGTCATGCGCTGCGCAAGTCCGCCTTCGGTGTAGGTGAAGCGGATCAGCCCGTCGTCGCTCACCGTCATCTCGAATTCGTCGACCGCCTGTCCGCCGAACAGGTTGTTGACCAGCGGGTTGGTCAGGTCGGACAACCGCTCGCGGGCGTCCTCCAGCCGGTCAAGATCGCGAATGCGCACCTGCGCGCCGGTGCCCTGCACCCCGAGGCCCGTGTAGCCGATGCGCGGGTCGTCGCGCAGCCGCGAGCGGATGTCGCCGACGAGCGTGCGCAGCCGCTTCTGCACGTAGTCCGCCCGGTCCACCTCATAGAGCAGATAGGCTCCGCCCTGCAGGTCGAGCCCGAGGACGAGCTGGTTCTTCGGCATCCAGTCGGGCAAGGCCCGCAGCGTATCGGACGACAGGAAGTTGGGGAGCGTCGACAGCGCCCCCGACAGGATGACGAGGACGATCAGCGTGATCTTCCAGCGTGCGAAGTGAAGCATGGCGTGGCCGTTTCCTGGTGCCCGGCCGGCGTTGGATCACGCCGACCGGAAGGCGGGACGTTCGGGCGTTGAATCAGCCGTTTTCCTTGACCGGCTCGGTCTTGGAGCGCACCTCGGTGATCATGCTGCGCACGACGCGCACCTTCAGACCATCGGCGAGCTCGACCTGCACCTCGCCGTCGTCCACCACCTTGGAGATCTTGCCGATCAGACCGCCGCCGGTCACGACCGTATCGCCGCGGCGCAGGTTGTTGACCATCTCCTGATGCTGTTTCATCCGCTGCCGCTGCGGGCGGATGATCAGGAAGTACATGATCACGAAGATCAGCACGAAGGGCAGGATCGACATCAGCAGGTCGGGTCCGCCGGCGGCCCCGGCACCCTGCGCGTAAGCAGGCGTAATCAGCATGGAACTCTCCTTGGCCGAGAGGGACGGGCGAACGACTTCGCCGCCACCGCCTTGCCCCGTCCGGCGAACTGAACCTCAGGTGGCGCGGACTATACAAGCCAAGTGCGGCTTTGCAAGGCGAACCGAACGGCCGCCAATACCCGGACCGGGGCCTGCCGGACCGCAGCCGAAACGCATCCGCCCCCCTGCCCCGTTTGCCGAACCCCGAAGACATGCTAGGGGACGGGATCGCTTGCGGCACGCGCATCCGCGCCCGGCCCGCCCCCGCCTTCAACCGGACCTTCGATGCCATGACGTCTTCCGCCGATCCGACACGCGACCTCGCCGCGCTGACCGACCGCCTCGACCGCCTCATTTCGCTGATCGAGCGCGCCGTGCCGCCGGCGCCGGCGGCCCCCGATTTCGAGGCGGCGGACGCCTTCGTCTGGCATCCCGAGGGCAAGCGGCTGGAGCCCGTGCCCCGCGTCAACCGGGTCGACCTCGACCTGCTGCAGGGCATCGAGCGGGTCCGCGACCAGCTGGTGGAAAACACGCTGCGCTTCGCGTCGGGACACGCGGCCAACAACGTCCTGCTGTGGGGCGCGCGCGGCATGGGCAAGTCGTCGCTGGTCAAGGCGGCCCACGCCCGCGTCAACGCGACGCTCGAATCGCGCGGCGACGCCGGGCGGCTCAAGCTCGTCGAGATCCACCGCGAGGACATCGACAGCCTGCCGGACCTCATGGCCCTGCTGAAGGCCTCGGCGCACCGCACGCTGATCTTCTGCGACGATCTCAGCTTCGATCACGACGACACCTCCTACAAGTCGCTGAAAGCGGCGCTCGAGGGCGGCATCGAGGGGCGTCCGGAGACGGTGCTCTTCTATGCCACCTCGAACCGCCGCCACCTGCTGCCGCGCGACATGATCGAGAACGAGCGCTCCACGGCGATCAACCCCGGCGAGGCGGTGGAGGAAAAGGTCTCGCTCTCCGACCGCTTCGGTCTGTGGCTCGGCTTCCACAAGTGCAGCCAGGACGACTATCTCGCCATGGTCTTCGCCTATGCGGCGCATTTCGATCTCGCGGTGGATGAGGCGAAGCTGCGCGCCGACGCGCTTGAGTGGGCGACCACTCGGGGCAGCCGGTCGGGACGCGTCGCGTTCCAGTTCATCCAGGATCTCGCCGGCCGCCTCGGCCGCCGCCTCTGACACCGCATGCAGCGGGTGGAGGACGGGCTTTAAGACCTCGTGAATGCCCTTGCGGCAGGATGGGGACATGGAGACCCTTGTCGCGCTCTTGCCCTCGCCGCTTGCGCTCGCCCTTCTCGGCGCGGGCGTCGGCTTCGTTTTGCTGCTGCGTCACGTCGCGCGCGGCGCACCGTCCGCCAGCGGGTCGGCCGGGATCGGCACCGACGCCGACGGCGGCTGCTCGCCCTTCGGCGGGAGCGATACGGGTTCGGACGCGGACGGCGATTGAGGGAAACGCTTTCCACGAGCGCGTCGTTTCAAGGCATGGCTTTGCTTTGACCTGCCTCCCCCCTTCGGCCAGTATGCCGCCGATCATCTCGGCTCGGCCGACACGAGGAGGACTTAATGACCGACCGCATTCCCGGCTTTTCGACGCTTGCCATTCATGCCGGAGCCCAGCCCGACCCGTCGACGGGCGCCCGCGTCACGCCGATCTACCAGACGACCTCCTTCGTGTTCGACGATGTCGATCATGCCGCCTCGCTGTTCGGCCTGCAGGCCTTCGGCAACATCTACACCCGTATCACCAACCCCACGACGGCGGTGCTGGAAGAGCGGGTCGCAGCGCTCGAGGGCGGCACGGCGGCGCTGGCGGTCGCATCGGGCCACTCCGCGCAGCTTCTCACGCTGCACACGCTGATGACGCCGGGCGACAATATCGTCGCGGCGAACAAGCTCTACGGCGGCTCGATCAACCAGTTCAACCACTCGTTCAAAAGCTTCGGCTGGAACGTGAAGTGGGCGGAAGCCACCGATCCGCAGAGCTTCGCCGGCCTCATCGACGACAGAACGCGGGCGATCTTCATCGAAAGCCTCGCCAACCCGGGCGGCGTCGTCACCGACATCGCCGCGATCGCGGAGATCGCCCGGGCGCACAAGATCCCGCTTATCGTCGACAACACCATGGCGACGCCGTATCTGTGCCGGCCGATCGAGCATGGCGCCGACATCGTGCTGCATTCGCTGACCAAATTCATGGGCGGTCACGGCAACTCGATGGGTGGCGTGATCGTCGACGGCGGCACCTACGACTGGTCGGCGACGGAGAACTACCCGCTGCTGTCAAAGCCGCGCCCGGAATATTCCGACATGGTGCTGCACGAGACCTTCGGCAATTTCGCCTTCGCCATCGCCTGCCGGGTGCTCGGCCTGCGCGACCTCGGCCCGGCGATCTCGCCGATGAACGCCTTCCTGCTGCTCACCGGCATCGAGACGCTGCCGCTTCGCATGCAGCGCCACTGCGACAACGCGCAGAAGGTCGCCGAGCATCTGGCCGGGCACGACAAGGTCGCCTGGGTCTCCTACGCCGGCCTGCCGGACGACCCGAACCACGCGCGCCAGCAGAAATACATGCCCAAGGGCGGCGGCGCGGTCTTCACCTTCGGCCTGAAGGGCGGTTTCGACGCGGGCGTCACGCTGGTCTCGTCCTGCGAGATCCTGTCCCACCTCGCCAACATCGGCGACACGCGCTCGCTGATCATCCATCCGGCCTCGACCACCCACAAGCAGCTCACCTCGGAGCAGCGCGCGGCGGCCGGCGCCGGCGACGACGTGGTGCGCCTGTCCATCGGCCTGGAGGACGCGGAAGACATCATCGCGGATCTCGATCAGGCGCTCGCGGCCATCGGCGGCTGACGCCAAAACCGCGACACGAAAATGCAAGAAGGCCGGGCCTGGCGGGGATGAACAGATCTCCGCCGGGCGCGTCCTCCCGGACGTCGCGCCAGCGACGATCCGGGACCGGAGAGGCACGGCCTGTCGAATACGCGGTGCGTGGAAGGCGCCTCTTTTGGCGCCCCGATCCCGGCTTTCCGCTCTGCTCCAGCCGGGAGGACGCCGTAGGGCGAGGCACTTCCTGTCGATGGTATGAGGCCGGCGTGCGTGCGCCGGCCTTTTTCGTTTCAAACGGCGGGCGGGCCGGTCAGGCGGTCACGCGGGCGGGCGCCTCGCCAAAGGGAAAGCGCGCACGCACCCAAAGTTCAGCCGCCACCAGCAGCACCACGACGATGAAGCCCTGGTGCGCCAGCGCCAGCCAGAAGGGCACCTGCCCGAGAAGCGTCGCGATGCCGATCACCATCTGGATCGCCAGCACGCCGACGAAGGCAACACTCGCTCCGACGAGATGACGGGCCCCGGGCGCGCGCATCACCGCGAAGGCGAGCCACAGCGCCACGCCGACCAGAAGATAGGCCATCATGCGGTGCTGGAACTGCACCGTCAGCACGCTTTCGAAGTGGTTGATCCACACCGGCGACATGGTCCACAGGCCGGAGGGGATGAAGGCCCCGTCCATCAAGGGCCACGTGTTGAACGACAGCCCCGCCTTCAGCCCGGCGACGAGGCCGCCGAGGAAGACCTGCAGCAAAAGCAGCCCGAGAACGATTGCCGTGGCCCGCGCGTAGGGGCACGCCGCCGGCGCCGGCGCGCGGTCGGCCGGGAGCACCGCGAGGTAGCGGGCGAGCGCATAGAGATAGGTGAAGATGATGCAGGCGAGCGTGAGATGGGTGGCCAGACGGTACTGGCTGACGTCGATGCGCTCGACCAGTCCCGACGCCACCATCCACCAGCCGATCACGCCCTGCAGCCCGCCGAGCGCGAAGCCGCCGATCAGCCAGGGCAGCAGCCAGGGCTCGACGCGCCCGCGTGCCCAGAACCAGACGAGCGGCACGAAGAAGGCCACCCCGATGATCCGCCCGAGCAGGCGGTGTCCCCATTCCCACCAGTAGATGAACTTGAACTCGTCGAGCGACATGCCCTTGTTGACGATCTGGTACTCCGGGATCTGCCGGTACTTCTCCAGCTCCTCTTCCCACTCGGCGACGGACATCGGCGGGATCACGCCGTGGATCGGCTCCCATTCGGTGATCGAGAGGCCGGAATCGGTCAGCCGGGTGGCGCCGCCGACCACCACCATGGCAAAGACGAGAACGCACACGGCATAGAGCCAGAGACGGATGGCGCGGCGATCGCGGCACACCCGTGCTTCATCGGCGACATCGGGAGAGAGATGGGAAACCGTCGTATCGGTCATGGTCGGAGTGCTGGCCTGCGCAACTGAGTCGGAACCCGGCCCGCCGCCGTTTTGCGAAAGGCCGTCACGTCGGTTATAGGTCCCGCTCCACGATGACAAGCCTTGACGGCCTGCGCCGTCGTGCCACATCTGCGACAAACGGCGCCGGGACGCGCGCCCTCCCCGGTCCCCGCGCCGGGCCCGTCAAACCGGAGACAAGGCCGCCATGCCGCTTCGCCTGAGAAAATTCGTCGGAATGGTCGTCATGGTCGTGTTCGTGATCGTCTACGCCTTCGTGGCCATGGTGATCGGCGACCTGACCATGCAGGATGCGGGAACCGGCCTGCAGATGCTCTATTTCGCGATTGCAGGGCTCGCGTGGACGATCCCCGTCGGGGCGCTGATGTGGTGGATGGACAAGCCCGTGCGCGAGGCCAACCGGCTCAAACGGAAGACCACTGCGGAGTGAGGCGCTGGCGAAGCCAGTGCGCTGCATTGTACAAGGGAAACGGCGCGCCGGTCAGATATTGGGCGACGATATCCCGGTTCTGGAAGTAGCCGTTGAGTGACACCCGCGGGAGCGCCAGCCGCGCGTCGTCCGCGTGCAGCATCCCCGGGCTCGTGGTTACCGCCGCGCGGAACCCGAATTCGCCGACGACTTCGGCGGAATGGCTGTTGACGGCCGCCTCGTAGCCGTACGGATAGGCGAAGACCTCCGGCCGCACGCCCAGCTCCGCCTCCAGCCGCTCCAGCCCTCTGGCGATGTCCTCGCGCATCCCCGTGTCGGTCATCCGCGCAAGCGCGAAATGGTCATGCGTGTGCGCCCCCACGGTGAAGAGAGGATCGCGGCGAAGCTCGCGCAATTCGTCCCAGGTCAGCATCAGCTCGTCCGCCAGAGCGGCAAGGTCGAGCCCGTGGCGCTCCGCCAGCCGTCGCATTTCCAGCCGCTGCGAGGCCTCTCCGAGTTCCCGGGTGAACCAATGCAGCAGATGGATGAAGGCCTGCCGTTTTTCCCGATACGTGCATGCGGGAAGCGTGGTCATCGTGGAGCCGACGGGAACCTCGATCTCCGTTCCCTCGCAGACGATGCGCTCGATTGCTTCCCACCAGATTTCCGACGTGCGGTCGATGAACCCCGATGCCACGAAGATCGTGAAGGGCACCCCGTGCCGCTTCAGCACCGGATAGGCATGGACGAGATTGTCCCGATACCCGTCGTCGAAGGTGAAGGCGGCAAAGCGCCGGTCGCCGGGGTCCTTCCGGTCCAGCCTGTCGAGCGCTTCCGAGAGCGACACGATTTCAAGTCCGGCGGCGCGCACCTGCTGGATGGTGGCCTCCAGGAAGTCCGGCGTGACATGAAGATGATCGTTGGGGCGAAAGCTCGGCCCGGTCGCCCGCGGACCGACGCGATGCAGGGTGAAGATCAGGCCCGCGCCTTGCGTCCACTGCGCCAGGAGCGTTCCGACGCCACTCCAGTGAAGGAGCTTGCATCCGCCCGCGAGCACCTGTCGCCTGATATCCATTCCGTCCTACCCCGAACGCTCGACCCGGCAATCACTGTTAGCGACGATTTCTTTAGAACTCCTTGCTATTCAAGATTGTAACGACGTGCCGAAGGATCGGCCACCGTTTGCAACAAGGGGCCGATCTCATGACGGAAGGACTTGCCAAATCGATGAAGGTGGTTCAGTCCCGCGAGCCCGAAGACCTGGATATATCCGCCATGAGACTGGATGCGATGCTGGAGACAGGCGAATTCACCCTGAAGGCCGCATCCTGTCCGGAGGAGGTTCGCGAGGCCTGGCTGGCACTTCAGGGCGGCGGTCACTGCACGCTTTTCACGAGCTACGAATGGCTGTCGTCCTGGTACCGCTTCGTCGCCCGCGCGCGCGGGATCGAGGCCCTGATCGTGGTCGGCCGGATCGACGAGGAGCCGATCTTCCTGTTGCCGCTGATGATCACCCGGCGCGCCGGAGGGCTGCTCACCGTCGGTCGCTTTCTCGGCGATTGCCACGGCAACCAGAACAGCGGGCTTTGGCGCTGCGACGTGCTGGCCGGCATCAACGGACGGTCGGTGCGCGAGGCGCTCGTTGCACTCGGCCGCAAGCACGGCATCGACCTTTTCGACCTGAAGTACATTCCGGCCACACTCGTGGAGCGTGCGCATCCGCTGGTCGGCGCTTGCGCCATCGAAAGCCTCAATTGCGTGCACACCTTCCCGATCACGGGCGACTTCGACACGGTGTACCGCACCCGCCGCAGCGCCAGCGCGCGCAAGAAGCTGCGGGCCAAGGAGCGCAAGCTCGCCGAGGTGGGACGGGTCGACTTCGTTCAGGCCCGCGACGCGGAGACGGCGCACAGGTTTCTCGATGCGCTGATCGCGCAGCGCAGCGCCCGCGAGGCGACCCAGGGCATCCCCAATGTGTTTCGCTCCGACGATCTTCAGGCCTTCCTGCGCGATCAGCTCGACACGGCGCTCGCCGCCGGCTCCGAGCGCATGATGATCTACGCCCTCACGGTCGACGACCGGATCTGCGCGACCTACCTGTGCGGCCTTCGCTTCGGCCGCTTCCATGCCTACACCAACAGCATCGACGAGGCCTTCGCGACCTTCAGCCCGGGCGACCTCCTGTTGTCGCGCGTGATCGAGGACGCCTGCGTGCGTGGCGCGGAGGTGTTCGACTTCGGGCTGGGCGCGGAACGCTACAAGACCGCCTGGGCGGACAAGGAAACGCTGATGGACGTCGAGATTCCGGTCTCGCTCCTCGGGCTTGGCGCCCGCACCGGCGTGCAGCGAATCCGCCGCACCAAGCGCACGATCCGCAACTCGCCGCTGCTGTGGTCGCTGGTGCGCCGCCTGCGGCGTCTGACGGCGCCGGCCGCCTGATCGCCCAGAGTGTCCGGAGCATCGGCCTCCGGTGTCCATCCATTCGATGAGAAGCCTTGAGGCCGGCCCGCCGGCAACGTCACGTTCCCGCCCTACCCCGTCGACCTATGCCGCCATGTCCGGCGACCGAACCGCCCGCGCATCGTCGGACTTGACGGTCTGCACGAGAACGGGCGCCCCGGTCTGATCCTCCAGCATGCTCAGGGCATCCTCCAGCTCCGGCCCGGCCGGCGATCCGCCGGACGCGACGATCACCTGATCCGCCATGGCCAGGATCTGCGCGCTGATCAGAGAATCGTCGATCAGCCCGAGGTCGAAGAACACCTGATCGTAGGTGTGATCGATGGCGTCCATCAGCATCTCGAAGCGGTCGCTTTGCGCCAGTTCGTCGTCGATGGCGCGCCGGCCCGATTCGATCACATGCGCCCGTGACGCGGCATCGCGATAGATGACCCCGGCGAAGGAGGCCGATCCGTCCAGCAGTTCCGCGAACCCCGCCACGGCCTCGGGATCGCCCAGATCCGGACGAACCTCCAGAAAGAGCGGCATCACGCCCTCTTCGGCCGCATCGCGCACGAGGCGGAAAGTCACTTCCTGGGCGACATCGTCGCTGTCGACGCTGAGCACGGCGACCCGGCGCGGCAAGGGCCCCGGCACGGGAGCCGGTGCTGCCGGGCGTGCGGCCTCGTCGCCCACGCCCGGCGCGGCGGCGTTGGCAGCCCCGGCCGGCACGGCGGCGGCTGGTCCCGCTCCGGTCGCGGCCGCGCCTGCAACGGCGCCGCCGGCCATCGGACCCCAGTCGTAACCGAAACCTGCGGCCGGCACATTGCGCGCGGTGAAGGACGGCCCGGCCGGCACGGCGGACGGCGCCTCGAAACTCGCATGCGAAGCCTCCGCCGGGCGGAACGCCTGTCCGGAAAGAAACGCGCCGAGCACCGCCCACATGCAGCCGAGCAGGAAGATCACGAAGGTGACGATCGCGGTGATCTGGAAGACCTTCGGCGAGAAGGGCTCCAGCGGCACGCTCGCCTTGGAGATCACGCGGGCATCGGCGCCGAGCTGCGGGGCGTTGCGCCGCGTGTCGGCCTCGCGGTAGCGCGTCATCAGTTGATCGAGCTGGGTTGCCTTGACCTGCGCCTCGCGCTCCAGCTCGCGCAGACGGATCTGCTGTTCGTTGGACCGCGCGGCCTGGGTCTTGAGATCCTCCAGCGTCGCGGTGAGCGAGGCGACCCGGTCGCGCTCGATGCTGGCTTCCGTCTCCAGCCCGGCCGCGATCTTCTCCGCCTCGGCGCGAATCTGCCGTTCCAGGTCCGCAAGCTGCGAGCGCTGCGCGCGAATCTGCGGGTGGTTCGGCAACAGCGTGGTCGAAAGCTCCGCGATCCGCGCCTGAAGCTCGACCTGACGCTCGCGCAGGCGCTGGATAAGCTGCGAATTCAGAACATCGTTGGCGCTGTCGAGCGAGGCGCCCGCGCGCAGCTGCTCACGAATGAGATTGGCGCGCGCCTCGGCCTGCGATTGCGCGGCACGCGCATCGGAAAGCTCGGAACTGATCTCCCCGAGCTGCTGCTGGTCGAGGGTCTGATTGTCCGCGCCGAGCAGCAGCCCGGCCTGTGCGCGGAACGCCTCGACCCGCTCCTGCGCCGCCTGAACCTCGGCGCGCAGGGCCTCGATCTGCGGCTCCAGCGCGGTTGCCGCGAAATCCGTCGTCTCGCGCTTCACCGACGACTGCAGGTCGATGTATTCCTCCACCAGCGCGTTGGCGACATCCGCCGACAGTTCCGCGTCCTCGGACACGAATCGCACGGAGATCACCCGCGATCCGTCGACGCGAAAGACGTCAAGCCTCTCGTAGAAGGCCTTGAGGACCCGCTCCTCGCGGGAGTTGCGCCCCGGGTCGCGGCTGAGGCCGAGCGCCACGAGCATGTCGCCGACGAGGCTCGTCGAGCCGGCCTCGAATTCCGGCACGGAGGCGAGGTCGAGGCGTTGCGCCACCCGCCGCAGCAGATCGCGCGACATGAGCAACTCGACCTGCGAGGCGACGCCTTCGGTGTCGAGCAGCGCCCGCTCCTCCTCGACGCCGCGCGCCTCGCCGGGATAGATCGATTCCGAGGTCTGGATCAGAACCTTGGATTCGGCCCGGTACTTGGGGGCGACGAATTGCAGGGCAATCGCCAGCACAATCCCCACGGCGACGCACAGAGGCAGCAGCCAGCGCAACGCCCGATTGAGGGCGCCGAACACGGCAGCAAGGTCGATGTCGACCCGATCATCCGCGGCAGAAGCGTGCGGTTCGCTCATGGGGGCAACTCCCAATTCCAGATGCCGCGATCATGCGGCCAACATGGTAAGCGGACCGTTAACCGTGTTGCCGATTGACTGCGCTGTGCGACATCCCCCGGGATTCACCGCAAGTTAACCACGTTGCGGGAAATACTGGCGCAGTCTCTTCGGGAGTTTCAGATGATTACGCGCCTCGCCGTTGCCTTGTGCCTCGCCCTGACCGTTGCCGCCTGCAGTGGCTACCGCCAGCCGCCGACGGCGTTCCACGACATTCTGACGAAACCCTATCGTCTCGATTCGAGCGATCAGCTGCGCATCATCGTGTTCGGTCAGAACGACCTCAACACCACCTATACGGTCGATCAGGCCGGCTATATCTCCATGCCCCTGATCGGCAGCGTCGCGGCGCGCGGCCTGACCCTGCGCCAGCTCGAGGACGTCATCACAAAGCGCTTGAAAAACGGGTTCTTACGCGATCCCGACGTGTCGGTGGAGGTGGCGACCTACCGCCCGATCTTCGTCATGGGCGAAGTCGCTAACGCCGGCCAGTATCCCTATGTCGCGGGCATGACGGCGCAGAACGCCATCGCCACGGCCGGCGGGTTCTCGCCGCGTGCCAGACAGACCGACGTGGACATCACCCGTCAACTCAACGGCGAGGTGCTGAGCGGCCGCGTGCCGATCACCGACCCGGTGCGTCCCGGCGACACGATTTACGTGCGCGAGCGATTCTTCTGACGCCGTTCCGGATGTGCGGCAAGTCAAGCCGGACACTTGGCAATTAACCGGAGACTCATTCCTCCCTGCTAGCGTTTTCATCGCCTGACCCGACGCCAACAAGTCGGGCGGGCGAATGCGTCGATACAGGGAGTTACCGATGACCGCCGCCCCGCTGCGCATCATCCATATCGTCCGTGCGCCGATTGGCGGGATCTTCCGTCACATCGCCGATCTCGCGCTCGCCCAGACCCGTGCCGGACACAGGGTCGGGGTGATCTGCGACTCGACCACGGGCGGGTCCTTCGAGGAAGAGGCGATCGCCCGGCTGGCGCCGCAGCTGGCCCTCGGCGTGACGCGCTTTCCGATGCGCCGCCAGGTCACCGTCGGCGACGCCAGGGCGGCGCTTTCGCTCTATCGCCATATCCGGGATCTCGATCCGGACGTGCTGCACGGGCATGGCGCCAAGGGCGGCGTGTTCGCGCGTACCATCGGAACGCTTCTGCGGCTGCGCGGGCGCAAGGTCACCCGCATCTATTGCCCGCATGGCGGCAGCCTGCACTACGACCCCGCCCGCCTCGAAGGCAAGATCTACTTCGCGCTGGAGCGCCTGCAACAGCGCTTCACCGACGGGCTGGTCTTCGTCTCCGACTATGAGTATCGGGCCTATGAATCCAAGGTCGCGCGGCCGAAGATCCCGGCCCGCGTCGTCTACAACGGCCTCGCTCCGGAAGAGTTCGCGGCCGTCCCGCAGGACGACGACGCGGCCGACTTCCTGTTCATCGGCATGCTGCGCGATCTCAAGGGGCCGGATCTCTTCATCCGCGCGCTGCGCGATCTCGACGCCGTCTACGGCCTGGCCCCGCGCGCCCATATCGTCGGCGAAGGCGAGGATCGCCCCCGCTACGAGAAAATGGTCCGCGACTACGGCCTTCAGGATCGCGTCACCTTCCTCGGCGCCCTCCCCGCGCGCGAGGCGTTTCGCAAGACGCACTGCGTCGTCGTGCCGTCGCGCGCCGAGGCGATGCCCTACATCGTGCTGGAAACGGTTGCCGCGCAGGTGCCGCTGATCGCGACGCGGGTCGGCGGTATCCCGGAGATCTTCGGGCGCTACGCCCATCACCTGGTCACCCCGAACGACGTCGGCGATCTCGCCTCGGCCATGGCCGCCGCCTTCACCGACCCGGACGCCATGCGCAGGCGGGCGGAGGGGCAGCGCCACTGCCTGTCGGAAACGTTCAACGTCGAGCTGATGAGCGACCGGATCACCTCGCTCTACCAGGACACCCGCGGCGGCAAGCGCAAGTCGCAGGACAGCCGCAAGACGGAGGCCGCCGAGATGACCGCCGGCGCCGTCCTCGTTCACAGCAAAGCGCCGACGCGCACCGGCACAGAATAAGCAGGGAGGACCGGTTTCATGAACACCAACCATTCCGCCCAGCTTCTGAAGGACGCGCTGCCGGCCGACATCACGGACGATGCCGCCGCGACCGCGCCGCCCGACAGCACCCAGGGCGGCGAGACCAAGGGCCTGTCGCCACAGGCATTGCGCGTCGCGCAAAGCCTGAGCAGATCGGTGATCTCCCCGGCGATCCTGTCCGGTGTCGTGCGGATGGTCGATATCGGTCTCGTGCTGGGCATCGGCATCGTGAGCCTTCTGGCCGGTCTCTCCGGCTCCGTCCCCGCCCTGTCGGCCTTGGCGGCGCTGGCGGTCGCCCTGATTCTCTCGCAGGCCTTCCTGCAGGCGGCGGATTGCTACCAGATCCCGGTCATGCGCAGCCCGCTGTCGCAGGCGACGCGTGTCTCCATCGCGTGGACGCTCGTCTTCACGGCGATGATGATGATTTCCTCCTTCGGCGCGCTCATGCCGGGGGTCGACGGTTCCACGCTGCTCGTCTGGTACGCGCTCGGTCTTGCGTTCCTGCTCAGCGCGCGCCTGGTCGCCTCGGTGCTGGTGCGCCGCTGGACCCGCGACGGCCGTCTGGAACGGCGCGCGGTGATCGTCGGCGGCGGACAGGCGGCGGCCGACTTCATTCACGAGATCGAAAGCCAGCCGGACAACGACATCCGCATCTGCGGCCTGTTCGACGACCGCAAGGGCGACCGCTCTCCGGCCGTGGTGGCCGGCTACCCGAAGCTCGGCACCGTCGCCGATCTCGTGGAGTTCGCCCGAATCGCCCGCATCGACATGCTGATCGTCACCATTCCGCTGCGCGCGGAGAAGCGGCTCGCCGACTTCCTGAAGACGCTCTGGGTGCTGCCGGTCGACATCCGCCTGTCGGCCCACACCGACAAGATGCGCTTTCGCGACCGCGCCTCGTCCTTCATCGGCACCGTGCCCTTCGTCGACGTGGTTCAGAAGCCGCTGGCCGACTGGGACGGCATCGCCAAGCGCGGCTTCGACCTGATCTTCGCGACGCTGGCGCTGATCGCGCTGTCGCCGGTGATGCTGGCCACCGCGCTCGCCATCCGGCTGGAGAGCAAGGGCCCCGTGCTGTTTCGCCAGAAACGCTACGGCTTCAACAACGAGGTGATCGAGGTCCTCAAGTTCCGCTCCATGTATCACGAGATGGCGGATCCCGAGGCCAGGCGCGTCGTCACCCGCGACGACCCGCGCGTGACCCGCGTCGGCAAGTTCATCCGGCGCAGTTCGATCGACGAATTGCCCCAGCTCCTCAACGTGTTGCGCGGCGATCTGTCGCTCGTCGGCCCGCGCCCGCATGCGGTGAACGCACATACCAACGAAGAACTCTGGGACAAGGTCGTCGACGGCTATTTCGCCCGCCACAAGGTCAAGCCCGGCGTCACCGGCTGGGCCCAGATCAACGGTTGGCGCGGCGAAGTGGACAAGCCGGAGAAGATCCAGAAGCGGGTCGAATACGATGTCTATTACATCGAGAACTGGTCGATCCTGTTCGATCTGAAGATCCTGGTCCTGACCCCCTTCGCCCTGTTCAAGACGGAGAACGCCTATTGAGCGCGCTCCACCCCGGGCTGTCTCCCGTCGGCGCTCCGGCGCCGGCGTCCGCACGCCCGGGGGTCAGTCTGACGCGGCGCACGCTGATCGCCGGCGCGCTTTGGATCGTCGTCTTTCTCGGCGGCTTCGTGCTGCAGGAACCCGCGCCCTACGAACTCGCCATGGTCGTGGTGCTCGCCACCTGGCTGCTGTCGGGGCCGCGCTTTCCGATCGCGATCGCTCCGCTGATCGCCCTCATCGCGCTCTTCATCGCCGGCGGCCTGCTGGCGACGCTCATGTCGGACGATTTCAGCGAGGCGGTCTTCTACATCGCGATCACCGCGTTCCTCGCGGTCACCGCGATCTTCTACGCCGCGGTGATCGCCTCCGACCCCTCGCTGCTCACCACCGTCTCTCACGCCTATACGATCAGTGCCCTGATCGTCGGCGTCATCGGTATCGCCGGATACTTCGGCCTGCTGCCGGGTGAACTCTTCACGCTCTACGGTCGCGCCAAGGGCACCTTCGAGGACCCCAACGTCTTCGGTCCCTTCCTGGTGCTGCCCTGGGCGCTGGCCCTGCAGGCCGTCCTCACCCGCCCCTTGCGGAACTGCGTCTGGGCGATGGCCGTGCTCGGCGTCCTGAGCTTCGCCATCCTGCTGAGCTTCTCGCGCGCCGCCTGGGGGCTGACCGCCTTCGCAGGTCTCGGCATCTATACGGTGACCTTCGTGTGCACCCGATGCGGCCGCGCGCGCGCCCGCCTTCTCGGATTCGGCGCGCTCGGCCTTCTCGCGCTCATGGGCCTGATCGTGGTTGCCCTGTCGGTGGACGCGATTTCCGGCATGCTGCTGGAGCGGGCGAAGCTGGTGCAGGACTACGACACCGCCCGCCTCGGCCGCTTCGCGCGCTACAGCCTCGGCTTCCAGATGGTGCTCGAGCGTCCGCTCGGGCTCGGCCCGCTGCAGTTCCGCAATTTCTTTCCAGAAGACGAGCACAACACCTATCTAAAGGCGTTCACCACCTATGGCTGGCTCGGAGGCGTCGCCTATCTGACGCTGGTCGGCATGACGCTCGTGAGCCTGTTCCCGCTCATGTTCCAGTCGCGGCCCTGGCAGGGCGTGGCGCAATGCGTCTTCGCGGTGCTGGTCGGCCACATGATCCTGTCGGTGATCATCGACACCGACCGCTGGCGGCATGTGTATCTGCTCTACGGCCTCGCCTGGGGCCTGATCGCGGCGGAGCAGGCCTGGCGACGGCGCACACGCCAGAAGAGACGGGAAAACCCGAGGGAGACCGCGTTTCGCCCGCTTGCGCCGGGCTCGCGAAGCGGCTAGGAAGAGCGGGTTCGCTTCGCGGCCCGGCCGCGCGGACACGTCGGGCAGTAGCGCAGCCTGGTAGCGCACTTCACTGGGGGTGAAGGGGTCGTCGGTTCAAATCCGGCCTGCCCGACCATTTTTCTCTCCGACAGGGTTCGCGTCGTCACAGACCACGCTGTCGGCGGAACCACACTGTCGGCCGAACCACGCTGTCGGCCGAAAACGTCCCCCGCATCTTCCCCAATCCTTTTTGCCGCATCGCGAAGATTGCCCTCTCCCCTGCCGGAGCCGTCGCCGGGTCGCATCTTGTCGGATGGACGGTTGGCGACGACCGGCCCCTCGCCGGTCGCGCGTCGCTCGGCTACAGGAATCGCCGCCGAAATGCCGGGCGCACCCCGAGCCACGCGACCGCATGCGTCCCCCGACTTTGGCGACCAGCATCCGGCAGCCAGCACATGTGCCGAGCTGACCCGACGCGCGTAGAGTGCGGGATGCGTGTATCGATATACGCCGTAAAACGGTTGCGCATGCGCGCGGGGCCTGCAGCGCATAAGCGCCGGACCACGGACAGTGATCGGCTGCCGCTAGCGCGCCTGATCGAGAATGCGCTTGCACTCCAGAAGCTCGAAGAGCGTGGCCTGCAGGCGGCGGATGTCGTCCTTCGACAGGTTGCCCTGCGGCGGCGGATCCGCCCGCTCCCCGAGCAGGCGTTCCATCAGCCGCAACCCCACCCGGGCCTGGGCCGCGTCGCCGGCATCCTCATGATCCGGCAGGATGCCGCGCGGAAGAGGCTCGTCCGGCGGCGCCGAGATCGTCGGCGTGTGGCGCTCCGGAACGCGGGCGGGCACGGTCCCGGCATGCCCGGAGGCTGCGCGCGCCGCCGGCTGCGCCTCTGCTGCCGACACAGACGCCGACGCCGCGTCGGCGCGCGACCGGCCATCCTGTGCGGGCGCCTCGGCCCGCTGCGGGGCGGCAGCGCCCACGGGGGCCGCGTCGCCGGTCGCCGCCTGGGCCGCGAGTGCGGCAAGCGGCAGACCGTCTTCACGCCAGACCTGCATGACGAAGCGCGCGCCCTGCTCCTTCAGGATGCGTTGCGCGCCCTTGATCGTGTAGCCCTCGTCATAGAGAAGATGGCGAATGCCGCGCAGGAGGTCGATGTCCTCGGGACGGTAATACCGCCGTCCGCCGCCGCGCTTCAGCGGCTTGATCTGGGAAAACCGGGTTTCCCAGAAGCGCAGGACATGCTGCGGCAGATCCAGCAGCTCCGCGACCTCGCTGATCGTGCGAAAGGCGTCTGGACTCTTGTCGTTCGACACAGGATTACCGGCTGTCGCTCACGGCGGGCATCAATCGTCGCCGCCGCCGTTTCCAATGAGATTGTCGTTGATCTTCTTTTTCAGCACGTTGGACGGTTTGAACACCATCACGCGGCGCGGCAGGATCGGCACTTCCTCGCCGGTCTTCGGGTTTCGGCCGATGCGCTGCCCCTTCGATCGGACCACGAAGGACCCGAAGGAGGACAGCTTCACCGACTCGCCTTCGACGAGGCAATCGGAGATTTCGGAGAGCACCTTCTCGACCAGCTCAGACGATTCAGACCGTGAAAGCCCGACCTTCTGGTATACAGCTTCGCACAAGTCAGCCCGTGTTATCGTCTTGCCGCCCATGGCCCCTCCTTGGTCGAGGCGCTGCCCCAACGGAATGCCGGAAGATCCTTTGTGTGGCGCAAGCGTATTTCCTTGTGTCGCACCGGTCAACCGCGCGGCGGGGTTCATACGCAAAAACCCCCGCCATTCAATCTCTTGTCCGCTTCACCAGCGAAGCAGCGATGCGCCCCAGGTGAAGCCGCCGCCCATGGCCTCCAGCATGATCAGATCGCCCCGCTGGACCCGGCCGTCGCGCACCGCCGCATCCAGCGCCAGCGGGATGGAGGCCGCCGAGGTGTTGCCCTGGTCCTCGAGCGTCACGACAACCTTCGCGGGATCGATGCCGAGCTTCTTCGCGCTGGCGTCGATGATCCGCCGGTTGGCCTGATGCGGGATGAACCAGTCGAGGCTGTCGGCGTCCGTGCCGGTCGCCGCGAAGGCATCCTCCACCACATCGGTGATCATCGACACGGCATGGCGGAACACCTCGCGCCCCTGCATGCGCAGATGGCCGACGGTCTGTGTCGAGGACGGCCCGCCGTCCACGTAGAGCTTGTCCTTGTGGGCGCCGTCGGAGCGCAGATGCGAGGTGAGGATACCGCGGTCCGCCGGCGTGCCGTCTCCCTCCGCCGCTTCCAGCACCAGCGCGCCGGCGCCATCGCCGAACAGCACGCAGGTCGTGCGGTCGTTCCAGTCGAGAATGCGGGAGAAGGTTTCCGCGCCGATCACCAGCGCGCGCCGGGCCATGCCGGTGCGCAGATAGGCATCGGCGGTGGTCAGCGCATAGACGAAGCCCGAACACACCGCGTGAACGTCGAAGGCGAAGCCGGAGGTGAGGCCCAGCTTGTTCTGCACGGTCACGGCGGAGGCGGGAAACGTGTGGTCCGGGGTCGCGGTCGCCAGCACGATCAGGTCGATGTCGGCGGGCTCCAGCTTCGCGGCCTCAAGCGCGCGACGGGCCGCATGCACCGCGAGGTCCGAGGTCACCTCGCCTTCGGCGGCAATGTGCCGGGCCCGGATGCCGGTCCGCTGAACGATCCATTCGTCGGAGGTGTCGACCAGGTCTGCCAGGTCGGAGTTGGTCAGTCTGCGCTCGGGAAGATAGCTTCCCGTGCCCAGGACGATGGAACGCTTCACGGTCACTGATCACCTTCCAGTCCGTCCCGCGTCCCGAAGCGGCCGCGGTGGTAATGCATGAAATCCTGCCCGATCTTGTGCATCAGATCGTTGCGGGCCATGTCGTAAGCGAGTTCCACGGCCGATGCAAAACCTTCCGCGTCGGTGCCGCCATGGCTCTTGATGACGATGCCGTTCAGGCCGAGGAAGACGCCGCCGTTCACCTTGCGCGGGTCCATCTTCTCGCGCAGCCGGTCGAAGGCGTCGCGGGCCAGCAGGTAGCCGAGGCGCGCGCGCCAGGTTCGGTTCATCGCCGCGCGCAGATAGCCGCCGATCTGCTTGGCCGTGCCTTCCGCCGTCTTGAGCGCGATGTTGCCGGCGAAGCCTTCGGTGACGACCACGTCAACCGTCCCCTTGCCCAGGTCGTCGCCCTCCACGAAGCCGGCGTAGTCGAGCGACTTGAGGTTCGCCTCGCGCAGCAGACGGCCGGCGGTGCGCACCTCCTCCAGGCCCTTCACCTCCTCCACGCCGATGTTGAGCAGGCCGACGGTGGGGCGTTCGATGGAAAACAGCACGCGCGCCATCGCCCCGCCGAGCAGCGCGAAGTCGATGAGTTGCTGGGCATCCGCGCCGATGGTCGCGCCGACGTCCAGCACGATGGATTCGCCGCGCGCCGTCGGCCAGATCGCGGCGATCGCCGGGCGTTCGATGTTGGCCATGGTGCGCAGGCAGAACTTCGACATGGCCATCAGCGCGCCGGTGTTTCCGGCCGAGACCGCCACATCGGCCGTGTCGCTCTTCACCGCCTCGATGGCCCGCCACATGCTGGACTTCCACCGGCCCTGGCGCAGCGCCTGGCTCGGCTTGGTGTCCATGGCCACCGCCACCTCGCAGTGGAACACCTCGGATGCATCGCGCAGACGCGGATGGGCGTCCAGGAGCGGGCGAAGACGCTGCTCGTTGCCATAGAGGGAAAACGCGATGTCGGGCCGCCGCTCGAGAGCCAGCGCAGCCCCGGGAACGACCACTTCCGGCCCGGAATCCCCGCCCATCGCATCGAGAGAAATTCTGATCTTGTCTGCCATTGTCCGCGTCTTTGAGGCCGTCAAAATCGTGTCGGCGCCGGAAAAACCTCCGGTGAAGCGGACGGTCCGCGCCGCGCCCCGGCCGCAGGGCCGCTCCGTCGCCCAGGTGCCTGGCGGGCGCCCGTGAAACGCGACAGGACCATACTCGTTTGTCGCGCCGAAACAACCCTTTCTCCGGCCCGCCCCGGCTGTTGCCCGGCGAACGCGACGTGCGGGCGGCTCACGCACCGTCCTCGCGCTTGCGCAGTTCGGCCAGCACGGCGAAGGGCGAGCGGTCCCCCGTCCGCGCGCCGGCCTCGGCGTCGGCGTCCGCCTCCGGATCGGCCCGGTGCTCGGGCGGCACCTCGGCTCCGGGCGCGCGCGGGAACGGATCCAGCGCCAGCGCGAACTGTTCGCACAGGATCGCGCCGAGATCGATGTCGCGTCCCTCCAGCGGGTCCGCCGGGTCGTCGCCGAGGGCGTCCACCTCGATCTCCGCGTCCTCGGCCGTGGACTCTGCCCCGGGATCGAAGCGGCGCTCGAAGCGTTCGTCGATGGTCTGGGCGACCGGCTCCAGCGTCACCACGCAGGGCTGGATCGCCGTGGCGGTCAGATGCCCCTGCACCGCCACCCCGTCCTTGCGATAGGGCCGGATCTCGAAGGTGCAGGCGAGATCGCGCAGATCGGCGAGATCATAGGCGGCGATCATCCGCGCGATCGCATCGGCGTCGGGGCGCAGCGTCACGCGTTCGGTCCGGTTGCCGAGACGCGAAACGTCGAACGGGTGCGCCACGGGAAAGGAAGCAGGCGTCATGGAGGGCTCATCCGTCATTCGGTCGAGGACACGGGATCGGGCCAGTCGATCGCGCCGGTCATGAGGTCTTCGGGGGTTTGGGCGCGCAGCCGCGCGTCGGCCAGGCGGATATAGGCGGCGATTCGTCCCGCCAGCACGGGCTCGGACGTTTCGGCGAAGACGTTGCGGTCGACGGCCGCGCCGAGCTCGGCCTCGTCTTCGGCGCGCAGGCCCTCGGAATAGGAAGCGGCGCGACCGTAGAAGGCCTCGGCCATCTTCTTGACCTTCTTCGGCACCGACAGATCGCCCACACCCATCTCGCGCAGCGAGGAATCCATGTCCTGGAAGAACAGGTCGAACAGCTCCTGCGAGAAGTCCGAAGCCGGATCGGGCGCGCCGCGCAGCCGGTCGATCACGAGGATCATGTGCAGCATGATCATCTCGAACCGGCCGTCGACCGTGTCGGGCACTTTCAGCTCGGCATAGAAGCCCGGCTGCCGCGCCTGCGCCACGATCTGCGTGTACGCAGCAATCACTTCGGGGCGCGTGCGCCGCTTGAACAGATCGAATACCATAAGTCGCCTCGCTGGGGCCGCGATGGGCCCTCGATGGGGCCAAGGTTGCCAAGTGCCCTAACGCAGGTTAGGGACTTTGCCAAGGTCGCGCGAAAATACGCTCGCGCGAGAAAACGGTCGCGCGGGGGACGGGATCGCGCGGGCTGCCCGCGCGGAAGGGTCCCGGGTCACCCGCGCGGTTGGGTCCTATGTCGGTCGCCCAATGTGAGAAAGCAACAGGACAGGCTTCGATGACGAACTGGTTTCGCGGTGCACTCTTGGTCGGCGTCCTGGCGCTGCCGCTCGGCGGTTGCTTCACGACCACGCTCAATCACGGGCATGTCATTCCCACCGAACGGGTGCGCGACATCCAGGTCGGGTCGTCGCGCGAGCAGGTGGAGCTGCTGCTCGGCTCGCCCTCGACCACCTCGCGGCTGAGCGGCGACGCCTATTATTACATCTCCCAGACCAAGGAGACGACGGCCTTCTTCGCGCCCGAGATCGTCGAGCAGCGGGTCGTTGCGATCTATTTCGACGAGGACGGCTTCGTCCGCGACACCGGCTACTACAGCCTGGAAGACGGCAAGGTCATCGATATCCTGACCCGCAAGACGCGCACCGGCGGCTCGGACTACGGCTTCCTGACGCAGATTCTGCGCGGCGCGCAGAACCCGAGCCTCGGTCTCTAGGCACCCCGCGCAGAGGGGACGGGGCTCCCACCCCTTCCCCTTGCGCCCTCCCCCACGACCGGCGTCTCGCGGTCGTCATATTGCCGTCGCCTCGTGCGGATCGCGCGCCGGCCCGCACCGCGGTCCCGCGAAACGAAAAACGCCCGCCGCATGCGCGACGGGCGTTTTTTTTCGCATTCGTCAACCCGGTCAGCATCGCAAGGGCCTGACCGGGTGGCCGGTCACCCGTGGGCAAGCACCGCGAGCAGCAGCAGCGCCATGATGTTGGTGATCTTGATCATCGGGTTCACCGCCGGGCCGGCCGTGTCCTTGTAAGGATCGCCGACCGTGTCGCCGGTGACGGAGGCCTTGTGCGCTTCCGAGCCCTTTTCGTGGCGCACGCCGTCCTTGTCGAGGAACCCGTCCTCGAAAGACTTCTTGGCGTTGTCCCAGGCGCCGCCGCCGGCCGTCATCGACACGGCGACGAACAGCCCCGTGACGATCACCCCGAGCAGCATCGCGCCGAGTGCCGCGAAGCCCTCCGACTTGCCGGCGATTGCCGTGATCACGAAGAAGATCACGATCGGCGACAAGACCGGCATCAGCGACGGCACGATCATCTCGCGGATCGCCGCCTTCGTCAGCATGTCGACGGCACGGCCATAGTCCGGTTTCTCCGTGCCCTGCATGATGCCGGGCTTCTCGCGGAACTGCCGGCGCACCTCCTCCACGACAGACCCGGCCGCGCGTCCGACCGCCGTCATCGAGATGCCGCCGAAGAGATAGGGCAGCAACCCGCCGAACAGCAGCCCGACGACGACATACGGATTGGACAGCGAGAAGTCGACGCTCACGCCCTCGAAATAGGATCCCGGCGCCGCATTGGCCGCGAAATACTTGAGATCCTCCGTGTAGGCGGCGAAGAGCACCAGCGCGCCCAGCCCGGCGGAGCCGATGGCATAGCCCTTGGTGACCGCCTTGGTGGTGTTGCCGACGGCATCGAGCGCGTCGGTCGTCACCCGCACCTCGGCCGGAAGACCCGCCATTTCGGCGATGCCGCCGGCGTTGTCGGTCACCGGGCCGAAGGCGTCGAGCGCGACGACCATGCCCGCGAGCGCCAGCATCGTCGTCACCGCGATGGCGATGCCGAACAGGCCGGCCAGATTGAAGGTCGCCAGGATGCCGGCGATGATGATGATCGCGGGAAGCGCGGTGGCCTCCAGCGAGATCGCCAGCCCCTGGATGACATTGGTGCCATGGCCGGTCACCGAGGCCTGGGCGATGGAGCGCACCGGGCGGTATTCGGTGCCGGTGTAATATTCCGTGACCCAGATGATGAGACCGGTGACGATGAGCCCGATCACGCCGCAATAGAAGAGATGCCGGCCGGTGAAGGTGGTGCCGCCGCTGGTTGTGTACTCGGTAGAGAAGCCGAGCCAGAAGAAGGCGATGGCGAACAGCGCCACGGCCGAGAGTACGGCGGTCGCGATGAAGCCCTTGTAGAGGGCGCCCATGATCGAGTTGTTGGAGCCGAGCTTCACGAAGAAGGTGCCGATGATCGAGGTGACCACGCAGGCCCCGCCGATCACCAGCGGCAGCAGCATCAGTTCGAGCGCCGCGGCGCCCGTGAAGAAGATCGAGGCGAGCACCATGGTCGCCACGACCGTCACCGCATAGGTCTCGAACAGGTCCGCCGCCATGCCGGCGCAGTCGCCGACGTTGTCGCCCACGTTGTCGGCGATGGTCGCGGGGTTGCGGGGGTCGTCCTCGGGAATGCCCGCCTCGACCTTGCCGACGAGATCGCCGCCGACGTCCGCGCCCTTGGTGAAAATGCCGCCGCCCAGACGGGCGAAGATCGAGATCAGCGAGGCACCGAAGCCGAGCGCCACCAGCGCGTCGATCACCGTGCGGCTTTGCGGCGCGAAGCCGAGGCTCTGCGTCAGGATCGCGTAGTAGACGGCCACGCCGAGCAGAGCGAGACCCGCCACCAGAAGGCCTGTCACGGCACCCGACTTGAAAGCGATTTCCAGTCCCGAGGCGAGCGAGTTGGCCGCCGCCTGCGCCGTGCGCACGTTGGCACGCACCGAGACCAGCATGCCGATGTAGCCGGCCGCCGCGGACAGCACCGCGCCGATGGCGAAGCCAATGGCAACCAGAAGCCCGAGAAGCCAGGCGACGATGGCGAAGATGACGACGCCGACCAGCGCGATCGTCGTGTACTGTCGGTTGAGGTAGGCCTGTGCGCCTTCCTGGATGGCGCCCGCGATTTCCTGCATGCGTTCATTGCCGGCGTCCGACGCCATGACCGACTGGATCGCCCAGATGCCATAAGCGACGGACAGGAGCCCGCATACGATGACGATGGTGAGTTCGAGCATTCTTCCCCCCGTTGAAGGACGCGAGATGGGCCTGTGATTGTTCTTCTTTTAGCCCGACGGGTTTGACGGTAGCCGTCCTGTGCCCGCCGTCAAGGCGGAGTTTCGGCCACACGCGTCATTTCGGGGAGGTCACCGCCGCCGCCGCGCGGCGCAAGAGCCTGCGCGTCAGACGGGCGCGCGCTCGCGCTCGAACCAGACAAGCCAGACGAGCAGGCCGATCGACAGCGCGGTGAAGGGGAACACCAGCAGGTTGACGGTCGCCCAGCCGAAGGCGTGCAGCAGCGCGCCGGAGGAAAAGGAGGCCGCCGCCACGAAGCCGAACACCAGGAAGTCGTTCACCGATTGGACGGTCGCGCGCTCGGCCGGACGATAGACGTCGGTGAGCATCGCGGTCGCGCCGATGAAGCCGAAGTTCCAGCCCACGCCGAGCAGGATCAGGGCGATCCAGAAGTTCGCCACGTCGACGCCCATCAGCGCGACGACCGCGCAGCCGGCCAGCAGCGCGAGACCGACGGCGACGATGCGCTCGCGCCCGAAACGGGCGATCAGATGGCCGGTGAAGAAGCTCGGGCCGAACATGGCGATCACGTGCCACTGGATCGCATGCGCCGCATCGGTCTGGGTCAGGCCGCAGGCGATCATTGCGAGCGGCGTGGCGGTCATCACCAGGCTCATCAGGGCATAGGAGGTGATTGCGCAGGCGGCCGAAACGATGAAGCGCGGCTGCGCCATGATCCGCCCCAGCGGCCGGCGCGCGCCCTCAGCGACCGGACCGCGCGGCGGCCTCGGGATCGAGAGGAAGGCCAGGATCGCCATGCTGACCAGCGCCAGACCGGCCTGCGCCACATAGGTGCCGGCGAAGAGGATCGGATCGAACCAGTCGGCGGTGAGGATCACCGTCTGCGGCCCGATGACACCGGCGGCGACGCCGCCGGCCAGCACGAAGGAAATCGCCTTCGGCCGAAACGTGTCGCTCGCCGTGTCGGCCGCGGCGAAGCGATACTGCTGCACGAAGGCGCTGACCGCCCCGCTCGCCATCACGGCGAAGCAAAACAGCGCGAAACTGGCGACGAAGATCGCATAGGCCGAGGCGAGCCCGGCCACGACGCCGAGCGCCGCAGATCCGACGAAGCCGACCCGGCGCCCGAACCTGTGCATGATGGCGCCGGCCGGCAGCGTGCCGAGCGCGGTGCCGAGCACGAAACTGGACACGGGCAACGTCGCCAGAGACTTGTCCGCGCCCAGCAACCCGGCCCCGACCAGCGACGCCGAGGCGATGACGATGGAGGCGGAGGCCCCGCCAAGCGCCTGCGCGCAGGCCAGAAGCACCGCGTTGCGCCGGGCGAGGCGGTCGTCGATCAGCGTTTCTTCGGCGGAGACGGTCGCGGTCATGAGCGGATCCAGGCGGGCGAAGCCGGCAACGGGCATAGCCAAAACGGAGAAACCGGGCGGCGGGCGCGCGTCGCCACACCGGCAAGCGCAACCGACCCTGCCCCGGCGAAGGCGGGACTTGCACCTTCCGGTTTAGGCTCATTTTCGCAAAAGTGCAAATAGCCCCGGCCTCGACCGGGACGACCCGCGAGAGCCCCGCGCGCGTCTTTCATGACGCGCCGGACATCTCCTCAGGAGAAATCCTCGGGCCGGTGCTCGCGCGCCAGACGATCCAGAACGCCGTTGACCATGCGCGTCTCGTCGCCATCGTAGAAGGCGCGGGCGACGTCGATATATTCGTTGATGACGACGCGCGCCGGCACATCCTTGCGATGCAGCAGCTCGAAGGTGGCGACGCGCAGGATTGCGCGCAGGGTCGTGTCGATGCGCTTGAGCGGCCAGTCGGCCACCAGCGCCTGATTGACGACCGGATCGAGGCGGCGCTGTTCGGCGACGACGCCTTTCACCAGGTCGCGGAACCACGCCGGGTCCGCGTCGCGATACTGTTCGCCGTCGAGTTCCGCGCCGAGGCGAAACGCCTCGAACTCGGCCAGCACGTCGGACAGCGCCGCGCCGCCCACATCCATCTGATAGAGCGCCTGAACGGCGGCCAGTCGCGCGGCTCCGCGCTTGTTGGCGGGGCGCGGACCGCTGTCGGGCGCGGCCGGGCTTGGGTCGCTCATTGTCGTCAGATCCCGAATTTGTCGCGCACGGCAATCATGTCGAGCGCGGCCTGCGCGGCCGCGCCGCCCTTGTTCTTCTGCGCGGTGTCGGCCCGCGCCCAGGCCTGGTCGCGATTCTCCACCGTGAGGATACCGTTGCCGAGCGGCAGGGCGGCATCGATCACCAGTTCCATGATCGCACGCGCCGACTCGTTGGCGACGATGTCGTAATGCGAGGTCTCGCCGCGAATGACGCAGCCGAGCACGACCACGCCGTCGTAGTCGTCCGTACCGCTTTCCATGGCCGCGAGCGCCATCGCCAGCGCACCCGGAATCTCCAGCACGCCGGGAACCGACACGCGCGTGACGTCGGCGCGATTGTCGTCGAGCACCTTCATCGCGCCGGACAGGAGGGCATCGGCAATGTCGTCGTAGAAACGCGCGTCGATGATCAGGATCTTCGGAGCTGCCATATCGGATATCCAATTCATGTCGGGCGCCGTGTGGTTCGCGCGGGACGGTTCGACCGTCCGTGAGAGCGCGGGACACGCGCTCACGTGGCCCCGCCGCAAGGTGCCGGTAGGAACCATGTCACACGGCATTTGTCCAGTGCGCATGCGGCGCGCCTGCCATGCGCGCCGCGACGTGGTTAGCGGGTGGGCTTGCTCAACGATACTCCGCCAGACGGGCCGCGTAGCGCGCCATCATGTCGACTTCGAGATTGACGCGGTCGCCGACCCGGCGGTCGGCCCATGTCGTCGCCGTCAGCGTGTGCGGAATGAGGAAGACGGAAAACGTGTCGCCCGCCACCTCGTTCACCGTGAGCGACGTGCCGTCCAGCGCGACACCGCCCTTCCTGGCGATGAAGGGCGCGCAATCGGCCGGCACCTTGAAGCGGAAATAGACCGAGTCCGGGTGGTCGGCGCGCTCCACGATCTCCGCTGTGCCGTCGACGTGACCCTGCACGATGTGCCCGCCCAGTTCGTCGCCGATCTTCAGGGAGCGCTCAAGGTTGACCCTCGCCCCGGCCTTCCAGCCGCCGACGGTGGTGAGCTTCAGCGTTTCGGCCGCCGACTCGATCTCGAACCACGCGCCGGACGCGTCGCGGCCCCGGGCGGTCACCGTGTGGCACACGCCGTCGCAGGCGATCGACGCGCCGATTTCGATGCCGTCGGGATCGTAGGCGGTTGCGATGCGCGTACGCAATCCGGCCGGGATCTCCGCGACCTCAAGGATCCGCCCCACATCGGTGATGATGCCGGTGAACATGTCACGCCTCCTTGCGCCGGTAACTCGTCATGGCGTCGCGGCCGACCTGCCACGAGCCGGTGCGGACAAACCGCGCGGGATCTTCAAACACCTCGACGCCGCGATCGACCAGCGGCCGGATACCTCCGGCGCCGACCTCCATGTCGCCGCGCGACACGATGACTGTATCCGCGAGATCCGCGTCGACCATGGCGCGCGCGATCCCCGCACCGCCTTCCACCATCAGCCGCGTCAGGCCGCGCTGGCCGAGCGCCCGCAAGGCGGCGCGCGGATCGAGGCGCCCGTCCTTCGGGGTGGCAAGCCGGATCACCGTGCAGCCCGCCGCGGTGAGATCGGCGATCCTGTCCGCATCCGCGGCGGAGGACACGACCACCCACACGGGCACCTCGCGCGCCGTCGTGACGAGCCGCGAGGCGAGTGGCAACCGCGCGTTGGTGTCCATCACGACCCGCACGGGCGAGCGGTTCGCCATGCCCGGCAGGCGGCAGTTGAGGATCGGATCGTCGGCGATCGCCGTGCCGACGCCGACGAGAATGCCGTCGCACTCGGCGCGCAGCAGGTGCACGCGGCGGAACACATCCTCTCCGGTGATGGGGATCTGGCCGGCCCCTTCCCGGCCGATGTAACCGTCGCGCGACACGGCAAGCTTGAGCACCACATGGGGACGCCCCTCGCGCAGGCGATAGACATGGCCGGCATGATGGCGCGCGCAGTCGGCTCCGGCCACGCCGGTCACCACCTCCACGCCACGGGCGCGCAGGATCTCGACGCCGCGTCCCGCCACGCGGGGATTGGGATCGAGCAGACCAATCACGACGCGGGCGATGCCGGCTTCGGCCAGCGCGACCGCGCAGGGGCCCGTGCGCCCCTGGTGCGAGCAAGGCTCCAGCGTGACGTAGCAGGTGGCGCCTTGCGCCCGCGCACCGGCCTGGCGCAGGGCGACGACCTCGGCATGCGGACCGCCCGGCGGCTGGGTGACGCCGCGCCCGACCACCACCGGCCCGTGCGCCCCGGGCTGCACGATCAGCGCACCAACCGCCGGATTGGGCCACACGCGACCGAGCGCCCGGCGCGCCAGCGCGAGCGTCGCCGCCATGTAGCGCGCGTCCATGGAAGCTTCGTCGCCGCTCAAGACCCCCTCACCGCTCAAGATCGGGGTCTTCCTCGCGGACCTGCACGACCGGCCCCTCCGGCCCGCTCATCTCGTCGAGCAGTGCCTCGAAGTCCTTGGCCTCGCGGAAATTCTTGTAGACGGAGGCGAAGCGCACATAGGCCACGTCGTCGACCACCTTCAGCCCCTCCATCACGAGGTTGCCGATATCGCTCGCCTGAACCTCGTTTTCGCCAGCACTTTCCAGCTGCCGCACAATGCCGCTGATCATCCGCTCGAGCTGTTCCGGCTCGACCGGACGCTTGCGCGTGGCAATGCGCACCGAGCGGGCGAGCTTTTCCCGGTCGAAAGGCACGCGCCGGCCGTTGCGCTTGAGCACCGTGAGCTCGCGCAGCTGGATGCGTTCGAAGGTCGTGAAGCGCCCGCCGCAGGCGGTGCAGATCCGACGGCGCCGGATGGCCGTGTTGTCCTCGGTGGGCCGAGAATCCTTCACCTGCGTTTCATCGCAGCCGCAATAGGGACATTTCATGCGTCAGTCGGTCTCCGCAAGCCGCGACCGCGCCGGTCGGGCGCGCCGGCGAACCACAGGGTCCGCCGGCGCATCAGGGTCCGGATGTTCAAAGGCCCGGATAGATCGGGAAACGGTCGGTCAGCGCGACGACCTTGTCCTTCACGGCCCGCTCGGTCGCGGCGTTGCCCTCGTCGCTGTTGGCCGCCTTCAGCCCGTCCAGCACCTCGATGATCAGCGTGCCGATCTCGCGGAACTCCTGCGGACCGAAGCCGCGGGTCGTGCCGGCCGGCGTGCCGAGGCGAATGCCGGAGGTGATCGTCGGCTTCTGCGGATCGTTGGGAACGCCGTTCTTGTTGCAAGTGATGTTGGCGCGGCCGAGCGAGGCTTCCGCCGCCTTGCCCGTCAGATCCTTCGGACGCAGGTCGACCAGCATCAGATGCGTGTCGGTGCCGTCGGAGACGATGTCGAGACCGCCCTCGCGCAGGGTTTCGGCCAGCACCTTGGCGTTTTCCACAACGTTGCGGGCGTAGATCTTGAACTCCGGACGCAGCGCCTCGCCGAAGGCCACCGCCTTGCCGGCGATCACATGCATCAGCGGACCGCCCTGCAGCCCCGGAAACACCGCGGAATTGATCTTCTTGGCGATGTCCTCGCGGTCCGTGAGCACGATGCCGCCGCGCGGCCCGCGCAGCGTCTTGTGCGTCGTCGACGTCGCCACATCGGCATGCGGGAAGGGGCTCGGCAGCACGCCGCCGGCGACGAGGCCGGAGAAATGCGCCATGTCCACCATCAGGTAGGCGCCGACCTCATCCGCGACCTTGCGGAAGCGGGCGAAATCGATCTCGCGCGAATAGGCCGACCCGCCGGCGATGATCAGCGCCGGCTTGTGCTCGCGGGCGAGCGCCTCCAGCGCGTCGTAGTCGATCAGGCCGGTCGCCGTGTCGAGACCGTACTGGACGGCGTTGAACCACTTGCCCGACAGGTTCGGCCGCGCACCATGGGTCAGGTGGCCGCCGGCATCGAGGCTCATGCCGAGAATCGTGTCGCCCGGCTTGATCAGCGCGAGGAAGACCGCCTGGTTCGCCTGGCTGCCGGAGTTCGGCTGGACGTTGGCGAAGCCGCAGTTGAAGAGCTGCTTGGCCCGGTCGATCGCCAGATCCTCGGCGATGTCGACGAACTCGCAGCCGCCATAGTAGCGGCGGCCCGGATAGCCTTCCGCGTACTTGTTGGTCATGATCGAGCCCTGCGCCTCGAGCACGGCGCGGGAGACGATGTTTTCCGAGGCGATCAGCTCGATCTCGTGACGCTGGCGCGCGAGCTCGCGCGTCATCGCCGTGTTGATTTCCGGATCGGCATCGGCAAGCGAACGGGTGAAGAAATCCGGATAAATCGGCGCGTCGAGCGTCGGGTCGGTCATCGACATCGCAGGTCCCCTCTTCTGACCAGAACTCAAGAGCAGTGCCCCGCCAGGGGGCGCGCGCCGCGCGGTGCCGGACGGGACCGGCTGCCGGAGACCGGCATGCGTCGCTGTCAAGGGCCCCGCAAATAGCACAGCCCATGACACGAACCAAGGCCCATGGCGGGCCGGGAGGCAATCAGCCGCGATCCGTCTCCAGACGCCGCTGCAGCTTGCGCATGGCAAGGGCCTGAAGGTCCGACTGGCTTGCCTGGACCGGCCCCATGACCACGACCTCGACCCCGGTGGCGGCGTCGATCGCCGTCACCTTGATCTGTCGCCCCAGGGGCCTGAACTCGAAGTAGATCTCGCCGTCAGCCATGTCCCGTCGCGCCGCGCCCGCGCGTCGCCTCCAAACAATGCGCGCCGCGCAGGCGCCTCACGCTCCCGCAGGCGACGGCCCCTGGCCTGCCTGCGACACAGGGCGCACTGACCGTCGCCCGGTTCGTCGCCCGGTCGCCTGCTGCCGGCCGCTTGGGGCCAGCCGCCTATTGATAGGCGAGGCTTTCCCCGGCCACGCCCGTCGCCAGCCCGTCGCGATTGTAGATGTCGTCGCGGAAATGCACCACGCCATCGGCGTTCGACCAGGCGGTGACATAGGTCATGTAGAGGGGGATCTTGGTCTTGAGGCGCACGTCCTCGCGCGCGCCGGAGCGGATCGTCTGGTCCACCCGCGCCCGGCTCCAGTCCGGCGTGGTGCTCTGCAGCAGCCAGGTGATCAGCTCGCGCACGTTCTGCACGCGCACGCAGCCCGAGGAATGGAACCGGTAGTCGGAGCCGAACAGCGTCTTCGACGGCGTGTCGTGCAGATAGACCTGATGCTGATTGTGGAAGTTGATGCGCACCGACCCGAGCGAATTGATGTCGCCCGGCTCCTGGCGGAACTTGAACTGGGTCGCCTCGTCGGTGCTCCAGTCGATCTGCTGCCAGGTCAGCTCGTTGCCGTGCCAGTCGAAGATGCGGATCCGGTTCTTCTCCAGATACCGGGGGTCCTCGTTCATCTTGGGGATCAGATCCTTGCGGATGATCGACTTCGGCACCGTCCAGTAGGGATTGAAGTTGAGTTCGTAGATCGCGGAATTGAGGATCGGCGTCTGGCGGTCGATCTTGCCGACCACGGCCGTATGGCGCGAACGCACGCGCCCGTCCTCCACCGCCTCGATCTCGGCGGCGGGAATGTTCACCATCACATAGCGGTCGCCCAGAAAGCCCGACATGGAGCGCAGGCGCACCAGATTGGTCTCGAGCTGCGACAGCCGCACCGCCGCCGGCACGTTCATCGCAACGAGCGTGCTCTGCCCCACGACCCCGTCCGGCGTCAGGCCGTGACGGATCTGGAAGCGCCGCACGGCGGCGTCGACGTAGGAATCGAAGGTGTCGGACAGGCCCGCCGTCTGCTCCAGGTCGTCGGAGGCCATCAGGCGGCGGCGCAGCGTGACGACATTCTCGTCGCGCGTGCCAAGCCGCATGGCCCGGCGCGGGCTCGACACGCGCGGCCAGCCGCCGCGCCGGACGATGTCCGAATAGCGCTGGATCGCATATTCCACATGGGAGGCTGTGTCGGGCGACAGGGTCGGCGCGGTCGATTCGATCAGCGACAGGGCCGGCATCGTGGTGTCGAACTGGTCTTCCCACTGGACGCGCTGCTGCTGCTCGATCAGCGCCTTCAGCGCCGCGTTCTGCGCCAGCGCCGGCGTCGTGAATGCGAACCCGAGCGCCAGCAACGACGCCCACGCCATGGCGCGTGTGAACCCGCCGCGACGCCTGCGTCCGGCGCCTGCCCTGCCCGCTTGAACCGTCACCGTGCCACTCCCGACTGCCATCGTCTCCGCCACTCTCCTGCCCGCGTTCGCGTGCACACCCAACAGCCTACAACGCATCGTTAACCAAGATCTAGCGCGCATCGATTAACAAAACCTGTCGCGCGCGCGCGGCCCCGCGCCACCGCGACCGGCGCCCGCCTCGCCTTGCGGATGCGCGGTCTTCTAAGACACGGCAATATGGCGCCTTCATGTCGCAGCGGAAGCCCCATCAGCCGAAAGACCCGGGGGACAAACGCCATCGGGCCGCCCGTGCGGGGCGGCCCGATGCCGGATTTCGAGTGTGTCCACGTTCCTGTCGCGCGTGTCCCTGTCACGCGTGTCCCCGGCGCGCGTGTCCCCGGCGCGCCTTTCCGAAAGGTGCGCCGCGACGACCTCACAGACGATAGAGGATCTGGTCGGTCCAGAACCGCTCCAGCCGACGCAGCGACCGGTTGAGGTTCTTGAAGTCCTCCGCGCCGATCTCGCCGACCTGTTCGACGGACAGCATGTGGCGTTCGTAGAGCGCGTTGACCGTATCGGCCACGGCCTTGCCCTTCTCCGTCAGGCTGACACGCACCGAACGACGGTCCGTGCGCGAGCGCTGATGGTGAATGAAGCCGAGATCGACCAGCTTCTTCAGGTTGTAGGAGACGTTGGAGCCGAGATAGTAGCCGCGCGTGCGCAGCTCGCCCGCGGTCAGCTCCGCATCGCCGATATTGAACAGAAGAAGAGCCTGAACGCTGTTCACGTCCGAGCGACCCTCGCGATCGAATTCATCCTTGATCACGTCGAGAAGCCGCCGATGCAAGCGCTCCACCAGGGTCAGTGCCTCAAGGTAAAGCGGCTTGATTTCATCGTCGCTTTCGGCCTGCAAAGCCGTGTCGACCGCCTTGGTTGCCGTCATCATCTGTCTGCGCCTCATGTATTGTGTGTGGTGGGTTTTCCTCACCTTGACCATCACACTAGCGCCCGGCCTCTAAAATCCGCTTAAAAAGGACGATAAATCAAAAGTGAATCGCAAAAATCTGATTTCCCTGCCACGAATAGGCATTCGTTAACCACGAATACAGCGTTTACCCGTCGATTACATGAAACAACCGGGGTCGCGCAGCCCCTGCCGCATGGCGCGCGGCAGGGGAAATCGTGGGTCGGGACGGGCGGATCAGGCCTCCCGGGCACCGCGCAGGAAGCGGATGATGCCGGAGAAGTCCGTGCCGTCCTCGCCGGCGTTGCAGAACAGGTTGTAGAGCGCCGTGGCTTCCGCGCCGAGCGGGGTCGACGCGCCGCTCGCGTGCGCCGCTTCCTGGGCGAGCTTCAGGTCCTTCAGCATCATCCCGGCGGCGAAGCCCGGCTGATAGTCCCGATTGGCCGGCGAGGCCGGCACCGGACCCGGCACCGGACAATAGCTCGTCAGCGACCAGCACTGGCCGGATGCGGTCGAGGAGATGTCGTAGAGCTTCTGGTGATCGAGACCGAGACGCTCGGCCAGCACGAAGGCCTCGCTGACGGCGATCATCGAAATGCCGAGGATCATGTTGTTGCAGATCTTCGCCGCCTGGCCGTTGCCGGCGCCGCCGGCATGGACGATCGTCTTGCCCATGATGTCCAGATAGGGCTTCGCCGCCTCGAAGGCCGCCTCGGGTCCGCCGACCATGAAGGTCAGCGTGCCGCCGGCCGCACCCGCGACGCCGCCCGACACCGGCGCATCGACCATCTTCATGCCGGCCGCGTCCGCGGCGGCCGCGACCGCGCGCGCGCTGTCGACGTCGATGGTGGAACTGTCGATCATCAAGGTGCCCGGCCGGGCGTGGGCGAGCACCCCGTCCTCGCCGCAATAGACCTTGCGCACATGCGTGCCGGCGGGAAGCATGGTGACCACGACATCGGCCTGCGACACCGCTTCGGCGAGGCTTTCGACCGCCTTTCCGCCGGCCTCCTCGAGCCGCGCGCGCGCCTCCGCCGACAGGTCGAGCCCATGCACCGTGTGCCCGGCCTTCACCAGGTTCGCGGCCATCGGCCCGCCCATGTTGCCAAGTCCGATAAAACCGATCGTCGCCATAGGAGCGTCTCCCCGTCTGCCCTTTGTGAGCCCGCAACGCCACCCCGGCGCCCGGGTCTTCGGTATGAGCGCCCGTGACAGGCGCGTGCCGGACCCGCGTCAGCTGCGCTGTTCGCGATCCGTGAGATACAGGAGCACCAGATAGATCGCGATGGTCAGCAGATAGAACGCGATCTCATAGGGCCGGCGCCCGAAAACATCCGAAAACATCGTATGCATGACGACCTGGCTGAGCGCCCGGGTCAGCCACATCACCGTGCCCCAGGACACGGTGAGCCACAGCCCGATCGCCGCCACCAGATCCAGCACGGCGAAGAACACCGTCGCCGCCTGCCATTCGATCGGCATGTCCCAGAACCACACGCCACGCCACGGCACCATGCCGACGATGCGGGCCCAGTGGATGAGCCCGCCGCCGATCAGCAGAACGGCCATGGCGCGCAGATACCACACCAGCATCACCGACCACGCGGGACGGTTGTTCCAGTAATCCTGCAAGAGCGCGTTCATGGGTGTCTCCGGGTGCCGTGCGGGCGATCACACATCGAGATCGCCGTCCTCCAGCGCGTCGAAATGCGCCTCGACCGCCGCCGCCGTCACGTCCTCGAAGCGGGAGGGCGACCACGTCGGCGCGTTGTCCTTGTCGACGATCACCGCGCGCACGCCCTCGTAGAAGTCATGCCCCTTCAGGATGTGGCTGACGATGCGATACTCCAGCCGCATGCAGGCGCCGAAGTCGAGATCCACGCCGCGCCGCATCTGCGCGAAGGCGACGAGCACGCTGGTCGGCGACTTGCCGCGCATGGTCTCGGCCGTCTTCGCCGCCCAGGCGGCGGCCTCCGCGTCGTCCCCCGCAGCCATTGCATCCAGCGCGGCGAGAATATCGGACACGGAGTCCCTGCCGAAGACATCCGCGACCTGCCCGGCCCGGGCGGCGAGCGGTGCCTCGCCCGGCTCCAGGTCGTCCGCGGTGCGGGCGAAGCGGGCAAGGGCGGCGTCGGGATCGCCGGTCTCGATCAGCGCGTCGGTCAGCGCGTCGAGGTCCTCGGCGCGCACCGCATGGGTCAGCACGCCGGCCCACAGGGCGTCGGCCTGCTTGAGCCGCCCGGCCGTCAGCGCCGCCATCGTGCCGACGTGATGCGGCATGCGGGGCAGAAAGTAGGTCGCGCCGACATCGGGAAAGAAGCCGATCCCGACTTCCGGCATCGCGAATGTGGTCCGCTCCGTGCCCACCCGGTGACTGCCGTGCACCGACACGCCGACACCGCCGCCCATGACGATGCCGTCGATCAGCGCCACGTAGGGCTTGGGAAAGCGCTTGATCGCCGCATTCAGCCGGTATTCGTCGGCGAAGAAGACGCGCTGGCGGGGGTCGCCCGCCTTGCCCTGCTCGTAGATCTTGCGAATGTCGCCGCCGGCGCAGAACGCCCGGTCGCCGGCCGCGCGCACCACGACGAGACGCACAGCGTCGTCGTCCTTCCAGGCGTCCAGCTGCCGGATGAACTCCGTGACCATGTCATGCGACAGCGCGTTCAGCGCCTTCGGCCGGTTCAGGGTCACCAGGCCCACAGGCCCCTTGCGCTCAAACAGGATTTCCGCGTCGTTCATCGGCACCTCACCAGACCCCTCATTCTCGTGTTCGCTCATGCGCGTGACCGATCGGCTGGTGCGCGCGCCCTGCCCCCGGTCCGAACGCCCGGCGGCCCTCAGTCCTTCAGCAAATCGCGCGCGATGATCACCCGCATGATCTCGTTCGTGCCTTCCAGAATCTGGTGCACGCGCACATCGCGCAGGTACCGCTCGATCGGATAGTCCCGCAGATAGCCGTAGCCGCCATGCAATTGCAACGCCTCGTTGACGACCGCGAAGCCCACATCCGTCGCCTTGCGCTTCGCCATGGCCGCCAGACGGGTCGCCTCGGCGGTCTTCGCGTCGACATGGGTCGCCGCCTTGTGCAGCAGCAGGCGCGCCGCCTCCAGTTCCGTCGCCATGTCCGCGAGGCGGAACTGCAGCGCCTGGAACTCGGCCAGCGCCTTGCCGAACTGCTTGCGCTCCTTGAGGTAGGCAATCGAGCGCTCGAGGCAGCTTTGCGCCGCGCCCAGCGAACAGGCGCCGATGTTGAGCCGCCCGCCGTCGAGCCCGGCCATGGCGATCCTGAAGCCGTCCCCTTCCGCGCCGAGGCGGTTCGCCACCGGCACGCGGCAGTCGCTGAAGTTCACCTGCGCGGTCGGCTGGCTCTTCCAGCCGAGCTTTTCCTCCTGCGCGCCGAAGCTCAGGCCCGGCGTGTCCTTGTCCACCACCACGCAGGAGATGCCCTTCGGCCCCGCCTCGCCGGTGCGCACCATCACCACATAGACATCCGACACGCCGCCGCCGGAAATGAACGCCTTGGAGCCATTCAGCACATAGTCGTCGCCGTCGCGCACCGCCCGGGTGCGCAGGCTCGCCGCGTCGGAGCCAGCCCCCGGCTCCGTCAGGCAGTAGCTGGCGAAGGTCGCCATCGAACACAGGTCCGGCAGATAGCGCGCGCGCTGCGCGTCATCCCCGAAGCGGTCGATCATCCAGGCCGCCATGTTGTGGATCGAGATGTAGGCGGCGGTCGAGGTGCATCCGGCGGCGAGTTCCTCGAAGATCACCGCCGCGTCGAGCCGGGTCAGCCCCGAGCCGCCGACATCGTCGCGCACATAGATGCCGCCGAACCCCAGCTCGGCCGCCTTGCGCAGCGTCTCGACGGGAAAATGCGACCGGGCGTCCCAATCCCGCGCATGGGGTTCCATCTCGTCTCGCGCGAACTGCCGGGCGACGTCCTGGAATGCGCGTTGGTCCTCACCGAGCGTGAAATCCATTCGACCCTCTCCTCCCGCTCCGGCCGTCCGGCGTTGCGCCGACCCGCCGTCAAAAGATCGCGTCCGCTGGAGTATCGGCCCGCCGCGCCGGCGTCAATCTGGCACGCGCGGCCCGGGGTTGCCCGCCCCGGGGTCGCGGCGTACTGATACCGGGAGCATCCATTCATAGCTTTGTCCTATCGGGAGCCCTTCCATGACCGCGCCGCAGCGTCCCTCGCACCCCGGCCCCATCGCCGATCTCGACGCCGTTCTCGGCGGCCGCCGCATGCGGCGCAACCGCCGCACGGACTGGACGCGGCGCCTGGTGCGCGAGACGCATCTGAGCGTCGACGACCTGATCTGGCCGGTCTTCGTCACCGGCGGCACGAATGTCGCGGAGCCGGTGCCCTCCATGCCGGGCGTCGTGCGCCACAGCGTCGACCGGATCGCCGCGCAGGCGGAGATGGCGGCGGAGCTCGGCATTCCCGCGCTGGCGCTGTTTCCCAACACCGATCCGGAGCGGCGCGACGACGCGGGGTCCGATGCCCTCAATCCCGACAACCTCGTGTGCCGGGCCTGTCGCGAGATCGCCGCGCGCAAGCTGCCGCTCGGCATCGTCACCGACGTGGCGCTCGATCCCTACACCAGCCACGGCCACGACGGGCTGATGGAAGGCGAGGACATTCTCAACGACGAAACCGTCGCCCAGCTCGCCCGCCAGGCGGTGACCCAGGCCGACGCCGGGGCCGATGTGATCGCGCCCTCCGACATGATGGACGGGCGGATCGGCGCGATCCGCGCGGCCCTCGATGCGGCCGGACACACGCAGGTGCAGATCATGTCCTACGCGGCGAAATACGCTTCCGCCTTCTACGGCCCGTTCCGCGACGCGGTCGGCACCAGCGGCACGCTGATCGGCGACAAGCGCACCTATCAGATGGACCCGGCGAACACCGACGAGGCGCTGCACGAGGTCGAGCTCGACATCCAGGAAGGCGCGGACATGCTGATGATCAAGCCGGGCATGCCCTATCTCGACATCATCCGCCGGGTGAAGGAAACCTTCGCGCGGCCGACCTTCGCCTATCAGGTGTCCGGCGAATACGCGATGATCATGGCCGCCGCGCAAAACGGCTGGCTCGACCGGGAGCGCGCGATGGTGGAAAGCCTCATCGCCTTCAAGCGGGCCGGCGCGGACGGGGTGCTCACCTATTTCGCGCCCGAGGTGGCGCGCCTGCTCGGCAAGGGCTGACGGGCGCGGAACGCGGACACGGCGGGAAGGAAGCTCAGGTGACGGTGACGCTCGAAACGATCCGCGCGGCGGCGCGCACCATCGCCGGCGAGGTGATGCGCACGCCCTGCCTGCCGGCGCCGAAACTCTCGGCGCTGACCGGGGCCGAGGTTTTCGTGAAATACGAGAACCTCCAGGTCACCAATGCCTTCAAGGAGCGCGGCGCGCTGGTCAAGCTGACGGCGCTCGCGCCCGAGGACCGGCGGCGCGGCGTGATCGCCATGTCTGCCGGCAACCACGCCCAGGCGGTCGCCTATCATGCCGGGCGGCTCGACATTCCCGCCACCATCGTCATGCCCGAGCCCACCCCCTTCGTGAAGGTCGCGGCGACGCGCGGCTATGGCGCGCGGGTCGTGCTGGCCGGCGAAACGCTCGCCGACGCCCACGGCGAGGCGGAACGGATCGCGGCGGCCGAAGGGCTCGTCTGGGTGCACCCTTACGACGATCCGGCGATCGTCTCGGGCCAGGGCACCATCGCGCTCGAGCTGCTGGAGGATCAGCCGGATCTCGATGTTCTCGTCATTCCGGTCGGCGGCGGCGGGCTCATCGCGGGGATCGCGACGGCGGCCAAGGCGCTCAGGCCCGATATCGAGATCGTCGGCGTCGAGGCCGCGCTCTACCCGTCGATGCGCGCCGCCCTCGACGGCACGCCGGCGCATTGCGGCGGGGCGACGCTGGCCGAAGGCATCGCGGTGAAGAACGTCGGGACGCTGACGCTGGAGATCGCGCGGGCGCTCGTCGACGACATCCTGCTCGTCGACGAGGACCAGATCGAACGCGCGGTCGACGCCTATCTGAGCCTGCAAAAGACCATGGCGGAAGGGGCCGGCGCGGCCGGGCTCGCCGCCTTGATGGCGCACCCCGGGCGCTTCGCCGGGCGCCGCGTGGGCCTTGTGCTGTGCGGGGGCAACATCGACCCGCGCCTGCTTTCCTCCATCATGGTGCGCGGACTGGCCCGGGCCGGGCGGATGCTGTCGATCCGCATCACGACGCCGGACCGCCCCGGCGTGCTCGGCGACATTTCCACGCTGGTCGGGCGCCTCGGCGGCAACATCCTGGAGGTCTCGCACCACCGGCTTTTCCTGCATGTGCCGGCGAAGGGCACAACGCTCGACGTCACCATGGAGACCCACGACCGCGCCCATGCGGACGCGATCATGGCGGCGCTGGAGGCACGCGACTATTCGGTTCAGGAACTGGATCTCGGCGAATCGAACCTGTGACCGCCGGCCCCGGGCGCGCCCGCGCCACGTTGACAGCCGGCCCGCCGATCCCCACCTGACGAAGGCAAGGAGCAAAAGGATCTCATGCCCAACGCCTTCGATACGCAAACCGACGCCCGTTCAACCGACCCCGCCCCGTCGCGATCCGCGTGGGACGACCCGCGCCTGCTCGTCTCGGTGCGCACGAACCGGATCCTCGCCTTCGTGGTCGACGCGATCCTGATCGCCGCGTTCACGCTCGGCGCCGTGGTGCTGGTCTTCGTGCTCGGCATCTTCACCTTCGGGCTCGGCTGGCTGCTCTTCCCCGTGCTGTGGCCGGCCGTGGCGCTGGCCTATGTGGCGCTGACACTCGGCGGCGCGGCGAGCGCGACCCCCGGCATGCGGGCGATGGGCCTGACCATGCGCATGGTGTCGGGTCGCCGCCCCGACGTGCTGATCGCCGCCATGCACGCGCTTCTCTTCTGGTTCTCGGTGAGCCTGCTGACGCCGCTGGTGCTGGCGGTCGCGTTGTTCAACGTCGAAAAGCGCCTGCTGCACGACCTCGTGCTCGGCACCGTAGTGGTCAACCGCGACGCGGTTTCGGGCTGACCCATCCTTTCCGGCCCGGCGCCGGATCTTTCTTTGACCTTTGCGGCGCGTCCGCGAACGGCTAAAAATGGGCGTGGCGTTCGCCGCGCCGTGCGACTCGGCGCGGCCTGTTGAGGATATGGTCCGACCGCATGCTGCCAGCCGATCCCGCCATGATCCTCACGCTTGTCGTGATTGTCGCGACGATCGTGCTCTACGCGCTCGAGCGCCAGCCGATGGAGTATGTCGCGCTCGGCTCGCTGGTCGCGCTGCTGGCGATCTTCACCGCCTTTCCCGGCGACAGCGGGATCGGCCCGGCGGAGCTTCTCGCCGGCTTCGCCAATCCCGCGCTCGTCACCGTCATCTGTCTGCTGATCGTCGGACAGGGCCTGTTCCAGACCGATGCGCTGGAAAAGCCCGCGCAGTTGATCATCACCGCGACGCGCCGGCATCCGAGCCTCGCCACCGCGCCGATCCTGATCGCCGTGGCGGTGATCAGCGGCTTTCTCAACAACACGCCCGTGGTGGTGATGTTCCTGCCGATCCTCTCGGCCATCGCCGCCGCGCAAGGCAAGTCCTCGGCGCGGCTTTTGATGCCGCTCTCCTTCATCGCCATTCTTGGCGGCATGACCACGCTGATCGGGTCCTCCACCAACCTGCTGGTCGCCGATGTGGCGGCGCGCGTCAGCGACGTCCGGCTCGGCTTCTTCAGCTTCACCGGGCTGGGGCTGATCCTCGCCTGCGTCGGTTCGCTCTACGTCTTCTTCGTGATGCCCTTCCTGCTCAGGCCGCGCAAGACAATGGCGGAGGAGCTGCGCCCGTCCTCGGGCAAGCAATTCATCGCGCAGATCCCGATCACCGACGGGCACCCCCTGGAGGGGACGCAGGCGGTGAAGGGGCTGTTTCCGGCGCTGAAGAACATGACCGTGCGCCTCGTGCAGCGCGGCGAGCGACCGCTGCTGCCGCCCTTCGAGAATGTCGAGCTGAAAGCCGGCGACACGGTGATCGTCGCCGCGACGCGCTCCGCCCTCACCCAGGCGCTTGCCCAGGCGCGCCCGCTGATGGATGCCGACGGCGATGAAAACAGCGAGGCAAGCGATACGCCCACCCCGCCGCAACGCTCGCTGACGCTTGCCGAGGCGGTCGTCGCGCCGGCGTCGCGGCTGAGCGGCCGCACCATCGCGCAAAGCGGCTTCCACACCGAGACGGGCTGCGTGGTCATGGGCGTCCAGCGCCGGTCGCGCATGCCGCGCATGGCGATGACGGAGATTCGCCTGGAGCCGGGCGACGTGCTGCTGATCGCGGGCGGCGCGCAGGAAATCAAGCGGCTTAGAACCAATCGCGACGTGCTCCTGCTCGACTGGTCGGCCGCCGAGGTGCCGCCCCGGCGTCTCGCGCCGCGCGCGCTGGCGATATTCGCGGTGATGGTGACGCTGGCCGCCACCGGTCTGGTGCCCATCGTCACCGCCTCTCTCGCGGCGACCTTCGCGATGATCGCGGCCGGCTGCCTGAACGTGCGCCAGGCCATGCGCGCCGTCGACAGCCGCATCTTCATGCTGATCGGCGCCTCCATCGCCTCGGCCACCGCGCTGGAGGTGACCGGCGGGGCGAGCGCCATCGCCGATCTTCTCGTCGCGCAGCTTCAGGACATGCCGCCGATGGTCATTCTCTCGGCGCTCTACTTCCTGGTGATGCTGCTCACCAACACCCTGTCCAACAACGCGACCGCCGTTCTGCTGACGCCGATCGCGGTGAACATGGCGGTGCAGACGGATCTGCCGGTGGAAGCCTTCGTCACCTGCGTGATCTTCGCCGCCAACAGTTCCTTCGCCTCGCCCATCGGCTATCAGACCAATCTGATCGTCATGGGCCCCGGGCACTATCGCTTTTCCGACTTCCTGATCGCCGGCGCGCCGCTGGCTTTGTTACTGTGGCTGACTTTCACCTTCGTCGCGCCCATATATTATGGTTTCGCGATGCTGTAGAGCATATCTCGTGAACGCTGACTCACTCGAAATGCTCTATGTTCCTGTTTTCATGCAATTTCGCGAGCGCAAAAGCCTCCAACTTTTGCTGAAATTGCTCTAGGGTCGTAGACTGGGATCACGACCTCAGGGCCATACACCCTGGCACGGGAGCGGAGACCGGGACTTGACGCGCCACCCCACCGATACCCCGCAGTTCTACCTGACAGCGCCGGCGCCCTGCCCCTATCTGGACGGGCGGCAGGAGCGCAAGGTGTTCACCCATCTGGTCGGCGCGCGGGCGCAGATGCTCAACGACGTCTTGACGCAGGGCGGCTTCCGGCGCAGCCAGAACATCGCCTATCGCCCGGCCTGCGAGGACTGCCGCGCCTGCGTGTCGGTCCGTGTGCGGGTCGACGGCTTTCAGTGGCGCAAGGGCCTGCGGCGGATCTGGAAACGCAACGAGGACCTGATCGGCGCGCAGCAGGCCGCCGCGCCGTCCTCCGCGCAATACGACCTCTTCCGCCGCTATCTCGATGCCCGCCACGCCAACGGCGGCATGGCGGACATGACCGTGCTCGATTACGCCATGATGATCGAGGATACGCATGTCGACACGATGGTCGTCGAGTATCGGCGCCGCGGGCCGGACAGCTTCCTCAATGGAGAAGGCAGCGGACCGCTGCTCGCGGTCGCGCTGACCGACGTCCTCAGCGACGGGCTGTCGATGGTCTATTCGTTCTTCGATCCGGACGCGCAGGCCCGCAGCCTCGGCACCTTCCTGATCCTCGACCATATCGAGCGCGCCCGCATGATGGGACTGCCCTACGTCTATCTGGGATACTGGGTCGAAGGCTCGCCCAAGATGGACTACAAGGCCCGCTTCCGGCCGCAGGATCATCTGACAGCCGACGGCTGGCGCGATGCCGACGCCGCGCGGGCGGGCGATCCGGAGACGTAACGCGCGCGCTTGGAACGCGCGCCCTTGCCGTCGCTCTTGGGGGTCAACCGGCCTTGTCGATTTCCGCGCGCACGGCCGCGAAGACATCGCGGAACATGGCGCGGGTGAGCCGGCCCGTGTTGGTGTTGTACCGCGAGCAGTGATAGCTGTCGAACAGGACCGGCAGCCCCTCCGGTGCATGACGCGCACCGTGGCCGAAGGGAAACCGCGACTTGCGCTGCTCCAGGGCGGTCAGCGTCGCCTCATGGGCGATCCGGCCGAGTGCGAGGATCGCGGTGAGATCCGCGTAACCCGCGATGGTGGCCTTCAGGAACGGCAGGCAGGTGCGGATTTCCGCCCCCGTCGGCTTGTTCTGCGGCGGCACGCAGCGCACCGCGTTGGTGATCGCCGTGTCGACCAGACGCAGTCCGTCGTCCGGCCGCGCCGCATAGGTTCCACGCGCGAAGCCGAAGTCGACCAGCGTTTCGTAAAGAAGATCGCCGGCGAAGTCCCCGGTGAAGGGCCGACCCGTCTTGTTGGCGCCGCGCAGGCCCGGTGCCAGCCCCACAACAAGCAGGCGCACCGGCCCCGACGCGAAGGTCGGAACCGGCGCATTGTGCCAGTCGGGCTCGGCCGCCCGGTGCTGCTCGCGAAACGCGACCAGCCGCGGGCAGAGCGGGCAATCCCGCTCCGGCTCGCTCGATACGGACATGACGCGTGCGATCAATAATCGTCGTCGTCGTCATCCGCTTCCGGCCGGCGCGGCCGCTCGGCGCGCGGTGCCCGCTCGGACGGGTCACGGCCGACGGTTTTCGCCAGCGTCGCCAGATCGATGAAGTGATCGGCCTGACGGCGCAGATCGTCGGCGATCATCGGCGGCTGTGTCTGCAGGGTCGAGACCACGCTCACCTTGCGCCCCTTGCGCTGAAGGGCCTCGACCAGGGAGCGGAAATCGCCATCGCCGGAGAACAGCACGATGTGATCGACGTGCTCGACGATCTCCATGGCATCGACGGCGAGTTCGATGTCCATGTTGCCCTTGATCTTGCGACGGCCGCTGGAGTCGACGAACTCCTTCACCGGCTTGGTGACGACCTTGTAGCCGTTGTAATCCAGCCAATCGATCAGCGGCCGGATCGACGAATACTCCTGATCCTCGATCAACGCCGTGTAATAATAGGCCCTGAGAAGATAGCCGGTTTTCTGAAATTCCTGCAGGAGCATTTTATAATCGATATCGAAACCGATCGTCCTGGCGGTCGAATACAAATTCGCACCATCGATAAAAAGCGCCAACTTTTCGCGCGGATCGAACATTTCCCGTAATACCTTTCGCGATACGCAAATCAATCAGTGATTGTATCGAAACGACTTTTCTAGATTTGCGGGTGTAGGCCCGACGCTCCGGGCGGTTCCCGAAGCGTATCTGCAAGTCCTTTGCGCCAATCTTGTGCGGACCGATTTGCGAAACCCGGACCCAGTCCGGTGACACGTGCCCAAGGATCGCGCCACAACAGTTTCAGGTCTTGGTCGCGATCCGCTTTCTTTTTTGAGCGCCCTGTCGGACACTCGTTTCTGTAGGATCAATTACACCATATCATGGGGCAGCGGCAACCAATCATCACAGCCGCGCCCGCGTTTTCGGCGCCGCACCGCATCACCGATCTGTTATTTATCTTACCAAAGAAATAACGCGACCGCGAACGCCCGGGGCTTGCCTTCCACGCAAGGAAACAGTACATCTCGCGGCTTGCCGACCACGATTCACGGAGATTTTTCATGGCGCGCGTCACCGTCGAGGATTGCATCGACAAGGTCGAGAATCGCTTCGAACTGGTGCTGCTTGCAAGTCACCGGGCGCGGATGATCTCCAGCGGCTCGCCGCTGACCATCGATCGCGACAACGACAAGAATCCCGTCGTTGCGCTGCGCGAGGTCGCCGAGCAGACCGTGAGCCCGGAAGACCTGAAAGAAGACCTGATCCACTCCCTTCAGAAGTACGTCGAAGTGGACGAGCCCGAGGCCGATGCCGTGCCGATGGTTCCGAACACCGCGCCGCAGGGCGGTACCGAGGTCAATCAGGTCGACGACAGCGCCGTCGAGTTCGACCGCATGTCGGAAGAAGATCTTCTGCGCGGCCTCGAGGGCCTGGTTCCGCCGGAGCGCAAGGACGACGTCTGAGCGCGCGCATCCCTCCCGACCTGCGGTGAACGGGCGCACACCACGCCCGGCGGGCGACGGGACGGGCACCACGGACGGTCGGAGTTCGGCCGGCGCCCTCCGTCGGATGCCCTGGCGCCACGCGGTTTCGGTCTTTTCTGGACGCGACACTGCGCGAGGTCCGGCGCGGGCGTCGCGTCGTGCAAGCGTTTGGTCTGAGGCGTCCCCGCGATGATGCGGCAATACGAGCTGGTCGAACGGGTCCAGCGGTTCAATCCGAATGTCGACGAGGCCCTTCTCAACAAGGCCTACGTCTATGCCATGCAGAAGCACGGCAGCCAAACCCGGGCGTCCGGCGACCCGTTCTTTTCCCATCCGCTCGAGGTTGCCGCGATCCTGACCGATCTGCGTCTGGACGACGCGACCATCGCCGTCGCCCTTCTGCACGATACCATCGAGGACACCACCGCCACGCGCGACGAGATCGACCGGATGTTCGGCCCGGAGATCGGCAAGCTCGTGGACGGGCTCACCAAGATCAAGCGGCTCGATCTGGTCTCCAAGAAGGCGAAACAGGCGGAGAACTTCCGCAAGCTGCTTCTGGCCATCGCCGACGACGTGCGCGTGCTGCTCGTCAAGCTCGCCGACCGGCTGCACAACATGCGCACGCTCCACCACATGCCGGAGCACAAGCGCGGGCGCATCGCGGAAGAGACGATGGAGATCTATGCGCCGCTCGCCGGGCGCATGGGCATGCAGGACATGCGCGAGGAGCTGGAAGACCTCGCCTTCCATACGCTCAACCACGAAGCCTATGCCGCCATCATGGAGCGGCTGACCGCGCTGGAAGACAGGAACGGCAGCCTGATCGGCGACATCGAGGCGAGCCTCACCCAGCGGCTCGAGGAGCGCGGCATCGCGGCCATCGTGCGCGGACGCCAGAAGCGGCCCTACTCGATCTTCCGCAAGATGCAGTCGAAGTCGATCGCCTTCGAGCAATTGTCCGACATCTACGGCTTCCGCGTCGTGGTGGGCACCGTGGAAGCCTGCTACCGGGTGCTCGGCGTGATCCATACGACCTGGCCGGCGGTGCCGGACCGTTTCAAGGACTATCTCTCCACGCCCAAGCAGAACGACTACCGCTCGATCCATACCACCGTGGTGGGGCCGAGCCGGCAGCGCGTGGAACTGCAGATCCGCACCACCGCCATGGACCGCGTGGCGGAATACGGCATCGCCGCGCATGCGCTCTACAAGGACGGCGAATTCGGCGGGCGCAACATCGCCAAGCTCGATCAGGAAAGCCGCGCCTACGAGTGGCTGCGCCGCACCATCGAGATGCTGTCGCAGGGCGACACGCCGGAAGAGTTTTTGGAGAACACCAAGCTGGAGCTGTTCCACGACCAGGTGTTCTGCTTCACGCCGAAGGGCCGGCTCATCGCCCTGCCGCGCGGGGCCACGCCCATCGACTTCGCCTATGCGGTTCACACCGACATTGGCAACACCTGCGTCGGCGCCAAGATCAACGGCCAGATCATGCCGCTCGTCACCGAATTGCGGAACGGCGACGAAGTGGAGATCGTGCGCAGCCAGGCGCAGACGCCGCCGCCGGCCTGGGAGTCGATCGCCGTCACCGGCAAGGCGCGCGCGGCCATCCGCCGCGCGACCCGCGAATCGGCGCGCGCGCAATACGGCTCGCTCGGCCGCCACATCCTGGAGCGGGCTTTCCTGCGCGCCGGCCACACGCTGAGCGACGATCTGCTGGCCGGTGCGCTGGCGACCACCGGGCACGCCAGCATCGAGGACCTGCTGGCCGCCGTCGGACGTGGCGAGACCCGCGCGCATGAGGTCGTCTCCGCGATCTACCCCGACTACATGGACGACCGGCTGTCCACCGTCCCGCCGGACGGAAAGGACGGCTGGTTCGGGCTGGACGCAGGCAGCGGCATGAAATTCCGCGTGCCCGACGGGGACGACCGAAAGCCGGGCGATGCCGCGCTGCCGATCCGCGGCCTGACGGGCGATCTTCCTGTCTCCTTCGCGCCCGACGGCGGAGCCGTGCCGGGCGACCGGATCGTCGGCATTCTCACCCCCGGCGTCGGCGTGACGATCTATCCGATCCAGTCGACCGCGCTGCAGGCCTTCGAGGACGAGCCGGACCGCTGGCTGGACGTGCGCTGGGACATGACGCGCGAGGATCGCGACCGCTTTCCGGCCCGCATCTCGGTGTCGGCGCTGAACGAACCCGGATCGCTCGCCACCATCGCCGCGACCATCGCCGACCTTGACGGCAACATCGACAATCTGAAAATGCTGGGACGCGCCGCCGATTTTCATGAAATGCTCATCGATCTCGAAGTATGGGATCTGAAGCATCTCACCCGCATCATGAACCAGCTGCGGGCAAAACCGAATATCTCCGAGGTCACGCGCGAGATAGGCTGAGCGGGGGCCCGTCCCCGAAACCCGACGGGCAGCGCCCCAAGAACCACGAAGACACGTGCATGCTGTTCAAACGCCGGAAACGCCCGAATCACCTCGAGAGATTGCGCGTTGCGGTCTGGCCCCGGCACAGTTTCGCCCGCTCCGCCCGCTATTTCACCAAACGCGTGCTGCGGCTGACCGCGAGCCCGAATGCCATCGCACTCGGTTTCGCGGCCGGCGCCTTCGCCTCGATCACGCCCTTCATCGGGCTGCATTTCCTGCTGAGCTTCCTGATCGCCTTCCTGATCGGCGGCAACATGATCGCCGCCGCCTTCGGCACCGCGGTCGGCAATCCCCTCACCTTTCCGCTGATCTGGGCGTCGACCTACAAGCTCGGCACCACGATCCTTTACGGGGAGGCGAAGACGCTGTCGCACGACGCCTTCCACGAGCATCTCGACACCGGATTCTTCGAGCGCTCGCTCGACACGGTCCTGCCGCTCATCAAGCCGATGCTGGTGGGCTGCGTGCCGCTCGGCCTTGCAAGCGCGACCATTTCCTATTTTCTCGTCTTCTACTCCGTGCGCGCCTATCAGCGCTCGCGGCGCGTGCGCATCGCCGCCAAGCGCGGCCTGACGACGCCGAAAACCGGCGCGCAAGATCTCGACGCTCACCCCTGAGCGGTCCATATTGCGGGCGTGCCGCCCGGCACACCTGCGTTTCGCGATGTCCAGGAGACCTTTGACATGACGAGCCAGCGCCTGCGTCTCGGCGTCAACATCGACCACGTTGCGACCATCCGAAACGCGCGCGGCGGACGCATGCCCGACCCCGTGCGCGCCGCCCATCTGGCGGAAAAGGCCGGGGCCGACGGCATCACCGCGCATCTGCGCGAGGATCGCCGGCACATTTCCGACGAGGACATCGAACGCCTGTCGCGCGAAATCGCCCTGCCGCTCAACTTCGAGATGGCAGCGACGCAGGAGATGCTGGACATCGCCCTGAAGGCACGCCCGCATGCCGCCTGCATCGTTCCGGAAAAGCGCGAGGAACGCACCACCGAGGGCGGTCTGGACGCGCGCGGCGGTCACAATCACCTCAAGCCCATCGTGCAGCGTCTCGCCGAGAACGGCAGCCGCGTCTCCCTCTTCGTCGAGGCGGACCGGGCACAGCTCGACGCGGCCCTGTCGCTCGGCGCGCCGGTGGTGGAACTGCACGTCGGCCGCTATTGCGACCTCGTCGGCGACGGCGACCGCGCGGGCGCGGCGGCCGAGCTGAAGCGCCTGCGCGAGGCCGCCCGCCACGGCGCCGAGATCGGTCTCGAGGTACATGCCGGCCACGGCATCGCCTTCGACACGGTCGGCGACATCGCCGCGATCCCCGAACTCGTCGAGCTCAACATCGGCCATTTCCTGGTCGGCGAGGCGATCTTCATCGGCCTCGAGGCAGCAATCGCCGAAATGCGCCGGCTGATGGACGCCGCCCGCGCGAAAGCCGCCTGATCATGATCATCGGCATCGGATCCGATCTCATCGACATACGTCGCGTCGAAAAGACGCTGGAGCGGTTCGGCGAGCGGTTCGTGCGGCGGGTCTTCACCGAGCAGGAGCGCGCGCGCTCCGACCGGCGGCGGCTGCGCGCCGCCTCCTATGCCAAGCGGTTCGCGGCCAAGGAGGCCTGCTCCAAGGCGCTTGGCACCGGCATCCGCATGGGCGTCGCCTGGCGCGAGATGGGCGTGGTGAACCTGCCCTCGGGAAAACCCACCATGCAGCTCACCGGCTCCGCCGAGCGCCGGCTGATGAGCCTCGTGCCGGCGGGCTTCTCCCCGCGCATCGACCTGACGATCACCGACGACGACCCGCTCGCACAGGCCTTCGTGGTCATCACGGCCTGGCCGGCCGACTGGCCGGAAGGCCCGTCCCCGGCCCCCGATCCCGGCTCCGCCCTCGAGCCCGCCCACGACCCGCGAGAGCGCGGATGACCTCGGGGCGCGTCCACAAGTCGTTGCGTCCCCTCAAGCGACCCGGTACAAGCCTTGAGAGTGGAACGGCCTCCTCCCCCGTTGCGACGTCCAGGAACGGTTTGCAGTTTCCGCCCGGGATACGACGCCGGCCGGCGGGTGCCGGAGGCCCAGGGCGGTATTCGCACGGCGGGCGGCGCTCGCACGGCGGGCAGAAGAGCCCCACGATGTGGTTAAGGATCGAATGAGCGTGTCTGAAGAGAAGTCGAAAAAGGACGGCGGTCTCGGCGAAACCGTCAAGGTTCTCGTCCAGGCGCTGGCACTCGCCCTCATCGTGCGCACGCTGCTGTTCCAGCCGTTCAACATCCCCTCGGGGTCGATGATGGACACGCTGCTGATCGGCGACTACCTGTTCGTCTCGAAATACAGCTACGGCTATTCGCAGTATTCGTTTCCCTATGGGCTGATCCCCTTCGAGGGGCGCATCTGGGCAGGCGAGCCGGAGCGTGGCGATATCGCCGTGTTCAAGTTGCCGCGCGACAATTCCACCGACTACATCAAACGCGTGGTCGGCCTGCCCGGCGACGAGATCCAGATGATCGACGGCGTGTTGCACATCAACGGCACGGCGGTGGCGCGGGAGCGCATCGACGACTTCATCACCACCGACACCTTCGGCAACGTGCGCCGCGTGCCGCGCTACCGCGAGACGCTGCCCAACGGCGTGAGCTACGAAACGCTCGACCTGACCATGCGCGGAACCTGGGACAACACCCGTGTCTACAAGGTGCCGCCGGGCCATTACTTCATGATGGGCGACAACCGCGACAATTCCACCGACAGCCGCGTGATGAACGCCGTCGGCACGGTGCCGCTGGAAAACTTCGTCGGCCGCGCGGAAATCATCTTCTTCTCGGTCGAGGAGGATGCCTCGGCCTGGATGTTCTGGAAGTGGCCGTGGACCGTGCGCGGCAGCCGCCTGTTCCGGACCCTGTGACGCGGCCCTTTGGCCGCCTCGCCACACCGTTTCAACGAAGCGATCTGCCCATGCCTTCCGGCGCGAAGTCTTCCGGTGCAAAGTCTTCCGGCGCGAGCCGGTCGCCGCATGCCCCCCTCGAACAGCGGCTCGGCCACAGCTTCGCCGACGCCACGCTGCTGACGCGGGCCCTCACCCACGGCAGCGCGACCTCGCGCTCGCACGGCATCGACAGCTACCAGCGGCTCGAGTTTCTCGGCGACCGCGTGCTCGGCCTGTGCGTCGCCACCATGCTGCATCACGCCTTCCCCAAGGCCGACGAGGGCGAACTGGCACGCCGGCTCAACCAGCTCGTCAAGCGCGAGACCTGCGCCGAGGTCGCCCGCGAGCTGGCGCTTGGGCAGGCGATCGTCTTCGGCGAGAGCGAGGCGCAGACCGGCGGGCGGAAGAAGACGGCGATCCTCGCGGATGTCTGCGAGGCGGTGATCGCCGCGATCTATCTGGACGCCGGCCTCGAAGCGGCGCAAGCTTTCGTCAGGCGCCACTGGGAACGGCGCATGACGCAATCGAGCGGCCCCTTGCGCGATCCCAAGACGACGCTCCAGGAGTGGGCGCAGGGACACGGCAAGGCCGCGCCGACCTACACGATGACCGACCGCAGCGGGCCGGACCACGCGCCGCGCTTCACCGTGCGGGTGGACATCGACGACATCGACCCGGCCTTCGGCACGGGCGGCTCCAAGCGCATCGCCGAACAGCGCGCCGCCGAAGCCGCCCTCGTGCGCGAGGGCCTCTGGACAGAGAGCACAGACACGTGAGCGACGACCCCACGCCCGGCCCCGACGCCGGTTCCCCCGACACGCCAACCGGCGACGCGCCGGGGGCCGACGCGTCTTCGGCCCAGGCGACCGCGACCGACGCCGCGACCCGCGCCGGCTTCGTGGCGCTGATCGGCGCGCCGAACGCGGGCAAGTCGACGCTGCTCAACGCGCTTGTCGGCATCAAGGTCTCCATCGTCACCCACAAGGTGCAGACGACGCGCGCGCTGGTGCGCGGCATCGCCATGCACGGACCGTCGCAGATCGTCTTCGTCGACACGCCGGGCATCTTCCGTCCCAAGCGGCGGCTGGAGCGCGCCATGGTGGACACCGCCTGGGGCGGTGCGCGCGAAGCGGACATCGTGGTGTTGCTGATCGATTCCAAGAAGGGCATCGACGATCAGGTCGAGAGCATTCTGGAGCGCCTCGCCGAGGTGAAGCTGCCCAAGATCCTGGTGCTCAACAAGATCGACATCACCAAGCGGGAAAAGCTTCTGGCGCTCGCCCAGGCGGCCAACGACAAGGTCGCCTTCGACGAGACCTTCATGGTTTCCGCCCAGACCGGCGACGGGCTCGACCGGCTGATGGACCATCTGGGCCGTCAAGTGCCGGAAGGGCCCTGGCTCTATCCGGAGGATCAGGCCTCGGACCTGCCCATGCGCATGCTCGCGGCCGAGATCACGCGCGAGAAGATGTTCCTGCGGCTGCACCAGGAACTGCCCTATATGTCGACGGTGGAAACCGAGAGCTGGCAGGAGCGCAAGGACGGCTCGGTGCGCATCGAGCAGACGATCTACGTCGAGCGCGACAGCCAGAAGAAGATCGTGCTCGGCAAGGCCGGACAGACGATCAAGGCGATCTCGCAGGCCGCGCGCAAGGAGATCGCCGAGGCGCTGGACCAGCCGGTGCATCTGTTTCTCTTCGTGAAGGTGCGCGAGAACTGGTCCGACGATCCCGAGCGCTACCGCGAGATGGGACTGGAGTTCCCGCGCTAGAGCAATTTCAGCAAAAGTTGGAGACTTTTGCGCTCGCGAAATTGCGTAAAAACAAAGACATGGAGCATGTCGCGTGAGTCAGCGTTCACGAGAAATGCTCTAGCGAAACCGCGCGCGAGGCGCCACCGCCATGGAATGGAGCGACGAGGGCATCATTCTCGCCACGCGGCGCCACGGGGAATCGAGCCTGATCCTCGAGGTGATGACGCGGGCGCGCGGGCGCCATCTCGGTCTCGTGCGCGGCGGCCGCAGCCGCCGCCAACAGGCCACGCTGCAGCCGGGCAACACGGTGAGTCTCGTCTGGCGCGCGCGGCTCGATCATCACCTCGGCACCTTCACGGCGGAAGCCGTGACCCTTCGCGCCGCCGATCTGATGCGCGCCGCGAGCGGCGTTTACGGCCTGCAGGCGGTGGCCGCCCTTCTCCATCTGTTGCCCGAGCGCGATCCCCATCCCCAGCTCCACGCGGGGCTGGAGACGATCCTCGCCCATCTGCACGCCCCCGATGTCGCCGGCCCGCTGATGGTGCATTTCGAGTTGCAGGTGCTGGCCGATCTCGGCTTCGGCCTCGATCTGTCCGAATGCGCGGCGACCGGCACGACCGACGATCTCGTCTATGTCTCGCCGAAGTCGGGACGCGCCGTGAGCCGTTCCGCCGGCCTGCCCTATCACGACCGGATGCTGCCGCTGCCCGCCTTCCTCAACGAGGCAAGCCGGGCGTCGGGCCGGTCAAGCGCCGGCGACGTCGATCCGGCGACGCTGGCCGACGCCTTCCGCCTGACCGGCTTCTTTCTCAACCGCCACGTCTACGAGCCGCGCGGGCTCGCGCCCTCGCCGGCCCGCGACGGCTTCATCGAGGCGGTGCGCCGCGCGCTGACAACCCCGACCGAGCCGCCCGACTGAATTGCCCGACTGACCCGCCCGCCCGAACCGCCCGGGAAAACCGCGAGACCGCGCGGATCCGTTGCGTGATTCGGCGATTGGCTGTAGCCAAGTCTCATGGGAAACGACCTGATTCCGCCCGACGGCGTGGAGCCGATCAATCTGCGCGAGGCGCTCGAGGAGCGCTATCTCTCCTACGCGCTGTCGACCATCATGCACCGGGCGCTGCCGGACGTGCGCGACGGGCTGAAGCCCGTCCATCGCCGCCTGCTCTACGCCATGCGGCTCCTGAAGCTCGACCCCAACGCCGGCTTCAAGAAATGCGCCCGCGTCGTCGGCGACGTGATGGGTAAATACCACCCGCATGGCGACCAGGCGATCTATGACGCGCTGGTGCGCCTCGCGCAGGATTTCGCCGTCCGCTATCCCATGGTCGACGGCCAGGGCAACTTCGGCAATATCGACGGCGACAGCGCGGCGGCCATGCGCTACACGGAGGCCCGCCTCACCGACATCGCCGTGCGCACCCTCGACGGGCTCGACGAGGATGCCGTCGACTTCCGCGAGACCTACGACGGGCTCGACAGGGAACCGGTGGTCCTGCCCGGCGGGTTCCCGAACCTGCTGGCCAATGGCGCGGCCGGCATCGCGGTCGGCATGGCGACCTCGATCCCGCCGCACAACATCGGCGAGTTGTGCGCCGCCGCGCAGCACCTCATCAAGACGCCGGAGGCGACCACCGCCGATCTGCTGACGCACATCCAGGGCCCGGACTTTCCCACCGGCGGCGTTCTGGTGAAGAACGACGCGGCCTTTCTGGAAGCCTATGAAACGGGGCGCGGCGGGTTTCGCGTGCGCGCCCGCTGGGAGAGGGAGGAACTGGCGCGCGGCACCTGGCAGGTCGTCGTCACCGAGATCCCCTATCAGGTGCAGAAGTCGCGGCTGATCGAGAAGATCGCGGAGCTGCTGCAGGCGCGCAAGCTACCGCTGCTTGACGACATCCGCGACGAGTCGGCCGAGGACGTGCGCGTCGTTCTGGTGCCCCGGTCGAAGAACGTCGACCCGGATCTCCTGATGGAATCGCTGTTCAAGCTCACCGATCTGGAGAGCCGGTTCTCGCTCAACATGAACGTCCTGTCGCACGGCAAGGTGCCGATGGTGATGGGGCTGAAGCAGGTCCTGCGCGAGTGGCTCGACCACCGCAAGGATGTGCTGGTGCGCCGCTCGCAGCACCGGCTGGCGCAAATCGAGCACCGGCTGGAGGTGCTCGGCGGCTATCTGATCGCCTATCTGAACCTCGACGAGGTGATCCGCATCATCCGCGAGGAGGACGACGCCAAGGCCTCGCTGATCGCGGCCTTCGAGCTTTCCGACGTGCAGGCCGAAGCGATCCTCAACATGCGCCTGCGCGCCCTGCGCAAGCTTGAGGAACTGGAGATCCGCAAGGAGCACGACAAGCTCACCAAGGAGCGCGAGGACATCCTCACGCTGCTCGGCTCCGAGACGCGCCAGTGGACCCGGATCGGCAAGCAGATCGGCGAACTCGCCAAGGTCTACGGCCCCGAAACGCCGCTCGGCAAGCGCCGCACCGGCTTCGGCGACGCGGTCGATCTCGATGTCAGCGACATCCATCAGGCGATGATCGAAAAGGAGCCGATCACCGTCATCGTGTCCGAAAAGGGCTGGGTGCGCGCGCTGAAAGGCCACCAGAGCGACCTCGCCTCGCTGTCCTTCAAGCAGGGCGACAAGCTCAAGCTCTCGCTCTTCGCCGAGACCACCGACAAGCTGCTGGTCTACACCACCGGCGGCAAGTTCTTCACCCTGCAGGCGGATCGCCTGCCCGGCGGACGCGGCCACGGCGAGCCGTTCCGCCTGATGGTGGATATCGACGAGGGCCACGACGTGGTCGACGTCTTCGTCGCCAAGGGAGAGCGCAAGCTGCTGCTGGTCTCGACCGAGGCGCGCGGCTTCGTCGTCAAGGAAGAGGACGTGATCGCCAACACCCGCAAGGGCAAGCAGGTGCTCAATGTCTCCACCCCCGCCGAGGCGAAGCTCTGCGTACCGGTCGCGGGCGATCACGTCGCCATCATCGGCGAAAACCGCAAGCTGCTGGTCTTCCCCGTCGCTCAGATCCCGGAAATGGCGCGCGGGCGCGGTGTGCGGCTTCAGCGCTACCGCGACGGCGGCGTGTCCGACGCGACCACCTTCGACGGTGCTCAGGGGCTCACCTGGGTGGACAGTTCGGGCCGCAGCTTCACCCGCTCGCTGGAGGAGCTGACCGACTGGCGCGGCGACCGCGCCCAGGCCGGACGCCTGCCGCCAAGCGGCTTCCCGCGCTCCAACAAGTTCGGGCGCCGGCCCGGCTGATCGCCTCCCCACCCTCCGCAGCTTCTTTCGCAAAAGGGGTTCCCATGATCGCGCCGTTTCACTTCGCCACCACGCCGCGCATCGTCTTCGCCCCCGGGGCCGCGTCCGAGATCGCGGCGCATGTCGGATCGCTGGGCGCGCGCATTCTCGTCGTCACCGACGCCGGGCTGGTGGCCGCCGGGCTGCTCGACGGTCCGCGTCAGGCCCTCACGGCCGCGGGCGTGGAGGTCGCGCTCTTCACCGATGTGGTCGCCGATCCGCCGCGCGCGGTGGTGATGGCGGCGGCAGACGCCGCGCGCGCCCATCGCGCGACCGGGGTGCTCGGCTTCGGCGGCGGCTCGTCGCTCGATGTCGCCAAGCTCGCAGCACTGCTTTCGGGCAGCGACGAGGATCTCGATGCGGCCTGGGGCATCGGCAACGCGCAAGGGCCGCGCCTGCCGCTGGCGCTCGTGCCCACCACCGCCGGCACGGGCTCGGAGGTCACGCCGATTTCCATCGTGACGGTGGAGGACGACGAGAAACGCGGCGTCGTCTCGCCGGTGCTGCTGCCCGATCTGGCGCTGCTCGACCCGGATCTCACCCTCGGGCTGCCGGCCCCGGTGACGGCGGCGACCGGGGTCGACGCCATGGTCCACGCCATCGAGGCCTATGCCTCGAAATCGGCGAACAACAATCCGGTCTCGAAAGCCCTCGCCTGCGAGGCGCTGCGGCTGCTCGGCGCCAACATCGAGGCGGCGGTCGCCGATGGGGCGAACCGCGATGCACGCGCCGCCATGCTGCTCGGCTCGCTGCTCGCCGGTCAGGCCTTCGCCAACTCCCCCGTCGCCGCCGTGCATGCTCTGGCCTATCCGATCGGCGGGCGGTTTCATGTGCCGCACGGGCTCTCCAACGCGCTGGTGCTGCCGCATGTGCTGCGCTTCAACGCGCCGCAGGCGGCCGATCTCTATGCCGAGATCGCCCCGCTCGTCTTTCCCGATCTCACCCGCTTCGAAAGCACGCAGGACCGCGCCGCGCGCTTCGCGGAAGAGATCGCCGCCCTCAATGCGCGGCTCGGACTGCCCCAAGGCCTGCGCGCCGTCGGCATCGGCGAGGCGGACCTGCCGGGCCTTGCCCGCGACGCGATGAAGCAGACCCGGCTTCTCGTGAACAATCCGCGCGAGGTGGGCGAGGCCGACGCGCTCGCCATCTACCGTGCCGCCTTCTGACCCATCCCCGTTCCACCCGGTCCATCCCCATGAGCACCCGCCCCCTTCCGCTGTCCCGCGATCTCTTTCCGGTCGTGCGGGCGATCCCCACACGCTGGATGGACGTCGACGTCTACGGCCACGTCAACAACGTGGAGTATCTGAGCTACTTCGACACGGCCGTGAACGGGTGGCTGATGGAACAGGGCGTGCTCGACCCGCGCCGCTCGGAAACGGTGTTTCTGGTGGTCGAGACGCAATGCGCCTATTTCTCGGAAATCGTCTTTCCCGACACCGTGCATGCGGGGGTGCGGGCGGTCCGTCTCGGCGGGTCGTCGGTGACCTACGAGATCGCGCTGTTTCGCGGCGACGCGACGAGCGCGAGCGCGCAGGGACGCTTCGTCCACGTGCAGGTCGATGCCGCCACGCGCAAGCCCACCCCCATCGAGGGCGCGCGGCGGACGCTGCTGGAGAGCATTCTCTTAAAGTCTTGAATCACTTTCCGCGTCAGACTCTTGGAAGAACTTCTTAACCTGGGGCACGAACCGATTGCAGGGGCTGTTCACAATTCATGAACAGCCGATCCACAGCCTGCGCACAGCCTATCCTGCGGTTTTCAACAGGCGGGCCTTCTCGCGATTCCAGTCGCGCTTCTTCTCGGTCTCGCGCTTGTCATGCAGCTTCTTGCCGCGCGCCAGCGCCACTTCCAGTTTCGCCCGGCCCTTCTCGTTGAAATAGAGTTTGAGCGGCACGATGGTCTTGCCCTCCTTCTGCACGGAGGCCGCGAGACGGGCGATCTCGCGCTTGTGCAGGAGGAGTTTGCGCCGCCGGCGCGGCTCATGATTGAAGCGGTTGGCCTGCAGGTATTCCGGGATATAGGAGTTGATCAGCCACAGTTCGCCGCCTTCGTGGCTGGCGTAGGATTCGGCGATGTTCGACTTGCCCAGCCGAAGCGCCTTCACCTCCGTGCCGGTGAGCGCGATGCCGGCCTCGAAGGTGTCCTCGATCTCGTAATTGAACCGCGCCTTGCGGTTTTCGGCGACGACCTTGCGGCCGCCGTCATTCGACTTTGTCTTGGCCATGGTCGTGTCTTCACCGCGACGCGCCCGCGCACATGCGGGTGCCTCGTCGGTACCTCGTTCAGTTGAGCAGGCCGGCGTGCGTCATCGCATCGCGGATCGCGACCTGCGTCGTCTCGCTCACGGGCACGAGCGGCAGGCGCAGCTCATTGTCGATCTTGCCGAGCAGCGACAGGGCATATTTCACGCCGGTCGGGTTGGGCTCGATGAAGAGCGCGTCGTGCAGCGGCGCGAGGCGGTCCTGGATCTGCAGGGCGGTGACGAAATCGCCGGCGAGCATCGCCTCCTGGAACTGCGCGCAAAGGCGCGGGGCGACATTCGCCGTCACCGAGATGCACCCCGTGCCGCCATGGGCGTTGAAGCCGAGCGCGGTGATGTCCTCGCCCGAGAGCTGGATGAACTCCGGCCCGCAGGCCTCGCGCTGACGGCTGGCGCGCGCCATGTTGGCGGTCGCGTCCTTCACGCCCTTGATGTTCTTGCAGGTCGCGAACAGCTCGGCCATCGTCTCCGGCGTCATGTCGATCACGGAGCGGCCGGGGATGTTGTAGATGATGATCGGGATCCCGACCTTCTCGTCGATGGCGCGGAAATGCGCCTTCAAGCCGGCCTGGTTGGGCTTGTTGTAATAGGGCGTGACGATCAGCAGCGCGTCGGCGCCCGCGCCTTCGGCGTGGGTCGCGAAGTCGATCGCCTCGTCGGTGTTGTTCGAGCCGGCCCCCGCGATCACCGGCACACGGCCGGCGGCCGCCGTCACGCAGAGTTCCACCACGCGCTTGTGCTCATCGTGGCTCAGAGTCGGGCTTTCGCCGGTGGTGCCGACCGGGACGAGCCCGTGGCTGCCTTCCGCGATCTGCCATTCCACGAAGTCGAGGAACGCTTTCTCATCGACCGCTCCGTCGCGAAACGGCGTGACGAGCGCGGGGATGGATCCCTTGATCATGGCGGTCCTCATGGAAACTTGCACTTCTGGCGTGGATGGTTGCGCATGGATGAATGACGGGCGCGGCGATCCGCTCCCGCACCGGGTGGCGCACCATAGTCGCCGCCCGCGCGCGACGCAACACGCACGCGCGCGCCGTCCCGCCGCAGGCATCAACCAATCGGCGAGGCCGCGCGACAATCGCGCCCCTTCCCCCTTCAAACCGGGTCGAGCCGGGCCTATCATGACAAAAACAATGGAGGGAACGTCCGCACCATGGCCAACCTGGACTTGTGCGCGCCGGCGGCCGACCCCGGTCCCCGGCACCTGACATGGCAGGCGGCGGACGGGCTGATCCTGTCGGCCACCGCCTGGGAACCGCTCGATCCGGCGCCGGACGCGCAGCCGGTGCTGTGCCTGCCCGGCCTGTCGCGCAACGCCCGCGATTTCGCGGCCCTTGCCGGAACGCTGCGCGATCACGGCCACCTTGTCGTGTGCATGGACTATCGCGGGCGCGGCCGCTCGCAGCGCGATCCCGACTGGCGCAACTACTCCATCGAGCGCGAGGCGGACGATATCGACCGGGGCCTCGCCGCGCTCGGGCTCGGGCGGGTGGTGATCGTCGGCACCTCGCGCGGCGGACTGCATGCCATGCTGCTCGCCTGGCGGCATCCGCACTCCGTGGCCGGCCTGGTGCTCAACGACATCGGCCCCTCCATCGAACGCGACGGCCTGCGGCGCCTGTGCAAGACCATCGGGCGCGACATGGAGGCGGCCGACTGGCAGACGGCCGCCGACAAGCTGCGCAGCACGCTCGATCATCAGTATCCGGGCATGTCGGCGGAGGGCTGGCTGCGTCTGGCCCGCCAGCTCTATGTCGACACCGCCCCCGGCCCGGGGGTGCGCCTCGACTACGACGAGACGCTGTGTCATGCGCTCGCGGATTTCAATCCGGACGCGGAGGTGCCGGACTTCTGGCCGGTGTTCGACGCGGTGACGCAGGTGCCCATGCTGCTGCTGCGCGGCGCGCATTCCGACATCCTGAGCGCGGAGACCATGACGGAGATGCAAAGGCGCCACCCGGGCGCGCAAGCGCTCACCGTGCCGGACGAGGGCCACGCCCCGCTCCTTTGGGATCCGCTCACGCAACGCACCATCGCGGAATTCGCAAGACGCTGCACATAGGGCTGTCGGCGCGGGGGGCTGTCGGCGCGGGGGCTGTCGGCGCGGGCAATGGCCGGCGGCGGCGTCAGCGCAGATGCACCCGGACGCGCGCCGCGCGGCCGTCCGCGTCGATCACCGTGATGACGGAGGTGCCCGGACCGTCCGGCTCGAGCGCGAGGCTGCGCGCGAAGGGGCCCGTCTCCACCGGTTTGCCGTTGGCAAGCCACACATAAGGCCCGCGCCCGCGCCGCGCCTTCACCATCAGCGACTGCCCCGCGCCCGCCCGCGACAGACCGAGATCGATCACCGCGCCATCGGGTGGATAGAAGATCTCCGGCCCCGTCCGCTCTTCCCCGCCGACCTGACGCTGACGCGTGCGCGCATGGCGCAGGGGCTCCGGCACCCGGTCGCGGCCCGCGTCCGGCACGCCCGGCGGCGGTGCGGGCAGCCGCACCCGCTCCGGGGACACCCGCTGAAACGCCTCGAAGAGGATCGGCGCGGCGGAGAGATACCCGGTCAGCCCGCTCACCGGCGAGCCGTCGGCCCGCCCGGCCCACACGCCGACCACATGCCGCCCGTCGTAGCCGACGGCCCAGGCGTCGCGATAGCCGTAGGAGGTGCCGGTCTTGTAGGCGATGCCGTCGCCGCGCGCGGTCGCCGGCGGCGGCACCTCGGAGAGGATGTCGCCGATCCGCCAGGCCGCCGCCGCCGACAGGACGGGGCCAGACGCCCTCGCCGCGCCGCCGCCTGCCGACGGTGCCGCCATCTCCATGCGCAGCGCGACCGGATCGCCGCCGCGCGCCAGGCCCGCGTAGAGCGTCACCAGATCCTCCAGCGTCAGACCGAAGCCGCCGAGCGCCAGCGCCAGTCCGGGCCGCGCGCCCTCCGGCAGACGCGGTTCTATCCCGGCGCGCGTCAGCCGCGCCAAAAGCCGCGACACGCCGACCGCGTCGAGCAGCGCGACGGCCGGGACGTTGAGCGAGGCTTCCAGCGCCTCGCGCACCCGCACCGTGCCCTGAAACGCCAGATCGAAATTGGTGGGCGAATAGCCGGCGAGCGTCGTCGGCGTGTCGTCGATCAGACTGTCGGGATGGGCCACCCCCTCCTCGAAGGCGAGCCCGTAGATCAGCGGCTTGAGCGTCGAGCCGGGCGAACGCACCGCGCGGGTCATGTCGACATGGCCGCGCCGTTCGGTCTCGAGCAGGCCCGGCGAGCCGACCCGCGCCAGGATCTCGCCGGTGGCGTGATCCGCGACCATCACCGCCACCGAAACATGCCGGCCGAGCCGCCGGGCGTGATCGGCGACCAGACGCTCCAGCCGCGCCTGCAGCCCGGCGTCGAGCGTGAGCCGCACTTCCGTACGCGCGTCGAGCCCAAGTGCCGCGCGGGTCGCATGCGGCGCGAGACGGGGCACGGCGCGGCGACTGTCCGGCACGGGCGTGCGCCGCGCCGCCGCCACCGCATCGGCGGAGAGCACGCCGCGCGCAAGCATGGTGTCCAGCACCCGGTCGCGGGCCCGGCGCGCGGCGTCCGGATCCCGGTCCGGGCGGCGCGCCTCGGGGGATTGGGGAAGCGCGACCAGAAGAGCCGCCTCCGCCGGGGTCAGCCGGGTCGGCTCCTTGCCGAACCAGGCAAGGGTCGCGGCCCGCACGCCCTCCACGTTGCCGCCGAAGGGCGCGCGCAGCAGATAGAGCGCGAGGATCTCGTCCTTCGTGAACTCCCGTTCGAGCGCCAGCGCCAGCGCCATCTGCCGCCCTTTCAGCGCGAGGCTGCGGGTGGGCTCCTCCATCAGCAGCCGGGCCACCTGCATGGTCAGCGTCGAGGCGCCCGACACCACACGGCCCTGCGTCACACCCTGAACGAGCGCCCGCGCGATGGCGCGCGGATCGACGCCGCCGTGCTCGCGAAAGCGGCGGTCCTCATAGGCGATCAGCATGTCGAGATAGAGCGGATCGACCGCCTCCGGCGCGAGCGGAAGCCGCCAACGGTCGTCCGGCGCCTGAAAGGCGCGCAGCAGTACGCCCTCACGGTCGAGCACGGCGCGCGAGACCTCGATCCCGCGCGTGAGTTCCGCCACCGGCGCCCGCCGCACCTCCAGCGTCAGCCAGAGACCGCCGGCGAGCGCGGCAACACATGCCACCGCCGCGCCGCACCCGGCCAGCAGCGCGGCGGCCCGCAGCATGCGCCGGCGCGCAGGTTGCGGGCTCATCGCCGCCGCCTCCCGCAGACGCGTCGCATCGGCCTAGCGACGCGGGCCGAGGATCTCGACCCGCCCCGCCCCGGTGCGCGCGGCGAGATCCGGTCGATACATGTCCTCGACCGTGGCCGCCGGATGGGCATAGCTGCCCGGCACGGCCGCCCGCGCCAGATAGGCGAAGCTGTAGCTGTCGCCAGTGTAGCGGGTCTCGTCGAGGGCCACGACGAAACGGTCGTCGCGGAATTCGACATGCTCGGCCGTGTCGACCGTCGCCAGCCAGTCGAGCGCGCCGATGTCGCCGGAGCGCACCAGACGCGGATTGTCGATGACAAGCCCCGCCGGCAGGCGGTCCACGACGAGCGTGCGTCCCTTGCCGGGCCGCTCCCGGGTCACGGTCAGCACCACGGCCACGCGGGTGTTGACCGGCAGGGCGGCGAGATCCACCGGGTTGCCGTCGAGATCGTAGACCGCGCGCGTGATCGCGTATCCGCGTCCGCCGCCGGGCTCCGGCGCGAGCGGCCGGCCGTTGGCCGTCACGACGATCTCGGCGGGCGTCTCGCTCCGGTTCTCCAGCCGCACGGCCGTCTCGGCGAGCGTCTCACCGGCGAACACACGGGCGAGCCCGCCCGCAACCGGCGTGTCGTCGATGGCGAAGTCCCGCGTGTCGGCCTGGCGCTGCAATTCATGGCCGGCCAGGACAAGCCAGGCCATGTCCTGCGTCGACAGAGCCTCGGCCACGTCCTGACGGTCGGCGACCATGCGGGCGAGCTCCACATGCGGATCGCCGTCGAGATCGGCCCTTGTGACATAGGTCAGCACGCCGGCGGCATCGCGCAGCCCGGTGCCATAGTCGCTGCGATAGCCGGTGCCCTCCGGACCGCCGGCCGCAGCGATGGCCGCGTCGAAGGCCTGCCCGGCCCGCTCCCGCTCACCGTAGAGCGCCAGCCCCGCGCCGATCTGCGCCTTGGCGAGCGCCGAGCCGAAGGCGTCGAGCTTCACGTCGGCGTAGTAGCGCAGATCGCCGATGGACGCGCGCCCGGCCCGGGCCAGCACATAGAGCGCATAGGCGACATCCTCGCCGCCGTCCTGGAAGTCCGAGGCATAGGCGACGCGGTTCTGCAGGTTGTCGAGCGCGGCCTCGAGCGCGCGGGGCGGCACGTCGTAGTCGCGCTCGCGCGCCCTGAGAAGGAAGTCGGTGACATAGGCATCGAGCCAGGTCTCGCCGCCGCCGTAGCTGTTCCACAGCCCGAAGGCACCGTTTGCAGACTGATTGCCGAGCACCCGCGTGATCGCGGTCGCGACCCGCTCGCGCACCGATGTATCGCCGTCGAGACCGGCGGCGAGCGCCACCTCGTTGAGGTAGAGCAGCGGCAGCGCCCGCGACGTCACCTGCTCGGTGCAGCCATAGGGGTAGCGGTCGAGCCCGGCCACGAGGCCGGGGATGTCGATGCGCGCGGTCCCGCCGGCGGCGAGTGTCACGCGGCTTGCCGCCGGATCGAGACCGGCGAGCGTATCCGCGTCGAGCGTCAGCGATCCGCCGCCGGCGAGCGTCACGAAGGAGCGCCGCGTCAGCGGCGGCGTCGTGTCGCGCACGCCGAGTGCCAGGGTGCGGACGATCTCCATGCCCTCCGGTCCGGTGAGCCGCAGGGAGAGGCTGGCGTCGCCGGCCGCGTCGCCTGCGCGGATCGGCAGGCGGAGCGTGCGCCGCTCCTTTGCCGCCAGCGTCAGCGACGGGCTGTCGCCGGTGTCCTCGATCGACACGGGGCCGTCGACGGTCACCGCCAGATCGTAATCGCCGGCCGGGCCTTCCACATTGTCGACCTCGACGAGTAGCCGCGAGGCGTCGCCGGGACTGAGGAAGCGCGGCAGCGTCGCCGTCATGACGAGGGGATCGCGCACGGTCACCTCGCGCTCGGCGTGGCCGACGCCACCGGCGCTCCAGGCCACCGCCATCAGCCGGAGGGTGCCGTTGAAGTCGGGCACGTCGAAGGAGACGCGCGCGCGGCCCTCCGCGTCCGTCTCGACCACGCCGGAGAACAGCGCGACCGGCTGTTCCTGCGGCGGCGGCGCGCCGAGCGCCATTCCCATGCCGTCGCCCCCGGAGCGCACGCGCCCCCGGGTCCCGGCGGTGCGGTCGATCAGTTCGCCGTAATAGTCGCGGATGTCGACGCCGAGCCGGCGCTGGCCGAAGTACCAGCCGTCGGGATCGGGCGTCTCGAAGCGCGTCAGGTTGAGAATGCCGACATCGACGGCGGCGATCGTCAGATAGGCCGTCTCGCCCGCCTCCTGACCGGCGATGGTCACGTCGACGTCGAGCGTCGAGCGCGGACGGATCGTTTCGGGCGCCTCGAGAGTCACGGCGTGCTTGCGCGCGCCCGGATCGACGGCGAGCCATTGCAGCCCGAGCGCGCGCGAGGGCATGCGCCCGGCCTCCAGATCCATCGGCCTGAGCAGCGTCGCGGTGACATAGGCCCCGCTTCCCCATTCCTCGGTGACGGTGAAGGTGACACTCTCCTCGCCCTCGGAAACCGGCACGAAGCGGCTTTCGATCACGCGATCGGACAGAACGGAGACGAGCGCCGTGCCGGCGAAGCGCGGCGTCAGCCGCAGCGTCGCGGTCTCGCCGACGCGATAGGCCGGCTTGTCGAGCCCGACCTCCAGCACGTCGGGCGTCTGCGAGGTCGCCGCCCCCACGTACCAGCCGGCGTTGAACTCCACGCTGCTGGCGACCGGCCTGTCGCCTTCGGCACTCACCTCAAGACGGTAGCGCCCCCAGTCGACCGGAACGGAAAGCCGCGCCGGATCGTCCGTGCCGATGCCGATCTCGCCGTCGGCGACGCGCCGCGCCGAGGTGACCGGTTCGAACGACCAGCGCCCGTCGGCGAGATACCACTGATACTGCGTGTCGAGCCGCGACAACGTCCAGCGCGCGCCGTCGAGCGCGCGCCGCTCGCCGGAGGCATCGAGCGCGATCACGTCGAACTCGGCCGGGCCGCCCTCCCCGACCCCGTCGTCGAAGGCGGGCCGAATGCCGATGCGCAGGCCATCGGCGAGAACCGGCATCTCCAGATCGCGTTCCACGAAACGACCGCCGGCCTCCACCAGCCGGGTCACGATGCGCGCACGGTAGAGCCCGGTGGTCGGGGTCAGCTCCGGCAAGGGCGGGGTGAAGCGCGCCGCGCCTTCCGCATCCGTTTTCAGATCGTCGGGAAGCTGCGCGCGGGCGGGGAAAAGACCCTCGTCCGTCAGACCGAAGACATAGCCGGGATGCGCCGGCGTCTCGCGCGTCGGCGTGACGATCACCTCGCCCTCCACGCGCTGGCCCGAGGCTGGCGCGCCGTAGAGGAAGCGCCCCGTGAGCGAGACCGTCGGCGGGTTCAGCGGATCGAAGGTTTCCGCATCCGCTTCCGGCGTGAAGTCGACGCGCTCGGGCTGGAAGTCCTCCACCAGAAAGGCGGCCTCGGCGACCGCCTCGCCCTCGGGGTCGACGTAGATGCGAAGCTGCCAGCTGCCCTGCTGGGCGCCGGCCGGCAGATCGAGCGCGTGGCTGCGCCCGCCCGCGCCGGCGTCCGCGACCGACACGCGCGCGTGTTCCACGCCGTCGGGGCGTTCATAGACGAAGGTGAGTGGCAGACCCTCTTCCGCCCGCGCGGTGCGGTCGCGCGCCATCGCGCTCGCATTCACCGTGGCGCCGGGCCGGTAGACGCCCCGGTCGAGCCAGGCGAAGACATCCACCGCGCCGGGCGCCGGGCGCCCCGCGACCCCACGGTCGCTCAGGTCGAAGGCCGGCTTGCCGAGATCGAGAAAGGCGTAATCCCCGGCCTCGGTCTCGACGGAGACGAGCGCCGGCGCGCGGCCGCCGGTGCCGCGCGTCAGACCCGGCGCGAAACGCGCCACGCCCTGGTCGTCCGTCGTCGTCTCGCCGAGCACATCGTTGTTCACCGCGACAAGGCGCACCTGCGCCTGCGCGACCGCGCCGACATCGGAGAGCGCCCGCACCGCGACCAGCGTTCCATCGGCGCCGGACTGCGCCGTGATGCCTAGATCGGACACCAGGAACCATTGCGTGGCCTTGGGGCCCCAGCGGTTCTGCGTGTCCTCGCGGGCGCGCGCCACCATGGCGTAGATGCCGGGCCGCATCTCCAGCCCCAGATCGGCGACGGGAATGGCGGTCGTCACATCGTCGTTGAGCGGCGCTTCGGTCTCGACCACGCCGCTCCACACTTCCTCGCCGTATTCCTCGCGGATTTCGTCGGCGCGGTTCGGATTGAGCTGCGACAGGACGCGGCGGTCGCGCAGGGCGGAGGCGAGACCGCGCTCGCCGATGCGATAGACGGTCGCCTCGACCTCCTGCGTGTTGACCGAGACGATGGGGATCGTGGCGCCGTCGCCGGCGGGCAGCACATAGGCGCGCCCGAGAAAGCGCACCGAGGGGCTGCGGTCGCGCACGTAGACGGAGATGGAGGCGGATTTCTCCAGCGTTTCGCCGTCGGCGGCGGGAACGCCCTCGCGCACCAGAATGTCGTAGCGCTCGCCGTGACGCACGCCGTCGACGCAGATCTGCGCGTTCTCGCTCTCGACCGCGAAGGGCCCCTCGCCGGTCACCCGCACGAAGGGCGCCATGTGGGTCGCCCGGCGCAGGGTGTCGGAGAAGACGACGCACACGCGCGGCGTCACCGCGTCGGCATCGACCTGATGGTCGAGGATGCGAAAGCCGTGTTCGGCGACGAGTGCGGCATAGCGGCTGCGCAGCGCCGGGGTTTCCTCCAGTGCGAGCGCGGCCCTGAGCGCGCGGATCGCCGGCTTGTAGAGCTGGCGCCGCTCTAGCGCGCTCGCCATCAGTTCGAGCGCGGTCACCCGGGCGCTTTCGTCGCCGGCGGCGAGATAGGCGTTGATCGCCGCGCCCGACCCGTTCTCGATCACGGCCGTGCGGCGCCGCCAGTCGTCGGGTTCCTGGGCGAGCAGCGCCCGCGTGAGGCCCGTCCAGCTGTCGAAGCGGGTCTCGTCGCGCACCAGCGCGCGGGCGAAGCCGGTCTCCGCGTCGGCGGGACGCCCGTCGGCCAGGTCCCGGCGCGCCGTCGATGCGAGGGCGTCGGCCGATTGGCCGTCCGGACGGTAGCTGCGCGGCAGCGAACGGGCGTAGCGCGCCGCCTCGTCGAGAATCGGCCGGGGCACGAAGGCGAGATCGCGCGCGCGATCCGCGCGTTCGTCCGCGTCCATCGCCTGCACAGTGACAACGCGGCCGGCGACCGCCCCGTCGAAGGCCTGGAGCCGGCCGACGTCCGATTTCAGGAAACACCAACCGGCCGCGCGGTTGAAGGTGAAGGCCCGGCATTGGGGGGCGTCGAGACAGGCCGCCTTGCAGGCCTCCAGATCGACGTCCTTCAGGGTGCGGAAATCCGCGCCGAAATAATCCGCATCCTCCACCGTCACGATGCGCCGCTCCTCGGCCTGCACGGCCTGCGGCGCGAGCGCGACGAGCCCGGTCATTGCGGCAACCGCGAGGGCGCGCGCGCGCCTCGTCCAGCGGTGGTTCGGTGTGCAGTCGCGCATTCTTGCGTCCCCCCGTGCGGCGTTGAAACGCCAGTCTAACGCCAGCCTCTCGTCGACGACGGTCGGCGACAGGTCCCGATATCGCCGCATCGCGCGATGCCGGGCAGGCGTACCCACCGGCATCGTCCGCGATCCTTCGGCCTGGATCGATGGAATCACCCAATCGTGACAAGTCCAAGACCAAAACGCACGCACGCTTTCAGCCGATCCGGCGACCGTTCTATTCCGCTGCGTCCGACGCGCGATGCCAGGCCGCGATCCGGCGCCCCGCCGCGCGCACCCGCCCGGCGAGCGCACGCGCCTCCGCCGCGAGCGCGGCGAATCCGTGCGTCTCCGTTCGGGCACGACGCTCCAGCGCCTCGGCCGCCTCGCTGACCGCGGTCGCCCCGAAGGTGGCGGCGAGCGAGACGAGCACATGCGCGGCCGCCTCGAGCGTTTCCGCCGTCTCCGCGCCCTCCAGCCGCGTCGCCTGTTCCTCGAGATCGGCGAGACAGCGGGAAAAGATGGCGTCGCGCAGATCCGCGGGCAGATCGTCGCTCACCTGGGCGAGGCGCGTGGCATCGATTCCATCCGCGTCCTCACCATCGCGCATGTCCGCGATAGAGACAGTGCGCGCGCGCAGAGCGTCGCCCAGCGCCGCCTTCAGCGCAGCCGCGTCGATCGGCTTGGTCACGAAGGCATTCATGCCGACCGAAAAGGCCTTGTCCCGCTCCGCCACCTGGGCGTGCGCGGTCAGGGCGACGATCGGCACGTCGGCTTGCGGCCCTCCACCTTCGCGGATCCTGCGGCTCGCTTCGAACCCGTCGAGGTCCGGCATCGACACATCCATCAGGATCGCGTCGAAGCGGGCCCGTTCCAGCAGGTCGAGCACCTGCGCACCGGTTTGCGCGATCTCGTAGTCGCAGCCCCACCGCTCGAGCAGCACGCCGGTCATCATCTGATTGGTCGCATTGTCCTCCGCCAGCAGGATGCGCGCGCCCCGCAGGAGCCCGGGCTCGGTCTCCTCCTCGCCCGGGGGCGCCTCGGCAAGCCGGGCCGGGTCGACGGCGGGCAGGTCGAGATCGACGCGGAAACGGCTGCCACCGCCGGCGCGCGGCGCATAGGCGATCTCGCCGCCCATCCCCTCGACGAGTTCGCGGCTGATCGCCAGTCCGAGACCGACCCCCTCGGTGCGGCCGTAGGTGCCCCGTCCCGAGGTCGTGAAGCGCGAGAAGATCCCTTCCGCGTGGCTCGGCGCGATCCCGACCCCGCTGTCCTCGACGGCGAAGCGCAGGCGCGCACGCTCCCCCGCCGCCGGAGCCGTCGCCCCCCGGCCCGACAGCGTGACGACGACGCCGCCCGCCTCCGTGAACTTGACAGCATTCGCGACCAGGTTGATCAGCACCTGGCGGATACGTCCCGCGTCTCCCACGAGCGCCCCGGGAACGTCCGGCGCCACCGACACCGTGAGCGCGATGCCTTTTTCCTCGGCCCGAACCGAGAACAGGGCCCGCACCGCCTCCAGCAGCGCGCGCGGGTCGAAGGGCGCATCCACGAATTCCAGCCGCCGCGCCTCCAGCCGCGAGAAATCGAGAATGTCGTTGAGGATCTGCAGCAGGGCGAGCGCGGATTGGCGCGCGGTGTCGACGTGACTGCGCTGGGTGTCGTCGAGCGGCGTGTGCATCATCAGATCCAGAAGCCCGATCACGGCGTTCAGCGGCGTGCGGATCTCGTGGCTCATCATCGCCAGGAAATCGGACTTGGCGCGGTCGGCCTCTTCGGCGCGCACCCGCGCGTCCTCCAGCGCAAGCGTCTTGGCCCGCTCCTCGGTGATGTCGCGCAGGAAGGCGAGCACGACCGGACCGTCCTCGCCCTGGACCCGGTTGAAGGCGATCTCCATCAGGATTTCCGTGCCGTCCTTGCGCAAGGCCCGGGCCTCCACGCGCTGCGCCACTTCCGTCTCGCGGGTCGCCTCGAGGATCGAGCGCATGCGCGCGTCGTAAAGGTCGCGATGCCGGCGGGGCACGAGCAGGTCGCGCGCGGGCCTGTCCATCGCTTCCGCCCGGGTGAAGCCGAACACCTGCTCGGCGGCCGGATTGAATTCGCGAATGCACCCGTCGCGGTCGGCCACGACGATGGCGTCCAGCGCCCCGCGCACCACCGCGCGCAACTGGCTTTCGCGGCGCCGAAGATCCTCCTCGCGCCGCTTCAGCTCGGTGATGTCGATGCGAAATCCTACCGTCTGCCCGTCCGGCATGCGCCGCTCGAAGACGCGCAACCAGCGCCCGTCGCCGAGACGCTGCTCGATGGGCCGGCCCGGCGGATCCCGGTGCAGGCGCAGCCGCTCCGCGAGCCAGCCCTCCGGATCCTCGCTCGCCGCCGCATATTGCCCCTGCTCGACACCGAAGCGGATGATGTCCTCGAAGCGCTTGCCGGGCCGGATGACCTCGGAGCTCAGCGCATAGAGATCGCGGTAGCGCTGGTTGCAGATCACCAGGCGGTCGGTGGCATCGTAAAGCACGAAGGCGTCGGGCAACGCCTCGATGGCGTCGCGCAGCCGTTCCTGCGCCTCGCCCAGTTGCGCCTCCGCCTCCTTGCGCTTGGAGATGTCGCGCACGATCGCCACATGAAGCCGTCGCGCGTCGAGCCGCATGGTGGTCACCGCCAGATCGACGGGAAGGTGCGTGCCATCCGCGCGAACGGCGAAGAACTCCATGGTCTCGCTCGCGCCGCTGTCCGGGGCGAGGGTGGGGAACAGCTGAAAGGACAAGGGGACGCCGGTCTTGGGATCGGAGAACAACCCCTCGATGGCGCTTCCGAGCAGGACCTCCGGAGGACGCATGAAGATCCGGCAGGCGGCCGGATTGACGCTCTCGATCCGCCCCAGACCGTCATAGGTGATCAGTGCCTCGCCGATGTTCTGCACGATCGCGCGCAGGCGCGCCTCGCGGTCCTGCATTTCGCGCTGGGCCTCCGCCAGCTGGCGAAGATGCTCCACCTCGCGCTCCGACGCGCGGGTTCTGGCAAGCGCTTCGGCATTCAGGCGCCGCTGGCGGCGCAACAAGGCACCGAGAAGGAACAGCGAGGCCACCGCCAGGGTCACGCTGGCCAGTTCGACCAGATCCGAGGGACGCAGGAACGGCCCCTCGAGCGCGGAGCGCGCGACGAGAAGACCGACGGCCTTGCCGTCTTGCCCCGACGCCCAGTCGACGCCTTCCGGGATGCCGGCGGCCGCCGCTCCCGGCGCGTGACAGGCGAGGCAACTCCCGGTCCTGGTGAATGGCAGGGCGACGGTGAGACGGGTCCGCCCGTCGCCGCTCTGCGCCTCGGCCACGAATTGTCCCGTGTCTCCGTCCGCCGGCCCCTCGAGAAGCGGCGCCAGGCTCCGGCGCGACAGGCCCAGCGCCTCCCCGGCCGCCGGGTCGAGCGCGACTAGATCGAGCTCAAGCGGGGCGAAGCGCAAGTCGCTGGAGACCAGGGCCATTCCCTCCACCGGCGCGGCCGGCGTGTCCACGAAGGTGTGATAGAGCCCGGAGCTTTCCGCGACCACCGTCTTGGTCGCCACGATGCGCAGCGCCTCGCGCACCAGATCGTCGCGCAGATGGTCGAACAGCACATAGGCCAGCCCCACGCAGGACAGGACCGCGGCGATGGCCAGCGCCGTCATGTTGCCCGCCAGGCGGCCCGCGATGCGTTTCGTGCTGGACATGTCCGGTGCGATCCGCCCCCTGCCGCCCGATGCGGGCCTGCGTCCTGGCGCCCAGACTATCGCAGCACACGCGGATCGTCATCGACATCGCGCCGGCATCGCCTCCCTTCAGCGGGCAAGGGCGGAAATTGTCGAAAGACAGCGCGGACCACATGGCGTAAGACGCGGGAAAAGGCCCACCCTTCGACCAAAGAGGTTCGCGATGACGTCGCTCTCCGCCTTTCCGATCACCCGCCGCTGGCCGGCCAGCCACCCCGACCGCATCCAGCTTTATTCGCTGGCCACGCCCAACGGCATCAAGGTGTCCGTCGCGCTGGAGGAGCTTGGACTGCCCTATGAGGCGCACAAGGTGTCGTTCGCGACCGACGACCAGATGACGCCGGAGTTCCTGTCGCTCAATCCGAACAACAAGATCCCGGCGATCATCGACCCCGACGGGCCGGACGGCGCCCCGATGCCGCTTTGGGAAAGCGGTGCGATCCTGATCTATCTCGCCGAAAAGACCGGCAAGCTGCTGCCGGCCGAGCCGCGGGCACGCTACGAATGCCTGCAGTGGCTGATGTTCCAGATGGGCGGCGTCGGCCCGATGTTCGGGCAGTTCGGCCACTTCTACAAGATCGCCCCCGACAATTGCGCCGACCCCTATCCGCGCGAGCGCTATCTGGGCGAGACAAAGCGGTTGCTCGCCGTGCTCGAACAGCGCCTGACGGAGCGGCGCTTCATCATGGGCGACGACTATACGATCGCCGATATCGCCCTGTTTCCCTGGGTGCGCACGCTCGGCGGCTTCTACGAGGCCGGCGAGATCAGCGGGCTCGACGCGCTCACCCATGTGCCCCGCTGGCTCGAGACCTGCCTGGCGCGCCCGGCCGTGCAGCGCGGGCTGGTTCAGCCCGCCTGACGCGCGCCTTTTCGATCCCCAAAATCTCAGGTGCCGGCGCTCACGCCGGCATCGGCATTTCGTGACCGGCCGGCGGCACCTGATAGCCGCGCTGCACCGCAGGGCGCGCGGCAACGTCGAGATACCAGCGCCGGACGTTGGGAAACTCCGCGAGATCGATCCCCTGCCATTCGAAGCGGCTCGCCCAGGGCCAGACGGACATATCCGCGATCGAATAGTCGCCGGCGACAAAGGAATGATCCGCCAGTTGCCGGTCGAGCACGGAATAGAGACGCCGCGCCTCGGCGGCATAGCGCTCCTCCGCATAGGGCGCCTTGCCGGGGTTGAAATGCAGGAAATGGTGCGCCTGGCCGAGCATCGGGCCGAAGCCGCCCATCTGCCACATCAGCCATTCGATCACCCGCAGCCGCCCCGGCCCGTCGGCGGGCAGGAAACGCCCGGTCTTTTCCGCGAGATAGAGAAGGATCGCCCCCGACTCCATGAGGCTCACGCCGGCCTCGCGGTCGATGATCGCGGGGATCTTTCCGTTCGGCGAGATATGGAGAAAATTCGGCCGGTACTGCTCGCGGTTGAGGATGTCGACCGGATAGACCTCGTACGGCAACCCGCACTCCTCCAGCATGATGGAGACCTTGCGCCCGTTGGGCGTCGTCCAGGTGTAAAGATCGATCATGCCAGCCCTCATCCGCCGATGACGCCGGAAGCGTGCCCCAAGGCCCCGGATCGCGCAAGCGTCATGCAAGCGTCATGAAATTCTTTCGGAATACGGCCGGATAAAGGCTCATCGTTCACGCTTCATGGACAGTCAATTCAGGCAGGGGTGCTTGATGAACGCGGCCGAACCGCCGATGTCTCCTCCCGAAAGCGCCACCCGGCGCCTGACCCCGAGAACAGCATCTTGCAGGAGTTTCATCATGATCCGTGCCGCCGCCCTCGCCCTCACCGGCGTTCTCGTCGCCGCCCCCGCACTTGCCGAACCGGTCGCCTATGAGTTCGACAAGTCGCATGCCAATCTCGTCTTCAGCTACGACCACCTGGGCTATTCGACCACCGACGGCCGCTTCGGCGAGTGGACGGGCGAGCTGGTGATCGACCAGGAAACGCCGGAGAACTCCTCCATCACCATGACCGTCGAGATCGACAGCATGGACACCTTCTGGGCGGAGCGCGACAAGCACCTGAAGAGCGCCGACTTCTTCGACGTCGACACCCACCCGCGCGCCACCTTCGTCACCACCGACGTGGAGAAGACCGGCGAGACCACACTGTCGGTGACCGGCGACCTGACCATCAAGGGCGTGACCAAGCCGGCGACCTTCGAGGTGACCGTCAACGCGCTGGGCGAGCACCCCATGGCCAAGAAGCAGGCGATCGGCTTCGACGCCACGACCGTGGTCAAGCGCTCCGACTATGGCATGGACATGTTCGTGCCCTATGTCGGCGACGAGGTCACGATCTCCTTCAGCGCCGAGGCTCTTCAGGCGCAGTAAGCGGCCGTGCCGCAGCCGGGGCCGGCGGTTCGTCCGGCCCCGTCCGGGGCGTCTTGCCCGCGCGCAGTGCCCGCAAGACGTGAAAGGGTTCGTCATGCAGCTTCGCAATACGCCGACCGGCTACGGCCTTGTGGCCATCGCCTTTCACTGGGTCATGGCCGTGCTGATGATCGGCCTCTTCGCGGTCGGCAAATACATGACCGGCCTCGATCCGATGGCGCCGGAGACTTTCGCTATCTACCAGTGGCACAAGTCCTTCGGCTTCCTTGTGCTCGCGCTCGCCGTGGCCCGCCTCGCCTGGCGGGTCGCCAATCCCGCGCCGCGCCTGCCCGCCGCCCTGCCGGCCTGGCAGCGATGGGCGGCACATCTCGGCCATGCGGGGCTCTATGCCGTGCTGATCGCGCTGCCGGTGACCGGCTGGCTGATGGTGTCGGCCTCGCCCTGGGGCATTCCGACGGTCGTCTTCGACGTGCTGCCCATTCCCCATCTGCCGGTCGGCGAGGCCTTCGGCACCAAGGCGGAGACGGAAAAGGTCTTCATGGCGTTGCATGAATACGCCGGCTTCCTGCTGCTCGCCCTTTTCGTCGCGCATGTCGCCGCCGCGCTGAAGCACCATTTCCTCGACCGCGACGACGTGCTCGCCCGCATGCTGTCGCCGCGCCCGGCACGCGCCCCCGACGCCGACGCCGACACGGACGCTGCGTCATCCTTACGCGCATCCGGCGACTGACCGAGCGCGTTTGTCCAACTGACCACGTTTCTCCATCAGTGCAGCCACCCCATCGGAGACCGACATGATCGCATCGATCCGCACCGCGCCCCGCGCCGCCGTTCTGCCTGCCGTTCTGCCCGCCGTTCTGGCAGCCGCGCTTCTTGCCATCCCGCTTGCGACCGCTCCGGCCCTTGCCAGCGACTGGACCGTCGATCAAGGCGCAAGCACCCTCGCCTTCACCGCCCGGCAGAACGGATCGCCGCTCGAAGGCCGCTTCACCGACTGGAGCGCGGAGATCACGCTCGATCCGCAGGCGCTGGGTGAGGCCCGCATCGCGGCCAACGTCGGCACCGCGTCGGCGACGACCGGCCAGCCGCAGGTCGACGGCACGCTGCCCGGCGCCAGCTGGTTCGACGCAGCCGCCCATCCGCAGGCACGCTTCGTCTCCAGCGAGATCGTCGCGGTCGGCGACGGCCGCTTTGAGGCCTCCGGCACCTTGACCCTCAAGGGCATCGAGATGCCGCTGACCCTGCCCTTTTCGCTCGAGATCGACGGCGATACCGCCCGCGCCGCGGCCGAAGTGACGCTGGCGCGCACCGCCTATGAGGTCGGCACGGATGTGGGCACCGACACGGTGGCCGACGGCGTCACGGTGACGCTCGAGATCGTCGCGACCCGCTGAGCGCCTCAAGCGCACGCGCAGGAGGGCCGGCGCCACCGCATCGGCGACGCCGGCGCCCGTGACACTCGGCCTTGGCGCGCGCCGGGAGAATGGCGTAAAAGGCCGCCACATCCCGTTCACGCGTCAACGCCAAGGTCGATCATGTCCGAGCAAACGCCCCCCGCCTACCAGCACACCTCGCTCTTCCCGCTGTCGGAGGATCCCACGCCCTACCGCAAGCTGACCTCCGACTTCGTCAGCACGGCGACCTTCAACGGCGAAGAGGTGATCGTGGTCGAGCCGGAGGGGCTGCGGCTCCTGGCGGAAGAGGCCTTCGCCGACATCAACCACTTTCTGCGTCCGGGCCATCTGGAGCAGTTGCGCAAGATCCTCGACGATCCGGAGGCGACCGACAACGACAAGTTCGTCGCCTTCGACCTGCTGAAGAACGCCAATATCTCCGCCCACGGCGTGCTGCCGATGTGCCAGGACACCGGCACGGCGATCGTCATGGGCAAGAAGGGCCGCCGCATCTGGACCGACGGCAGCGACGAGGCGAAGCTCGGCGAGGGCGCGCGCGACGCCTACTTCAAGAAAAACCTGCGCTATTCGCAGCTCGCGCCGATCTCCATGTATGAGGAGAAGAACACCGCGAACAACATGCCGGCGCAGATCGAGCTCTATTCGGAGGGCGAGGACGCCTACAAGTTCCTGTTCATGGCCAAGGGCGGAGGTTCGGCCAACAAGACGTTCCTCTTCCAGGGCACGCCGTCGCTGCTGACGCCCGAGCGGCTGATGGAGTTCATCCGCGAAAAGATCCTGACGCTCGGCACGGCCGCCTGCCCGCCCTATCACCTCGCCGTGGTGATCGGCGGCACGTCGGCCGAGATGAACCTCAAGACGGTGAAGCTCGCCTCGGCGCGCTATCTCGATGCACTGCCGACGCAAGGCTCGGAGGCCGGCCACGCCTTCCGCGATCTGGAGATGGAAGCGGCGATCCACAAGCTCACCCAGGCGAGCGGCGTGGGCGCGCAGTTCGGCGGCAAGTATTTCTGCCACGACGTGCGCGTCATCCGGCTGCCGCGCCACGGTGCCTCGCTTCCCATCGGCCTCGGCGTCTCCTGCTCCGCCGACCGTCAGGCGGTGGGCAAGATCACCAGGGACGGCATCTTCCTGGAGGCGCTGGAGCGCGAGCCGCACAAGTACATGCCGGAAGTGACCGACGACGCGCTGTCCGATCACGTGGTGAAGATCGACCTCACGCGGCCGATGCCGGAGATCCTCGCCGAACTGACGAAACACCCGATCAAGACGCGCCTGTCGCTGTCGGGTCCGGTGATCGTCGCCCGCGATCTGGCGCATGCCAAGCTGCGCGCGCGGCTGGAGGCCGGTGAGCCCCTGCCCGACTATTTCAAGAACCACCCGATCTATTACGCCGGCCCGGCCAAGACGCCGGAAGGCTATGCGTCCGGCTCCTTCGGCCCGACGACGGCCGGACGCATGGATGCCTATGTGGATCAGTTCCAGGCGGCCGGCGGGTCGATGGTGATGCTCGCCAAGGGCAACCGCTCGGCACAGGTGCGCCGCGCCTGCCAGGCGCATGGCGGCTTCTATCTGGGCTCCATCGGCGGCCCGGCCGCGCGGCTTGCGCAGGACTGCATCAAGAAGGTCGAGGTCGTGGAGTTCGAGGAACTCGGCATGGAAGCGATCTGGCGGATCGAGGTCGAGGACTTCCCCGCCTTCATCGTCATCGACGACAAGGGCAACGACTTCTTCAAGGAACTGAACCTCGGCTGAGCCGACACACATCCCGCGTGCGCCCCCTTGCGGGCGCACGCGGTGCTTGAGCGCCGCCCCACCTCACGCGACTGTGATCGCCATCACGGAAATCATGGCCGAAATCCGGCAATCTCGTGGTCATCGGCCCTTTGCATTAACGGCTTTGCAAGGGACAATGCCGAAACTCAGCCACCGACCGCCCGACCATCTGGTGAGGCGGATCTCTTGCCACCGGATGGGGATGACCGATGCGCGTTTTCGCTTTTCTCGCACTGACCACGGCCGCCGCGATCGTCGCGACGCCGGCCATGTCGGCCCGATACTTCGACCCGGCCACCAAACAATGGATCGAGTACCGCGCGCACGGCATGCCGAGCGGCAAGTCGCCGATCCGCCGCCAGATGGTCAGCTATGACGGCCCCTACAGCCCGGGTACCATCATCGTCGACACCAGCGAGCGTCGCCTCTACCACGTCCAGGAGAACGGCAAGGCGATGAAATACGGCGTCGGCGTGGGCCGCGAGGGCTTTCAGTGGGCCGGCACGCACCGGGTGACCCGCAAGGCCGAGTGGCCGGGCTGGACGCCGCCGCCGCAGATGCGCGCCCGCGCCCGCGCCAAGGGGCAGACCCTGCCGGCCTACATGGAAGGCGGTCCGAACAACCCGCTCGGCGCCCGTGCGCTCTACATCGGCTCGACGCTCTATCGCATTCACGGCTCCAACGAGCCCTGGACCATCGGCACCGCCGTCTCCTCGGGCTGCATCCGCATGGCCAACGACGACGTCAAGCACCTCTATGAGAACGTCAAGGTCGGCACCCGGGTGGTGGTTCGCCGCTGATCCCCGTACCTGACGGAGGGTCCCTGACCGAGGCGCTTCCACGCGCGCAGATCCAAGGAAAAGGCCGGCCTCGACGCCGGCCTTTTTCGTTCGAGGCGGTCTTGTGGCGGTTTCGGAACAACCGCGCGCCTCGCCGCGCGTCCCGGCTTGCGGGCCGCGTCGCGCCGGCTATCCTTGCGGGACCGTCGCCAATCAGCGGCGGGAAAAGTCCGATCCATGGGAGGATCCCGGTGACGCGCTCCAATCCCCGCCTGACTCTCGCGCTGTCTCTCGCGCTGCCGCTGGCCACGGCCCTCCTTGCCGCAAGCGCGCCGGGCGCACGCGCCGACGACGATCTCGCCGAACGCGGCAAGGCGCTCTCCCGGCAGCATTGCGCCCGCTGTCACGTCGTCGCACCCGACGACCGGATGACGGGGATCTCCTCGACGCCGTCCTTTATGATCCTGGTCGAGGCCTTGGACGACTGGCGCGAGCGTTTCGCGACCTTCCACGCCCGCCTGCCGCATCCCGCGCATCTGCGCTTCGAAGGCGACGCGGAACGCCCGGACACACAGCCCGCGACCATCGCGGAAGTCATTCTCCGCTACGAGGATGTCGAGGCCATCGTCGCCTATGCCGAGCGGCTGCACGGCGAGTGAGCCGCGCCGGCGCACCTGTCACTAGCTCAGCACGACGACCTGCGCCCCGAGCGCGACGCGCTCGTAGAGATCGATGATGTCCTGCTGCCACATGCGGATGCAGCCCGAGGACGCGTTCGTCCCGATGCTGCGCGGCTGGTTGGTGCCGTGGATGCGGTAGAGCGTGTCGACGTTGCCCTGCCACAGATAAAGCCCGCGCGCGCCGATCGGGTTGCTGGGACCGCCCTCCTGACCGTCGCGATATTTCTCGAGACTGGGGTCTCGGTCGATCATCTCGTCGGGCGGAAACCATTTGGGCCACTTGCGCTTGAAGCGGATGGTCGCATCCCCCGACCAGGCGAAGCCGGCGCGGCCGACGCCGATGCCATAGCGGATGGCCCGGCCGTTCGGCTTCAGGAAGTAGAGAAACTTCGCCTTGGGGTCGACCACGATGGTGCCCGGCGGATAGCGCGAGGGATAGCGCACCGTCTGGCGCAGGTATTTCGGATCGAACTCGGTGTAGGGGATCGCGGGAAGACGAAAGCCGCCGTCGCGCCGCGCCGCATAGGCGAGCGCGTAGTTCGGCGTGCCGTCGTCGGCCGGCGTCAGGCCCGCGCTTTCAATGGCCTGCCGGTTGGACTGGCAGGCGGCGAGCAGCAGCGGCGCGCCAAGGACCAGCGCCCGGCGGGTGAGACCGGCGCGGGCGGGAAGCTGGGCGGCTGCGCGCCGAAAAGCGGAGGGATCGGAATGGGCCACGGGCGTCGGTCTCCGGTGCAACGGACGGATATGAGTCGCGTCCCTGCAACTATGCCGGTGATTCCGCCCGCTTGTCTTGCGCGATGAGCGTCTCCCGGCATCTCGGCCAGTGCCCGTGCCAGCGTCTGTGCCCGGGATCAGCCCCTGGGATCGCGCGACAGGCCCTTTTCCTCCAGATCGCGGAGATAGCCGCCCCACATCTCGTCGCGCTCGCGGGCCAGCTTGATGAAGTAGTCCCAGGAGTAGAGCCCGGTGTTGTGCAGATCGTCGAAATGCAGCTTCACGGCATAATTGCCGATCGGTTCGATCTGCATGATGCCGACGTCGCGCTTTCCAGGCACCGTCTTCTTCTGCGACGGCGAATGCCCCTGCACCTCGGCGGAGGGCGAACAGACCCGGAGATATTCCGCCTCGTAGACATGGCTTTCGCCGGTGTCGAAGGTGACGGTCAGCCGTTTCTTGTCCTTGCTGAGCCGGATTTCCGTTGGCCAGGGTTTTGGTTCGCTCACGAGAGATCGTCCTCGGTCTTGGAGTGGTGGCGGAGTGAACGGCGGCGGGATCGCCCGCCTTGCGTGGGACCATAGATCGCCCTGCGCGTGCGGCAAGACCCGCAAGCGCCTTTTCCATTTCGGCAAAACAGGTCCGGTGCCGGACCGGGCGTGCGGGCGATTGACGCAGCGGCCCAATCCGCTACTTTCACAATCTACGGAGGAACCCGGATGCCAGGCGTCCGGAGCGCACGCAGGGTCCGCCTTGCCGGACCCGCTTGCAGAGCGCGACAGAAGCGAAGAACGAGAGGGCGTCGGACACGGGTTCGGACGTCCGTCCAGGAATTCAAGGGTGTCAGGCATGTCCCAGCCGATGATCGATCCGTTCGGCCGCGAGGTGAGCTACCTGCGCGTATCCGTGACCGACCGCTGCGATTTCCGCTGCGTCTACTGCATGGCGGAGGACATGACCTTCCTGCCCAAGCGGGAGGTGCTGACGCTCGAGGAACTGGATCGCCTGTGTTCCGCCTTCGTCGACAAGGGCGTGCGCAAGCTGCGGTTGACCGGCGGCGAGCCGCTGGTGCGCAAGAACATCATGAGCCTGATCCGCAACCTGTCGCGGCATCTCGACAGCGGCAAGCTCGAGGAGCTGACGATCACCACCAACGGCTCGCAGCTCGCCCGCTTCGCCGACGAGCTCGCCGAGTGCGGCGTGCGCCGGCTCAACGTGTCGATGGACACGATGGACGCGGCCAAATTCAAGACGATCACCCGCTGGGGCGATCTCGGCAAGGTGATGGACGGCCTCAGGGCCGCGACCGAGGCCGGGCTGTCGATCAAGATCAACATGGTCGCGCTGAAGGGCGTCAACGAGCACGAGATCGTGCCGATGATGCGCTGGTGTCACGACAACGGCTACGACCTCACGCTGATCGAGACCATGCCGCTTGGCGAGATCGACGAGGACCGCACCGACCAGTATCTGCCGCTGTCGCTGGTGCGCGCCCGCATCGCCGAGGACTTCACCCTCACCGACATTCCCTACAAGACCGGCGGTCCGGCCCGCTATGTCGAGGTCAAGGAGACCGGCGGGCGGCTCGGCTTCATCACGCCGATGACGCACAACTTCTGCGAAAGCTGCAACCGCGTGCGGGTCACCTGCACCGGCATGCTGTACATGTGCCTCGGCCAGGACGACAGTGCCGACCTGCGCGCGGCGCTGCGGGCCTCGGAGAGCAACGATCTGCTATATGACGCCATCGACGAGGCGATCGGCCGCAAGCCCAAGGGTCACGATTTCATCATCGACCGGCGCACGCGCCAGCCGGCCGTCTCGCGCCACATGAGCGTCACCGGCGGCTGACCATGGCGACGCCGCGCCATTCGGCGCTCGACGGCCCCGTTCCGCGTCTTCTGGCGGTCGGGGCGGCCCTGCTCGTGATCGGGGCCGGCGTCTGGATCGGGCGCTATGGCTTCGCGGGCGTGCCGATGACGCCCTTCGCCGCGGTCGTGGATGAAAACGCGGCAAGCGCGGTGGCGGCCAATCCCGAACTGGCCGCCTGCCTGACGGAGCGCGTCGGCGCGGTCGACCGGATGCGTTCCGACGGCGTGATCGGCGACGGGCAATATGCGACCTTCCGCGCCCGTGCCGTGGCCTATTGCGAGACGCAGTTTCCCCCCCAGCAGTGAGAGCAAGCCCCCGGCGGCGCCACCGCACGCGTGGGGGCCCGGTCGACGGTCAGTCGGCTCTTAGCCCCCTTGAGGCAGACACTCTATCCCCTGGGGCTCCCTTCAGGGCCGTCAGGCGTCCCCCAGGACCAGATCAGGTCTCGGGGCCTGCTCAGGTAAACCTGACGCGCCGCCTGGCGGGGCGCACGGGGACCGGCGCCGGGTCTGATGCGCGCGGCAGGGGTAACCCGCCCGCTGCCTCGGGCCCGGTCCCATCGGCCTCGGCGCCGGCCTGTCCGTCATGGATCGTATCGCTCGCGCTGCCCGGATCGTCCGCCTGCGCGGTCGCTCGCACCGTATCGCTGTCAGCAACCGGCTCCGATCCGTCCGACACGTCGGCGTGTGCAACGTCCTTCTCTCGGCCTTCCTCGGGCTCTACCGCGCTCGCGTCGCCCGACGCATCGGCAGCGCGCAGCGCTTCTTCGGCCTCGGCCTCCTCCCGCATCCAGCCGTAGCCCTTGCCCACCTGCCAGGAGCTTCGAAACTCCTCGGCAACCGACGCCATGGTCCTGAAGTCGTCGTCGTAGTCGTTGAGGCCGTCGACACAGGCCAGCACGGGATTGGAACTCCACAGCTTGCGCAGGGCCGCGTTTTTCAGTTGCGTTGAAACACCTTCCTTCAGGAACACCGAATAATCGGAGCCGAAGTCGAGCGTTTCGAGATCGACCGCCTCGGCGGCCGCGCGATTCTCGGCCAGCTGCCGCTCATGCTCCTCCGCGCGCCGGGCCGCGGCCTCGTCGACGGCGGGCGTTTGCGCCTCCACTGGCGTATCCGCGCTCCCGGACGGCAGGTTTCGCGCCGCCTGCTTGCGTTGCGACCAGCGGCTGAGGAAGCCGCCGTCGCCGTCCCGCGTGTCGTGCGGATCCCTGGACCGGCTCATCCCTCGCCTCCCGCCTCGCCTCCCGGCCGGCGTCCCTCCGGCGCGAAGATCGGCGTCTTGCCGAAGATGGGCTCTTCCTTCACCGCCCGGTCGCGCCGGCGCTTGCGGAAGCTCGGCGCCTCCGGCACGGCGGCAAGAAACCGCGCCATCCAGGCGACCGTCTCCGCGGGCATCGCCACGCGTTCCACGAGCCCCTCCCCGCTGTCGAGAAACCCTTGCGCTTCATAAGGGTCGGCGGTGACGCAGACGACGCGCCAGCCCGGCTCCGCGTCGTCGTCGGTCACCTCGTCCAGCATCACCCAGATATGCGGCGTGCCCGTCTCGATATTGCGGTCATAGGCCTCGACCATCTTGTGATGCAGCGTCAGCACATGCGGCGAGGACAGAAACCGCGTGCGCTCGCCCTCCACGGACAAGAGCCGCCAGCCGTCGGTCGGCGGCGCGTCGGGCACCACTTCGGGCACCGACCACGTCCAGTCCGCCCAGCGTGACGCGGCCGGCGCGCGTTCCAGCACCACGCCGAGCGTTGTTGAGATTTCCCGTTCCACGCGAAGCTCCGAATATCCGTCCAGTGGACTCAGGCGGCCGTGCGTCGACCGTGCCCGCGTCTTCCCCAACGTTCGATTTTGGCTCTCACGGTCGATTTTGGAGCGGAACGGCCGTCTTGACAATCTTCGCAAGCGACGACGCCGGCGAGCCGAGGGAAAATCGGGGTGACGCGGGGGAGGAAAAGCTTGCGCGACTGCGCTATGTTGGCGACCAAATCGAGATGGGCGGAGGCGCGGCGGTTCGGGAGACCGGCACCGACCGTGTGACACCGCCGCCAAGGAGGGAATCGATGAACGCACCCCACCGGCGGGTTCTCCTTTGCAACTGCGAAAAGACCATGGCGCTCGATCCGGCGCGGATCGACGGCGTCGGCGACGACACACCCATCCACACGCAGCTGTGCCGGGCGCAATTGTCCGCCTTCGAAACCGCGCTCGCGACCGGCGAGCCGATGACGGTCGCCTGCACGCAGGAAGCCCCGCTCTTCGGCGAGGTCGCCGAGGACGCGGGCGCCGGGCAGCAGATCACCTTCGTGAACATCCGCGAGACCGCCGGCTGGAGCGCGCGCGGGAACGATCCGCACCCCAAGATCTCCGCCCTTCTGGCCGAAGCGCAGGTCGAGGCGGCGCCGGCGCCGCTGCATTCCATCGAATCGGACGGCGTCTGTCTGGTCTATGGCGCGGGTCAGGCCGCGCTGGACGCGGCCCGGGCGCTCGAGGGGCGGCTCTCCGTCTCGCTGCTTCTGAGCGATGCACGCGATCTCATGCTGCCCGCCGTGCTCGAGGTGCCGGTCCATTCGGGCCGCATCCGCACCGTCGGCGGATCGCTCGGCGGGTTTTCCGTCACCGTCGACGGCTATGCGCAGATCCTGCCCTCCTCGCGCGGGGCGGCGCAATTCGCCATGCCGCGCGATGGCGCCAAGGCGACCTGCAGCCTGATCCTGGATCTCTCCGGCGAGACGCCGCTCGTCACCGCGCCGGCCAAGCGCGACGGCTACATCCGCGTCGACCCGAAGGACCCGGCGGCGGTGGCGCGGGCGCTGTTCGACATTTCCGACATGGTCGGCACCTTCGAGAAGCCGGTCTACGTGCAGTATGACGCGTCGATCTGCGCCCACGGACGGTCCGGCAAGACCGGCTGCACCAACTGCCTCGATGCCTGCCCGGCCGGCGCGATCACCAGCGCGGGCGACACGATCGCCGTCGACGCAGGGATCTGCGGCGGCTGCGGCTCCTGCGCGGCGCATTGCCCGACCGGCGCCGTCAGCTATCAATATCCGACCCGCGCCGATCTCATCACCCGCCTGCAGACCCTGCTCGGCGCCTATCACAAGGCCGGCGGCAGGGAGCCCGTCCTGCTCGTGCATGACGGCAGCCACGGCGTCGACCTCATCAACGCCAAGGCGCGGTTCGGCGACGGGCTTCCCGGCAATGTCCTGCCCTTCGTCACCCATGCGGTGACTGTCTTCGGACATGACGCCATGCTTGCCGCCGTGCTCGGCGGCGCGCGCCGTCTGGTGTTCCTCTGTCCGCCGTCGCAAGCGGAGGAAACGGCGGCGCTGCAGGCCGAGATCGATCTGGCCCACGCCCTGCTCGCCGGCATGGGCTACGCGGGCGCCGGCGTCTTCGAGATCACCGTCGAGGCCGATCCCGACGCACTCGACCGCCATTTCGCGAAACCGGACAGGTCTCTGCCGGCCGCGCCGGCGAGCTTCCGGCCCGTCGGCGGCAAACGCGACGTGGCGCGCAGCGCGATCTCCCGCCTCATCGCCGACGCCCCGCAGCCGGTCGAGACGATCGCCCTGCCGGCCTCCGCGCCCTACGGCCGCATTTCCATCGACACGGACGGCTGCACGCTGTGTCTCGCCTGCGTGTCGGCCTGTCCGGCCAATGCGCTCGCCGACAATCCCGACCGGCCGCAGGTGAGCTTCACGGAAGCGGCTTGCGTGCAATGCGGGCTGTGCGAGACGACATGCCCGGAGAGCGTCATCACGCTGGAGGCGCGCTACAACGCGACGGCCGAGGCCATGCGCCCGACGGTGCTCCACGAGGAAGAGCCGGCGACCTGCGTCAGCTGCGGCAAGCCCTTCGGCACGAAGTCCTCCATCGCCCGCATCCGGGAAAAGCTCTCGGGCAAACACTGGATGTTCCAGCGCGAGGACCAGATCGCGCTGATCGAGATGTGCGACGACTGCCGCATCGCGGCCCAGTGGGAGATGTCGGACACACCGCTCAGGAGCGGTCAGCGGCCGAGGATCGTCACCACCGACGATTACCTCGAGGCCGACAAGGGCGGCTGGTCGGTCGACGATTTCCTGAAGGACGACTGAGCGCACGGCGCGCACGGCGCCCGCCCCATCGCAACAAGGGCGGGACCGCCACCGGTCCCGCCCTTTTCTGTTCTGGAAGAGATGCTCCGGTCGGGCCGACTGGCTCCTGGCGGCCCAAAGGCCGGGCGAGCCGCCTGCCTGCGCGCCTCACCGCCCCGGGCCGGGCTCTCCGTCCGCAAGGACGCTCTGGCAAGCGGCCCCGCGACGGCGGCATCAGCCGTGGCCGGCGGGCGGGTCGAGTTCGGGATCGGCGAGGTTCTGCCGCAGCATCTCGCGATATTGCTCCACCATGTGATTGACGAAGTCCTCGTGGCTCTCGACCTCGATCACCGCCTTGGCCACATGGGCGTTGTAGCGCGCGGCCGCCCACAGAAAGGCGAGATGCAGGTCGGTCGCCGGGATCTTGCGGTTTTCCCGGTTGGCGACCTCGATGAATTTCGCGGCGGTCTGCAGAAAGCCGGCGGTGTCGAGCTCGCCTTGCGCGCGTGCGGCGCGCCGGTCCTGTCGGTTGGCCATGAAGCGGGATCCTCGGTTTGAAAAAGACTGTAGCGGCTGTGGACCGGACGCGGCGCGTCAGGTGACCTCGAACCAGGCCATCATGCCGGCGGCCTGGTGTTCGAGCATGTGACAGTGGATCATCCACTTGCCCGGATTGTCGGCGACGAAGGCGATTTCCACACGCTCGCCCGGGTCGGTGAGCACGGTGTCGCGCCATTCCTCCCGCGCGACCGGCGTGCCGTTGCGGCTGACGATCTTGAAGTGATGGCCATGCACGTGAATGCCGTGCGGCCAGCGCGTGTCGTTGACGATCGGCATGCGCACGGTGCGCCCGCGCGCCACGGTGAACATCGCCGGGTCCATGTGGCTGCCGGCAATGCCGTTGAAGGCCCAGACCTTGCCCTCCTGCACCAGCGCTCGGATGTCGCGCGTCTCACCCTTCAGCACCGCCTCGCGCATCCGCCCCATGGCGCCGCCTTCCATGAGGAGGTCCTGCGCAAGCGCATCCTGCATGTCGAGCGCCTTCGGAAGCGGATTGGCGGGCAGCGCGATATCCTCCGGCAGCGGGCTTGCGCGCGTGACGGGCGCGCCGGAGACGACGAATTCGCAGGCCGCGAAGGGCTGGCCGGACGCCTCCTCAACCGTGTAGGTCGCGGGCGTTTCGGGCAGGTCGACGATCAGATCGGCGCGCTGCGCGGGCGCCAGGCGCACCGCCTCCTCGGCCAGCGGCTCGGGCGCGACCGGCTGGCCGTCGAGCGCGACGAGGCGCGGCGCAAGCCCCGCGAAGCGGAACGTCATCACCCGCGAATTGGCGGTGTTGAGCACGCGCAGGCGCAGCCGTTCGCCGGGGCGGGCGGGAAACTTCGCGTAAGCCTCGCCATTGGTGGTGAGCACATTGCCGAGCCGGCCGGCATGGGCCCAGTCGTGCATCGCGCCGAGGCTCGCGGTGTCGATCTGGCGCTCCTCGTCGAGCCGCCAGTCGTCGAAGGTCAGGATCACGTCGCGGTCGTAGGCCCTGACGCCCGGCTCCTCGACGATCAGAACGCCGTAGAGCCCGCGCGCCATCTGGTCCCAGGAGCGATTGTGCGGGTGATACCAGTAGGTGCCGGCATCGGGCGCGTTGACGAGATAGTCGAAGCTCTCGCCGGGCGCGACGGGCGGCTGGGTCAGGCCGGCGACCCCGTCATAGGCATTGTCGATGCGGATGCCGTGCCAGTGAATGGTGCTCGGCTGATCGAGCCCGTTGCGGAAGCGGATGCCGAGCGTCTCGCCCTGTCGCATGCGCAGGACGGGGCCGGGCACGCGACCCTCATAACCCCAGATGTCGGCCTGCGGACCGCCCTCTTCCCACAGCGCGGCGGTGCCGGGGCGCGCCTCGAGGTCGCGCAGCTCAGCCCCGGCGGCAAATGCGCCGCGCGGCAGGCCGAGCGCAAGGCCCGCCGCCGCGCCCGACAGCAGGACGGTGCGACGGCTCACGTGAAAAGAATTGGTCATCTGTCAGGGTCCCGGCCGGAAATCACTCGCAAGAGTGTAGGCCAGACGCGCGGCGAGGCAAGCGGTGCGAGGCCGGAAGGGCGCAGGGCGCGGCCGTTCCCTTCAGATGCCGTCGCCGGCGTGCTCGAGGCGTCTCGTCATGGTGCCCGCAACGACGGTCACCGCACAGGCCACCGCCATCACGAGAACGAGCGGCCAGATCGTGCCCGGCCACAGCACGCCCGACACCAGCCAGCCGACCAGCGCCGAGGCAAGCCCGCCCGCGCCCATCTGAAGGCTTCCGGACAGGCCGGAGGCGGCGCCTGCGAGGTCGGGACGCACGCTGACCGCCCCGGCGATGGCATTCGGCAGGGTCATGCCGTTGCCGATGCCGACGACGAACATCGGCGCGAACAGCGACAGCGGATGCACCAGCCCCAGGGCGAAGGGAAGCGCGATCGCCGAGACCGCCACGACCAGCACCGCGGTCCCGCCGATGATCATCCGCCCGATGCCGACGCGCGCGGAGAAGCGGCCCGAAATTCCGTTGCCGAGGATGTAGCCCGCCGCCACCATCATGAAATAGAGGCCATAGGTGGCGGGCGTCATGTCGAGCATGTTCGCGGCGATGAAGGGCGCGCCGCCCAGGAATGAGAAGAACACGCAGGAGGTCGCCGCAGAGGTGATCGTATAGGCCCAGAACAGGCTGGAGCGCGACAACGTGGCGTAGCTCGCGATCAGTCCGCGCAGCCCGCCGCCGCGCGTGCGCGTATGGTTGGTCTCGTGCAGCTCCGCCGCCGCCCAGACGAGCACCAGCACCCCAAGCACCACCATCAGGTAGGAACTCGTGCGCCAGCCGAAGGTCTGGTCGAGCGTGCCGCCGATCGCCGGGCCGATCATCGGCGCGACCGCAAGCCCCATCGTCACATAGCCGATCATGCTGGCCGCGCGGCTGCGGTCGAAGAGATCGCGCACGATGGCGCGGCCAAGCACGATGCCCGCGCAGCCGCCCGCCGCCTGCAGCACGCGGCCGACGAGCAACACCTCGATGCTGTCCGCGAGCGCGCAGACCACGCTGCCGAGAATGAAGACGACCAGTCCCCACAGGAGCACCGGCCGGCGACCGTAGCGGTCGGACAGCGGACCGATGCCGATCTGCGCCAGCGCGATGGACGCGAGAAAAAGCGACAGCGAGAGCTGCACCATCGCGGCGGTCGTGTCGAAGACGTCGACCAGAACCGGCATGGAGGGAAGGTAGATATTGAGCGCGAGCGGGCTGACTGCGGAGACCGCGACGAGCAAGGCAATCGTCGGGCGCCGCGTCGGCAGGGCCGACGATAGGCTATTTGTCATACGTCTTCCTAGGAGCGCCTCGCCCCGCTTGGCAAGTCAAAAGCGCGTGCCCGGACCGGCGCAGGAAAGCGCGGCAGGGTTGCGCTCAACGCAACCCTGCCGCGCCTTGTTCAGAGTGCCGTTACGGCCTCCGCCATCAAAGGTCCAAGCGTCAGTCTCCGGACGCGCGGCGGGGATTGAAAACGCGTCCGAGCATCGCGCGCACCGCGAGGGCGCGGGCGCGCCGACCGCGGGCGGTCAGCGCCCGCACATCGGCGTGGGTCAGGGAAAAGGGATCGAGGGTCCGGGGATCGATATCGCGCATGACAGGCTCCTTCAGAGCTCGGGGAGAGAGCGAGGGCTTAAGGGTGGAGGGCCGGAGAGGTCCGGGAGCGGTTCGCTCCGCGCTTCCCGCCTCCGCATGCGACTTAAAATGACCTATTGCGAGCAGGGCGACAAACGGGTTATTTTCGGCTTTCGGATCAAATTTTCTGTGTCGAAATGCGCTATACCCTCCCCCCGCTCAATGCCTTTCGCGTGTTCGAGGCCGTCGCGCGCCACATGAGTTTCGCCAGGGCGGCGGAGGAGTTGCACCTCACGCCGTCGGCGCTGAGCTATCAGATCAAGTCGCTGGAGGCGCATCTCGGCCAGCCGCTGTTCAAGCGCATGAACCGCGCCATCGCGCTCACCAGCGCCGGGCGGCGGCTGCTGCCGGGCGTCGAAGACGGCTTGGCCCGCTTCGCCGACGCGGTTGCCGCGCTGACGCCCGAGCAGGACGACCGCAAGCTCGTGGTTTCCACCGGCCCGGCCTTCGCGGCCAAGGTGCTGGTGCCGCGCCTGCACCGCTTCGTCGACGCCTGGCCCGACATCGAGTTGCTGGTCTCCGCCAACATGAAAAATGTCGACTTCGAGACGGACGACGCGGACCTCGGCATCCGCTTTGGCCTCGGGGCCTACGAGGGGCTGACGGTCGAGCCGCTGCTCGACGAGGCCGCACTTGCCCTGTGCACCCCGGAGATGGCGCGCGGGCTGTCCGCGCCGGAGGATCTTGCGAAGGTCACGCTGCTGCATGACGACAGCATCCGCCACCTTCCCGACGCGCCGACCTGGGCGCGCTGGCTGGAGGCGGTCGGCGTTACCGGGATCGATCCGACGAAGGGCTTGCGTTTCAGCCACGCGGACCACGCCCTCAACGCGGCCGCCGAAGGCCTCGGCGTCGTGCTCGGACGCCGCAGCCTGTCGGAGGGAGATCGCCGCTTCGGCCGCCTCGTCTCGCCCTTCGAGACGGTGCTGCCGATCCGGCCGAGGTTCTTCCTCGTCGGCCCGCCGCGTGCTTTCGAGCGGCGCCCGGTTCTCGTCTTCCGCGACTGGATCCGCGCCGAAATGGCGGAAATGGAAACGTCAGCGCGGTAGATCGGCGGTGGCGGCGGCGACTTGCGCGCGCTTGCGCTCGCGCATCAGGCTGTAGAGCCCCGTGCCGACCAGGATCGCGATGCCTGCGAGCGTCGGCCCGTCGGGCACGTCCCCCCACACCACATAGCCGATCAGGATCGCCCACAGGATGATCGAGTAGCGGAACGGCGCGACCACCGAGAGATCGCCCATGCGCATGGCGGCGATGATCGAGACGAAGCCGACCAGAATGAAGCCGGCGGCGGTCGCCAGATAGGCAAGCTCCCGCCAGGTGGGGACCAGCCAGTCCTCGCCGAGCGACAGAACCAGCCCCATCAGGCACACGCCCAGCAGAGTGGCGAAGGAGACGCCGAGCGTCGGCACGTCCTTCGGCAGGACGTTGGTCGACAGGTCGCGCAGCATCATGAACATCACGCCCGCGAGCGCCACCAGCGCCCAGGCATCGAAACCCGCGAGACCCGGACGCACGATCAAGAGCACGCCGCAAAAGCCGACGATGACGGCCGTCCAGCGCCGCCAGCCGACCGGCGCGCCGAGGAAGATCGCGGCCCCCGCCGTGACCAGCAGCGGCAGCGCCTGCAGGATCGCGGTCGCATTGGCGATCGGCATGTTGAACAGGGCCGTGAGATAGAGGCAGGTGGCCGACACTTCCGCGAAGACGCGCACGCCGACCCATTTGTTCGCCAGCCGCGAGAAGCGGCGAATCGAGCCGTTGGCGATGCAGATCGCCAGCAGAAGCGTCAGCGCGAACAGCCCCCGGATGAACATGATCTGGCCGAGCGGCAACCGGTCGGAGACGAGCTTCACGAAGCTGTCGTTGAAGATGAAGCCCATCATCGCGATCATCATGATCGCAATGGCACGACCGTTTTCCTGCATGACACTATCCGGTTGTGACGATCGTCCCGGTCGGGACGATGTGGCGGGCAAGACACGCGGGCGGGCGGGCCGGGCCGGGCCGAATGCGGAGACCGGCGCGCGACGCTTGAATCCCGCGGCTGGGACAGCCGTCGCCGGCCGGCGCGGGACGGGTCAGTTTCGCCGGCGCAGGGGCAGGTTTGTCAAGAGGTTCTGCGGCTTCATGCGCAGGATGCCGTCGGCGCCCATGGCCAACCCCAGCCACACGGGCTTGCCGCGCATCGTCTCCACCACATCGCCGCGCGTGTCGAAATCGAGGCGGAACAGCGCGACGATGCGCGCCAGATCCGCCTCGCCGACCGGAGTGCCCTGGTAGAGCGCATTGAGGATGCGGGTCGCTTCCGCGTCGAGCCCGATGTGCCACGACCAGCGCTCGTCCTTGATGGATTGCTGCGGCTGGATCCGCACCTCCACCCCGTGGAAATGCCGGACCCAGGTTTCCAGCACGCGGGCGAAGGCATCGAGCGCCGGTTCGGTGAAGCGGAAGTCGATGGCCGTGTCGAAGCGGTCCGACCGCTCCCAGTACAGGACCGCATTGTCCTCCGACAGAACGTCGAGCGACACGCCCGGCGTCGGCGTGCCGGCCTCGGCGAGCAAGGCGCCGAGCCCGCCCAGGCCGCCGGTCCTGGAATAGGTCTCGACGATCTCCGCGTCCGCCAGCATCAGCTGACCCTCGGTCGTGGTCACCGCCTGCTCGCGAAACAGCAGTTCGCCGGCGCGCACCCGAAACGGGTCGGCCGCCTTGCGCAGCATGTTGTGGACGATCAGATGCACCAGCTGGTCGATGAACATCGGCGGCACGGTGATCGTCGCGCCTTCGCCAAAGAGCGCCGCATAGGCGGCCTCCACCGTCTTGTGGCGGGCGAGATGGTCGCGGAAGGCGAGCACCACACGATAGTTGTCCGCCGCGTCCGCATCGGCGATCGCGGCAAGCTCTTCATCGGCCACGGCCGCGAAGGGATCGGCCATGAGCTTTTCGAAGAGCGCATGCTCGGCCGCGCAGCTCTCCTCGACCGGATGGACCTCGGGCCGGGTGAAATAGGCGCGCAGGAAGTCCGGCGTGACGGCGAGCCAGCCGTTGGCGTCGCGCGTCATCAGATGCATGCCGGAGGATTTCCAGAAGCTCGGCATCACGCGTCGTCCTCGCTCACATCCCAGATCCGGGTGTGGGGGTCGTCGGTCGGCGGGGTGACCAGATGAAAGCGCTCGTGGATCGCCCCGTCCCCGTCGATCTCCCGCTGGATGGCGAGCAGCGCGTTGATCTGCAGTTCCTCGGCCAGGCCGCATGCATCGGCGATCTCCGCCTCGGCCACCGGCATCGCCGCCTCGACGCTCGGCGCGCCATGTTCGTCGACGAAATGCTGCGCCAGCCGCGCCACCAGACGCGCCTGGTCGGCGTCGGAGATCTCGTCCGGCGTGGCGAGCGTTGTCCAGCCGAAGTTCTCCAGCGACAGAAAGCCGGAGACGAAGGCCTGGCGCACCTTCCCCGTCAGGCCTTCCTCGGTGAAGGCGCGAAAGGCGAAGGTGCCGGGAATGACCCAGTCGCCCGGCTCGGCGGCGGCCGGGAAGACATGGGTGTCGGAGACGTCGAAGCGGATGGCCTTGAGACATTTCGCCATGATCAGCGCGCGGCGACCTCCATGGGTTCGGGGGGAAGATGATCGCGCAGCCGCAGGGCGACGGTCTGCCCGCCGGCCTGCGCATCGCGCTTGAGCAGGAGGTTGCCCTCCTCGTCCAGTCCGAGGAAGGTGCCTTCCTCCACGCCGTCCGGCGTGTCGACGCTGTGGCGCTTGCCGTATCCGTCGGCGCGGAACAGCCAGTTCTGGAGCACGGGCGCGAAGCCGTCGACATCCCAGGTGTGGATCCAGGTGAGCAGATGGCGGGCGAGCGATTCCAGCACCTGCGTGCGGTCGAGGTCGACCGCCCCCTCGTCCACGAGGCTGGTGCGATCGGGCATGTCGCCGGGCTCGACCGGCCCGGCGATGGGCGCGAGCCGCATCTCGATCCCCACGACCAGCCAGAGCGGGCTGTCGTGCTCGTCGCGCTCCACGCTCTGCGCGAAGCGCACCCCGCCGACGGCCGCGCCGTTCACCCGCAAGGTGACGGGCCATTCATAGGTCAGCGCCGTCTCCGGCGGCGTGATCGCGCCGAGCGCATCGGCGGTCGCGACCATCGCAAGGAAGAGCATCTCCTGCGTGCGGGTTGCCGGGACCTCCGGCTCGAGCACCAGCGCCATGGCCACGTCCTTGGTGCCGCGCGACCACAGAAGGTCGCCGGCTCCATAGGAGCCCGTGCGCGCGCCCGCACAGGCGGCGCGAAACACATCCTTGCCCGCCTCGATGCGGTGCCCGCTCAGCAGCGGAGGAAACGTGGGGTCTGGCAGCGCCATGGCATCGGTCCTTGAAGGAAACGCTTGCACCCGTCTCGCGGCGACTTCACGCGATGAATCAGGTCCTGAATGCAGCACTTTCATACCATTCGAACAAGTCCGGGCGCGACAGGCCACGCCCGCGACAAACCGAGTCGGATCAGGCGGTTCGACGGCCGCATTCACAGACCGATTCACGTCAAGGCGTCGCTCAGCCGAGATCGATCTCGCCGGTCACGACATGTTCGAAGTCCTGGCCGTCGATGGTCAGGACCACGCGCGCCGGCAATTTGCCGCGGGTCAGGCCAGCCTCGCGGACATGGGCTTCCAGCGCCTGCTGGGAGGTCACGCCGACCTGCTTGAGGAATTTGCGCATCGACATGTTGAAGGTGTCGTTGTCCATCGGTCGTCCTTTCAAGGTGGTTTTCAAGGTGGGTACAGATCCCGCGGCACCCATGGGAAAACAGGGTTCAGATCCTGATTCAAGCGCTTGCGAAACTGAGTCCGATTGTTGCACCAAGCCTTTGATCAGTCTTCAAGTTCCAGATCCAGAGCGCGGGTCTCGTCGCCAGAGCGCAGCAGCACCCGCCCTTGCGCGTCCGCCCGCTCCAGCCGGCCGCGCAGACCGGCCAGCGTGCGCACCGGCCAGCCGTCGAGCGCCAGCACCACATCGCCCGGCGCGATCCCGGCGGCGGCCGCCGCGCCATCCGGCGCAACCGAGAGCACCTCAAGTCCCGGTCGCTCCGGCCCCGGCGGCGTCGGCCTCGCACGAAGGCCGAGCGACCGGCGCGGCGAGCGGTCGGCTCTCACCGCTTCCAGCACCCGCTGCGACAGCGCGGCGGATACGGCGAAATTGACGCCGAGATCGCCGTCGCCGGCCTTGGTGAAGATCGCCGAAAGGACGCCGACGAGGCGTCCCGAGGCATCGATCAGCGCGCCCCCGCTCGCGCCCGGATTGACGGCCGCATCGGTCTGCACGAAATCCTCCACCGCGTTGAAGCCGATGCCCCCGCGCCCCGTCGCCGACACGATGCCGCAGCTCACGGAGATGCCGAGCCCGAAGGTGTTGCCGAGCGCGCAGACCGGCTCCCCGAGATCGGGATCGCCGCCGAAGGACAGTCCGGGCAGATCGGCCTTGACGGAAAGCACCGCCAGATCCGTCGCCCGATCCCTCGCCACGATCCTCGCCGGCAGCACCCGGCCGTCGCCGAGGCGCACGCGGGCCTCGGTGGCACGCCCGAGCACATGATCGGCCGTCAGCAGAAGCCCGGTCTCCGCAATCGCGACGGCTGAGCCCTCGGGCTCTTCCGTGTTGACCTCCCCGTCCGGCCAGTCCGGCAGCACCGCCACGACGCTTGCGCGCGCCGCCTCCAGCACCGCCGTCGCTGGCGGGCGGGCGGCCGGCTCGGCGCGGGCCGCAAGCCCGGCGGCGCCAAAGACGAGCGCCAGGCCAATCGCCAGACCGCGGGCGGTGTCGAGGATCATTCGCTCGGGCTGAGGCGCACGGCCCCCGGCGTGTCGGTCTGATAGCGCGTCTGGGCGGAGAAATCGAAGGCGTTGTTCAGGATCGCCCAGGCCCCGCCTCCGATCACCACGAGGGCGACCATTGCACTCACGAACGCTTTCATCGGTTCGCTTCCTTTCCCGTGTTCTCTTGCGTGTTTTCTTGCGTGTGCGTGTCGGCGGCCTCCGGCGCGCCATCGGGCGCCGTCGCGCGCTTCAGAAAGGCCACCAGCGCATCGCGCTCTTCCGCGTTCGTCAGGCGCTGGATCGGCATCTTGGTGCCCGGCGTCACGACGTCGGGCCCATGGTCGAAGAGGTCCGAAATGGTCTGCTCATTCCACACGAAATCCGCCTCGAGCAGCGCCTGCGAATAGGGATAGCCCGGCAGCCCGCCGACCTTGCGGCCGAAGATGCCGTAAAGCGTCGGTCCGGCGCGGTTGGCATCGTCGGGCGTCAGCGTGTGGCAGACGGAGCATTTGCGCGCGAACTGCCGGGCGCCGGGATCCTCCTCCTCCGCCACCTGGAAGCGGCGCGGAAACTCGCTGCCCACCGGCTCGAACGGCCGGCGCGGCGCGATCTGCCAGGCGTTCACGTGATCGTCGAGCCCGGCGTAGAAGGCGACCGCATTGTCAGGCGAAAACGCCAGAGCCCAGACGGGGCCATAGGGGTTTTCGTAGGTTTCGAGCAGCCCCCAGGACGCCGCGTCATAGACATGGATGCGCCCGTCGCCGCCGCCGCTTGCAAGCCGCGTTCCGTCTTCCGAGACCGCAAGCGCCAGCACCGGGCGCTCGTGGCTGGCCAGTTGCTTGGCAATCGTGCCGGCGTCCAGATCGACGACGGCGACCGTGCCATCCGTCCCGCCGAACGCGAGCCGGGTCCCATCCCCGAGCAGCCGCAGGACGTTGACGCCCCAGCCGTGCGGATGGACCTCGCGCAGCAGCGCGCCATCCGCGCGGGCGAAGGCGCGGATCGCCCCGTCCGACGATCCGGTGTAGACGGTTTCGCCGTCGGGCGAGAAGGCCACCGCGTTGACATTGTTGCCGTGGCCGGTCAGCCGCACCAGCGGCGTCAGGCGGTCCGGCCCGATCTCGTAGAGATGCGCGCTGCGATCCCAGGAGGCGGCGGCGGCATGGCGCCCGTCGGCGGACAGCGCCAGCGACAGCATCTTGCTTTCGCCGGTGTCGTGCCGGTCCAGCATCGTGCCGTCGGTCAGGTCCCACAGCGCGATGGCCCCGTCGTCGCCGACCGAGACAGCGCGATCTTCGCCCAGAAACCGGGCATCGTTCACCGCGGCCTCGTGGCCGATGAGACGTTGCGCGACCGTGGCCTCTCCCGCCTCGATCCGCCACAGGATGGCGGCGTAGTCGAAGGAGGCGGTCAGCGCCCGCGTGCCGTCGGCCGCGAGCGTCACCGACTTCACCGGGCCGCCGTGCCCCTCGAGGCGTTCGGGCCATTCGGCCGCGTGCAGCGGGCCGCAAACGGCGAGCGTGACCGCGAGGGCCGCCACCGCCGTGCCGGCACCGCGCAAACGCCAGCGCTTCATGGCCGCATCACTCGGCCGGCTGCGGCGCGGCGGTCGTTTTCACCGCACCCTCGCCCTGGCGCGCGAGCACCTCTTCCACCCAGAGCGAATGGTGCTCCCTGGCCCAGTTGAGATCGACCTCGCCGGAGCCCATCGCGTCGAAGGCGCCTTCCATGCCGATCGAGCCGATGTAGATATGCGCGATGATCACGCAGATCAGGAACACGCTCATGATGGCGTGCCACAGCGACGCGAGCTGCTGCTCCTGCAACACCGACAGTCCCGTCGGCAACGACGTGCCGAAGATGCCGTTGACCATCACGAAGGTGTCGTTGAAGAAGTGGGTCGTATAGGGGAACAGCAGAGACCAGCCCGACAGCGACACCGACAGACCGCCCAGGATCGTCAGCCAGAAGATCATCTTCTGACCGGCATTGAACTTCTTTGCCGGCGGATGCAGGTTCTTGGAAAACAGTCCGCCGCCCTGCAGGATCCACTTGATGTCGGTCTTGTCCGGCAGGTTGTGGCGCACCCACATCAGGAAGATGATGGCGAGCCCCGCCATGAAGGCGAAGGCAAGGTAGTTGTGCAGATACTTGCCGAACATGGTCACCGCGCCGAAGGCTTCCGCCCCGATCACCGGCATCAGCACATAGCGGCCATACATCACATTCAGCCCCGTCAGCGCGAGGATGATGAAGGACGACGCCAGCAACCAGTGGCCGAAACGCTCGAAGGCGGCGAAGCGCGTGATCGTCTTGTCGCTGCGGCCATGCTCGATCCTGACCCGTCCGCGGATCGCGAAGAACAGGCACAGCACCACGATCATGCCGAGCAATGCCCAGCTCGCATAGAGCGCCAGCGGGCCATTGCGCACCGAGCGCCACAACTCGCCCTCGGACTGCACCAGCGTTGCCGCCTTCTGGTCGGGGATCGACACGCTGCCGGCCGTGCCCTGGCGCACCGCGCGCCACATCTCGCTGTCGGAGCTTGCGCCGAGCGTGTTGCCCGGCACCGTGCCGCCGAGCGGCGATTGCGTTTCCACCTCCGGCGCCGTGCCCTGCTGGGCCGCCGCGCCAGACGCAAGCGCAAGCGCAAGGACCAGTGCCGCACACAGGGCCAGCGCCAGCTGCACCCAAGACGTCTCACGCCGCGCACCCGCAAGCGCCGCCGCGCCGCCCGTCACCCGTTCCATCGCCATTCTCCGCATCCTCTTCCCTCCATCGATCCACCGCGGGCCGGCCCGTCCGCCCTGCCCGCCGTCCATCGACGCCTTGGCGCCCTGCGCCCCAGAAGCGCTTCAGAAGCGCTGGTGATCCCCGCGCCGTTGCAGGTCCCTGCGCTCGTCTTCCGTCAGTTCCTCATCGGCCGGACCCTGGTAGGTGCCCTTCTCGATGATCAAGGTCCGATTCTGTTCTTCTTCCCGGCACCCCGGCAGAACGCTCAGCGCCACCGCCGACGTCGCCAGAACGAGCCATGTGGCCACACCCGATCTCACCTTCACAACTCCTTCGCGGTTCGCGATCCGTCTTTCCCGCAAGCGCCCTTTTCCGCAAGCGCCCGCGCGCCCGACATCCAGAAGCGACCGGCCCTGCCGGTCATCGAAACTCTCACCCCCGCGCAAGCCTCGCAGCCGGCGTGCCGCGCTCCGTCTGCGCCAATGCGGCAGCGGTCCCGCGCGTTCCGCCCCCGGGCAACCGCCCAAGGCGCCGCCCCCCTGCGAACACGCAACCTCCGACCCGAATCCCGCACTCAACTCTCGCCCGAAGTCCCGCATTGGAGCCCTCGTACGCCACCCGCGCACCGCGAGGCCCGCCCGACGCACCGCCCCGGGACACTGTTACCGGCACTGGGCACCCGGCACAGGATCGGAGGCTCAACCCACGGCAACCCGACCCAGACGGACCCGCCGTCAGACGCGCCCGCAGCTTATCCGTATTTCACCGTATTTCATAGCGGATCGCCACCCGATTTCCAATCGAAATCAGAGGTTTGCGCAGAATCGAACAAGAAAGGACGCAGTCATGCGCAAACGCACCGCCCGTCTTTTTCAAGACGTCGCAGCGCCACATCCTGCCTGCAGCGAGGCCGGACCCGAGACGCGCCCTGACCCTGCTTTCGAACATCGTGCAAGACCCGCATATGGCGGCTCCGGCTGATGCCCACCCGGGCCACGAGATCGACGCGCCGCCCGCGTCGCAGTACGGGCCATCGATCTCACGTGCCGAGACGACAAAGGCGGCTTTCGCCGCCTTTGCCCTCAGTTTCGCGTCGGGCGCGGCGCTCAGAGGCTGCCGGCCTTCTGCTCGTAGGCCGTGCCCCAGCCCCAGGCGCCGGAGCCGAAGCCGCGCGCCACGACACGCTCGCGGTAGATCGACGACACCACGTCGCCGTCGCCCGCCAGCAGTGCCTTGGTCGAGCACATTTCCGCGCACAGCGGCAGCTTGCCCTCCGCCAGGCGGTTGCGACCGTATTTGGCGTATTCGGCCGAGGAATTGTCGGCCTCCGGACCGCCGGCGCAGAAGGTGCACTTGTCCATCTTGCCGCGCGAGCCGAAGTTGCCCGCCTGCGGATACTGCGGCGCGCCAAAGGGACACGCGTAGAAACAGTAGCCGCAGCCGATGCACAGATCCTTGGAGTGCAGGATCACGCCTTCGTCGGTCTCGTAGAAGCAATCGACCGGGCACACCGCCATGCAGGGCGCGTCCGAGCAATGCATGCAGGCGACCGAGATCGAGCGCTCGCCCGGCTGGCCGTCCTGGATCGTCACCACGCGGCGACGATTGATGCCCCAGGGCACCTCGTGCTCGTTCTTGCAAGCGGTGACGCAGGCGTTGCACTCGATGCACCGCTCGGCGTCACAGAGGAATTTCATCCGTGCCATGATTTCTCCCCCTTACGCCACGCGCTCGATGCGGCACAGCGTGGCCTTGGTTTCCTGCATCTGGGTGACCGAGTCGTAGCCGTAGGTCTGTGCGGTGTTGCACGCCTCGCCAAGGACATAGGGGTCGGCGCCCGTCGGATACTTCGACCGCAGGTCCTCGCCCTGGAAATGGCCGCCGAAGTGGAACGGCATGAAGGCCACGCCTTCACCGACCCGTTCGGTCACCATCGCCATTACCTTGACCTTGCCGCCCTCCGGACCGTGCACCCAGACCATGTCGCCGTCGCGGATGCCAAGGTCATTGGCGTCGCGCGGGTTCACCTCGACAAACATGTCCTGCTGCAGCTCCGCCAGCCACGGGTTCGACCGCGTCTCGTCGCCGCCGCCCTCGTATTCGACCAGACGGCCGGATGTGAGGATGATCGGGAAGTCCTTGGAGAAGTCGTTCTCCTGGATCGACTTGTAGCGGGTCGGCACGCGCCAGAACGACTTGTCGTCATAGGTCGCGTATTTGTCGAGCAGGTCCCGACGGTTGGTGTAGAGCGGCTCGCGGTGCAGCGGCACCGGATCCGGGAAGGTCCACACCACCGCGCGCGCCTTGGCGTTGCCGTAGGGGGCGCACCCGTGCTTGATCGCGACGCGCTGGATGCCGCCCGACAGGTCGGTCTTCCAGTTCGTCTTCTCGCCCGCGATGGCGTCGATCGTGGCCCGCTCCTCGGCGGTCAGATCGCTATCCCAGCCAAGCTTCTGCAGCATGGCCATGGTGAACTCGGGATAGCCGTCCTCGATCTCCGACCCGGTCGGCCACGACCCCTCGGCGAGGAGGTTGTCGCCGTCCTTTTCCACGCCGAAGCGGGCGCGGAAGCCCATGCCGCCCTCGGCGACCGGCAGCGAGGTGTCGTAAAGCACCGCCGATCCGGGATGCTTCATCTCCGCGGTCCCCCAGCACGGCCACGGCATTCCGTAGAAGTCGCCGTCGCACGGCCCGCCATTGGCGCGCAGCGTGGTCCGGTCGAACGTGTGCTGGTTCGCCATGTGGAGCTTCATCCGCTCCGGCGACTGGCCGGTGTAGCCGATCGTCCACATGCCGCGGTTGAATTCGCGGGTCACGTCCTCGATCAGCGGCTCCTCGCCGTTCACCTCGATGTTCTTGAACATCTCGTCGGCGAAGCCGAACTTCTTGGCGAGCAGGTAGGCGATCACGTGGTCGGGCTTGGACTCAAAGAGCGGGTCGATCACCTTCTCGCGCCACTGCAGGGAGCGGTTCGACGCGGTCGCCGAGCCGTAGGTCTCGAACTGCGTGGTCGCGGGGATGAGATAGACCCCGTCCTTGCGCTCGTGCATGACCGCCGACATGGTCGGGAACGGGTCGATGATCACAAGCAGGTCGAGCTTGTTCATCGCCGTGCGCATGTCCGGAAGACGGGTCTGCGAGTTCGGCGCATGTCCCCAGAACACCATCGCCCTTGTGTTGTCGGGCTGGGTCAGGTTGCCCTTGTCCTCCAGAACGCCATCGATCCAGCGCGACACGGGGATGCCCCGCTCGTTCATCATCGCGACGTCCTTGCCGTCCTTGCCCTTCATCGTGGCAAAGCGGCTCTTGAGGTAGTCGATGTCCACGTCCCACACGCGCGCCCAATGGGCCCAGGACCCCGGCGCGAGGCCGTAGTAGCCCGGGAGCGTGTCGGCCAGCACGCCAAGATCCGTCGCGCCCTGCACATTGTCGTGGCCGCGGAAGATGTTGGTGCCGCCGCCGGCCTTGCCCATGTTGCCGAGCGCGAGCTGAAGGATGCAGTAGGCGCGGGTGTTGTTGTTGCCGTTGGTGTGCTGGGTGCCGCCCATGCACCAGATCACGGTGCCCGGACGATTGTTCGCCAGCGTCCGCGCGACGCGCTTGAGCTGCGAGCCCGGCACGCCGGTGACACGCTCGGTCTCCTCCGGCGTCCACTTCGCGACCTCGGCCTTGATCTGGTCGATGCCCCACACGCGCTGACGCAGGAACTCCTTGTCCTCCCAGCCGTTCTCGAAGATATGCCAGAGAATGCCCCACACGAGCGCCACGTCCGCGCCGGGACGGAAGCGCACGTATTCGGTCGCATGCGCGGCCGTGCGCGTGAAGCGCGGGTCGCAGACGATCAGCGGAGCGTTGTTCTCTTCCTTGGCCTTCAAAACGTGCAGCAGCGAGACGGGATGCGCCTCGGCCGGATTGCCGCCGATGATGAAGATCGCCTTCGAATTGTGGATGTCGTTGTAGGAGTTCGTCATCGCGCCGTAGCCCCAGGTGTTGGCAACACCCGCGACCGTGGTCGAGTGACAGATACGCGCCTGGTGATCGACGTTGTTCGTGCCCCAGAAGGCCGCGAACTTGCGCACCAGATACGCCTGCTCGTTGTTGTGCTTGGCCGAGCCGAGCCAGTAGACGCTGTCCGGCCCGCTTTCCTCACGGATCTTCAGCATACGGTCGCCGATTTCCTCGATCGCCTGATCCCAGGAAATCCGCTCCCACTTTCCGTCCACCAGCTTGGTGGGATACTTCAGACGCCGTTCGCCATGCGCATGCTCGCGCACGGACGCACCCTTGGCGCAATGCGAACCCAGGTTGAACGGGCTGTCGAAGCCCGGCTCCTGCCCGGTCCACACGCCATCCTGGACTTCCGCCAGCACCGTGCAGCCCACGGAGCAGTGCGTGCAAACCGACTTCTTGATATCGACCTTGGCCTGCGTCGGCCCGGCGGCCTCCGCCTTGCGGACCATGCCGCCGCTCAAGGCCCCGGCCGCGGCAAGACCGCCGGCGGCCAGCCCCGACCGACGCAAGAACGTACGGCGGTCCATGGCGCTGGCGGCCATCGCCTCGACGGCCGAAGCGAGACGCGTGCGCCGAGCCACGGAGCTCGTCTTTTTCCTCAACATTGCGTTTCTCCTTCAATCGCGCGACGAGAGCGTTCCCACCGCACAAAGCCTCACACCCGTTGTCTGCTCTGCGACGCATTCCCCGGCGCGGTATTCCCCGGTACGGCGTCCCCCGCGACGTCTTTCCCGAGACGTCGTCACCGGGAGCCTTTCGCCGGGAGCCTTCCGCCGGGTCCCTTCAAGGGGCCGGCCCGGGCCCGGATCATCCAGATCCGTCGGCCACCGGCCGAGCGGTGCGAGGTGGCGAAGCGTTTTCGGGCCCGACCGACGCCGCGCACGAAACAGTCGCGACCGCGGATCCCGGACGGGGACCGCGACCGAAAGCGACGCGCTATTCAGAAGCGCGCGGACGCGTAGAACGTCTTGACGTGGTCCGTCTCGCGGTAGCCGGCGGCCGTCTCCGAGACGACCTCGGCAGCCTCCGCGCGGCCGCCCGTCACCAGCGTCGCCGATCCGGCGACCGCTCCGAGACCGGCCAGCTTCAGGAAGCTGCGCCGATCCGCCTCGGCGGCGGTGTCCTTGCGTTTCATGCATTACCTCCTCAGGTCATGCGCCGGGCGCCCATGCCCGGCATCCCACGAACAGCGCGCGGCCCATGAAGACCGCGCGATCCCTCACCCGGCATCGTGCCGGGACTCGAACAGGGCATCCGCCTGTTCCTCGAGTTCCATGAAGACCCGGCCAAGCCGCCCGAGCGCCGGGTACAGCCGCCCCGTTTCGGACGCTTCCAGGTCCTTGAAGAAATACGGCGCCCAGGTCGCCAGATGGGCGCGGAAGAATCGCGCCGCCGCATCCGGCGCGCCATCGCCGAAGGTTCCCTCGATCAGACCCGCCATCATCTGGCATTCCGCCGCGATGTGGTCTTCCGGCTCCTTCACCTGCGGATCCCGCTCGATGCCGAAGCGCCGCATGTCCTGACGCAGCAGCGCCAGCGGTTTCTCGTTCAGGAAGCCGGTCAGATAATAGGAGCCGTAGGGAACGAATTCGCCCCGCCCGACGCCGATGAAGAGATCGTGGTACTCGCGGCGCAGCGATGCCTCGTCCGCTTGCGCGGCCGCGCGCGCGAGACCGCCAATCGCCGCCCCGAGCGCGCTGTCGTCACCGGACAGACCCGCCACCACGTCGAGCCACTCCCGCGTCGGCGCGGCTTCGAGCGCGCTCGACAGGATCCCGTAGATCGCGATCCGATCCCGGTCCTCGTCGTATACAGTTCGGGCGATGTCGCCTGCATGCCCGATGTTCTGCCCATCGCCCTCCGACACGACCGCGCGCGTCGTCGGTTCCGTTTCCATCATACAAATGGTCTCCCTCTGCGTCACAATAGCTTCGGGCGCGAGACGGTTGCAAACGAATTCAATTTTGCGATGCCACAGCGAAGTCCTTGTTTTTTCGGAGGATTGGACTCCAGTATCCGCATATTTCACAGCAGAACATCACAAAACGACACGCCGTTGCGTCTTTCGTGATGCCGCAACGCAGCAATCGCTGCCGTTACGGCGCCGACGGCGCCCAAAACCGGAGTTCGCGAAAATCTCTTTCGCCGAAATCCTAAAGTTGAGTTCCATATTCCTGTTTCCGGCGGGGCATCGCACCACACCGGGACGCGCGAAGCCGCACCGCCCGAAACGAAAAAGCCCCGGCGCGAAAAACGCCGGGGCTTTATCGAGAATCGCCGGGACATAAAAAAGACGCGAGAAACATGAGGATTGCCGCGGCGATCGCGCCGGACTCCCGTGCTCCCCGCGGCGCGGCCCGTCCTGGCCGCTGCGTCAGCTCTCGATCACGATCTTCGGCGCGGCGCGTTCGCCCGTCTCGCGGTGACGCTCCACCTCCGCCCAGACCTTCGCCGCGATGTCCTTGTAGATCGTCGCATGCGCGCCGTCGGGATCGGTGACGGTCACCGGCGTGCCGGCATCGGAGTTTTCGCGAATCGCCATGTCGAGCGGCACCTCGCCGAGGAAGGGCACGCCGAGCTTCTCCGCCTCGATTCGCGCGCCGCCATGACCGAAGATGTCATGGCGACCGCCGCAATCCGGGCACAGGAAGTAGCTCATGTTCTCCACGATGCCGAGCAGCGGCACGTCGACACGGCGGAACATGTTCAGCCCCTTGCGGGCGTCGATCAGCGCCAGATCCTGCGGCGTCGACACGATCACCGCTCCGGCGAGCGGCACATTCTGCGCCATGGTGAGCTGCGCGTCGCCCGTGCCGGGCGGCATGTCGACGACGAGCACATCGAGCTCGCCCCAGGCCACCTCGCGCAGCATCTGCGTGATCGCCGAGATCACCATCGGCCCGCGCCAGATCATCGGGGTTTCCTCTTCAACGAGGAAGCCCATCGACATGACCTTCACGCCGTAGCCCTCCAGCGGCTTGAGGATACGCCCCGACACGGGCTCCGGGCGCCCGGTGACGCGAAACAGACGCGGGATCGAGGGGCCGTAGATGTCGGCGTCGAGCACGCCGACCTTCAGCCCGTTGGCCTGCAGGGCGAGCGCCAGGTTGCAGGTCGTGGTGGACTTGCCGACGCCGCCCTTGCCGGAAGCGACCGCGATGATCGCCTTCACGCCGGGCACGCCCGGCTTTTCGGTCTTCGCCTCGCCGCCGGCGGGGCCGCGCCCCTGCATCGGCGGCGGCACGCTGCCCGCCTCACCCGGCTTCGGGGCCGGGCGCACCGGCGCTGCCGGCGCCGGCCCCGAGCCCTTCGCCCGTTCGGAGGTGAGCGCGGCCAGCACCTTTTCGACCCCGGGAAGCTTTCCGACGACCTTCTCGGCGGCCTGACGCAGGGGCTCGAGTTCCTCCGCGCGCTCGGCCGGAACGGTGATCGAGAAGATCACCCGGCCGTCGGTGATGAACACATCCGACACCAGTCCGAGCGAGACGATGTCCCCCTTGAGATCCGGTCCCTTGACCTTCGCAAGTTCCTTGAGCACGTCCTCGCGCGTCGGCATGCCACCCCCGTTCTCTTTCTTCTTCCAAAACATGAAACCGATCCTGTCCCCGATGGTCCTGCCCGATAGTCCTGCCTCGGCGGTCTTTCCCTAATGCTCTGGGCGGGAACGTAAGGGCATCGCCGCAAAGGTCAATTGCGGAGCGGGCCGGGTACGATTGCAGCGCGCGGGATTGGCGCGCAGTCAACAAAGTTTTCACGACGTCCATAAAAAGTGAAGCAAATCGGCGCTTTTCCACCCGCGACGCGCGGCCTTTTAACGGCTTTCGAAACCGCTTGCGACACAGTGTTTCAAGAAACCGGAAAAGACGAGGATTGCTGTCATGCCCCTTCACGCGCTGAGCTTCACCGCCGGCATCGACTGGTCGGCGATGCGCCAACCGGCCGACGTCGAGATCGATCAGGCGCTGTCGCGCGCCCGCCGGATCAACCGGCTCAACGGCGTCACCGGCGCCATCCTGCTGTACCCCACCCGCCTCGTGCAGTGGCTGGAGGGACCGCAGGCCGGCCTCGCCGAAAGCCTCGCCTGCGCGCGCGCCGACGCCCGGCTGACCGACCTTCAGGTGATCAGCGAGGGCGCGGTCGACACGCGGATGTTCGCCGAAAGCTGGCTCCTGTTCGCCGACCTGCGCGCGGCGAACGCCTGCCCCACCGCCTTTCTCGCGACGCTGGCCAACGGCACCGCGCCGATCGGCTGCGAGGAGATGCGCGAGGGCCTGCGCTCGATCTCGGCCCGTCTCGCCCCGGCGCGTCACACCCACGCGGCGATGCTGGTGTGAGGGGCGCGCACGCCTGATTGCCAACGGGTTAATCGGACAATTCGAGATTGCGGAAGCCGGATTACCGAAACCGAACGACTGCCCGATACCTTGCCCCCCATGAGATCGAACGACAGATCGAGCGACGGGGGCCTCGGATGACCGTGACACGGCTTTGCTATCGCAGCACGCCGAATTTCGCCGACATGACCGGCACGCTGGACGAGGAAATCGACCGGCTGCTGCTGACCGCGCGGCGCAACAACGCGCGCGACGGCGTCACGGGCGCGCTGCTGCTGGCCGGCACCACCTATTTTCAGATCCTGGAGGGGCCCCAGGAGGCGGTGACGTACACCTTCCGGCGAATCGCCCGCGATCGCCGGCACATGGACCTCACGCTGATCGACGAGCGCGACGACACGGCCCGCCTGGTGCCCGGCCGCTCGCTCTATTTCGCCGACACGATGGACGCCTACGACGGGGTTCTCGCAAGCCTCATCCTTCCGATCGCCAATGCGCCCGAACTCGTGAGCTACGAAGATCTCGCCTCTCTGGTGATGTTCAGCGCCAATCGCGCCGCGCGCGACACGCCGATGCTCGATGTCATGAGCGCCTAGGCGCCTCCCGCCCGATCCGCGAGGCGGACGGGCCTTGCCGCATCCGCAGGCCCCCTTGTCAGGAAACGCTCGCCTTCCATAGTCTGAAACCAAGGGCGCCGCGCGCCGCCGCGCCGGCGCGACCCGTATCGTTTCACTCGAAGGACCCGTTTCGTGACCCTGCCCGACCCCGGCACAGCGACCCTGCCCGATTTCCACATCCGTCCCGATCCCGACGACGCGCGCCTGTCGCAGCCCGTGTCCGGGCTCGATCAGGACGGCAATCCGGTGGAGGTGCGGGTGGTCAGCGAACGCGCGCTGACGCTCTTCCTGAACGCGCAGGAGATCGTCACCATGATGACGATCGGCGACCGGCCGGACCTGCTCGCCGTCGGCTATCTGCTCAACCAGAACATGCTCAGGCCCGACGACGAGATCACCGGCATCGACTACGACGAGGATCTCGAGGTGGTTGTCGTGCGCACGGCGCGCGCCACCGACTATGAGGAGAAGATGAAGAAGAAGGTGCGCACCTCCGGCTGCGCGCAAGGCACGGTCTTCGGCGACGTGATGGAGCGCTTCGACGACATCTCGCTCGCCCCCGACGCGCGGCTCAGGACCTCCTGGCTATACGCGCTGACGAAGAAGATCAACACCCAGCCCTCGCTCTATCTCGCCGCCGGCGCCATCCACGGCTGCGTGCTGTGTCAGGAGGACCGCGCGGTCGCCTACATGGAAGACGTCGGCCGGCACAACGCGGTCGACAAGATCGCCGGCTGGATGTGGCTGAACGGCATTCCGGCCGAGGACAAGATCTTCTACACCACCGGCCGGCTGACGTCGGAAATGGTGATCAAGACGGCGATGATGGGCATTCCGATTCTCGTGTCGCGCTCCGGCTTCACCGCCTGGGGCGTGGAGCTCGCCCGCCGCGTCGGGCTGACGCTGGTGGGCCGCGCGCGAGGACAGCGCTTCGTGGTGCTGTCGGGCGCGGAACGGATCGACTACGACATGCCGGCAAGTGCGGCGGAGCGCGAGGACGCCCGCCACCGGCGCAAGGGCGCGCGCCGCGAGGGGGACGCGGCATGACCGGCCCCTCCCTCGTCGGCTGCATTCTCGCCGGCGGTCTCGCGCGTCGCATGGGCGGCGGCGACAAGCCGCTTCTGGAAATCGACGGACGCACGATGCTGGAGCGCGTGATCGACCGGCTCGCGCCGCAGGTCGGCCCGATGGTGCTCAACGCCAACGGCGATCCGCAGCGCTTCGCCCGCTTCGCCCTGCCGGTCGTCCCGGATCCGATCGACGGCTTCGCCGGACCGCTCGCCGGCGTTCTCGCCGGGCTCGACTGGGCCCGGACCAACGCGCCCGAGGCGGAAGGCATCGTCTCGGTCGCCGGCGACACGCCCTTCTTTCCGGCCGATCTCGTGGCCCGCCTCATGACGGCGCGCGGGGCGGACCCGGAGCGGATCGTGCTTGCCCGCTCCGGCGGCAAGCTGCATCCGGTCTTCGGCTACTGGCCGCTCGCCCGTACCGACGACCTGCGCGCCTTTCTGGAAGCCGGCGAGACGCGCAAGGTGCTCGCCTTCGTCGACGCGCATCCCAACACGGCCGCCGATTTCGACCCCGACCCGCAGGGCCGCGATCCCTTCTTCAACGTCAACACGCCGGACGATCTCGCGCGTGCTCTCCCACATGCCGAGGCACAGAAGGACAACGCCTCATGAGCGCGCCCTCGACACCCGTCTTCGGCGTCACGGGCTGGAAGAACTCCGGCAAGACGACGCTGGTCATCCGGCTGGTCGAGACGCTGACCGCGCGCGGCCTCAGGGTCTCCACGGTCAAACACGCGCATCATGCCTTCGACATCGACCACGAGGGCACCGACAGTTACCGTCACCGGCAGGCGGGCGCCAGCGAGGTCGCGCTGGTCTCCGGACGCCGCTGGGCGCTGATGCACGAATTGCGCGAGGAGGCCGAGCCGCCGCTCACCGAGATCCTGGCGCGGCTGGCGCCCTGCGATCTGGTGCTGATCGAGGGTTACAAGCGCGAGGGACACCCCAAGATCGAGGCCCGGCGGCGGGACGCCCGCAAGCACACGCCGCTGTGCGCCGAGGACCGGCAAGTCCGGGCCATCGCCAGCGATGCGCCGGAGACGGTCGCCGAAGACCTTCCCGTCTTCGCGCTGGACGACGTCGAGGCCATCGCGGATTTCATCCTTGCCGCCTGCGGGCTGGAGACCACGGGGAGCGGATGCCATGCCGCCGTCTGAGCGCCGGTTGATCGACGACTGTTTTCTGCATGACAAGGACCGGCTGCGCCACGCGGACGCGCTTGCGATCCTGAAAGCGCGCGTGGCCCCCGTCGTGGGGACCGAGACCGTGCCCCTGGCGCGCGCCGCCGGCCGCCGCATCGCGCAGACCGTCACCGCGCCGCGCGCCGTGCCGGCGGCCGACAACGCGGCCGTGGACGGCTATGCCTTCGCCCACGCCGATCACGCCGAAACCGGCGGCTTCTTCCCGCTGTCGCAGCGCATCGCGGCCGGGCACCCGAGCGACACAGCCCTACCGCCCGGCACGGCGGCGCGCATCTTCACCGGCGCGCTGATGCCGCAGGGCGCCGACACGGTCGCCATGCAGGAGGATTGCGAGACGCACGTCCAGGACGGGCTGGACTTCGTGATCGTGCCGCAGGGGCTGAAGCCCGGCGCCAACCGCCGCCGGGCGGGCGAGGATCTGGCCGCCGGCGCCGGTCTCGTGACGCCGGGACAGCGCCTGCGGCCGCAGGATCTCGCCGCCATCGCCTCCACCGGCACGGGCGAGGTCGCAGTCTATGCGCCGGTGCGCGTCGCGCTGGTGTCGACCGGCGACGAGTTGCGCCGCCCCGGCGCGCCGCTGCCCGAGGGCGGGGTCTACGACAGCAACCATTTCCTGTTGCGCGCGCTCCTGGAGGAGGCAGGCGCCGCGATCACGGACCTCGGCATTCTCGCCGACGATTCGTCGCTCGTGCATGACACGCTGCGCGAAGCCTCGGCGACGCATGACATGATCCTGACCACCGGCGGCGCCTCTCGCGGCGAGGAGGACCATCTCGTCACCGCGCTCGATGCGCTCGGCACGCGGCACATGTGGCAACTGGCGATCAAGCCGGGCCGACCGATGAATTTCGGCCAGATCGGCGACTGCGTGACGCTGGGGCTGCCCGGCAATCCGGTCGCGGCCATGGTGTGCTTTCTCCTTTACGTGCGCCCGGTGCTCGCGGTGCTGGGCGGCGGCCCCTTCCCCGAACCGCGGCGGTTTCAGGTGCCGGCGGCCTTTTCGGTGCCGAAGAAGAAGCCGGACCGGCGCGAGTTCTATCGCGGCACGCTCGACACCGACGGAAAGGGCCGCACGGTGGTGCGCAAGTTCAACCGCGACGGATCGGGCCTGATCACCGGCCTGCGCGAGGCCGACGGGCTGATCGAGATCCCGGAAGAGGCAACGCAGGTGCGCGACGGCGACCTTGTGGATTTTCTGCCCTTTTCGGAACTCGGCCTGACGGCGGGCTGAGCCGGCGACGGCGCGCGATCGGCCGGACAAGCGACCTCGCCGGTGTACCCGGGGCGGAACAATCGCCAGACGTGCAAGTCGCGCGCGCACCCTTTTCAAGACCTCGCCGCGACGACCTTGCCGGCGCCTGGAGCAACCGCGCCGCCGCCATGGGGAAACCCTGCGCAAAGCTGTTGAAATCCGTTCGGTTTTGGTGGGAATATGAAGGCTGATCGCAGGCGGCGCGCAGTCGTCTCCCGACGATATCCGGAGTGACAGGCCGCGCGAGGACGCAAGACGGCGCGGCAAGACAGGCAGCGACAAGACTCCAAGACACGCAGCGACAAGACTCAAAGCAACAAGACACGAAGCGACAATCACCAGATCGACAAACACCAGAGCAACAAGATCCAAAGCGACGAGATCCAGAGCGACAGGGGACATCCAACATGCGTTTCATGAAACTGGCGGCGGCGGCCGCGCTCGTGGTTGCGGCCGTCGGCGGCGCCCAGGCGAATGACTGGTCCAAGGTGCGCATCGGCACCGAGGGCGCCTATCCGCCGTTCAACACGCTGACGGCCGACGGCCAGCTCGTCGGCTTCGACATCGACATCGCCAACGCGCTTTGCGCCGAGATGAAGGTCGAGTGCGAATTCATCACGCAGGACTGGGACGGCATGATCCCGGCGCTGCAGGCGGGCAAGTTCGACGCGGTGATCGCGTCCATGTCGATCACCGAGGAGCGGCTGCAGAAAGTCGACTTCACCAACAAGTACTACAACACCCCGCCGGCCATCGCCGTGCCGAAGGACAGCGCGCTGACCGGTACCACCGACGCCGAGCTCGACGGCGTGCTGCTCGGTGCGCAGTCCTCCACAACGCACTCCAACTACGCCGAGGAAAAGCTCTCCTCCGCCGACCTGAAGCTCTATCCCACGCCCGACGAATACAAGCTCGATCTGGTGTCCGGCCGTCTCGACGCGGTGATCGACGACGTCGTCGTGCTTTCGGAATGGCTCGCCACCGAAGACGGCGCCTGCTGCAAGATCCTCGGCACGCTGACCCCGGATCCGGTGATCAACGGCGCGGGCGCCGGCATCGCCATCCGCAAGGGCGAGGACGAGCTCAAGGAGATGTTCAACGCGGCGATCAAGGCGATCCGCGAGAACGGTACCTATCAGGAAATCCAGGCGAAGTACTTCGACTTCGACGTCTACGGCGGCTGATCCAGCCCGAGACCGACCGGGTGTGACGCGGCGGCCTGACCACGGCCGCGTCACATCCGCCTTCGGTGGAGCCCGATGACGGATCTCCTGACCCTCATTTCCTTCGGCCCCGACGGCTGGGGCGACGAGATCGCCCGTGGCACGCTGATCACGGTGAGCCTTGCGCTCGCCTCGCTGCCCATCGGCCTCGTCGTCGGCTTCCTGCTCGCGCTCGCCAAGAACTCCGGCGAGCCGTCGCTGCGCGCGGCGGCCGATGTCTATACGACGCTGTTTCGCGGCTTGCCGGAACTGCTCACGCTGTTTCTCGTCTATTACGGCGTGCAGATCCTGCTCAACGAGGTCTACCGGCTCTTCGTGCCCGACGGCTTCGTCAACGTGAACGCCTTTATCGCCGGCATCGTCGCGCTGTCGCTCGTCTTTTCCTCCTATGCGTCGGAGGCCTTTCTCTCCGCCTTTCGCGGCATCGGGCGGGGCCAGTACGAGGGCGGACATGCGCTGGGTCTGAGCCGCGTCCAGACCATGCGGCTGATCATCTGGCCGCAGCTTCTGCGTCTCGCCCTGCCCGCGCTCGGCAACCTCTGGCTCATCCTCTTGAAGGAAACGGCGCTGATCTCGGTGATCGGCCTCGACGACCTGCTGCGCTGGTCGGGGGTCGCGGCGCGCATCACCAAGGAACCGTTCCTGTTCTTCGGCCTCGCCTGTCTGATCTATCTGGTGCTGGCCATGATCTCCTCGCTCGGGCTGACCCGGATCGAGCGCTGGACCAAGCGCGGCGAGGTGCGGCGATGAGTGCCGGGACCACCCCGCGCCTCAAGGCCGCCGCCCCGCCGCCGCCGCTCCCACGCCCCTGGACCGGCGCGCGGATCGCCGGCCACGTGCTGATGGCGCTGTGGGCGCTCGCGGGCGCCTATCTCGTCTATTATCTCGCCAACAACGTGATGTCGGACTTCGTCCGCGATTACTGGGACGATTACGTCGACGGGATCATCATCACGATCCAGCTCGTCGCCCTGTCGATGGCGCTCGGCGCGGCCCTGTCGCTGCCCATCGCGCTGGCGCGATCCTCGCGCAACCGGCTGATCTCCGCACCGGCCTACGCCTATGTCTATTTCTTCCGGGGCACGCCGCTGCTGGCGCAGACCTTCCTGATCTACTACGGCGCGGGCAGCTTCCGCCCGTTCCTCTCCGATGTCGGTCTGTGGTGGATGTTCCGCGACGCCTGGTATTGCGCGGTGCTGGCCTTCACGCTCAACACCTCCGCCTATCAGGCGGAGATCCTGCGCGGCGCGGTGCAGAACATCGATAGGGGCCAGTGGGAGGCGGCGGCGGCGCTGGGGCTGAAGAAGGGCGTCACCTTCTGGAAGGTGATCCTGCCGCAGGCGCTGATCGTCGCCCTGCGCCCCTATGGCAACGAGCTGATCCTGATGATAAAGGGCTCGGCAATCGCCTCGATCATCACCATCTACGATCTCATGGGCGAGACGCGCCGGGCCTATTCGCGCAGCTTCGACTTCCAGGCCTACATCTGGGCCGCCGTGCTCTATCTGATGGTCGTGGAAACGCTGCGGCGCATCTGGGACCGGCTCGAAGCCCGCCTCACCCGCCACCTGAGCCGCAACGGCTGACCCGCACCGGCCGGGATGCGCGACGCTCCCGTTGCGCGCCGTCCCGGCCCGACCCCTTGGGAGAAAGCCCCATGTCCGATCACAGCAGGCCGCCGCTTCGCCCGGAGTCGCTTCTCGCCCATGGCGGCGGGGGCATCGATCCGGCGACCGGCGCCGTCGTGCCGGCGATCCAGCCGGCCACCACCTTCGTGCGCGACACCGACTACCGCCTCGTCAGCGACAGCCACCTCTACGGGCGCGACGACAACGATCTGGTGCGCCAGATCGAAAGCCTCGTGTCGCGTCTGGAAGGCGCGGCGGACGCGCGCGTGTTCGCCTCCGGCATGGCCGCCATCGCGGCGGTCGCGCGCACGGTCAAACCCGGCGGCACGATCCTCGTGCAGTCGGGGATCTATTACGGCACCACCGCCTGGCTCAGAAAACGCTGCGCCCATGACGGCATCGCGCTGATCGAGGCGGACGCCAGCGACACCGAACGTTTCTGCGAGACCCTGCGCGAGAGCGGCCCCGACCTCGTGCTGCTCGAAATCCCGGCAAACCCCTGGCTGACGGTCGCCGATCTGCCGGTCATCGCCGAGGCCGCCCATGCCGCCGGCGCGCTGCTTGCCGTCGACGCCACCGCCGCGACGCCGCTGCTGCTGCGTCCGCTCGATCACGGGGCGGACATGGTCATCCACGCCGCCACCAAGGCGCTCAACGGACATTCCGACGTGCTCGCCGGGATCGTCGCCACGCGCGACGCGGACACCGCGGCCTGGACCTTCGTGCGCGAGGAGCGCCACGACGCGGGCGCGGTGCTCTCGTCCTTCGACGCCTATCTGCTCTTGCGCGGCCTGCGCACGCTGGCCCTCCGGATGGAGCGCATGTGCGCCAACGCGCAAGGGCTTGCCGACCTGCTCGACGCGCATCCGGCGGTCGAGCGCGTGCTCTATCCCGGCCTGCCGTCGCACCCCGGCTACGAGGTGGCCACCCGGCTGATGACCGGCGGCTACGGGTATCTGATGTCCTTTCTGGTCAAGGGCGACGCGGCAACGGCGCTCGCCGTCGCCGGTCGACTCACCCTCGTCCAGCGCGCCACGTCGCTCGGCGGCGTGGAGAGCCTGATCGAGCATCGCCACACCATCGAGGGCGAGGTGACCGGCGTCCCGGAAAACCTGCTGCGCCTGTCGGTGGGGATCGAGAACCTCGACGATCTGGTCGCCGATCTCACCGGCGCGCTGACGCTGACGGCGCGTTGACGCCGGGCATCGTCACGCCCGACAGGGATCGACGAGCTGGCGGTGTTCGCGCAGCCAGCTCGCGAAGGCCTTGAGCGCCGGACGCTGAACCCCGGGCGGCGTGACGATGTGGTAGCCGGAGCCGTCGCGCGCATCCTCGAACAGCACGCGCAACAGGCCGCTTTGGATGTCCCCCTCGATGAAGGCGCGGGCGGTCGCCGTGACCCCCTCGCCGCGCTTGAGTGCGTCCAGCATCAGATGACCGGGCAGGTGCAGCACGTTGAGATGGCGCGTCGCCACGACGCCCTGCCGCTCCAGCCAGATCGCCAGCTCGTTGGTGCCGTATTCCTGCAGCCAGGGATAGTCGGTGATGCGCGCCGGATCGGGGAACGGATCGGTGCCGACGAGCGACGTGGCCGCGACGATCACGAAGTTCGTCAGCAGCAGCGGTTCCGAGACCAGCCCCGGCCAATGGCCGTCGCCGAAGCGAATCGCAAGATCGACTCCGCCGGGTGCAAACTCCACCAGATCGGCGGTGGGGTTGAGCATCAGTTCGATGTCGGGATGTCGGTGGCGGAACTCGGCGATGCGCGGCATCAGCCAGCTGACCGCGAAGGCCGGCGTCATGGTCACATGCAGCGGCCGCGCGCGGCTCGCCGCGCTCAGGCCCTCCACCGTGCGGGCGATGGTCGAAAACCCGTCGTCCAGACCCGCCGCCAGCGCCTGCCCTTCCGCGGTGAGCGCCACACCGCGGCCCTGCCGCACGGCGAGCTGCACGCCGAGCACCTCCTCCAGCCCCCGCACCTGCTGGCTGACGGCGGCGTGGGAGACGTTCAGCTTGCGCCCCGCGGCGGAGAAACTCAGCGTCTCCGACAAGGCCGCAAAGGCGCGCAGAGCGCTGAGCGAGGGCATCGAACGCCAGTCCATCTGTCACTTCACCTTACATTTTCATTTTTTTCCTGAGTCGCCTCACCGGGCGTTTTGCCGCACCTTCAGTGCAGCACAGACGCGACGAGAGGGCAAACACATGTTCAACATTCTTGCAGACACCATGCTCACCGCCACCCGCAACCGGAGCGACCTGCGCCACCCCGACCGGCTGGCCGAGCCCTTCGGCGTCCAGACCCCGACCGGTGCGGAGCGGAACCGGTGGCGCCGGCGCGGCGGCACCCGCTGATCCGACAGACCGCACGCCCCGGCACGCCCGAGGTCATGACCTGACCATCCCCAAGGTCATGACCTGACCGTGCAAGTGCGCTAAAACCCTTTCGAGTTCGACGACACGCGCCCGCGCCACCTGCGCGGGCGCGCGACAGAGCAGAAAAGGGAGGCGCGCCGCATGGCGAAAGTTGCATTCATTGGACTGGGCGTCATGGGCTACCCCATGGCCGGGCACCTGAAGACCCGGGGCGGGCACGAGGTGACCGTCTACAACCGCACCGCCGCCAAGGCGGAAAAATGGGCGGCGGAGTTCGGCGGCGCCCATGCCGCGACCCCGGAAGAGGCGGCGCGCGACTGCGATTTCGTCTTTGCCTGCGTTGGCAACGACGATGATCTGCGCGCCGTCACCACGGGCGACGGCGGCGCCTTCCACGGCATGAAGCCGGGCGCGATCTTCATCGACAACACCACCGCCTCGGCCGAAGTCGCGCGCGAGCTTGCCGCGATTGCGACGGACAAGGGCTTCGGTTTCCTCGACGCGCCGGTCTCCGGCGGACAGGCGGGCGCGGAAAACGGCGCGCTCACCGTCATGGTCGGCGGCGCGCAGGAGCACTACGACCGCGCCAGGCCGGCAATCGACTGTTTCGCCAAGATGGTCGGCCTGATGGGTCCCTCCGGCGCGGGTCAGCTCACCAAGATGGTCAACCAGATCTGCATCGCCGGCCTCGTTCAGGGTCTGTCCGAGGCGATCCATTTCGCCAAGAGCGCCGATCTCGACGTCGCCAAGGTGATCGACGTGATCTCCAAGGGCGCGGCGCAGTCCTGGCAGATGGAAAACCGCTGGGAGACCATGCGCGACGGGACCTTCGACTTCGGCTTCGCCGTCGACTGGATGCGCAAGGATCTCGGCATCTGCCTGAAGACGGCGAACGAGACCGGCGCGCGGCTGCCGGTCACCGCGCTGGTGGACCAGTTCTATGCCGAGGTGCAGGCCATGGGCGGCAAGCGCTGGGACACCTCCAGCCTGATCGCCCGGCTGGAAAACGCCGACCGCAAGGGCTGAACGACAGCGCGTCCGGTCACAGCCACGGACAGGAACGCCCGGGCCGGTTTCCCGCCCGGGCGTTTCGCGTCTCGTTCGGGACGGGCGCTCGCGTCGGCTACTCGCCCGCCGCCTCGGCGACGATCTCCGCCAGCAGCGCGTTGACCTCGGCAAGCGCCGCCTTCGACGCCTCCGAGCCTGTTTCCTGAAGCTTGCGATAGCCGACCGTCACCATGCCCGGTGCGTCCGGCGTCTCGAAGAGAAAGACGCCATAGGGGCAATAGGCGATGTTGGCGGCATCCGCCTGCATGGCCGCGCGCGACAGGCGCGCGGAGCAGAAGAGCATCGTCTCCGCCCTGGTGTAGACCGTCACATCGGAGCCGACATCCGCGCCGGTGCGCGCCAGCATGTCGCCGATGTGCGAGACGTAGTCGATCACCAGACCCCGGTCGATGATGGCGTTCTCCACATCGAAGCGCACATCGTCATAGGCGCGCTCGACAGTCATCGTCTCCGTAACCGCCGCCATGGGCCCGTCGGCGCGCGCCGCGCCCGAAAGCCCCCCTATCAGCACCAGGGTCGCCAGGCCGCCGCGTGCCATCGCTGCAATCCGTTTCATGCGTTGTTCCCTCCCCGCGCCCGGCCGGCCCCGCGCCCCGCGCGCAAGGTCCCGCGACCGGACGGGACGAGCCTAGGACGCGAGCGGACGCGCGGATATGACATATCTCAAAATGTGAATATTTCCGACATGCCGGAGCGCAAGCGCGCTTACGCGCCCTTTTCCGCCTTCGGCTTCTCGGTCGGCACATAGCCGAGCGGCAGTTCGCTGGTGAGCTTGATCTGCTCCATGGCGAAGGTGGTCGAGACGTCGGAAATGTCGATCTTCGAGATCAGCCGCTTGTAGAAGGCATCATAGGCCTCGATGTCCGGCACGGCGACGCGCAGCAGGTAATCGACCTGCCCCGCCATGCGATAAAACTCCACCACCTCGGGAAACTCGGAAATCACGTCGGCGAATTTGCGCAGCCAGTCGTCGGTGTGCCGGGAGGTCGTGATCGCGACGAAGGCGGTGACCTTCACGTTCACCTTGCGCGGATCGAGGATGGCGACGCGCCGCTGGATGACGCCGTCCTCCTCCAGCTTCTGGATGCGCCGCCAGCAGGGCGTCGTCGAGAGCCCCACCCGCCGGCCGATCTCGGCCACCGGGATCGTGCAGTCTTCCTGAAGAATGGACAGGATGCGCCTGTCGATGCGGTCGATCATGAGGGTCCGATCCGTTTGGCTGGCGCCTGAGCCGGATTCATTTTTCAATGACAGGCGGCGAGGCGAATATGGTTTTCCATGAAGGCTCCATGCTTGGAGTAAATTAGATTTTTCTTCCAATTTCGAGCCGGTTTCCGCTTGCCGCGTTTCTTCGAAGATGTCAACTCAAACCTCGAAAGACGCAAGGTTCGGCCCACCCGCGAAGGCGTCGGGCCGACCTCAGGAAACCAGGAGCGATCCCATGCCCCTTCTCACCAAGCTTGCCGCGGCACTTGCCTTCGCCGGCTCGCTCGCGCTCGCGCAGGTCGCCGTCGCGGCCCCGGCCGTCACGCCGCTGGTCACCGGCGAGTGGCTCGAACGACATCTGGAGCGCGACGACGTCATCGTCATCGACATCCGCTCGCCCTTCGCCAAGTCGAGCCGCGAGGATTACCTCAAGAGCCACATCCCCGGCGCGGTGTGGAGCGAGTATCCCGGCTACTGGCGCACCGAGCGCGACGGCGTGGTCGGCGTGCTGCCCTCCGTCGACAAGCTCGAGGCGGCCCTCTCCGAGCTCGGCGTGTCGGAGGACAAGGCCGTCGTCATCGTGCCGCACGGCACGACGTCGAGCGAATTCGGCGCGGCCGCGCGCATCTACTGGACGTTCAAGTATCTCGGCCACGACGCGGTCGCGATCCTCGACGGCGGCTTCAACGGCTGGGTCGCCGAGGGTCGTCCGCTGGCGAGCGGCGGCGTGACGCCGGTCGGCGACATGTTCATCGCCAATCCGCGCGACTCCTATCTGGTGAGCACGCAGCAGGTCGCGGCCAAGCTCGACAGCGACACGGTGCTGCTCGACGGTCGTCCGGAAGCTCAGTTCTCCGGCCTGGAGAAGCACGGCAAGGCGACGCGCTTCGGCCGCATTCCCGGCGCGGTGGGCCTCGATCAGGCGAATTTCTACGATTTGGAGGCCGGCCGGCTGAAGGACCGCGAGGAGATCGCCGCGCTGGTCGAGCTCACCATCTCCGACAAGTCGGCCGAGATCGTCTCCTACTGCAACACCGGCCATTGGGCGGCGACCAACTGGTTCGTGCTGCACGAGCTGGCGGGATACGAGAACGTCTCGCTCTACGACGAGAGCATGGTCGGCTGGTCGCGCGACGAGGCGCTGCCCATCGCCTCCGAGCGGACCGCCTTCGACGACATCAAGGACTTCTTCCGCGACCTGCTCGGCTGAGACGCGACGCGGAAGCGCAGATTTCTCCCTGACCTGACGCACTCAACGGCGCGAGGCCTTTGCCTTGCGCCGTTTTTTTCGCCTCACCCGACCTTCAGCAACCGCGCGACTTCGCTGCGCAGCACCGGCAGGCACTCCTCCTCGAACCATGGATTGGCCTTCAGCCAGGCATTGTTGCGCCAGGAGGGATGCGGCACGCAGATCGCCGCCCGCCCTTCCGCCCGCGTGGCCGTCAGGATCTCGCGCCAGGCGGCCACCGTGTCGCGCACCGAGGCCCGACGGTGGGTGCCCAGGTGATAGGCCTGCGCATAGCCGCCGATCACGAGCCGGAGGCGGAGTTGCGGCATCGCGGCGAAGATCCGGTCATGCCACAGCGCCCGGCACTCGGGGCGCGGCGGCAGATCCCCGCCCTTGGCGTCGAGACCGGGAAAGCAGAAGCCCATGGGCACGATGGCGATGCGGCGTGCATCGTAAAAGACGCTCTCGTCGACCCCCATCCACGCGCGCAGCCGGTCGCCGCTCGGATCGGTGAAGGGCCGGCCGCTTTCATGCACGCGCGTGCCGGGCGCCTGGCCGCAAATTGCAATGCGCGCGGTGTCCGACAGAACGCAGACGGGGCGCGGCGCGTGCGGCAGCGGCCGGCGGCGTGGCGCCTCCACGCAGCGCCGGCAGGCCGCGATCTCGCGCCCCAAGTTCTCGAGCCCCCCCGTGTCGGGCTTTTCCGCCATGTCCCGCCCCTTGTGCCGCCCGCGCGTCTGGACCCTTGCGCCCTTCAGCAATCGTTAACCACGTCCCTGAGCCCTCTATTAACGCCTGGTGACCATGATGGGGAGACCTTCACCACCTCGGGCAAAAACCCGATAACCGTGTTCGGCATCGATGGCGCCCCTCGACACACAGCGCAGCGACAACACACGTAGCGACAGCGCACGCAGCGACAGCAGGACCGCGCTCAACAGCGTGCGGGCGAAGCGTCGCCGCGAGGTGGCGAAGACCGTGCGCTCGGCGCGCGAGCGCCTCGCCTCCAGCGACGGCACGCCGCCGAACTTCGACTACGAACTGCTGCTGACCTTCGCCAAGAACCGCCTGAGCGCGGCGCTCGCGCTGCCCCTCTTCGCGCTGATCGTGGCCGGCATCTCGCTTCTGTGGATGCCGCCGGGGCCGATCGCCGGCTGGTTCGCGTTCACGGTGATTGCGCATGTGCTGATCCTGATGGTCTGCCGCCGCTTCGAGCGCGAGGAAACGGCCGAGGCCAATCTCGGCGTCTGGCGCCGACAGATGGTGATCGGCGATCTCCTCTACGGATTGTCGTGGGCCGGGTTCTTCCTGCTGCAGTCGACGGCCCCCGGCCACGACGGATCGGAGATCTTCCAGTTCGCGACGATGCTGATCGTCATCGCGATGCTGACCATGCTGTCGGCAAGCCTGCCGCGCGCGCTGCTGGCCGGCACCTTGCCGATCACCCTCGCGATCGTCGTCTCCTTCCTGAGCGAGAAGAGCGCCATCCATTACGCGATGATGGCGATGGCCGTTGGCGCGCAGGGCTTCTTCCTGATGCTCGGCAACCAGCTGCATGTGTCGACCGTGACGATGCTGGCCTATCGGCTGGAGAAGGACCATCTGATCGCCGAACTCGAGCAGGCCAAGGCGATTTCCGACGAGGCGCGGCGGCGCGCCGAGGAAGCCAATCTCGCCAAGTCCCGCTTCCTGGCCACGATGAGCCACGAGCTGCGCACGCCGCTCAACGCGATCCTCGGCTTCTCCGAGGTCATGAAGACCGAGATGCTGGGACCGATCGAGAACAAGACCTATTGCGACTATGCCGCCGACATCCACGGGTCCGGCCAGCATCTGCTCAATCTGATCAACGAGATCCTCGACCTGTCGCGCATCGAGGCCGGGCGCTACGAGCTGACCGAGGAGGCGGTGGCGCTCGCGCATCTGATCGATGAGTGCAAGCACATGATGCACATCCGCGCGAGCAAGAAGGCCATCACCATAAGCGAGAACCTGGAAAGCGACCTGCCCAAGATCTGGGTGGACGAACGCGCCATCCGGCAGGTGGTGCTGAACCTGATGTCCAACGCCGTGAAATTCACCCCCTCGGGCGGCGAGGTCACGATCAAGGCCGGCTGGACCGCCGGCGGCGGCCAATACGTCTCGATCCGCGACAACGGCCCCGGCATCCCGGAAGAGGAACTGCCGGTGGTCATGCAGGCCTTCGGCCAGGGCTCCATCGCCCTCAAGGGCGCGGAGGACGGCACCGGGCTCGGCCTGCCGATCGTGCAGGCGCTGGTCCAGATGCACGGCGGCAAGTTCGAACTGAAGTCCAGGCTGCGCGAGGGCACGGAGGCCATCGTGACCTTCCCCTCCTCGCGCGTGCTGGAAATCATGCCGCCGGTCGCGGATGTGGCGCCGGTGGCGCGCCGCGCGCGCGGGCTCGCCCGCACGGCCTCCTGACGCGGTCGCCGAGGCGCGCGGGCCGTCAGTCGGATTTTTCGGACACGCCGGCCGTGGCGAAGGTAGCCATGCCGTCATGCACCTTGACCGCCGCCTTGACGATGCCGGCGGCAAGGGCCGCGCCCGTTCCCTCCCCGAGCCGCATGCCGAAATCGAACAGCGCCTCCTGACCCATCGCCGCGAGGGCGCCGCGATGGCCAGGCTCGGCGGAGACATGCGAGAACAGGCAGTGGTCGAGCGCGGCCGGGTCCATCTTGTGCAACACGGCGACGGCCGCCGTTGCAACGAAACCGTCGACGATCACCGGAATGCGCTGCAGCCGCGCGGCGAGCACGGCGCCGGCCATGGCCGCGATTTCCCGCCCGCCGACTCGGCGCAGCACCTCCAGCGGGTCCTGCGTGCCGGCGATGCGCGCGACCGCCGCCCGCACGGCCTCGGTCTTGCGGGCCAGCCCCTCGTCGTCGACGCCGGTGCCCGGGCCGACCCAGTCGGCCGCGTCGCCGCCGTAAAGCGCGGCAAGCACGGCGGCCGCGACCGTCGTGTTGCCGATCCCCATCTCGCCGATGCACAGGAGATCCGCGCCGCCGGCCAGCGCCTCCATGCCAAAGGCCATGGTCGCGGCGCAATTGGGCTCGTCGAAGGCGTCTTCCTCTGTGATGTCGGGCGTCGGCATGTCGAGCGCGAGATCGAACACCTTGAGCCCCAGATCGTGGGCGATGCAGATCTGGTTGATCGCAGCCCCCCCGGCGGCGAAATTCTCCACCATCTGCCGGGTGACTTCACTCGGATAGGCCGAGACGCCCTTGGCGGTCACGCCGTGGTTGGCGGCGAAGATCGCGACCATCGGCCGGGTAATCTGCGGACGGCCGCGTCCGCTCCAGCCGGCGACCCATTCGGCCAGCGTCTCAAGTCGGCCCAGCGACCCGGCCGGCTTGGTGAGCTGCGCATCGCGGGCGCGCACCTCGGCCAGGGCTTCCTCGTCCGGCCCCGGCATCTGACGGACCAGATTGCGGATGTCGTCGAAGGGCAGGCCGGAAGCGGAGGCGGTCATGCGAAAAACTCCAGAAGGTACGGGGCCGGGAGAGGTTGGCGGCATGCGGGGGCCGATCTATAAACCCTCACTGTTCGCGTCGCAAAGCCGGATGCAGGATAAAATGACACGCCCGCAGGACGGCTCTCCCCTTCCCCCCGTCTGGTCCCCCGCCCTGCTGCTGGCGGATCTCGCCGCGACACTGCGCTTCTTCTCCCGTCTGCCGGTCCCACGCCTGTCGCGCGCCGACGATCCCGCAGCACTCCCCGATTTTCGCCGCGCCGCCGCGCTCACGCCATTGACCGGCCTGCTGCTCGCCCTGCCCGGCGCCGGGCTTCTCGTGGCGCTGTCGCTCACGGCGCTGCCCCCGGCGGCCGCCGCCCTGCTGGCCCTGGCGCTCGGCCTCGCGATCACCGGGGCGCTGCATGCCGACGGTCTCGCCGATGTCGCGGACGGCTTCTTCGGCGCCGGGCGCCGGGAGAAGCGGCTCGACATCATGAAGGACAGCCGCATCGGCGCCTTCGGCACGCTGGCGCTGATTGTCGCGCTCGGCCTTGCGACCGTGCTGCTCGCCGCGCTGGTCGCCCGCCACGGCGCGATGGCCGCCGCGCTCGCCTGGCTTGGCGCGGAAGGCCTGTCGCGCGCCGTGATGACGGCGGTCTGGCATGCCCTGCCGCCGGCCCGCCCCGAGGGGCTCGCCGCCGCCTGCGGCGCGCCGGGCCGCCCGGCGCTGTTCGTCGCCTGCGCGCTTGCGTTGCTGGGGCTGGTCCCGGCCGCATTCGCGCTCTCGCCCGCGGCCCTCGTCGCCGGTACCGCAATGGCCGGTCTGGCGGGGCTGGCCATGGCGCGGCTCGCGATGGCCAAGATCGGCGGGCAGACCGGCGATGTGCTCGGCGCGACACAGCAGGTCGCCATTCTGGCCGCGCTGCTCGGCCTCGCCATGGTGTAACCGCGCAGGCCGTGATACGACGAGCCTCTGCCGCCGGACGTTACGTCAGAACTTCACACCGCCGGGAGCGGATCCGGGATGCGCTTGTCAGTTTCATCGCACGGCGGCGGGATGCGCGTCCGTCTGGCCCTGGTCGTCCTCCTCGCGCTTGTGACCGCGGCCTGCGGCAGCCGACCCGGGCCCGGCACGCTTCAGGTGTCAGCCGCGCCCGCGACGTCGGCCACCTCGCATACCGTCCTGGTCGCGACGACGCGCGAACGCGACGACCGCCCGGGATCCATGTTCAACGGCGAACGCGCGGCGGCGCTGTCCTTCGCTGAGGCCAGCGTCTCGGTTCCGCCCGATCATGCCCCCGGCAAGATCGAATGGCCCGACACCCCGCCGGGCGATCCGGAGACCGACTTCACCCTGCGCGCCTCCGCCCATCTCGACGACGCCCAGTTTCGCGCCGCGCTCGACCGCGAACTCGCCGCGCGCCCAAAGGGACAGCGCGAGGTGCTCGTCTTCATCCACGGCTACAACACGCGGTTTCCCGAAGCGCTCTATCGCATGGTGCAGCTGAAGCACGATTCCGGGTTGCCGCATGTCGCCGTGCTGTTCACCTGGGCCTCGGGCGGCGAGGTCACGGACTATCTCTACGACACCAATAGCGCAACCATCGCCCGCGACGGGCTGGAGCGGACCCTGCGCACCATCGCCGCGAGCCGGGCGGAGAAGATCAACATCCTCGCGCACTCCATGGGCAATTGGGTGCTGACCGAGACGCTGCGCCAGATCCGGATTTCCGGAACGCCGCTTCCGCGCGCGAAGGTCGGCGTCGTGTCCATGGCCGCGCCCGATCTGGACGTCGACGTCTTCAAGGCCCAGCTTCGCCGCACCGGCCGTCCGGAGAAACCCTTCGTCATCCTCGTGTCCAGGGACGACCGCGCGCTCAAGGCGTCGAGCCTGCTCGCCGGCGGCAAGCAGCGGGTCGGGGCCTACGATCACGAGGAAGAACTGGCGGAGCTCGGCGCCGTCGTCGTCGATCTGACCGAGGTGGAATCGCAGGACATGGCCAACCACGGCAAGTTCGCGCAGCTCGCCCAGGCCGCGCCGGAGCTTCAGAAACTGCTCGGCTCGCGCAGCCTCACGCAGGACGAGGCGCGCGGCACGGACGCGGTCACCGTGGTGGGCGATACGGTCGGCAACACGGCGAAGGCCGCCATCACCCTGCCGCTGCGCATCATCACGGCACCGATCACGGTCTTGTCCGGCGGCTGATCGCTCCCACATGGGGGACGACGAGACGGACCGGCCCCGGCCGCGCATCGTCCGCCCTCACCTGCGCACCAGCCCTAGCCCCGCCGAAACAAAGACCCGCCGAAACAGAGCCCCGCGATGATCGAAAGCCCCCGCATCAAGACATGGCGTATCGATCCCGCCAGCGGACTTTGCACGGGATGCCTGCGCAGCCTTGGTGACATCCTCAGCCGGGGCCGGCTGACCGGGCCCGCACGACGCGCGGCAATGGCCGGATCGCCGCGGCGAGTGGCCCCGATCACGGAGGAAACGTGATGTTTCGCGGCTCGACGCTTGGAACGGCCGTGATCGCCATTCTGGTCGCGGTCATGATCGCGGCAGTCGCCGCGTGGCTCTTCGGCTTCGACATGCCGGGCGACGACGGGTCCATGTCCGAGAGCGCCCCGCGGTTCGTCGCCCTGATTGCCCTTCTCATCGTCATCGGCCTACCGATGCTGCTCGGGCGGCGACACCCCGTCACCGGCCTGCTGAAAGGGTTCGGCATCTGGCTCCTGCTCGGGGTGCTGCTGGTCACGGCCTACGCCTACCGCGCGGAACTGGAACAGATCGGCGCGCGCGTGCTCGGCACGCTGCTGCCAGGCACGACCATCGCCGCGGCGGACGGAACGATCACCGTCGTCCGCGATCCGCGGGACCAATACCGCGTGTCGGCCCTCGTGAACGGCGCGCCGGTCGATTTCCTGTTCGACACCGGCGCCTCGGCGGTGACGCTTACCGAGGCGGATGCGCGCGCCGCGGGCCTCGCCACCGAGCGGCTGAGCTACTCCGTGCCGGTATCCACCGCCAACGGGCGCGGCCGGATGGCCGCCGTGCGGCTCGATGTGCTGGAAATCGGCACCATCCGGCTGAGCAATGTCCGCGCCTTCGTCGCGCCGGAACGCGCGCTCGACACGAGCCTGCTCGGCCTCACCGCACTCGACCGCCTGTCGAGCTGGCGGGTCGAGGCGAACCGGCTCATCCTGGAGCCCTGACCGGACACTTCAGCCGGCCTGTCGCGCGGGAAAGGCCCGCTCAGGCTTCGTTCAGCCCCGGTCGTCAGCTCCCGCCTTCACCCCCAAAGGCTCCAGGCGAAGCGCGCGGCGACGAGCAGCAGGAACACGCCGAAGAACACCTCGAGCTGGCGCTTGGGCAGCGCGTGGGCGATCTTCACGCCATAGGGCGCGGCGAATGTGGTGATCGGGATGATCAGCGCGACGCCCAGCAGATTGACGTAGCCGAGCGAGAAGGCCGGCAGCGCCGCGTTGCCCCAGCCGGCCCAGACCATGCCGATCACGCCGGGAATGGAGATCAGCACGCCGGTGCCCGCCGACGTCGCCACCGCCTGATGGATCGGCCGGCCGAAGAGCGTCATGAAGGTGTTGTTCATGACGCCGCCGCCAATGCCCATCAGCGTCGAGAAAAAGCCGATCAGCGCGCCGCAGATGGCGCGCACGGGATTGCCGGGAATGTCGGTGCCGAGCCGCCAGCTTTCGCGGTTGAACAGCATGCGCAGGCCGACGATGACCGCGATGCCGGCGAAGATCGCCTTCAGCCCGTCGCCCGAGACATAGGCCGCGACGAGGCTCGCCGCGACCACGCCGGCGGGCACCGGAATGAGCCAGCTCTTCAGCAGTTCGAGATCGGCCGCGCCGCGCTTCTTGTGCGACAGGAACGAGCGGATCGAGGTCGGAACGATGATGCCGAGCGAGGTCGCGACGGAGACGTGCATGCGCACCGACTCGTCCACGCCAAGCCAGGTCAGGAACTCGAAGAGCACCGGCACCAGAACGGCGCCGCCGCCGATGCCGAACACGCCGGCCAGCAGCCCGGCCACGGCGCCGGAGGCGATCAGCGCCAGAACGAGTCCGATGATTTCGCCGTTGATCGACGCAAAATCCATTGAAAGCCCCCGGGACTGTGCAGGAAAGCGACTGGGAAGGAGCGCGGGCCGCTCACGCGCCCGCGTTTTGTAGGATCGTTTCCTGACCCAGCCGCTCGCGTTTGTCCAGTCCGGCGCTTCCGCAAATTTCCGCGAGCGCGGCGTCGAGCACCTCGATGCCCGCGCCCGGCTTCACCGCATCGACGGTCAACCGCCGGCGCCAGGCGCGCGCGCCGGGCACGCCGTGGAAGAGCCCGAGGATATGGCGGACGATCTGATTGAGCCGCGCGCCGGCCGCGAGTTCCTCTTCCAGAAAGGGCCGGAAGCGCTCCAGCGCCGCGAGCCGGTCCGCGACCGGATCCATCGCGCCATGAAAGCGGCTGTCGACGCGCGCGAGAATCCAGGGATCGTGATAGGCGGCCCGGCCGATCATCACGCCGTCGACCCGCGTCAGATGGTCTTGCGCTTCGTCCAGCGTCGCGATGCCGCCGTTGATGCCGACGAAAAGCTCCGGCAGGCGGGCCTTGAGCCGATAGACGCGGTCGTAGTCGAGCGGCGGCACGTCCCGGTTTTCCTTGGGCGACAGGCCCTTGAGCCAGGCCTTGCGGGCGTGCACCCACAGCGCGTCTACACCTTTGGCGACCACGGCATCCGCCAGCGCATCGAGCGCCGGGCCCGGATCCTGATCGTCCACCCCGATGCGGCATTTCACCGTGACGGGAATGGCGACCGCCCGTTTCATCGCCGCGACGCAGGCGCCCACGAGCTCCGGCTCGCGCATCAGGCAGGCGCCGAAACGGCCCGACTGCACCCGGTCGCTCGGGCAGCCGACGTTGAGATTGACCTCGTCGTAGCCATAGGCCTCGACGATGCGCGCGGCCTCGGCGAGTTCCACCGGGTCCGAGCCGCCGAGCTGACAGGCGAGCGGATGCTCCAGATCGCGAAAGCCGAGCAGCCGATCACGGTCGCCATGCACCACGGCCGCCGAAGCCACCATCTCGGTGTAGAGCAGCGCATGCCGGCTGAGCCCGCGATGGAAGGCGCGACAATAGCGATCCGTCCACTCCATCATCGGGGCGACGGCGAGGACTTTTTCACCTTTAAGGTACTGATTTTTCACTATTTTTCCAACTGCACCACGCAGGAGAACGCTGCACAACGGCCGTTTCGAGCCACGTTCTACCACGAGCAACCATTTGAATCCATTGGGGGCGATCCAGTGCGGGCGACCCGGTGCGGGCGCCCCGGAACACGCCGTCCGGCACGCGGCGACGGCCCCCCGGCTTTCGCCCGTTCGGTCGGCGGATCGCCACGGTGAACGGCCCGAAAAGCGCCCGGTTCGTGTCCGACCTCGGCTCTCGCGCCAGGAGAACCGCCTCTCCGGAAGCTATCCTGAGTCACACCAAAGTCACACCGACGCCCCGTCGCGACTCGCTTCTGGCGACACGGCCTTCAGCTCTGCCACCGTCAACCGACCATGGCCGGCCAGCCCGATACCGACTTCAGCTCGAGAAACTCCTCGATACCCCAGATACCGCCCTCGCGCCCCACGCCGGACAGCTTGTAGCCGCCGAATGGCGTGCCCGGGGCTCTCAGATGCCCGTTGACATGCACCATGCCCGACTGCAGCCGGGTGGTGACGTGGCGCATACGCTCGGCGGAACCGCCATGCACATAGGCGGCCAGCCCGTATTCGGTATCGTTGGCGAGCGCGATGGCCTCGTCCTCGTCACGGAAGGCGCGCAGGCACATTACGGGACCGAAAACCTCTTCGGCATAGGCGGGCAGCCTGTCATCCGCATCGGCGAAGATCGTCGGCCGGACGAAGTATCCGGTATCCAGCCCCTCGGGTCGGCCCGGTCCACCCGCGACAACGCGCCCTCCGGCGGCGACCGATCGGGTGATGAAGTCCTGCACGCGGCTGTACTGCAGCGCCGAAGCGACGGGGCCGATATGGCCTCCCGGCTGCCGGGGCGAACCGACGACGGTTTCCTTGGCGAGACGTGCCGCGATCTCGACGGCGCGCCCGTAGAGGCCTTCATCGACCAATATCCGCGAGGGCGCGTTGCACGACTGGCCCGAATTGCGCATGCCCTGCCCGACGAGGAAACGGATGGCAGGTTCCAGGTCCGCATCCTTCAATACGATTGCCGGATTGTTGCCGCCCAGTTCCAACGTCATTCGCTTCAGCGCGCGCGACGCCGCGGCCGCAACGCCGAGGCCGGCGCGCGTCGACCCCGTAAACGACACCAGGTCGACCTCCTCATGGGCCACGAGAGGCGCGCCGACCCCCTCGCCCGTTCCATTCACCATGTTGAAGACCCCGGCCGGCACGCCGGCCTCGTGGAGGATTTCGGCGAAGATGCGATGGGTCACCGGCAGGTGCTCGGAGGGTTTGAGAACCATCGTCGCCCCGGCGGCGAGTGCCGCTCCGACCTTCAGCGTGACCTGGTTCATCGGCCAGTTCCACGGCGTGATGAGCGCACAAACGCCGACCGGCTCCTTGAAAAGGATGTCCGTATTGCTGCCTGCAACAGAGGGTGTGCAGAATTCCATACCTGAAAGAGCCGCCGCATAGGCGCGCATGTTTGCCAGCCCGCCGGCGACCTGAGCGCGCCGTGCAAGATCGATCGGCGCGCCGAGTTCCAGCGAGATGGCGGCGGCCAGTTCGGTTTCTCGTGCGGCGTATCCCTCGATCACCCTGTTGAGGAGATCGAGACGCTGTTTGCGCCCGGTGGCCGCCCAGTCCGGAAACGCCCGACGGGCGGTCGCAACCGCACGGTCGACGTCGGCAGCGGAACCGCAAGCGACGTGATTGATGACCTTTTCCGTTGCCGGATCGATATTGGCGCGCATCTCGCCTGACTGCGGCGTCTGCCATGCCCCACCGATATAGAACGCCCCGTCGTCTGCATGGGTGTCGCGATCGCTGTGCGGTTCGATGTTCAAGGGATTTCTCCAGTCGGTTGGAACACTTCCGGCTACTAGGTGGCGCGCGCGAAGGCGTGCCGAATGAAGGCGAGCAGGCCGAGCAGGCCGCACGAGAGCCCGATCGTGACGGTCGCCGCGGCGACCACGGCGGGACTGATCGATTCACGGATGCCGCTGAAGATCTCGCGCGGGAGCGTGGTGTGTTCCGGCGAGGCCAGGAACAGTGTCACCACCACCTCGTCGAGCGATACGGCGAAGGCGAAGACGGCGCCGGACAGAACGCCCGGCGCGATCAGCGGCAGGGTGACCGTGAAAAAGGTGCGCAGACGACCGGCACCGAGGCTGAGCGCGGCACGGTCGAGGGTGAAATTGTAGTTTCGCAGGGTCGCGAGAACGGTGACGACGACAAAGGGAAGCCCCAGCGTGGCATGCCCGAGGATCAGCCCGGTCCGCGTGCCGACAAGCCCAAGCCTGCTGTAGAAGAAGAACAGCGAGACCGAGACAATGACCACCGGCACCAGCATCGGCAGCAGCAGAAGCCCGAAGGCGATGCGGGAGAAGAGCGAGCGCATATGCACCAGGCTCAGCGCGGCCAGCGTCCCCAGCACCGTGGCGATGGCGGCACTGCCGACGCCGATCGCGAGCGAGTTGGCGAAGGCGCGCTGCCAGCGGGCGTCGCTCAGGATCTCGCCATACCATCCCAGAGAAAAACCGGGCAGCGGGTAAATGAAGAACTCGCCGGAGGAAAACGACATCGGAATGATCGCGATCACCGGCGCCACCAGGAAGAAAAGCGTGGCCGCCACGAAGGCGCGGTACAGGATCTTCGACAGGTGGCTCATTGGGAAACCGCCCATTTCTTGCGGGACAGGGTGCCGCCCACGACAGCGATGAAAGCCAGCGCGAACACGATCAACCAAAGCCCGAGCGCCGCGGCGAGACCCCAGTTGAGGCTGCGATTGACGAAGGTGGCGATCAGATTGCTGATCATCTGGTCGCCGCCGCCGCCCAGCAGCATCGGCGTCACATAGAAGCCGAGAGACAGCGTCATCACCAGAACGACCCCGGCACTGAGACCCGGCAGGGTCAGCGGCAGGTAGACGCTGGCCAATGCCCGTATTCGGCCGGCGCCGAGGGACTCGGCGGCGTTCATGTAGTTGGGCGGAATCTTCTTCATCACGCTGATGAGCGGCAGCACGACGAAGGGAAGCATGATGTGGGTCATCGACACGATCACCGCGAAGCGCGTGCGCAGGAATTGCAGCCCGTCCGATATCAGGCCCGCATCGATCAGAACGCCGTTGAGAATGCCCTGCCGCTGAAAGATCACCATCCACGCGAGCGTGCGCACCAGAAGCGACGTCCAGAAGGGCAGAAGCACCAACAGCATCAGGATGGCCGCCGTCCGGGCCGGCGCGTTGGCCACGGCATAGGCCAGGGGATAGCCGAGCAGAACGCAGATCACGGTGACCGTCAGCGAGATCGTGAAGGTCCGGGCATAGACGCCCAGGAACAGCCGGTCGTCGACGGGTTTGACGGAGACGCCGCCGTCCGGCCCCGCTTCGAGGTCGAGGGATTCGAGGATGTTATAGGTCGTGACCGTTTGCGCGCTCTGCCGGATCACCCGCCAGATTTCCGGATTTGCCCATGCGCCGTTGATCGCTTCAAGCCGCGCGCGCGCGTCGCCCCCCGGATCGGCCTCCAGGTCTCTCGCGGCTTGCAGGATGAGGCGCCTGTTGCCCGCTTGCCTGAAATTGAGTTCCCGGGCGAGCGAAGCGACGTCCGCCGCCTCGGCCTCTGTCAAATCCCGGACCAGCGCCTCGAAGACATCGTCTTGCGGAAGGCCCACCCCGTCCCAGCCGGCGATCGCCTCGGCCGTTGCGGGAATGACGGAGACGACCGGACGGCCGTTGGCGGCCTGGGAGAGAAACCACAGGATGGGCAGAAGGAACGCGCAGACGACGAACAACAGCGCGGGCATCAGGGGAAGCGCGATATGCGCGTTTTTGGGAAACATCCGGACCGTTCCGATTGCGGTTAAGGTCTGAGGACCACTGTCTCCCGGGCGCAGGATACGCCCGGGAGACAGAAAGCTCATTTCGACGCCCAGGCCAGGAACCGCTCGTTGAGCGTGTCGAAGTTGTTGAGCCAGAAGTTGGCGTTCGGCGGCACCGCATCGTCTTCAAAGGCGGGGTTTCCCGGCATGACCGCCAGCCGTTCCGGCGAGATCAGCTCATGCGCCTTGCGGCTGATGACGCCGTAGTCGATGCCCTTCATGAACTCGGCCTGGTGCTCGGGGCGCAGCGCGAAGGCGAGGAACTCCATCGCCGCCGCCGTGTGCCTGCTCCCCTTGAGGACCACCCACTGGTTTCCGGTCAGGATGTGGCCGGCTTCCCAGGCCATGCCGAGATCCGCGCCCTCGGACTTGGTCGCGCTTGCCACACGACCGTTCCAGGCCGAGGCCATCGCGTATTCGCCCGACAGCAGACCCTGGATCTGCTCTGTGCCCGAGCGCCACCAGACGATGTGATCGCGCAGCTCGTCGAGTTTCGCGAAGGCGCGGTCCTGCCCCTCCTTCGTCCCCAGAACCTCGTAGACCTCGCCCACCGCGACGCCATCGGCGAGGAGCGCGACGATGAGCGTGTCGGTCACCGAGAAATTGAGCCCGCGACGTCCGGGAAACCGCTCGACGTCCCAGAAATCCGCCCAGCTTCGGGGTGCCTCGCCCTCGAATTCGGCCGCATTGTAGGCAAGCACGGTCGAGGCGAGAAGGGACGTCACCGAACAGCGCGTGACATGTGCCGCCGGGATGTCGTCAAGGTCGATGACGGTCGTGTCGAGCGGCTCGAAAAGCCCCTCCTCGCAGCCCAGCGCCGCTTCCGCGAACTCCGGCTCGGCGATATCCCAGAGGATGGTGCCGCTTTCGACCTGCGCGCGGATGTTGCTCAGTTCGCCGTTGAAGGAGTCGTCCAGGATCTTGATGCCGCTCTCTTGCGTGAACGGATCCCAGAAGGCGTTCCTGTGCGCCTCGGAAACGACCCCGCCCCAGGAGACGATCGTCAGGCTCTCCTGCGCGGACGCGGCGCCGATGCCACCACCGCATGCTGCGAACAGGGCCGCGGCCCCGCCAATCGTCTGTTTCAGAATATTCTTCATTCTTCCCTCCAGTCGGTTTGATTTTTTCCGAGTTTTCAGTTTGCGGCCTCGTCATGCGGGTAGGCCCGCAGGTAATCGGGCAGAAACCGGACCGCGACCTCGGCGCCGATCTCGTATTTCCGGTCGGGTGCGTGCTGCTCGATCTTCGCCACCAGCGAGCCGCCGCCGCTCGTGGCAATGGTCAGGCGAAGGTGATCGCCGTAGAAAATCCGCTCCTCGACGCGCCCGGGCAGCATGTCGGAACGAGCTGTTTCGGCGCCCCCCTGCCGGGTCTCGACGCGGACATGCTCGGGACGGACAAGAAGCTTGACCGCCTGCCACGGAACCATCCCGTCGCTCACCTGACATGTCAGCCGGACACCATCGGGCAGGCGAACCTCGCCCCTGCCTTCCGCAACCGCATCGAGCGTTCCCTCGATGACGTTCGTCTCTCCGATAAACGTCGCGACGAAGAAGCTGCCGGAGCGGTGATAAACGTCCTCGGGCGTGCCGACCTGCTCGATCGCACCGCCGTTGAGAACGACGATGCGGTCCGACATGGTCAGCGCTTCGGCCTGATCGTGGGTGACGAACAGCACCGTGAGGCCCAACTTCTCGTGCAGCCGCTTGAGCTCGATCTGCATGTGGTCGCGCAGCTGCCTGTCGAGCGCGCTCAGCGGTTCATCCATCAGAACGAGGTCGGGATCGAAGACCAGAGCCCGCGCCAGGGCGACCCGCTGGCGCTGACCTCCGGAAAGCTCGGAGGGCCGGCGATGTCCAAACCCCTCCAGCCTGACCAGAGACAGCGCCGCCTTCACCTTCTCGACCTGCCGGTCGCGCGGAACCCGGCGGGCGCGGAGCGCGTATCCCACGTTTTCGGCAACCGTCATGTGCGGAAACAGGGCATAATCCTGGAAGACCACGCCGATGTTGCGCTTGTTCGGGGGGATATGGGTGAAATCCCGGCCGCCCACCGCGATCGTGCCGGCCGTCGGCTTTTCGAAACCCGCCAGCATCATCAAAAGGGTCGATTTTCCCGAGCCAGACGGCCCCAGAAGCGTCATGAACTCCCCCTTCCTGACGGAAAGGTCGAGATTGGCAATGACATCGACCCCGCCGGGGTAGCTCTTCTTCACAGCCTGAAAACGAATGAAATCGTCGTCCTCCCGCACGATCTCGCTATCGGTTCCGTCGTTCATGGATTTTCCTTGTTTCGATGTCCCGGCGGTCGCGCGGGCCTCCCGGTTGCCGAGCAAAGCCTCCGATCCCGATTTGCCCCTGGAGCAGGGCCATTTTTCTGATTTTGGGTGGGCCACTTCATGCGAAGGAGGCTGAGCCCTCCCCCGCCTTGCGCGCGACTTCGGCGGCGACCTGGTCAAGCGATGCGCGCAGAGCGCCGAACAGCACCTCCAGTTCATCCTCGGAGATAACGAGCGGCGGGCACAGGTTGACGGTCTCGCGCGTCCAGCGGGTGATGACTCCGTTTTTCTGGAGCGCGCGGCCGATCTTCAGCGTGACGTTTTCCACCGCATCGAAGCGCTGGCGCGTCGTCTTGTCGGCCACGATCTCGAGCGCGCCGAGCAGGCCGGCATTCCGCGTCTCGCCAACGATCGGGGAATCGGCGATCGCGGCCAGATGTCGTTCGAATGCCGCGATCGTTGCGTGCAGGTTTCTCCGGAATTCCGCTCGCGCATAGATCTCCAGCGCCGCGCCGGCGACCGCGCAGCCGACCGGATGACCGCCATAGGTCAATCCATGTCCCAGCAACCCGGATTTTGCGCTTTCAAGCGTCACCGCATCGTAGATCTCGTCCGTCATCAGCACCGCGGACAGCGGGAAGTAGCCCCCGGTCAGCGGCTTGGCGAGCGTCATCAGGTCCGGACGAAGACCGTATCTGGTCGAGCCGAAAGGCGAATCCAGGCGACCGAGCCCGCACACCACCTCGTCGGCGATCAGAGCGACATCATGGCGCCGAAGCACCTCGTCGACGAACTGAAAATACCCCTTCGGAGGAAGGAGGCAGCCCGCCGACGCCATCACCGGCTCGGCGATGAATGCCGCCACGGTATCGGGCCCGGCCGCAAGGATCGCCGCCTCCAGCTCCGCCGCGGATCGGGCCGCATAGGCCTCTTCGCTCTCGCCGTCGTGGCCGTGGCGGTAGTAGCAGACCTCCGGAACGAAGCAGACATCGGGGGACACGCCGCGCGACCCGAAACGCATGTGGGCCTGCCCGGTCACAGACGCGCTGAGCGTCGTCGAGCCGTGATAGCCGGCGTGCCGCGCAATCACCCGCCGCTTTTCGGGCCGTCCGCGGCTGATATTGACGGCGCGGACGATCCTGATCGCGGCGTCATTCGCCTCGGAACCGGAATTTGCGAAGAGCACGTGGTTCAGATGCTCGGGCGCCATCGCGCTGAGCTGCCGCGCGAGGCGCTCCGCGGGCTCATGGGATTTCTGCGCGAACAGGTGGTAATACGGCAGTTTTCCGGCCTGTTCCGTCATCGCCTGGACAAGACGGTCGTCGCTGAATCCCAGACTGGCGCAGGACGACCCCGACATCGCATCGATGTAGCGGTTGCCCTCGGCATCGAAGACATGAACGCCCTCCCCCCGGACGATCGTGGTCGTTTCGCCGCGTCGATGCGCCAGAAGGTCCGAGAACTGGTGAACGAGATCCAATCCGTGTCGCGCCGATGTCGCCAATTTTCTCGCCTTTCGGTTTCTCACAAGGAAACCGAGAGCTACCGGCCAAATGGTTCTGGAAACAGAGCCAATTATCTTTTAGTAAAAGGGCCACTTGGCGTCCGTTCGCTCGCAAGCGGGATCCTCTGCCCACGCGCCGTGCGGCAAGGCGATACGACAAGAGGACAAGGGGGAGTGCCGTGGCGCGGTTTGTCGGGCTGTTCGAATTCCTTGACCTGGATCGCAACAGCAAGCGTACGCTCGCGACCCAGCTCTTCGACGGCATCCGCGAGGCCATTCTCGACGGCACCTTGTTGCCGGGCACCGATCTTCCCTCGACGCGCAAGCTCGCCGAACAACTGAACCTGTCGCGCAACACGGTCACCGCGGCCTACGAGCATCTCTGCGTGGAGCAGTATCTGGTTTCGGTGCAGGGCGCGGGCACGAAGGTCGCCGACTTGCCGGCGCTGCGGGAGATCCGCGCCAGCACCGAAGTCATCGACGAACCGTCCCTTTCACGCATCCGGCTCTCGCGCCGCGGAGAGAGCCTGAGCGACAGTCCGCGCTATCTTCCGCAGTACAAGGACAGGTCGTTCGCCGCCGGACTGCCGGCGCTGGACCTCTTCCCTCACGAGCTTTGGGCCCGCTACATCAACCGCGCCGCCCGACGCTCCGCCATCAGGCGGTTCGACTACGGCGAAATCGCCGGGACCGAGGAACTCAAGCGCTCCATTGCCGACCATCTGGCGACAACCCGCGGGTTCCGCCCGGAGACGGATCAGATCGTGGTCCTGAACGGAGCGCAGGCCGCTCTCGATCTGCTCGCGCGGGTCACCACCGACATCGGCGACACGGCCTGGATCGAAGAGCCGGGCTATCTCGGCGCGCGCGGTGCCTTTCGCGGCGCGGGTCTGGCCCTTCGGCCGATAGAGGTCGACAGTCAGGGCCTTCACCCTCCTGACGACCTCGCCCCCGCGCCGAAGCTGATTTATACAAGCCCCTCGCACCAGTGTCCGAAAGGCGTGCTGCTCTCGCTCGTCCGGCGTCTGAAGCTCCTCGATGTGGCGCGGCGCTCCGGCGCCCTGATAATTGAAGACGATTACGACAGTGAATTCCGCTATGCGGGTCCGTCGATCTCCACGCTCTGGAGCCTCGATCGGGGACGTTCGGTGGTCTATATGGGCACCTTTTCCAAGACCATGTTGCCCGGGATCAGGGTTGGATACCTCGTCGCTCCGCCGCAACTGTGCGCCGCCATCACCAACGCCCTGCACCACACGGGTCAGGCGGCCAGCAAGGTGGTCCAGTTTGCCCTGGCCGAGTTCATCGACGACGGCCGGTTCTCCGAGCATGTCCGGCAGATGAAGAAGGCCTATCTCGCGCGTCGCAACGCCTTCCTCAGGGAGATCGAGCGCCAGATCGGAGGCGCCGTCACCTACACGCCGACGAGTACGGGAATGCAGCAGACGGTCTATCTGAACGAAGATCTGTCGGATGTCGCCCTTTCGGCCGCGGCACGCGACAAAGGCGTCGTGGCCCCGACGCTTTCGCGCTTCTATATCGGCCAGAAAAAGACAAATGGCCTGTTCCTTGGATTTGCCTCGTCCGAAGAGCCGGAAATCAGGAAAGGCATGGAGAAACTGGCCGCGGCTTTTGACCAGATGACCGGATCGGCGCACACCACGCGACGTAGCTAGCTGCACCATTCGTCGTGAAGTGCCCGAGGCCGACCAGTTTCATCGGCGTCTCCAAAGCCACGCACCCGATCTCGATCCCGACGCGGGTTGAGGGACTTGCAAGACCCCGCAGGAGGCAGTCATGACGCCTCGCACGGGTCGGCATCTTGTCGGATGTTCCCGCCGATAAGGGCATGATGCGCTTCCGGAGGGTCCCGCCGGCAAACGACGTCAACCCGCCGGTCTGAACGCCCCCGACATCCGCGCACGCTACCGAATGGGCTGTTCGGCGCGCCTGGTTCAACTGTTGAAGCGCCGGCGCCGGCCGCGTCAGGGACGCGCGCGCTGCAGCATGCCGAAGAGGTCGCGCGGATCGTCCGGATCCGCGATCATGTCGAGCCGGTCGCACAGTCCCCTTTCCTCGACCTTCGCCCGCACGTAGCGCAGGGCGGAGAAATCCTCGATGGCAAAGCCCACGCCGTCGAACAGCGTGATCTGGCGTTCGTCCGTGCGGCCGGGCCGCGCGCCGGTGATCACCTCCCAGATTTCCGTGACCGGAAAGTCCTCCGGCATCTGCTGGATCTCGCCCTCGATGCGCGTCTGCGGCGGATACTCCACGAAGACGTCCGAGCGCGTCAGGATATCCTTGTGCAATTCCGTCTTGCCGGGGCAGTCGCCGCCGATGGCGTTGATGTGCACCCCGGCGCCGACCATGTTGTCGGTCAGGATGGTGGCATATTGCTTGTCGGCGGTGCAGGTGGTGATGATCTCGGCGCCCTCGATGGCCTCTTCCGGCGCGGCGCAGGCGGTCAGGTGAAAGCCCTGACCCGCCAGATTGCGCATCAGCTTTTCCGTGGCGCGGCTGTCCTTGTCGAAGAGGCGAAGACGGTCGATGCCGCAGACCGCGCGCATTGCCATCGCCTGAAACTCCGACTGCGCGCCATTGCCGATCATCGCCATGGTGCGCGCCCGCCCGGGCGCGAGATGCCGCGCCACCATGGCCGAGGTCGCGGCCGTGCGCAACGCGGTCAGGACGGTCATTTCGCTCAGGAGCACCGGGTAGCCGGTCGAGACCTCCGCGAGAAGGCCGAAGGCCGTCACCGTCTGCAGGCCCTCGCTGGTGTTCTTGGGATGACCGTTGACATACTTGAAGCCGTACATCTCGCCGTCCGACGTCGGCATCAGCTCGATCACGCCGACCCCGGAATGCGACGCGACGCGCGGTGTCTTGTCGAACTGCGGCCACTTGCGGAAGTCTTCCTCGATCCAGTCCGTCAGATCCCGCAGCATCTCTTCGATGCCGATGCGATGCACCAGCTTCATCATGTTCTCGACACTGACGAAGGGAACATAGGCAAGATGCGAGGGCGCCGGCGATTTCGCGGAGGTGTTCATTGGCGTTTCTCCAGATCTCAGAAGCCGAAGGCCTTTCGCAGCATGTTCAGGGCCACCAGGGTCAGGAACACGGCAAAGACGCGCTTCAGCGGCTTGGGGTCCATCGCATGCGCCAGCCGCGCGCCGTAGGGCGTGGTGATCAGGGTCATGGCGATGACAAGGGCAAAGGCGGGAAGATTGATCGCCCCGAGCGTCAGCGGCGGACGCACGTCGGCGGGAATGTCGACGCTCAGGAAGCCGGGCAGCGCGGGAATGGAGATCGCCAGACCGAAACCGGCGGCCGTGGCAACCGCCCGGTGGATGGCCACATTGTGCAGGCTCATCAGGGGAACCCCGAGGCTGCCGCCGCCGATCCCCATCAACACCGAAAGAAAGCCCAGAACCGACGACAGCACCGCGCGCAAGCCCCCCTTGGGAAGCGCCTCGGCGATCCGCCACCCCGACTTGCCGAAGGCGAGATACCAGCCGACGAGAATGCCGAGAAATCCGAAGACGGCCTGCAGAACCTCCGAGCGCAGGGCGGAGGCGGCAAAACCGCCGATGACGGCGCCGAGCGCGATCCCCCAGCCCCAGCCCCTGAGGATCTCCCAGTCGACGGCCCCCTTGCGATTGTGCGCCTGCAGGGAGCGGAGCGAGGTGACGACGATGGTCGCCAGCGACGTGCCCAGGCACAATTGCATCACCTGATCGCCGCCATAGCCGAGGCTGGTGAACAGATAGAAGAAGGCCGGCACCAGCACGATGCCGCCGCCAACGCCCAGCAGCCCGGCCATGACACCGGCGAAGGCGCCGATCGCCAACATGAAGACAAACAGCGCAAGCATGGTCACCCCGTGTCCAGTTTTCGTCTCGGTCCGGTTCTCGTCTCGTGACGCCGACCGGCCGGCGCGTCCGCTCGGCCCGCGCTCAGAGGTCGCGCAGCAATGTCCCGAAGCCCGCGATCCTGTCCCCGACGCCCGCAAGCCGCAGACACTCCCAAAGGCTCGCCTGATTGGAGCAGATGACGGGCTTGCCGAGCCGCGCCTCGGCCTCCTGAAGGATTTCCACGCTGCGCAGGGCGCCGCAACTGAGAAACACCGCCTCGGCCTCGGGCCGGTCCACGTGCGCGGCGAACGCCAGCAGACTGGCGGGCGAGACCCGGTTCATCTGCCGGTCGGTCAGCAGGTCCAGCCCTTCCATCGACACGCAGTCGATGCCGCGCGCCTCCAGGAACGCACGCTCCATGAGGTTGATATCAGGGGTGTAGGCCGTGCCCATCGCGATCCGACGCACGCCGAGCGCGCGCAGCGCCGACACGACGCTGGTGACCATCGTGGTGGCCGCGACCGCGGGGCGCTGTGCCTGGATGATATCGCGCACCTTGGTGTCCCCGATCACGAAGCTCGCCGACGTGCAGTTGAAGGTGATCACGTCCGTGTCGTCGCGCGCGGGCATCAAGGTGGCGAGCGCCGCCTGCAAGTCCCCCTCCATCGCCGCCAGATTGGCGAGCGTGCAGGCCGTTCCCATCGGCACGCGGGTGAAATGCAGCCCCACTCCCATCGGACACATGGCGAACATGTCGCGTTCGATGAGATCGGCATTGGCGACCGCCAGGAACCCGATCTGGGCACGCGGATGGGGGCCGGCGTCGAATTCGGGCGCGAACCTCATGAGCGCACCACCAGGACCGAGCATTCCGCGTGGCGCACGATGCGCAGGCAACCGTCGCTGTCGTGAATGTCGAGGGGAACGAGGACGGATCTGTACATGAGTGTCTCCTCAGTTGCGCTGCGTCATGACGTCGGGAAGCCAGAGCGCGATCTGCGGAAAGGCGGTCAGCAGGACGACGGCCACCACCATCAGCAGAAACATGGGAACGGCCGCGCGGGCGATGAACCCGATGTCGCGACCCGTCATGCTCTGCACCAGGAAGAGGTTGAAGCCGACGGGCGGGGTGATCATCGCCATTTCCCCGACGAGCACCACGAAGATCCCGAACCAGATCATGTCGATCCCGGCGGCGCGCACCAGCGGCTCGATGACGGCCATGGTCAGGACGATCGAGGAAATCCCGTCCAGGAACATGCCGAGAATGATGTAGAACACGGTCAGCACCGCGATCAGCATCCAGGGGCGCAGGTCCATGCCCCCGATCCAGTCCGCCAGGGCACGCGGCAGGCCGGTGAAGCCCATGGCGAGCGTCAGAAAGGCGGAGCCGGCGAGAAGGAGCATGATCATCGACGTGGTGCGCGTGGCGCCCAGCAGACTGTCGCGGAAGCTCTCCCAGGTGAGCGCGCCCTGCAGCGCGGAGATCGCGAGCGCCCCGACCACGCCCAGCACCGCGGCCTCGGTGGGCGAGGCGATCCCGGTGTAGATCGAGCCGATCACCGCCACCACGAGCCCGGCGACGGGCGCGAGTTCGCGCAGGCCCTGAAGCTTCTCGCGCCAGGAGGCGGGCTCCTCGCGATGCCGGCGCCCCTCCTCCGTCACCATGCCCCAGATCATGATGTAGCCGATGAAAAGCCCCGCCAGCATCAGACCGGGCAGAATGCCGGCGATGAAGAGACGGCCGATGCTTTCCTGCACGGTGACGCCATAGACGATCATGGTGATCGACGGCGGGATCAGGAGCCCCAGCGTGCCCGCGCCCGCCAGCGTGCCATAGGCCATCCTGTCGGGGTACTTGCGCTTGCGCAGTTCCGGCACCGTCACCTTGCCGATGGTGGCAAGCGTTGCCGCGGAGGAGCCGGAAATCGAGGCGAAGGTGGCGCAGCCCATGATGTTGACGTGCAGCAGACCGCCGGGCATCCGGCGCATCAGCGGCGACAGGCCGTTGAACAGGCTCGCCGACAAGCGCGTGCGAAACAGGATCTCGCCCATCCAGATGAAGACCGGCAGAGAGGCCAGCCCCCACAGCGAGGTATGGGCCCAGACCGTCGTCGCCATCGCGTCGCCGACGGGACGGGAGGTGAAACCCGCCATGGCCAGCAGGCCGACGCCCAGCAGCGACAGGCCGATCCACAGCCCGGACCCGAGAAAGATCAGAAGCGACAGGATCAGCAAGGCGGAGAGTGCAATCTCGAACATCGTCCTGCTCCTCAGTGCGCGTCGTCGGACTTTCGCTCCAGCCCGCCCAGGCGCCCGGTCAGCAGAACGCGGACCAGCGTGTGGATCAGGCAGACGGCGAAGAGGACGAAGCCAAGGGCGAAGGGGGCTTGCGGAATGGCGAGCGGCATCGCGTCGGACTTCGAGGAGTGATCCTCGTAGAGCCAGGACACATAGGCGAGCCGGGCGGTGTACCACGCCGCATAGGAAGCGATGCCGCAGGCCATCGTCAGCACGAAGACTTCCAGACGGAAGCGGGCCTTCCGCTCCAGCGTCTCGATCAGCAGTTCGACCCGGATGTGGCCGCGCTCGCCGAAGGTGTAGGCAAGCCCGAGCGAGCCGGCGATGGCGAGACTGTACCCGGCGTATTCCGCCAGCCCCGGAACGTAGAATCCCATGAGGCGGGACAGGATCCGCAGGATGACGACCCCGACGATGACGACGATGAAACACGCGCCAAGCATTCCGCAAAGCCGGTAAAACCGCGTCAGTGTCCGATCCAGGAAGAGAAGTACCGGTTGCATGTCGCTGTCCTGCCTTCAAGGGGAGCGTCTCCGGCCGGCCGCGACCGGAGACGCGGGTCTCACTTCGCCCGATAGACGCGGAGCACTTCGGCGCCCCGCTCTCCGGCGTTCTCGACCCATTCCTCGGACATGGTCCGGCCGATGGCGGCGAAGCCGTCGGCCAGGGCCTGGGAGGGCGCAAGCACCTTCATGCCGTTCTCGGCGAGCGTCTCGTTGTACCCCCGCGCGACCTCTTCCACATTTGCCCAGACGTCGGCCTCGGCCTTTTCCGCCGCGCGCAGGACAACGGCGCGGGTTTCCTCGTCAAGGGCGTCGAAGGCGTCCCTGTTCACCACGACCGCGCTTTTCGGGATCCAGGCGTTCACGGTGTAGAAGTGATCGACGTAGTCCCACAGCTTCTGAAACACGCCGATGGCGCCCGAGCCGATCATCGCCTCCGCGACGCCGGTGGAGAACGCCTGGCTGATCTCGGATGCCTCGGTGGTGGTCGGCACGGCCCCCATCAGGCCGGCGAGACGCGAGGTGGGCGCGTCATAGGCGCGGAATTTCACCCCCGCCATGTCCTCCAGGGAGTTGACCTCGGGTTTGGAGAACAGCCCCTGCGCCGGCCAGGGCGCCATGTAGAGCAGCTTCATGCCGCGCTCTTCCAGCGCCGCCTCGATCGCCGGGCGCGAGGCTTCGTAGAGCTTCCAGGCCTGCTCCATGTCGGTGGCCAGGAAGGGCACCGTATCGAGGCCGAAGATCGGATCCTCATTGGCATGCGCGCCCATGTAGCGCCCGCCGATGGGCACCTGCCCGGAGCGCACCGCGCGCAGGATCTCGGCCCCGGCATACAGCGACCCCGCGGTGTGCACGACGATCTCAAGCGCGCCGTCGGAGTTTTCGGTCACCTCCTGCGCGAAGGCGAGATAGGACTGCGAGATGTGGTTGCCGGCCGAATAGGCGACCGGCATGTCCCAGGTCTCCGCGCGCGCGGCGCCGGCGGCCAGCATCGCGGCCGCGGCCACGCCAAGGGCAAAGCGTTTCATGATGTTCCTCCCAGGTTGAAGTCAGTCGACGATCAGCAAGTCGCGCGGATGGTGCGTCAGCACCTCGCATCCGGTTTCCGTCACCCGCACGCTGTCGCTGATGGCCATGCCGAAGCCTTCGCGGAACATCGTCGGGATGATGTGAAACGTCATGTCGGGCAGAAGCTCCAGCGGATCGTCCGGCCGGATCGAATAGATGTGTCCCTCGGCCCAGTTGGGCGGAAAGCCGATGCCGATGCCATAGGCGGTGCGGCTCTTGAAGTAGCGCCCGAGCCCGCGCTTCTCGACCCTGGCACGGACCGCCAGGTCGACCTCGCCCGCCGTGACGCCGGGGCGAATGGCCTGCGTGGCGGTTTCCAGGATCTCGATCAGAGCCTCCGCCGTCGCCTTGTGCTCGTCGCTCGGTCGCCCGACCACGGCCGAGCGCGCCATCATCGCGTGATAGCGGTCGACGCAGCCCGCGCCCTCGAGCAGCACGACGTCGCCCTTGCGGATGGTGTTGCGCTTCCAGAGCGCGAAACACAGTTCGCTGCGCGGGCCGGACACCACCATCGGCGGGTGGCCGATGTATTCGCTGCCCGCGGCGATGGAGCCGCGATAGAGCGCGGCGGCGAGATCGTTGTCGGTCCGGCCCGGCGCGACGGTGGCAAGCGCCTCGGCCATCCCCGCCTCGACCGCGCGCGCCGCATGGCGCATCCGCTCGAGCTCCGCCGCGCTCTTCACCATGCGCCGGCCCTCGATCACCCCGGTCCAGGGGACGAGACGCGCGCCCATGTGCTCGCCCAGCCGGACGTGGTCGTGGACATTGAGATAGCGGCTGGTGGTCTCCAGCCCGATGCGGCCCGTCGACTGGCGGGACCGCAGGGTCGCGGCCAGCACGTCGATGTGATCCTGCGTGTCGAAGATCGCCACCGCATCGGCGATCGTGGGCAGCGCCAGCGCCATGTCGCGGTTGACGACGCGGGTGATCATCACCGGCTTGCCGGAGATCGGCACGAACATCGCCTGAAACGTGAAGTAGCCGATCGTCTGGTAGCCGGTGAGCCAGAACATGTTCTCGGGGTCGAAGAGAACGGCGCCGGACAGGCCGCGCGCCAGCAGATCCTGCTGCACGACGTCGAGCCGTTCGGCATAGACGTGCTCGGGAAAGCTCAACTCGGCCGGCCAGACCTTCCGCTCGGCAGCCAGTATCTCCAACTGGCTCTGCGACAGTTCATGCGCCCGACCCACCGTCATCCGTCATCCTCCCAAGCCTCGATGCAGGTCGGACCATGACGGATGCGTGACATAGCGAAAAATACAATTTATTCGCTACAGTCGCAAAAAAAGGAATGTCGCATGAACATCCGACAGATCGAGATCTTCAAGGCGATCATGGAATCCGGCTCGGTCACACGGGCGGCGGAAAACCTCAACATCGCCCAGCCCTCGGTCTCCAAGCACCTGAAACTGCTGGAATACGACCTCGACATGAAGCTGTTCGAGCGCACCGGCAACAAGCTCGTGCCGACGGCCGAAGGGCTCGCGCTGTTCAACCAGGTCGAGCGGGTCTACACCGGCCTCGGATTCCTGAGAAAATTCGCCGCCGACCTGCGCGACAGCCAGCATGGCGAGGTGTCTCTCGCCGCCATGCCGCTCATCGCGCAGAAGTGGCTCCCCGACACGATCGCGGATTTCGTGCAGTCCCATCGAAAGGTTTCGCTGTCGCTGCCCGTGCGCAGTTCTTCCTGGATCTGGAGCGCGGTTGCGGCGCGGCGGGTGCATGTCGGGATCGGCCTGACGCCGCGCGACGCGGTGGCGGGACTGAAGCTCATCCCCCTGCTGAAACTGCCGGTGGTGTGCCTGATGCAGGCGGGCCATCCCCTCGCCCGCCATGCGAGCGTCAACGCCAACCAATTGCGCGGCACGCAGATGGTGTCTCTGCGCAACTACGATCAGGAGCGGCTCAACATCGAGATGGTCATGGACGAGGTGACACCGGACGGCAACCGCCGCATCGAGACCTTTTCGAGCAATGTCGCCTGCGAACTGGTCCGCCATGGCGTCGGTGCCGGGCTCGTCGATGCGCTGTCGGCCTTCAACGCGCTGGATGAGGGACTGAGGTTCCGCCCCTTCGATCCGACGCTCTTCATGAATGTCTGTCTGATCCTGCCCGAACACTGGGCCTTGCCGCTGATCGCGCAGGATCTCGTGGCCTTCCTGCTGGACAAGGCGCGCGCGACACAGGAGATGATCGACGAGGCGACCGCGGCATGATCACGCGCGGGAGCGGCGCAGAGATGTCCGCCGCTCCCGGTTCGTGACGCGAACGGTCAGTCGAGCGTGGCCTTGGACCACAGGCCCTGGGACGTCAGCAGGACGAGGCCGAGCAGATAGAGCCCGGTGAGCGTCAGCGCGGTGACGATCACCAGCGGATAGCCGACATAGGCGACGGCGATGCCGTAGAGCACGAGCACGTTGAGGATGAGCGCGATGCGCTCGGCGTAACTGCCGTTGACCGCGCTGCGGATGAACCACCCGAGAATCGGCACGCGCATGAGAAGAGAAGTCATTCGGATCCGTCCTGTTTGCGATTGATGTTCGGCCCCGTGACGTCGCGACGCCCGCAGGGCCAGCCCCCTCGCCTACGTAAATGGACGGAACACGCCAGACGCGCCATGCGACCGAGCGCCGCCCCTGGCGCGCAGTCCCGGCGCGCGCGGCGCGGACGCGCTCAGCCGGCCCGGCAGGCCGCGCAGAGCCCGCGCAGTTCCACGGTGGTCTTGCTGATCTCGAAGCCCTCGCCGCGCGCGATCGCGCGCAGGCTCTTCACCAGCGCGTCGTTGCCGATCTCGGCGACCTTGCCGCAATTCTCGCAAATGGCAAAGGCGACGGTGGTGTGCCCGTCGCAGCCCGGATGCCGACAGGCGACGAAGGCATTGAGGCTTTCCAGCCGGTGTACCCGTCCGCTTTCCACCAGCTTGTCGAGCGCCCGATAGACCTGCGGCGGGGCGCGAAAGCCCTCCTCGCGCAGTTGGTCGAGGATCGTATAGGCGGTGAGCGGCGCGTCGGCGCGGGCGAGCGCCTCCAGCACCAGGGCCTGATTGCGGGTGAGCCCCGCCGGGGTGTGCGCGGTCTCGCTCATCGCTGCGCCTCCGTCTTGTGCGCCGGTGCCCGCGCCCGGCGGCCGCCGAAGGGCGCAAGCCGCCCGAGCGGGCCGAGGCTGAGAAGAAACAGCAGAAGCGCCGCGACGACAATGGAGGGGCCCGACGGCGTGTCCCATTGCAGCGACGCGGACAGCCCCAGCACGACGGAGGCGACGCCGAGTGCGGCCGCGAGCACGGCCATGTGCTCGGGACCGGCGGCCAGACGCCGGGCGGCGGCGGCGGGAATGATCAGCATCGCGGTGATCAGCAGCACGCCGACGATCTTCATGGCGATGGCGATGACGGTGGCCATCAGCAGCATGAAGACGAAATTGGCGCGCCCGGGGGCGAGACCCTCGGCCTCCGCGATCTCCCGGTTGACGGTGGCGGCGAAGAGCGGGCGCCAGATCCACACGAGCACGGCGAGAACAGCCGCTCCGCCCGCATAGACGACGAGGATGTCGGCCACGGAGACCGCGAGAATGTCGCCGAAGAGAAAGCCCATCAGATCCATGCGCACCCAGGTCATGAAGGCGAGCGCGACGAGGCCCAGCGCCAGCGCGGAATGGGCGAGCAGGCCGAGCAGCGCGTCGGAGGAGAGCGAGGCCCGCCGCTGCAGCGCCATCAGCGCCAGCGCGACGAGCGTGCAGACCGCGAAGACGGCGAGCGTGATGTTCACCTCCAGCAGGAAGGCGAGCGCGACGCCGAGCAGCGCGGCATGCGAGAGCGTGTCGCCGAAATAGGCAAGCCGCCGCCAGACCACGAAGCAGCCGAGAGGCCCGGCGACGAGCGCGACGCCGACGCCCGCCACCATCGCGCGGACGAAGAAATCATCGAACATCGGATCTCTCCCCGGCCGCGTCGCGAACGTCACTCCCCGAATGCGTATGGTCATGCGCATGGTGGTGCCCGTCGCCGGGGTGACAATGCGCCGTGACGCTTCCATCGGCATGCAGCACGCGGCCGTCCGGCAGATGCGTGTGATCGTGGTGATGCTCGTAGACGGCCAGCGTTCCCGCGGCGCGCGCGCCGAACAACCGTTTATATTCCGGGCTGGAGGCAACGGTCGTCGGCGTGCCCTGGCAGCACACATGGCCGTTCAGGCACACCACATGGTCCGTCGCCGCCATCACCACATGAAGATCGTGCGAAATCAGCAGGATCGCGCAGCCGAGGTCGTCGCGGATCTTGCCGATCAGCTCGTAGAGCGCGATCTCGCCGGTGAAGTCGACGCCCTGGACCGGCTCGTCGAGCACCATCAGGTCGGGCTTGCGGCACATGGCGCGCGCCAGCAGCGCGCGCTGGAACTCGCCGCCCGACAGGTTGCGCAGATCCGCCTTTGAAAGATGCGGAATGCCGGTTGCGGCCAGCGCCGCCTCGCCTTCCGTGCGCGTGACCGGCCCGGTCAGCGACAGGAAGCGCTCGACGGTGAGCGGCAGCGTCCAGTCGACCGCCACCTTCTGCGGCACATACCCGACGCGCAGGCCGCGCTTGCGCTCCGCCCGTCCCTCGTCGGGAGCGATGAGCCCGAGCGCCATCTTCGCGGTGGTCGACTTGCCGGACCCGTTCGGTCCGATCAGCGTGACGATTTCGCCCGGACGCACCTCGAGATCCACCGAGCGGACGAGCCAGCGCCCCTCACGGGCAACGCCGGCCCCGGTCAGCGCCAGAAGCGGCGGTCGCGCCTCGTGCCGGGTCACGGCGGACCCGTTTCCTGCAGTCCCCAACAGAACCTTCCTCGTTTTCGGTCCGCGCTTTTTGCCCCGTCGGATCTGCCCCGGCAGGCGCAGCGATGCAAGCCACATTGACGGGACGCGGACGGAGCGCGTCGCGCAGACGCGGCCCCTGTCCGGCAAGCATGTCAGCCGTCTCTTGCACGCGCCACGCATTTTCGCGGACACCCTCTTGCGGAGCGGTATGGCACACGTTATAGCATAACGCAATCACGTGATTTTATAACATGTCGCACCGCGCCGTCGGTGCATCGCCCGATCCTCCCGGTCCCCTCGCGTCCAAACGGAGCACAGAATGTTTCGACTGCGTACTCTCCTCCTGTCGTCCTCCCTGCTCGCGGCCTCGCTGACGCCGGCGCTGGCCGAGGCACCGCGCATCGTTGCCTCGATCAAGCCGATCCATTCGCTCGTCGCGGCGGTCACCCAGGGCGTCACCGACCCGGCGCTGATCATCGAGGGCGCGGGCTCTCCGCACACCTATTCGCTGAAGCCCTCGCAGGCGGCGCAGCTTCAGGAGGCCGACATGGTCTTTTGGGTCGGGCACGAACTCGAGACCTTCCTGGAGCAGCCCATCGAGACCATCGCCGCGAGTGCCACCTCCGTGGAGCTGATCGACGCTCCGGGCCTTGAGACGCTGGCCCCGCGCGAAGGCGGCCGCTTCGAGAAGCACAGCCACGGCGACGACGGGCACGACCACGACCACGACCACGACCAAGACGAGCATGCGCACGCCGATGACGGGCATGACCATGACCACGACGATCACGCCCATGACGATCATGCGCATGATCACGACGACAAGCCTGGCGAGGATCATGCGCACGAGGCGCAGGGGCACGACGAGCACGCCCACGATCACGGATCGGTCGATGCGCACATCTGGCTCGACCCGGAAAACGCGAAAGCCATGGTGCGCGCCATCGAGGCCGCGCTCGTCGCCAGGGATCCCGACAACGCCGCCCGCTACACGGAGAACGCCGAGGCGCAGATCGCCAAGCTCGATGCACTGATCGCCGAGGTCCGCGACGTGGTCGCGCCGGTGCGCGACAAGGGCTACATCGTCTTCCACGACGCCTATCGCTACTTCGAACGCCGCTTCGGCACGGCCGCAGTCGGCGGCATCACGATCTCGCCGGAGGTCAGGCCCGGCGCCGCCCGCCTCGCCGAGATCCGCGACACGATCCGCGAGCTCGACGCGACCTGCGTCTTCTCCGAGCCGCAGTTCGAACCGGCGGTGGTGTCCGTCGTGATCGAGGGCACGCAGGCCCGCACAGGCGTGCTCGACCCGCTCGGCGCCGGCATCGACGCCGGCCCGGATCACTACGCCCAGACCGTGCGCGCGATGGCCGGGTCGCTCCGCGACTGCCTCGCCGGCGAAAGCTGAGCCGCCGGGCGAACCCGACACATGCCTGACCTGACGCGCCGCCCCGAAAGGAGCGGCGCTTTTTTTTGCGCATCGGAGCCGCGCACGCGGGACCCCGCTGCCTTTAGATCTTTTGTCTTTTACGGCACGTGGAACCCCGCTGCCTTCAGTCTCTTCACGGCACGTGGAACCCCGCTGCCTTCAGTCTCTTCACGGCACGTAGGACCCCGCCGCCTTGAGGCACCGCAGCGAAAAGCTCGACTTGGAGTGGCGCAGGCCCTCGATGCGAAACAGCCGCTCGCGCAGGAATTCCTCTACCCCCTTGGTCCCGTCGGCCGCGATCTTGACGAAATAGTCGTAGTCGCCCGCCATCAGATGCACCTCCAGCACCTCCGGCGTTTCGGCCATCGCCCGGCCGAAGGCCGCCAGCACGTCCGCGTCGTGACGGTCCAGCGAGACTTCCACCATGACCGTCTCGCCGACGCCGAGCGCCTGCTGATCGAGCACCGCCGTATAGCCGGCGATGATCCCCTCCTCCTCCAGCCGCCGCACGCGCTGCCAGCAGGGGCTCGGCGACAGGCCCACTTCACGGGCCAGGTCCGCGTTGGAAATGCGTCCGTTGGCGACCAGCGCCCGCAGGATGCGCCGGTCGATTTCGTCGATCTGTCGCGCCATCGAAAGCTTCCTCCTCATATCAGGGCTTCAGCAGAACGTTCTTCCGCCACATGCCGGATTTTCGAGGATCTTCGATATGACATTTCGACCCCCGCGCGCAATACTCTCCCGAGCAACACATGCGGGCATCGCGGCTTGCCGGCCATGATCGCCCGGCGATCGTCGTGACGCGCCGCCGCCGGGCAGGTCGGTCGCGCGGCGATCTGGTCTTGAGGATGCCGCTTGCGCGCATTCGGTTCGCGCGTTCGGGTGATGGAGGATCGGCGGCTTTGGATTTCGCACTCACCGAGGAACAGGGCCTAATTTTCGACACGGCCCTCGATTTCGGCCGGCAGGCCATCGCCCCCCACGCCTATGCCTGGGAGCGGGACGGCACCATTCCGCGCGACGTTCTGGAGGAGGCCGGCGGCCTCGGCTTCGGCGCGATCTACGTGCCCGAGGAGCTTGGCGGCACCGGGCTGACGCGGCTCGACGCGACGCTGGTGTTCGAGGCGCTGTCGCGGGCCTGTCCCTCGGTCGCCGCCTTCATCTCGATCCACAACATGTGCACCAACATGGTGGCGAAATACGCCACGCCGGCGGTGCGCGAGCGCTGGCTGGAGCAACTCGTGTCGATGGAGGCGATCGCCTCCTACTGCCTGACGGAACCGGGCTCCGGCTCCGATGCGGCGGCGCTGCGGACCCGGGCCGCGCGCACCGCGGACGGCTACCGGCTCGACGGCGCCAAGGCCTTCATCTCCGGCGGCGGCTATTCCGATCTCTACGTCGTCATGTGCCGCACCGGCGCCGACGGGCCGAAGGGGATCTCGACGCTCGTCGTGCCCGAAAACACCGACGGGCTGAGCTTCGGCGCGGCCGAACGCAAGATGGGCTGGAAGGCCCAGCCCACCGCCCAGGTGCAGTTCGACGGCTGCGAGGTGCCGGCCGACCATCTGCTCGGCGACGAGGGCAGCGGCTTTTCCTACGCCATGGAGGGGCTCGACGGCGGGCGGCTCAACATCGCCGCCTGCGCGCTCGGCGGGGCCCAGGCCGCGCTGAGCGCCGCGCTCGAGTACATGGGCGAGCGCAGCGCCTTCGGCCGCACGATCGACCAGTTTCAGGGCCTGCAGTTCAAGATCGCCGACATGGAGACCGAGTTGCAGGCGGCCCGCGTGTTCCTGCGTCAGGCGGCCTGGAAGCTCGACACGCAGGCGAGCGACGCGACCAAGCATTGCGCGATGGCCAAGCGGTTCGTCACCGACACCGCCTTCCGCGTCGCCAACGACGCCCTGCAACTTCTCGGCGGATACGGGTATCTTGAGGACTACGGACTTGAGAAGATCGTCCGCGACCTGCGCGTCCACCAGATCCTGGAGGGCACCAACGAGATCATGCGGGTGATCACCGCGCGCGCCCTGATCGCGGAACGCGGATGACGCGACGAAGCGCCTGGCGCACCCTGCCGCTGCCCGCCCGCCAGGCGGCCAAGAGCAACAACCCGGCCAACGGGACCGCTGCAGACCGAAAGCCGGACCACCCCGGAGCCGGACCACCAGGGGGAGATCTCATGACCGCGCCACGACCGCTTGCCCTGCATGTGCCCGAGCCGGGCTGCCGGCCGGGCGACACGCCCGACTTTTCCGATTTCGAGATCCCGCGCGCCGGCGAGGTGCGCCGGCCCGACGTAACGGAAGCGCCCGAAGACATGCGCGACATGGCCTTTTCGGTGGTCCGCGTCCTCAACAAGGCCGGCGAGGCGGTCGGCCCCTGGGCCGGCACGCTGGATGCCGACGCCCTGCGCGAGGGCCTGCGTCACATGATGCTGCTGAGGCAATTCGACGAGCGCATGCTCAAGGCGCAGCGCCAGGGCAAGACCAGCTTCTACGTCCAGAACCTCGGCGAGGAGGCGGTCGCCTGCGCCTTCCGCATGGCGCTGGACGACGGCGACATGAACTTCCCGACCTACCGGCAGGCGGGGCTGCTGATCGCCGGCGGCTACCCGATGACCGACATGATGAACCAGATCTATTCCAATGCCGCCGATCCGCTCAAGGGCCGGCAGCTGCCGGTCATGTATTCCTCCCGCGCGCACGGCTTCTTCTCGGTGTCGGGCAATCTCGGCACCCAGTTCATTCAGGCCGTGGGCTGGGCGATGGCCTCGGCGATTTCCCACGACACGCGCATCGCGGCGGCCTGGATCGGCGACGGCTCGACGTCCGAGAACGACTTTCACGCCGCCATGGTCTTCGCCTCGACCTATCAGGCGCCGGTGATCCTCAACATCGTCAACAACCAGTGGGCGATCTCCACCTTTCAGGGCATGGCCAAGGGCAAGGCGGTGACCTTCGCCGCGCGCGGCCACGGCTTCGGCATCCCGGCGATCCGCGTCGACGGCAACGACTATCTCGCGGTTCACGCGGTGGCGAGCTGGGCGGTGGAGCGCGCCCGCTCCGGCCTCGGGCCGACGCTGATCGAGCACGTCACCTATCGCGCCGGGGGGCATTCCACCTCCGACGACCCGTCCGCCTATCGCTCCAAGGAGGAAGGCTCCGCCTGGCCGCTGGGCGATCCGATCGAGCGGCTGAAGCTGCATCTGATCACCATCGGCGAATGGTCGGAGGACCGCCACGTCCAGGCGCAGGCGCAGATCGTCGACGAGGTGCGCGCCGCGCAGCGGGAGGCGGAAAGCCACGGCACGCTGATCTCCGGCCCGCATCCCTCGCCGCGCGACATGTTCGACGAGGTCTATGCCGAGATGCCGCCGCATCTCGCCCGGCAACGCCAGGAAGCGGGGTACTGACCATGGCCCGCATGACCATGATCGAGGCGATCCGCAACGCCCACGACATCGCCATGGACCGCGATTCCCGCGTCGTCGTCTTCGGCGAGGATGTCGGCTACTTCGGCGGCGTGTTCCGCTGCACCGCCGGGCTCCAGAAGAAATACGGACCCCATCGCTGCTTCGACGCGCCGATCAACGAAAGCGGCATTGTCGGCGCCGGCATCGGCATGGCGGCCTATGGGCTCAAGCCGGTCGTGGAGATCCAGTTCGCCGACTACATGTATCCCGCCTACGACCAGATCGTGTCGGAGGCCGCGCGCCTGCGCAACCGCTCGGCCGGCGACTTCACCTGCTCCATGGTGATCCGCATGCCGACGGGCGGCGGCATCTTTGGCGGCCAGACCCACAGCCAGAGCCCGGAGGCGCTGTTCACCCATGTGTCGGGGCTGAAGGTCGTCGTGCCGTCCAACCCGCGCGACGCCAAGGGGCTCTTGCTGGCCGCGATCGAGGATCCGGATCCGGTCGTCTTTTTGGAGCCCAAGCGGCTCTACAACGGGCCCTTCGACGGTCATCACGACCGCCCCGTGGTGCCCTGGAAGAACCATGAGCTCGGCGATGTCTCCGAGGATTACTACACGGTCGACCTCGGCAAGGCGAAGATCCGCCGCGCCGGCGAGGCGGTCACCGTGCTCGCCTACGGCACGATGGTCTATGTCGCCGAAGCGGCCGCCGAGGAAGCCGGCGTCGATGCCGAAATCCTCGATCTGCGCACGCTGCTGCCGGTCGATCTCGACGCCATCGAGGCCTCGGTGAAGAAGACCGGGCGCTGCGTCATCGTCCATGAGGCCACCAAGACCTCGGGCTTCGGCGCGGAGCTGAGCGCGCTGGTGCAGGAGAGCTGCTTCTACCATCTCGAGGCGCCGATCGTCCGGGTGACCGGCTGGGACACGCCCTATCCGCATGCGCAGGAGTGGACCTATTTCCCCGGTCCCGACCGCATCAAGCGCGCCTTCACTCAGGTCCTGGAGGGTTAGGCTCATGGGTCTCTACACCATCACCCTTCCCGATATCGGCGAGGGCATCGCCGAAGCCGAACTCACCGAATGGAACGTCGCCGTCGGCGATGCGGTGGAAGAAGACGACGTGCTCGGCACCGTGATGACCGACAAGGCGGCCGTCGAGGTTCCCTCCACGGTTTCGGGCAAGGTCGTCTGGCTGTGCGGCGAGCCGGGCGACACCGTCGCGGTCGGCGGCAAGTTCATCCAGCTCGAGGTCGAGGGCGCGGGCAACGACAGCGCGACGCCGGCGGCAAAGACTGCGAGCGATGGCGCGGGCCAACGGAAGAGCGGAGCGGACGCTGCCCCGACCGCGAATACGGAACCGGACAAGGCATCGACGTCCGACACGCCGCCGGAGCCCGCCACCAGCGAAACGCCTGCGCCCGCGCCCGTCTCCGCCCCGCCGGCACGCGGCGGCGCGCCGCGTCAGCCGCTGGCGAAGGGCGAGAAGCCGCTCGCCTCCCCGGCCGTGCGCCGGCGCGCCCAGGACGCCGGCATCGACCTGCGCCTCGTCGGCGGATCGGGTCCGGCCGGGCGCATCCTGCACGAGGATCTCGACGCCTATATCGAGCACGGGCCGGCGGTCGCGCGCGGCGGGGGACGGATGCCGCTGACCGGCACGCGCGAGGTCAAGGTGCTCGGCATGCGGCGCAAGATCGCCGAGAAGATGGCGCAGTCCTGGTCGCATATTCCGCATATCACCATCGTCGAGGAAATCGACATGGAGGCGGTGGAGGCACTGCGCGGCCAGTTGAACGCCGCCCATGGCGAGGCGCGCGGCAAGCTGACGGTGCTGCCCTTCCTGATGCGCGCCATCGTCACGGCGGTGCGCGACCACCCGGAGATGAACGCGCATTTCGACGACGACGCCGGCCGCATCACCCAGTCGGACGCGGTGCATGTCGGCATCGCGACGCAGACGCCGGCCGGTCTCACCGTTCCGGTGGTGCGCCACGCCGAGGCGCAGTCTCTGTGGGAGAGTGCGGCGGAGCTCAAGCGCCTGGCCGAGGCGGCGCGCAGCGGCAAGGCCGCGCGCGAGGAGCTATCCGGCTCGACCATCACGATCACCTCGCTGGGCCCGCTCGGCGCCATCGCCACCACCCCGATCATCAACCATCCGGAGGTGGCCATCGTCGGCGTCAACAAGATGAGCGTGCGCCCCGTGTGGGACGGCCAGGCGTTCCAGCCGCGCAAGACGATGAACCTGTCGTGCTCCTTCGACCACCGGGTGATCGACGGATGGGACGCGGCGGTCTTCGTGCAGACGCTGAAACGGCTCATCGAAGCCCCTGCCCTGATGTTCGTCGAGGAGTGATGCCATGAGCGACCTGACCTGCAAGCTCCTGATCCTCGGCGCCGGCCCGGGCGGCTACATCTGCGGCATCCGTGCCGGGCAACTCGGGATCGACGCCATCGTCGTCGACGAGCAGAAGCCCGGCGGCACCTGCCTGAATGTCGGCTGCATTCCCTCAAAGGCGCTGATCCATGCCGCCGAGGAATTCCATAAGGCGACCCAGTTCGCCGGCGCCTCGACGCTGGGCATTTCGGTGGCGAACCCGACGATCGACCTCGCCCAGACGGTCTCCTGGAAGGACGGCATCGTCTCGCGGTTGAACGCCGGTGTCGCAGGCCTTTTGAAGAAGGCCGGGACGCGGCTGATCACGGGCCGGGCGACCTTTCTCGACGGCAAGACGGTGAAGGTAACGACCGACGACAGCGCGGTGGAAATCCGCGCCGAGACGGTGGTGATCGCCACCGGGTCGTCGCCCGTGGAGTTGCCCTTCCTGCCCTTCGATCACCGGTCGGGGGGCAAGGTGATCTCCTCCAGCGAGGCGCTGGCGCTGACTGAGGTGCCGGAGCGTCTGGCCATCGTCGGCGCCGGCTACATCGGGCTGGAAATCGGCATCGCCTTCGCCAAGCTCGGCGCCAAGGTCGCCATCGTGGAGGCGGAAGGCCACATCCTGCCGCAATATGACACGGCGCTGACCCGTCCGGTGCTGAAGACCCTGCATGCGCTCGGCGTCGAGGTGCATGTGAACACCAAGGCGAAGGGCCTCGGCGCGCAGGGGCTTGAGATCGAGACCGGCGACGGCACGGTGCAGGATCTTCCCGCCGACAAGATCCTCGTCACGGTCGGCCGGCGGCCGAACTCCGACAGCGCCAATATCGCCGGCCTCGGGCTTGCGACCGACGGTCCCTTCCTGCGCGTGAACGACCGCTGCCAGACCTCCATGACCGGGGTCCATGCCATCGGCGACGTCACCGGCGAGCCGATGCTCGCCCACCGCGCGATGGCCCAGGGCGAGATGGTCGCCGAGATCGTCGCGGGCCAGCCGCGCCGCTGGGACAAGCGCTGCATTCCGGCGGTGTGTTTCACCGATCCGGAGATCGTCACCTGCGGTCTGTCGCCGGAGGAGGCGCGGGCGACCGGGGCGGAGATCACGACAGGCCAGTTCCCCTTCACCGCCAACGGGCGGGCCATGTCGATGGAGGCCGAGGAAGGTTTCGTGCGGGTGGTGGCGCGCAAGGCGGACGGGCTGGTGCTCGGCCTCCAGGCGGTCGGTACCGGGGTGTCGGAACTCTCCGCCGCCTTTGCGGTGGCCATCGAGATGGGCGCTCGCATCGAGGATATCGGCGGGGTGATCCACGCCCACCCGACGCAGAGCGAGGGATTGCAGGAAGCGGCCCTCGCCGCGATGGGCCACGCGCTGCATATCTGATTGCCTCGCCCGCCTGCGCCGGTCAAGACGCGAAGCCTTTGACGTCAAACGCAAACGGACTTTCACAAGGGCGCGCCGATCCGCTCCAATAGGGATGTCGGATCGCTCGCCCACCTGGGGCGGGCGGACCGGCTGGCCTCGTGGCGGAATGGTGACGCAAGGGATTGCAACTCCCTCTATCCTGGTTCGAGTCCAGGCGAGGCCTCCACCCCCTTCCCTCTCGACGTGTTCTCGATCCGCGGCCCAACTTTCGCGGTCGGCGCCGTGACATTGGCGTGCGGGGGCAATCCGGCGTCCCGGATCGCGCGGCGAAATCACGCCGTCAAATCAAGCCGTCTGCGTCGTGCGCTCCGCCAGCCCCTCGCCCTTCAGCCGCACACGGTCGATCTTGCCGGTGGCGGTTTTGGGCAGATCGGAGGCGAGCACGATTTCCTCCGGCACCATGTAGTTGGGCAGCGCCGCCGCCACATGGCGCTTGACCTGGCGCGCGGTCAGTTCCACCTCGGCCTTCGTTGCGACGAAGGCGGCCAGCATCTTGCCGCCGCCGTCCGTCTCGCGGTCGACCACTGCGACCTCGGAAATCCCGGCATGGGTCAGCAGCGCGTCCTCCACCTCGCGGATGTTGATGCGATAGCCGCGGATCTTCACCTGCGCGTCGCGCCGGCCGACGTAGTGGATCAGCCCGTCGGCCTCGACGCGGACAAGATCGCCGGTGCGATACAGCGGATCGAAAAACGCATCGTGCAGCGGGTTCTGAGCAAACTTCTGGGCGCTCATCTCAGGATCGCCCCAGTAGCCGCGCGCGACCGTCGGCCCGCGTGCGCATAACTCGCCTACACCCTCCGACACCGGCCGGTCGTCCTCGTCCAGCACCAGCACCTGCATGTGATCGCAGGCGCGCCCGATCGGCAAGGCCGCGCCGGACGGCGGCGTTTCGATCTCATGCGCCGTGACGTCGTTGATCTCCGTCGCGCCGTAGATGTTCACGTAGCGGGCCTGCGGGATCTTGCGCATCAGGTCGGCGAGCGCGGTCGGCGGATAGGGTTCGCCGGCGAAGAAGATCAGCCGCAGCGCGTCGAAATCGGCGCGCGGTCCGTCGAGGATCCGGTTGATCAGCATCAGCACCGAGGGCACCGACTGCCACACGGTGATGCGCTGATCGGCGATGAAACTGGCGAGATCCACCGCGAGAAAGCCGATCCCCTGCGGCACGAGACAGACGGTCGCGCCGGCGCTCAGGGTGACATAAAGATCGAAGAGCGAGAGATCGAACTGCAACGGCGCATGCGAGGACACGCGATCCCCGGCGCGAATGTCGAAATAGCCCGTCGCCCACTCGACAAAGGCGACGATGTTGCGATGGGTGATCATCACCCCCTTCGGCCGCCCGGTGGAGCCCGAGGTATAGAGGATATAGGCGAGATCGTCCTCGATGCGCGGCACGGCCATCTCCAGCGGCACGGTTGCGGCGACCGTCTCGGCCGAGACGATCCGCACATCTTCGCGCGAAAGCGCCAGCGGCTTGGCGCCCAGACACAGGATCGTCTGGACATCGACGCCCTCCTCCAGAAGGGCGTCGAGACGCGCGGCCTTGCTGCCGCTGGAGATCAGCACGGCCAGGCCGCAATCGGCCACGATCCGCGCCAGACGCGGCACCGGGCCGGTCGGGTCGAGCGGCACGCAGATCCCGCCGGCGGTCATCACCGCGATCAGCGCCGCGACCGCCTCGGGCGTCTTGTCGAGATAGACGCCGACGCGGTCGCCCGGCGCCACGCCCGCCTCGATCAGCGCCCGCGCGATGCGCCGGCTTTCGATGTCGAGATCCGCGTAGCTGCGCGTCGCGCTCTCGTGACAAACGGCCTCGTGCTCCGGCGCGCGGGCGGCCGCGCGCGCGATCAGGTCGACGACGGTGCGCGCCATCCTTGCCTCCTTTCGGCCAGCGGGTTTCCCCTGAGCTTCGTCTCGCCTCACGCGACCGGCGTGCGCATGAGATACTTGAAGTATTCGTAGCGCGGCCCGAGAAACCGTTCGGCCTTGCCCCACATGTCGTCCTCGGTGATCGCGGACGGGTACATCCGCCCCACGGCGGAGCGCTCGAACAGCGGCCGCAGCGTCGTCAGCGCCAGAATGTAGAAGAGGTCGTGATCCATCTTGTAGCTCTTGCGCCGGTCGCCGTCCCACTCGGTGCGGATCGCCTCGCGGTGCTTCTTCAAGAGGAAGAAGTGGGGAATGAAGTAGTTCCACAGCCGGCGGGCGAGCGGACGGATTTCGTCCTCGGGGACATCGGGGAAATAGCCGCTGATCTTCGCCGTGATCGGGTCGAACTCCAGCAGATTGTCCAGCGTGTACTTGTCGAGCGACGTCGGATAGCCGAGCTTGCCGGTCATGCGGTAGATCGCGCTGACGAGATCGCGCCAGGCCTGCATCGCCTTCACGTCCGCCGGCAGGTTGCCCATGTCCTGCACGCTGTCGAGATCGATCAGGAAGAGCTTCCCGCTCTCCGCCGAATAGACGAAGTTCCCCCAGTCGCCGGAGTAGCGATAAAGGCCCGTCAGCGAGAAGTCGTGCAGCAGCTTGCCGGCCTCGCGCGCCAGCGCCTGAATGACCTGAAGCCGCACCCGCTCGTCGTCCGGGTCGCCCTCGATGCCGAGGGATGCGCGGATCTCGTCGTAATGCGCGTCGAAGGCCGGATCGGTGCCGCGCGTCAGTCCCGCGCCGAACAGGATCTCGGAAATGCGATAGGAGGCGGAGCCCGGCGACAGCGTCAGGACCGCGCCCATCGGCTGGCCCTGGAAGCGCAAGCTCTCGTCGTATTCGATGACGGCGAGCGGGGCGATGGAGGGCACGCCATGTTCGATGAGGCGTTGCGCGGACCAGAACTCGCGATGCGCGCGCTCGTGCACGATGCCGCCGATGGGGCTCGGCGAGGAATAGGCGTATTTGTACTCGGCTTCGTTGGAGATGCCGAAATGCGGATAGGTCACGAGGTATTCCAGCAGGTCGGTGAGCGGCGGCACCGGATCCTGGCTCATGTCGTCATGGAGCTTGTTGGAATACTCCGCGTCGCCCGGCAGGATCGGGTTCCACAGGCCCACGCCCTTGAGCTTGGCCGCCTTGAAGGTGACGCCCGGATCGGCCTTCAGGGCGACCGGCTCGTGGAGCGCTTCCCAGGCGCCGCGCCCGCGCCGTGTGAAGGTCGGCACCACGCCGTTCCAGCTGGCGATGTCGAGCAGCCGGCGCGTCTCGCGCTCGGAGATGTCGAGACCGTCGAAGTGGTGGGTGACGGTGTAGTTCAGCTTGTGATGCATGTTCATGGCGGACAATCCCTGACTGCTCCGGTCGAGCTCAGCGCGTGGTTTCAGGCGCGGGGTTCTGGGCGTAGGTGCGGCTGCCGAAGATCGCCGAGCCGACCCGCACGCTGGTGGCTCCACGGCGGATCGCGGTCTCGAAGTCCCCGGACATGCCCATCGAGCGCCCCGGCAGGCCGGCGGCCTCGGCCAGGCGCACGAGAAGGTCGAAATGCGGAACCGGGTCTTCCCCGGCCGGCGGGATGCACATCAGCCCTTCGATGGCGAGACCATGCACGTCCTGACAGCGGGCGACGAATTCCACCGCCGCATCCGGGTCGATCCCCGCCTTTTGCGGCTCGCGGCCGGTGTTCACCTGAACGTAGAGGCGCGGCGCGCGGCCCTGGCGGCGGATCTCCCGGGCGATCTCGGCGGCGATCTTCTCGCGGTCGACGGTCTCGATCACATCGAACAGCGCCACCGCGTCGCGCGCCTTGTTGGACTGCAAGGGCCCGAGCAGGCGCAGCTCGACGTCCGGGTACTCCTCCTTGAGCGCCGGCCATTTGCCCTGGGCTTCCTGCACCTTGTTCTCGCCGAACACACGCGCGCCGGCGGCGATCACCGGGCGGATCGCGTCGGCCTCGAAGGTCTTGGAGACGGCAACCAGCGTCACCGGCGGGCGGACCCCGCCGCGCGCCTGTTCGGCGGCCGAAATCCGGTCCAGAACGGCGGTCAGTCGATCGAGCGTTTCATCCATCGCGGATTTCCCCTCCTCGTGTCGCGGCCGCACACCGGCCGCCCTGTCGGGACGCGCGGTCCCGGGTCATCCCCCCACCCCGAGCCAGGTCGGGATCAGCAAGGTCAGCGACGGCACGAAGGCCGCCAGCAGGACGATCCCCACATGCGCCAGTGTGAAAGGCAGCGCCTCGCGTACCGCGCCCTCATAGGGCGCGTCGGCTATTCGCGCCGCCGTCATCAGCGTCAGCCCGACCGGCGGCGTGATGTTTCCCAGATTGAGCGACAGCAGCATCACCAGCCCCGCGTGAAGCGGGTGGAAGCCGAGGTCGACGAGCGCCGGCGCCAGCACCGGAACGGCGATGATGATCGCCGGCAGAACGTCGATGAACATGCCGATGACGATCAGCAGCGCGGCGACGGCGAGGATCTGCACATGCGGACTGGCGCTCAGGCTGGCGATCAGTTCCGCCGCGTCGCGCGCAACACCCGAGCGCGTCACGAACCAGCCGAGCACGTTGGAGGCGCCCAGCAGCAGGAACACCACGCCGGAGAAACTGACGGTCGAGACCACCGCCTCCCACAGATCGCGGGCCGACAGCGTCCGGTAGGCGAAGGACCCCAGCAGAAAGGCGTAGAGACAGGCGATCACGGCCGCCTCGGTGACGGTGGTGAGGCCGCTCAGAACGCCGATGATGATGACCAGCGGAATGCCCAGCGCGGCCGCGGCGCGGCCTCCGCTCGCGGCGATCTTCGCCGCGCTGATGCGGCCGTGATCGGGATAGCCGCGCCGCCAGGCCACCAGCACGCTGACGGCGAGCATCGCCGCCCCCATCAAGAGGCCCGGCAGGATGCCGGCGGCGAAGAGCCCCAGGATCGAGACGTCGCGGAGCGTCGCGGCATAGGCGATCATGATGATGCTCGGCGGAATGATCGGCCCGACCATCGCCGCGCAGGCCGTCACCGCCGCGCAATAGGAGGCGCTGTAGCCCTCGCGCTTCATGGCGGGAATGAGCGTGCGTCCGATGGCCGCCGTTTCCGTCACCGCCGCGCCGGTCAGCCCGGCGAACATCAGGCAGGTGGTCACATTGACATGCGACAGCGCGCCGGGAATGCGGCCGAACAGGCTGCCGGCGAAGGCGATCAGCCGCTCCGTCAGGCCGGAGCGGTTCATGATCTCCGCCGTGACGATGAAATAGGGAATGGCGATCAGCACATAGCCGGAGACGCCCGAATAGAAGCGATCCGCGAGAATGAACAGGAAGTCCGGCCCGCCGATGGAGACGGCGCCGACCAGCCCGGCCGCGGTGAGCACCAGCCCCAACGGCAGCCCGACGAGCATCAGCAACACGAAGGCGAATGTCGCGCTCATCGGCCGACCTCCAGGGTTTCGGCCCGAACCTTGGCCGGCGCCTCTTGTTCATGCGGATCGGGTCCATGCGGATCGGGCTTATCGGACCGGTCGGACGAAAACGCCGCCTCGCGGGTGCCGACCGCGCGATCTTCGGCGGCACCGGCCTTGCCCGACGCCGCCGGCCGGGCCGCGTCTTCACGCGGCCCCTCGTCCCCCGTCTCGTCGGAGGATTGCTGCAGAAGCCCCACGCCATCCGCCAGATGCAGGCACAGGATCGCGCCGGCAACGGGAACGGCGGCCGCCGTCCAGCGGTGCGAGACCTGCACCGTGTCGGACAGGATGTAGAGATGCTGCGCGGTCGCGGCGAACTCGAAGCCGTACCAGACGAGCGCCACGCCGAAGATCGCGATGGCCGCGAGATTGAGCCCCTGCGCGGCGCGCGCCGCCCAGCGCGGCAGGGACCTGGCCAGCGCGATGATGGCGATGTGCTCGCCGTATTTGAACGCCACGGTGATGCTGAGCATTCCGAACCACGGCAGGAACAGCCGCAACATGGACGAGCGCGTGTTGTCATGGAGAAACGCGAGCGGACCCTCGTCGAACCAGTGTCCGACGCCCGCCTGGGTGGCGAGCGACGACAGGCCGGAGAGCGCGATCCCCAGCCCGGAAATCGTCAGCATCACCAGCAACAGCACGGCACAGACGACCACCGTGGCGTGGTTGACGGCATCGCTGAGCTGACGCAGGCGGATCCAGAGGCTCATTCAGCGTCCCCGACACGGGTTGCGGGCAGGATTGCGAACAGGGTTGCGGGCACCGAACACCCCCGACGAAGGGTCGCCGCCGGCACGTCACGGGCGACACGCCACAGCCGACACGCCACAGGCAACACGGGGCCGGACGGATCGCGCCCGCGCGCAGCGGTCCCGCGCGTTCCGCAAGGTGCCGGCGCGCGGGCGCGGACCGTCGACGGTCGCGATCAGTCGAGATAGCGCTCCACCAGCGTCTCGCGGCCTTCGGTGCGAATGCGCGCGATCTCCGCGCGCAGGTCGTCGAACAGCGCCGCCTGCGGGCCGAATTCCTCCACCAGCCAGTCGCGGTAGATCGGCTCCGCGAGGCTGCGCATGCGCTCGCGCTCGGAGGCCGGCAGGACGTAGCATTCCTTGAAGGCGCGGCAGGAGTTTTCCCAGCCGACGATGGTGATCTTGGCGGCAACGCCATGCGCCAGCGTCACGGCCTCGCGGGCCGCCGTGACGATGATCTCCTGATAGTCGCGCGGCAGCTGCGAGAACCAGGCCTCGCTGACGCTCCAGGTGATCGTGTTGTACACATGCCCCGACCAGGTCGTGTAATCGGCGACATCGTGGATCTTGAAGATGTCGTTGACGCCCGGCGCATGGAAATGTCCGTCGATCAGTCCCGTCGCGAGGCCGGTCTGCAACTCGCTCCAGGGCAAGGGCACCGGCGCGGCGCCGAGCGCGCGCATGATCGTCATGTGCGCCTCGTTTTCCTCCACCCGGATCTTCAGCCCGTCGAGGTCCTCCACGGTGCGGATCGGCCGTCCGTTGTTGGCGAAGGCGACGAAGCCGCCACCGTCGTCCAGCGTGCCGAGATACCGAAGTCCGGTCTCCGCGACCATCGGCTTCATGAACTCGGCGAACCACTGGGAATCGAAGAAGGTCCAGGCGGTCCGATAGTCGGGGAAGAGAAACGGCGCCGTCACCATCTCGTAGCGGCGGTAGAGCGAGGCCTGCGTGCCGGAGCCCAGCATCACCGACTGGATGGTGCGCCCGGCCCGGGCCTGACGGGCGATCTCGACCTCGCCGCCGAGTGCGCCGTTGCCGAAGACCTCGACCTCGAGATCGCCGCCGGTCGCGCTCTCCACCAGCCGTTCGAAGTGCTTCAGTGCCGGCGCCGTCTCGTTGCTCGTCAGATCCTCGGGGTAGAGATGCGCGATGGTCATCGTATAGCTGGCGGCATGAGCCGGAGTGCCGGCGCCGACCGCAAGGACAAGCCCGAGCGCCAGCACCGCCGATACACGGCACGCGCGCGGGCGCGATCTCGCAAGGTCAAAGACCTCGAACAGCATGACGTCCTCCGCACCAACAGATTGGCAGGACGGAAAATCTCCTACGCCCTGCAATTGGTGGAAGGTTATGTCTCCACCTGTGGGTGGTCCAATTCAATATACCTATTTCTTCCAAGGCGCCGCGGCTTTCCTTCAACGCCACAAGGCGGCGGATCCGTCCTTGTTCGCCGCAAGGCCGGACGCGCGACGGCGCGCGGAAAAAGCGTCGCCGCCTCTTCCGCACGCCGCCTCTTCCGCACGCCGTCGATCCTTGCGCGCTGTCGGTCTCACGGGCCCCGTGTCGCGGGGCCGGCGATCAGCCCGAAATGGCGCCCTTGCTCGCCGGCGAGGCCAGTTGCGCGAACTTGCCCAGAACACCGGTCTTGTAGCGCGGTTCCGGCTGCACCCAGGCCTTGGCCCGCCGCTCGATCTCGGCGTCGTCCACCTCCAGCTGCAGCAGCTGGCGCGAGGCGTCGATGGTGATCATGTCGCCCTCCTCCACGAGCGCGATCGTGCCGCCCTCGAAGGCCTCCGGCGTCACGTGACCGACGAGCATGCCCCAGGAGCCGCCGGAAAAGCGGCCGTCGGTGATCAGCCCGACCTTGTCGCCGAGCCCGCGCCCGATGATGGCCGAGGTCGGCGCGAGCATCTCCGGCATGCCGGGCCCGCCGCGCGGGCCGAGATAGCGCAGCACCAGCACGTCGCCCGGCTTGATCCGGTCGGACAGGATGGCGTCCATCGCCGACTGTTCGTCGTCGAAGACGCGCGCCGGGCCGGTGATCGACGTCGACTTCAACCCCGTGATCTTGGCCACCGAGCCGTCGCGCGCCAGATTGCCGCGCAGGACGGCGAGGTGCCCCTGTTCGTAGATCGGATTGTCGATCGGGCGAATGATGTCCTGATCCGCCGGCGGGGCATCGGGCACATGCTCCAGTTCCTCGGCCAGCGTGCGGCCGGTGACCGTCATGCAGTCGCCGTGCAGCAGGCCGGCATTGAGCAGGATCTTGAGGACCTGCGGGATTCCGCCGACCTTGTGCACGTCGACGGCCATGTATTTGCCCGACGGCTTGAGGTCGCAGATCACCGGCACGCGCTGGCGAATGCGCTCGAAGTCGTCCAACGTCCATTCGACGCCGCCGGCGTGGCAGATCGCCAGATAGTGCAGCACCGCGTTGGTCGATCCGCCCGTCGCCATCACCAGCGACACCGCGTTCTCCACGCTCTTGCGGGTGACGATGTCGCGCGGCTTCAGCCCCTTCTTGACCGCCTCGACGAGAACCTTCGCGGACTGCACGGCGGAGTCCAGCTTCTCCTGATCGACATTGGCCATGGTCGAGGAATAGAGCAGCGACATGCCGAGCGCCTCGAAGGAGGAACTCATCGTGTTGGCGGTGTACATGCCGCCGCAGGCACCGGTCGTCGGGCAGGCGTTGCGCTCGATCCCCTCGAAGTCCTCCTCGCTCATCATGCCGGCCTTGAAGGCCCCCACCGCCTCGAAGGCGGAGATCACCGAAAGATCCTGCCCCTTCCAGCGGCCGGGCTTGATCGTTCCGCCGTAGACATAGACCGCCGGCACATTGGCGCGCACGATGCCGATCATGCCGCCGGGCTTGTTCTTGTCGCAGCCGCCGAGCACCAGCACACCGTCCATCCATTGACCCTGGACGGTCGTCTCGATGCAGTCGGCGATCACCTCGCGCGAGACGAGGGAGTATTTCATGCCCTCCGTCCCCATGGCCATGCCGTCGGAAATCGTCGGCACGCCGAAGATCTGCGGATTGGCGCCCGCCTCCTTGATCGCCGCGACGGCCGCATCGGCCAGCGGCTGCAATCCCGCATTGCAGGGCGTGATGGTGGCATGGCCGTTGGCGATGCCGATCATCGGATTGTCGAAATCTTCCTTCGTATAGCCGAGACCATAGAACATGGCCCTGTTCGGCGAACGCTCGACCCCTTGCGAAATCGTCTTCGAACGCTCGTTGTATGGCACCCGCGTTTCCTCCTTGACGGTTTTGAATTGGGCCCGCCCCGAAGGACATCGAACCGCGGGCCATCTCGTTCAGGCCTCCGCCGCGTGCCCCCGCCGCCGGCCGACCCTCCCCGCAAGCCCGTCCTCCACCACAGACGGAAACCGGCCTCGCAAGGCGCGCGGATGCTATCGGACCGGGAAAATTGTCTGAAATATACTTATAGGGGCGGTTTCATATGTTTTTCGACTAAGTGACACGCGTGTGCACCCACCTCCCGTCCCGGCGCCCCCTCGCCCCAGCTCACTCCCGCCCCGGCCGGCCGTCACCGTTCAGATGCACGCGCGGATCTCCGTTCAGGCGCACCCGCGGGGCCTCGCCGGCCGAGGCCGGCAGCCGTCCCTGCGCCGGCATGGACGGGCCCGCGGGCCGGGCCGGATCGGACGCCCCTTGCGGAGCGGACGGCTCTTCCCGTCCGCCGCGGATGCTCTCCGCGATCTCGATCAGCCGCTTGACGGTGGGCGAGGCATCGTCGCGCCGCCACACCAGACCCGTCTCGATGGTCGGCGCCTTGCCGTCCAGTTCGAGATAGGCAACGCCCGGGCGGGCAAGGCGGCGCAGGGAATCCGGCACCATGGCGATGCCCATGCCGGCCGACACCAGGCTGATGATCGTCTGCATCTGGATCGCCTCCTGCCCGATCACCGGCTCCAGGCCGTTGGTGGCGAAATAGGTGGTGATGATGTCATGAAAGGCGGGCGCGCTGCGGCGGGGAAACAGCAGGATCGGCGCCTCCGCGACGTCGCGCAGACGCAGCTTGCCCTCCGCCGGGGCGATCCGTCCGCTGTCGATCCAGGCCTGTGGAACGGCCGCCACCAGCGGCTCGCGGTGCAGGCCCATGTAGGCGAGCGAGGCATGCAGCGTGGCATGCAGCGGGATCATCAGGCCGGCGTTGATCTCCCCCTGCAGCAGCGCCTCGACCTGCAGATCGCTGGTCATCTCGCGCAGGGTGACCCTGACCTCCGGGTAGGCTTCCCCGTACCCCCGGATGAGATCCGGCAGAAGGCTGTAGTCCGCCGTCGTGACGAACCCGAGCTTGAGGCTACCGATCTCGCCGCGCGCCAGCTGACGGGCCAGCCCCGGCAGGGCCTCCACCTCCTCCAGCAGCTTGGTGACATGCGACAGGAGATGCTCGCCCACCGGAGTCAGGGCGACGTGCCGCTTGGTGCGCTTGAACAGTGTGACCGACAGTTCTTCCTCGAGCGCGAGGATCGCCTGACTGAGCGGCGGCTGGGTCATGCACAGCCGCTCGGCCGCGCGACCGAAATGCAACTCCTCAGCCACTGTCACGAAGAATTTGAGTCTCCGGAGATTCATGGTTCGCCTTCTCGCTTGCCTCGGGATCGCCCCATCTGTTCGCCCATCTGTCGGCCCTCCTGCGCGAAAGCCTCGCACGGCAGGCCATGGCGCCGCCGCCCGGCGCCTTCCCCCTCGTCTCGCCACCTCCACACGGCGAGGTTGTTTTTGGTTGCATAACTCTCATATACACTCATAGATCGTATTGATACCACGTGACGCCCGAATTTGTCACCGGTGTGGCAATCCGCACCCACATCGCCCCGAGGCGTCATTTTTGACGGGAAAAGCTTGCGCTTTCCGCGCATTTGGCTTTCAATAAAGTACTATTATCAATATTATTTTAGAATAAATCGATTTAAAATTCCTATTACACTTTCCCTTTCTTCCTGCACCATACTTTTTTCGTCAGTTCATTTCGTGACGACATTTGGGCGATATTGAGAGCCGGCGGAACGTCGCTGCATGACAACGCTGACCGAGCGGATTTCTTCTTGCAGCACTCCGGGCCACCGCATCCAGCGCCTGCCATTTCGACGTCAGACAGGAGCGATCATGGATTTCAGCTTCACACCGGAACAGGACGCCTTCAAGGAAAAGGTCCTGGAGTTCGCCCGCACCGAGCTCGACGCCGGGGACCTGCGCGAGCGCGACGAGACCTGCACCCTGTCCCGCGATCTGTGGAAGAAGATCGCCGGTTTCGGCATCCTCGGCCTTCCCTTCGACCGCGCCTACGGCGGCCAGGAGCAGGACATCATCACGACCGTGCTGGCGATGGAGGCACTGGGCTACGGCTGCCGCGACAACGGCCTGCTGTTTTCCATGAACGGACAGATGTGGACCGTGCAGATGCCGATCGCGCAATTCGGCACGCCGGAACAGAAGGAAAAATACCTCACCGGCCTGATCGCCGGCGACCTGATCGGCGCCCATGGCATCACCGAGGCGGAGGCCGGCTCCGATGTCATGAGCCTGGGCACCAGCGCGGTGCGCGACGGCGACCACTATGTGCTCAACGGCGCCAAGGTGTTTTGCACCAACGGGCCGGTCGCCGACGTCTTCGTCATTTTCGCCACCGTCGACAAGAGCGCCGGCTCGCTCGGCCTGACCGGCTTCGTGGTGGACCGCGACACGCCGGGGCTCATCATCAGTGAGAACCGCAAGAAGATGGGCCTGCGCACCTCGCCGATGGCCTGGCTGACGCTGGAGGACTGCCGCGTGCCTGTGAGCGCGCGCATCGGCAAGGAGGGCCAGGGCGGGCGCATCTTCAACAACTCCATGGAGTGGGAGCGCAGTTCGATCCTCGCCAATCTCGTCGGCGCGATGGAGCGTCAGCTCGAGGACTGCATCGAACACGCGAACAAGCGGACCCAGTTCCGCAAGCCGATCGGCAAGTTCCAGTCGGTCTCCAACCGCATCGTCGACATGAAGCTCAGGCACGAGACCTCCAAGCTGCTGCTCTACAAGGTCGCCTGGCTGAAGAAGACCAAGGGCAGCTGCCCGATGGAGGCAGCGCTCGCCAAGCTCTATCTGAGTGAGGCCTGGGTGTCCTCCTGCCAGAACTCCGTCGTCCTGCACGGCGGCTACGGCTACATGCAGGATCGCGAGGTGGAGCGCGATTTCCGCGATGCGGTCGGCGGGCTTCTCTACTCCGGCACGTCCGATATCCAGCGCACCATCGCCGCCCGCGCCCTCGGGCTCTGACGGTTCCGGATCGGGCGGGACCATGCAGGAACGCTCCCATGCGGGAGCGTTCCCATGCAGGACGGCCACGGGCACTCGACGGGTTCATATCCGAACGGCCGCCTATCGCCCCCGCAAACCTCGGAAAAACATATTACTTGAAATACACTTCTATTTTTATGTTTCAAATCCGATTAGACGATATTTATTTAGATTTACTGCGCGTATTGACTGACTTATTTTGGTTATTATCTTCAATCATAACATTTATACACAGACGCCGAGTTATACACAGACGCCGAGCAAGAATACCGGCGACACCATAACAAGATCCCTTTCGGACAGACGCTTGCACGAAGAGACAGGCGACGAACGCCTGCTCGCCTCCCCCGCACCACAGCAACCGGCACCGTGCCTCGCGGCCGGTCGCGCGCCGCCCGTCAGGGCATTGCGGCGACCTTCGCCCGCCGGCACAGACCCGGGGCCTTTGCCCATCGGGATCACACAGGGCCCATCGGGATCACACAGGGAAGGAAATCGTCGTGGACGCGCAGACACTCGACACCACCGGCATCAAGCAGACCCTCAACGCCTATCTGCTGGAGAACTCGGGCGTGACCGTCTCGGGCGGCATCGATCCGGACGAGAACCTGCTGGACAGCGGCATTCTGGACTCGCTCGGCATCGCCGAGATCACCGAGTTCATCGAGAAGGAGTTCGGCTTCGACATCGACGAGGACGAGATCACCGCCCAGAACTACCGCTCGCTGAACACGCTCGTCGCGTTCTGCGCGGACAAGCTCGCCGCGAAAGCCGGCTGACACGGGCGGCTCGCCCCTCTCCCCACGTCGACAAGGGACACGCGACATGTCAAGCAAGGTGAAGGCCGACCTCATCCTCGTCCACGCGCCGGCGATCTACGATTTCCGGAACCGCGACGACTTCGTGCTCGGCTGGTACTCCAGCCAGGAAAGCAGCAACGTCACGCCCATCTTCGAGATGCATCCGCTGGGCTTCCTGTCGATCAAGAGCTTCATGGCCGAGCGCGGGCTCGACGTGAAGATCGTCAACCTCGCCTCCCTGATGCTCAAGAACCCGACGCTCGACGTGGAGAAGCTGCTGGATCATCTCGAGGCCCCGATCTTCGGCATCGACCTGCACTGGCTGCCCCACTGCCAGGGCTCGATCGAAGTCGCGGGGCTGCTGAAGAAGGCGCATCCCGACAGTTTCGTCGTCTTCGGCGGCATCGTCTCGACCTATTACGCGCGCGAGATGATGCAATATCCGCAGATCGACGGCGTCATTCGCGGCTATGACACGCTGGAGCCCTTCGCCGATCTGGTCGGCCAGATCAAGCGCGGCCAGCGCGGGCGCTACGACGTGGAGAACCTCGTCTACAAGGACAAGGGCGAGATGGTCGACAACGGCCATTCCTACACGCCGGAGGTGCTGAACGACGTCGCCATCGACTGGTCGAAGATGTTCCCCAAGACCTCCAGCCTGCTCAACATGCCCAATCTGATGGTGCTGCCCAACACCGGCTGCCAGCAGAGCTGCGGCTGGTGCTCGGGCTCGCGCTGGGCCTACCAGCGGATGATGAACGTCGACAAGAAGACCGTCTTCCACCGTCGCTCCGAGCAGCTGAACAAGGAAATCCTGACCTTCCCCAAGACCGAGTCGCCCTTGAGCGTCTACACGCTGCAGGCCTATTCGGAATCCTCGCCGCGCCTTCTGTCCTATCTCGAGGCCGTCAACGACAGCGGCGTGGTCAGCTCCGTCTCCTTCGAGCAGTTCCGCCTGACCAAGCCCTCGGTGCTCAAGCAGATGGTCGACGTGGCGCCCAACCTCGACATCTACATCAACCTCTCGCCGCAGTCGCATGACGTCGAGATCAGCCGGCTGACCGGACGCGGCACCTACACCAACGAGGAGATGGAGACCTGGATCGCCCAGGCGCTCGATATCGGCATCAAGGGCGTCTACCTCTGGTACACGATCGGCATGCCGAAGCAGACGCATGAATCCGTGATGGAGACGGTCGCCTACTCCCGCAAGCTGATGCAGCGCTTCCCCAACGACAAGATCGTCCCGACGATCTTCGGCATGGTGCCCTTCCTCGATCCCGGCTGCCAGTGGTTCGAGGAGCCCGACGCGCACGGCTACACCGTCTTCCACCGCGATCTCGAGACCCATCGCAAGGCGCTCACCTCGCCGCGCTGGCACGACGCGATGAACTACGAGACGAAGTGGATGAAGCGGAAGGAATTCCTGCCGAGCATGTATGAGGCGATGCAGGTCATGGCCAACGACAAGGCCGAATTCGGCCGCATCACCAAGCGCAGCATCGACATCGTCAACGGCCGGATCGACCATCTGCGCTACCTCACGGGCGCGGTCGACGAGGCGATGACGCTGGACGGCAAGCTTCCCGACGGCTTGCGCCGCGAGGTGGGGCGTCACAACGACGAGATCCTCTCATATGCCGCCGACGTGGCGCTGGTGAAGAAGCCGCTGTCCGGGCGCTGGTACGACGACCACACCGTGCCGCAGGAGATCATCGACGCCTGCACGCGCGACCGCGCCGCCGCCTGACGCGACCCGCCGCGCACGCTCGCCGGTTCCCCGTCGTCGCCCGTGTCCCGGGCGGCGCGGACCGGCCCCCGTTCCCTTCAGTCATGAGGTCTGCGATGACCATGTCCTCCGTCGGCATCCTGTCGGCCGCGCGCTACCTTCCCGACCGCACCGCTCCCATCGCGGACGTGCTGGCGAGCGACGGCCTCGCCGTCCCGCCAGACACCGGCGACCGGCTCGGCATTGCGCAGGTGCATGTCTTCGAGGGCGAAAGCCCCACCGAAATGGCCGTTGCCGTATCGCGTCAGGCGCTCGATGCGGCGGGTCTTGCGCCGACCGACCTCGACGCCATCATCGACTTCTCGGTCATGCCGCAGCGCTACGTCGAGCCGGCCTGGTCGATGAGCAACGAGTTGCAGGCGGAACTCGGCGCCAAGGGCGCCTTCACGCTCGGTTTCAGCGGCGGCGGCTCGGCCAATCTGCATGCGGCGCTGAAATTCGCGCGCGCCCTCATCCGCGCCAATGACGACGTCGACACGATCCTGCTCGCCGCCGCCGACCAGGCGATCCCGGGTAACCGCGTGCTCGCCGCCGGCGCGCCGGTCACGGTGATCGGCGATGCGGCGAGCGCCGTCATCGTGCGCCGCGACGCGCCCTCGGCGACACTCGTCGATGTGGCCGCGCGCTCGACCGGCGCGCGCCACGACGTGCTCAACATTCCCGGCGGCGGCATGGCCCATCCCACCCGGCTCGACCTCTACCGGCTGATGCTCGACGAGGCGCACTACACGGCCGCCGACCGCATGACGGAGTTGCGCCAGGTGGTCGACGCGCTGCTGGCCCGCAACGGCCTCACCCGCGACGACATCGCGCATTTCATCACCGCCAACATCTCGCGCGACGACAGCGAGGCCTTCGCCTCCGCCATGGCGACCAACGGCCGTCTGGTGCCGGGCGATCTCGCCGCCTGCGGCCACGTGCACTCCTGCGATCTCGTCTTCACCTATCTCGATCTCGCGCGGGCCGGCGGCAAGCCGGGCGATCTGGTGCTGATCGCCTCGCACGGCATGGGCTTCTTCCGTGGCGCCACGCTTGTGAAACTGTAAGGGAGACACGCAGATGGACCACGTCGGCATCCTTTCCGAAGCCTTCTACCTGCCGCCCGACAAGAAGCTGGTCGAGGACGTTTTCCGCGACGAGGACGTGCCCTTCGGCACCTTGTCGAAGAACATCGACTTCCAGCGCGACATCGGCATCCACGACATTCACGTCACCGACGCGCTGCCCTCGGCCCTTGCGCTGGAAGCGGCCGAGCGCGCGCTCGCCCAGGCCGGTGTCGCGCCGCAGGAGGTCGATCTCGTCGTCGACTTCACCAGCATCCCGGAGGACTATGTCGGGCCGACCTGGTCGGCGGCCGGGCTGGTGCAGGAGAAGCTCGGCCTGCACAACGCCTTCGCCACGGCGGTGAACACCGGCGGCTGCGCGAGCTACCATCTGGCGCTGAAATCCGTCATGGCGCTGATGCAGTCCGACGACGACGTGCAGACCGCCCTGCTCTTCGCCGGGGACCGCACGCCCGATCTCAACAAGACCTATTATCCGATCACCGTCGCCTCCGACGGCGGCAGCGCGCTGGTGCTGAAGAAGAACGCGGAGCGCGCGCGCATCCTCGGCGTGGAGACCATTTCCATCGGCCGGCTGCACGACGTGTGGTATGTGCCGGGCCTGCAGAACCGCCAGCCGAACGAGGACGTGAGCGAAAAACTCCTTCACATGTACGCCAAGATGGACAAGTTCAACGAGGGCGTCATACCGATCAACTTCCGCATGTTCGGCAAGGTGATGGACCGGCTTCTGAAAAAGCTCGACATGACCTATGACGATGTCGACTATTACATCTATCCGACGTTCTCGACCTGGGATCAGGCCTATTTCCTGAAGAAGTTCAATCTTCCGCGCGAGAAGGTCTACACGCAGGCGCTCAAGCACCGCGGCCATGTGCAGGAAAGCGACATGGTCATCAACTACGCCGAGGCGGTCGAGCAGGGGCTGATCTCCTCCGGCGACAAGGTGATGGTGGTGTCGAACGGCGCCGGCTTCGCCTGGTCGGCGGCCATGATCCGGCACTGATCGTGTCCGCATGGTGTCTCGGAACGCACCGGCGCGGTCCATTGAGGTTCCCGACGTCCTGATCCGCATCGAGGGGCGTGCCGGGCGCATCACGCTGAACCGGCCACGCGCTCTCAACACGCTGACGGGCGCGATGGTCGCGGCCATGCACACCGCGCTCGACGCCTGGGCGGAGGATACACGGGTCGCGCTCGTGCTGATCGACGCGGCTGGCACGCGGGCGTTTTGCGCCGGCGGCGATATCGCCGAGGTTCACGCGCTGGTCGCCGCCGGTGATCTGGAGGCGGCGCGCGTGCATGTCGCGCGGGAGTACCGGCTCGACCTGAAGATCGCCGGCTATGCGAAACCCGTCGTGGCGCTGATGGACGGCCGGGTGATGGGCGGCGGGCTCGGGATCTCCGCCCATGCCCGCCATCCGGTCGCCACCGACCGCACGCAAGCAGCCCTTCCGGAATGCGCGCTCGGCTGGGTCCCCGATTCCGGCGCCTCCGCCCTGCTCGCGGCGATGCCGGAGACCGTGGCCACCTATCTGGCGCTTTCCGGCGCGCAACTCTCCGCCGGCGACGCGGTGGGCTTGGGGGTTGCCCGCCACATCGTGCCCGCAGCGGCGCGCGACACGCTCACGCAAGCGCTGTGCGACAGCGGGCGGGCCGATGAGATCGCGGACTTCGAATGCCCCCCGCCACCGGGTCCGCTCGCCGGGCGTCGCGCGGAAATCGACGCGGTGTTTTCGGCGTCCACGGTGGCGGAGTGTCTCGACCGGCTCGACGCGATGGCACGTGAGGCCGGCGACGACGCAGGAAATGGCGCCGCACGGGAGCGGGCCGCCTGGGCGTCCGGAACCGCGCGTGCCATCCGCCGTCACGCCCCGCTCGCCCTCACCCTGGCGCTGGCGCTTCTCCGGCAAGGCCGATGCGGCCCGGCGCCCGGTGATCTGCGCGCGGCAATCGCGCGCGAATACGGGATCGTCTGTCAGTTGCTCGAAACGCCGGATTTCAAGGAAGGGATCCGCGCCCTGCTGATCGACCGGGACCGGGCGCCGCGCTGGCGGCAGACCCACGATCACCGCTTCGAGGAAGCGGAGATCGACGCCTGGTTCACCCGAGGCGCCGGCTTTTCCCTTTCGGCCGCCTTTTCCCTTGCGGATGAGACGTGACGCACCGTTCCGTTCCGGCTCCGGCGCGTCGGGTCCGGGTCCTCAGCTCCAGTAGGTGAGAGGTGCCGCATCGCCGCGATAGCCGACGAAACAGGAGGCCGTCACCCGGCGCCCGCCGACCGCCGGCGTCACGCAATGGATGAGCTGGGAGTTGAACAGCACCAGATCCCCGTTGCCCGGGCGGATGACGACACGCGGCTCGTCGAGCCCCTCGCGGGCGATGCCGTCGTCGGTGACCTGCACCGCGTCTTCCTCCGGCGTCGGTTCGCGCAGCCACAGTTCGAGTTCGCCGCCCGCCGGCGGCATGTCGAGATAGATGTTCATGGCCATCTGCCCGGTCAGCCCGGCGGAGTCGTCGCCGAGCATGCGCGCCAGCCGGTCGTTGTGCGGCAGCATCACCCCGCCCGGCTCGATCACCCGGCAGGTCCCGACGAAACTCTTGTTGCCCTTGATGGTCTGCAGCGTCGCGCCGGCCGGCCAGATCTCTTCCAGCAGCAGACGGAAATGGTCGATCGGCGTCAGGGTCGGATAGATCATGTCGCGGATGCCCCAGATCGAGCGCATCGCCTCGCTGTGGTACTGCTCGGCCTTCTCCGCGCGCCCGGCGACATCCACATAGCCCATGCCGAGACGCTTCAGCGAACTCTGGATCTCATAGGCCTCGAGCTCGGAATGCGCCGCGATGGCATCGGCGAAACGCGCGCTCAGCTCCGCCGGATAGAACCCCGGCACATGGATGGCGTCGACCGCGCGGGCGATCAGCTTGCGAATGGATTCCGCCGTCAGATCCCGCGCGATTTCACCGGTCTTCAGCATGTCAACCTCCCGCATGTCGTGCTTTGGCTTCCCAATCAACCCATGCGCGTATTTTCCCTTGGACCGCGGCCGGCGACAAATATGCGTTTCGACAATTTGCGCGCGTCCGTTGCGGGCCCCCGAGGCGGCGGCGCCCCTAATAGGAGGACGGCCGTTTTCTGGTGAAATCGTGGGACTCATGCCCCTCGATGGGCGGGGTGAAGACGCTGAGGCACATGGACGGGTCGTCCACCACCATGCGGTGGGCGTCGTTCTCGTTCATGATGAAGACGGTACCGCCGGCGCCATTGGTGTCGATCGGGTGGCGGCCGTCGCCCCAGACGTATTCGCCGCTGCCCGTCACGTAGTAGCAGGACTCGAAGTGGTGCCGGTATTGCAGCGGCGAGTCCGTATGGGCATTGCCAAGGGTCTGGCACAGGGCGAAGCCGAAGCCGTCGCTGCGCACCAGGAGGCGTCGGCTCTGGCCGTTGCCCCAGAAGACGTCGCGCGGCGTTCCCTCGATTTCCGCCACCGAGCGCACCAGCGCGGGCGTCTCGGCCGGCAGGGGCGTGTCGCCGGCGAAGATCGAACAGATCCGCAGGTCGCTATCCGCCGTGAAGGCAATGCGCGCGTCGGCCCGGGCGGCGACAATCGTGTCGGGCGCGATCGGCCAGCACCGGCCGTCGATCGAGACGGTTCCCTCGCCGGCGACGCAGTAATGGGCCTGCGCCTCGAAGGGCGCGGCCGCCCCCGCCGTCAGCCGGTCGGCTTCGCCGGCGGCGATCCGCGTGTCGTAGATCGCATGCCCCACCGCGTCGGACGGGGCCACCATTTCCCGCGATGCGGCGCGCTCGAAGACGCCGGCCGCCGGGGCGGCATTCCAGGTTCGCACGATCATCTCCACCTCCCACATCCCTGACCCAGGGACGCGGCGGCTTCAAGACGACCCACCCCGCCGCGCCAGTCCTCGAAGGGTGCCAGCGCCGGAGCAATTACTCTAATATTTTCATCGACTTATATCGAAAACCAATGAACAAGGCGGGCGTTCCATATGATCGCATGCCCTTGCGCTCAGCGCGCGGCGAAGAGCAGGAGCCCCGCGCACACCGCGAGGTTCAGCGCCCAGAAGACGAGCGCGAGACGCAGCCGGGAGGCATGCGGACGGCCGATGTCAATCATAGCGGAACCTTTCGGCCAGGATCTGGCGCGGCGCGACGCCGATCTGGATCAGCGTGTCCTCGGCGATCTCCATCATCGCCGGCGGTCCGCAGAGCACGAAGAGCCAGTCCCGGTACTTCGGGTCGGAAAACAGCGCCCGGATACGCGCCGCATCGAGCAGGCCGACCTCGCCGTCCCAATCCGGCGGCGGCTCCGACAGCACCTGAACGATCTCGGTCCTGTGCAGCCGGCGAATGCGCGCCAGTTCCTCGCCGCAGGCGATCTGCGCTGCCGTGCGATTGCCGTAGACGAGCACCGTGGGGCGCGGGTCTTCCTCGCGGATCAATTGACCCAGAAGCGCGAACATCGGCGCAATGCCCACCCCGCCGGCGAGAAAGGCGATGCCGGGCTCGCGTCGCCCCTCCAGCGTCAGATGTCCATGCGGCGCGTCGAGATAGGCCCGCGTGCCGACCTCGACGGCCCCGAGCGTAGAGGTGAAATCGCCAAGCTCCTTCACCAGAAAGCGCACTTCGGGCCCGTCCGCCGGCGCGGAGGCGATGGAGAACGGATTTTCGGCCAGCGAAAACGGTGTGCGGCCGATGTTGAGCCAGGCGAACTGGCCGGCCCGATAGGTCAGCCCGTCGTGGCCGTCGGGAGCGAGCGTCACCTCCCAGGTTCGTGTCGCGGCCGAACGCACCGCCGCGACCCGCCACGGGTGGCGCATCTGCGCCAGCGGCTTGATCGCATAGACGAAGACAAGCGACAGCACGGCCAGCGCGACGAGCCCCGTCCAGAGCCCCTGCATCAGCGGATCCTGGCTGTAGCGGCCGGCCTCCAGCGCGTGGACATAGACGAGACCGGCGATCGCCAGCGCGCCCAGCCCATGCGCCAGCCGCCAGGTTTCGTAGCGATAGGGCAGCTTGTCGCGGGCGATCGACAGCACCACCAGCGAGGGCAGGAGCGCAAAGGCGAGCACGCCCGTCACCAGGCCCTCCCCCTCGAAAGTCAGGGTGAGTTGCCGCGTCGGATCGTAGGGCAGCGGCCGGTTGAAGGGCAGCGTGTAAAGAAAGGGATGGATCAGCGCCAGCGCGAGCGCCGAACGCGCCAGCAACTGGTGAAAGCGCATCGTCACGTCCATCCCGACACGGCCGGAGATGGCACGGAAGCGGCCGGACAGCAGGAATTCCACCAGCAGGATCGCGAAGGCGACGAGCCCCGCGCCGGCGGCCAGTTCGTCCATCAGCGGACGCGGCGGTCGCCCGCTCAGCCCGGCGAGCACCAGAGGCGCGAAGACGAGGCAAAGATACAGGACAATCAACGCGAAGGCAGGCATTGCGGCTCCATTCGCGGCAGCCCGGTCACTGCGGCGGATTGAGCCACACGGCCCCTTGCGTTTCAACCCGGCGTTTCCCGTATGCCGCGCGAGGACTGCCGGGTTGCCTCAGGCCGGTTCCTTGAGCCGCTCGATGGCCTGCGGGAGCCCGGCAAGCCCGTCGATCACCATATCGGCGCCGAGTTCGTCGACGGGCCGGCGCGTGTAGCCGCCGCGCAGGGCCACGCAGGCCATGCCGGCCGCGCGCGCCGCATCGATATCGGCCGCGCTGTCGCCCACCATGAGGGCGCGCGACGCGGGCACGCCGAGCGCCGCGCAGGCCGCATGCAGCATCTCCGGGTCCGGCTTGCGGGTCGCGCAAGTATCGCCGCCGATGACGACCGGAACGGCCGTGTCGAGCCCGAAGTGCGCCAGGATGCGGCGCGACAGGGCTTCCGGCTTGTTGGTGACGACGGCGAGGCCCACGCCGGCGCTTGCATAGGCGGCGACGGTCTCGCCCGCCCCCGCCATGAGGACAGTCTCCTCCGTCAGTCGCTCACCGTAGACCTGCGTCATGCGCGCGCTCATGGCGTCGAGCCCGGCCGCGTCGAGCCTCTGCCCCCGCGCCGCGAAGGCCCGTTCCACGAGCTTGCGCAACCCGTTGCCGACCATCCCGCGCACCGCGTCGCGGGTGAGCGGATCGAGCCCCTCGGCGGCCAGCAGCCGGTTCACGGCCGATGCGAGGTCCGGAACGCTGTCGACCAGCGTTCCGTCGAGATCGAACAGCAACGCCTGCGGCCAGCCACAGCGCGTCCCGCCAAACTCCATCCCTCGCGCCATGCAATCCTCTTATCTGTCGTCGGGGCAATGGTCGTCGCCGCAGTGATACCCGGGCCGTTTATGGTCGGGCCAGTCATAGTCAGGCCAGTCATAGTCAGGCCAGTCACAGTCAGGCCAGTCGCACTAAGGCCAGTGATCGGGTCCTTCGACCGAGCGGGTCGGAAGACCGCCGACCCATGAAGGCCGCGCCTACCCTCCCGCGCTTCGCGCGCGCTGGCAAGGGGATACGGAAGGAGAAAACGCGATCGCCGTCTCGGGACCCGGCATCAAGGCAAGACATCGCGGCACGGCATCTCGGCATGGAAATGGGAGCGAATGCAGGGGCGCCGGACACGCGGGTTCTCCCCAGGCGGCAGCGGTCCGCCGGCCCCGGATTTGCGCCGCGCGCGCGAGTGTGCGAGGTTCCGCAGCGGCCAGGGGGCAAGCGCGCGACGCGCAGGCCCGCGGTCGTGTTCGGCGCGCTCCCGCGTCGGCCCGGTCTCGCGTCGGCACTCGCGCCGCCCGGATCCCGGCCGTTTCGAGACGGTCTGTCGGCCCGTCAGCCAGCCAGACACAGGCTGACAGCCGAAAACGGCTCGTCCGCCGAACGCAGGCGTGCACGTCCGATGGGCGCGCCTGAGCACGCAGGATGTGCGCAGCCGAGCCGCGCGCATCCGTCCGTGCCGGCTTTCCGGCGTTTCGCGCGCGCGGTCGCAGAGTTCGCGCGTCTGCGCAAGCGCGCCACGTTCGCCCGCTTGCGCAAGCGGGCCATGGCGCCGGAGCCCTGATCGCCCCCGTCGCCCCGCCTGGGGGTGACGCATAAACCTGCTGCCCCGCCTCGGGGCGCGCGGGTGCGGTTCGGGGACGACACGACAATCCGACGCACGCTCATGCCGCTCCACGGCAACATCGCGTCGGATTCCAGCCAGAATATGGCGCATGTGTCGTCCCGGTCTCGATCCGCCCTGCGTCAGACTTGAAAGAAAAATCACGGGAAACGGAGGTTTAAGATATCGATATGTACCGAAAAATTTTGATACCGGTCGACCTGGCCCATGTCGGTCGCCTGCAAAAGGCGCTGACGACGGCCGCGGATCTCGCCCGACACTACAAGATCCCGGTGTGCTACTGTGGGGTCACCACGCAAACACCCAGTTCGCTGGCGCACACGCCCGCGGAGTTCGGCGAAAAGCTGGCGGCCTTCGCCGAGGGCCAGGCCGCGGAGCACGGCATCGAGACGACCAGCCATCCGGTCGCCTCGCACGATCCGACCATCGACCTGGACGCGACGCTGATGAAGGTGATCGAGGAGACGGGCGCCGATCTCGTGGTGATGGCGTCGCATGTGCCCAACATCACGGATTACATCTGGCCGTCCAATGGCGGAACCATCGCCACGCATTCGTCGGCCTCGGTATTCGTCGTCCGCGAGACCTGAAGGGGCTCATGATCCCGCAAGCGCCCCGCTGCGCTTGCCAAAACCATCAAGACAGGGACACGCCATGACAGACCAAGCCACCGGCACCGGGATTCCCGAGCCCGAAGGCGCGGCCGATATCATCGAGACGGAATTCGAGATCGGTCAGGACAACATCGAAGGCAACGTCGGCCCCTTCGGCTTCGACATCCACAACCCGGTGTTTCTCATCTCCGGCCTTTCCGTGGTCGCCTTCGTGATCTACGCCCTCGTCGTGCCGCAGCAGGCGGCCGACTTCTTCGGCTGGCTCCGCCCGGCCCTCACCAGCACCTTCGACTGGTTCTTCCTGAGTTCCGCCAACATCTTCGTGCTGTTCTGCCTGATGCTGATCGTCAGCCCCTGGGGCAGCGTGCGCCTCGGCGGCCAGGAGGCGACGCCCGACTACAGCTATCTCGGCTGGTTCGCGATGCTGTTCGCCGCCGGCATGGGCATCGGGCTGATGTTCTTCGGCGTTCTGGAGCCGGCCTATTACTTCGCCACGCCCTGGGGCGACGCGCCGCTCGGCACCGTGCGTCCCTTCGACGAGAACGGCGCGCTCATCGCCGCCAACGTCGAGGAAGCCCGGCGCATGGCGCTGGCCGCGACCTCCTACCACTGGGCGCTGCACCCCTGGGCGATCTATGCCGTGGTGGCGCTGGCACTGGCGCTGTTCAGCTTCAACAAGGGCCTGCCGCTGTCGATCCGCTCCGCCTTCTACCCGATCTTCGGCGAGCGCGTGTGGGGCTGGACCGGCCATGTGATCGACACCATCGCGGTCTTCGCGACGCTGTTCGGCCTCGCCACCTCGCTCGGCCTCGGCGCGCAGCAGGCGAACGCCGGCCTTGAGTATGTCTACGGCGTGCCCAATTCGGTGACCGTCCAGGTGATCCTGATCATCGGCATCACGGCCGTGGCGCTCGTTTCGGTGCTGCGCGGCCTCGACGGCGGCGTGAAGGTGCTGTCCGAGGTCAACATGGTGATCGCCTTCCTGCTGCTGTTCTTCGTGCTGTTCACCGCCGGCGCGGCGAGCATTCTGACGGAGTTCGCGCAAGGGATCGTCGCCTACGGGCAGGAGGTGATCGCGCTGTCCAATCCGTTCGGGCGCGAGGACACCGGCTACCTGCAGGGCTGGACGGCCTTCTACTGGGCCTGGTGGATCAGCTGGTCGCCCTTCGTCGGCATGTTCATCGCCCGCGTCAGCCGCGGCCGCACGGTTCGGGAATTCCTGACCTGCGTGCTGATCATCCCCTCGCTCGTCTGCATCCTGTGGATGGCCGTCTTCGGCGGGGCCGCGATCAACGACATGGTCGCCGATCCGGCGACGAGCGCGGTCAAGGCCAATGTGATCGACGCCTATCGCCCGGAGCTCTCGCTCTTCGCGATGCTCGAGGGGCTGCCGCTCGCGGCCATCACCTCGACGATCGGCATCGTGCTGGTGATCGTGTTCTTCGTCACCTCCTCCGACTCCGGCTCGCTGGTGATCGACACGATCACCGCCGGCGGCAAGGTCGACGCGCCGGTGCCGCAGCGCGTGTTCTGGTGCACCTTCGAGGGGCTTGTCGCGATCGTGCTGCTGATCGGCGGGGGACTGAGTTCGCTTCAGGCGATGGTGATCTCCACCGGCCTGCCCTTCACGCTGGTGCTGCTGGTGATGTGTTTCGCCATCTTCCGCGGCCTGCAGACGGAACAGCGCTGACACGCGCTTCGACCACCCGGTCACGGCGCAGGACACCGGAGGCGGCGGGCCATCCCGCCGCCTCTTTTCGTTCGACGCCCCGCCCTCTATCCTCGCGGCCGACACCCAAGTCATCTCACGACCCCGACGGCGCCATGCATCACCTGTTCATCCCGCCCGTGCTGTGGGCGGTTCTTCTCGGCCTGATGGTCTATGCCCGCGAGACCCTGCCGCTCGGCAGCCTGTTAGACACACCCGCCCGGCTCGGCGGCGTCGCGGTGATCGCCGCCGGGCTCGGCATTCAGGCGGTGGCGGCGGGGCAGTTCCTGCGCGCGCGCACCAATCTGCACGCCTTCGGCGATCCCGACCGGCTGGTGACCGACGGGCTTTTCGCGCTGTCGCGCAATCCGATGTATCTCGGCTTCGTGCTGACGCTGGCGGGCGCGGCCCTTCTTCTCAACACGCTGTCGGCGCTGGCCGGGCCGGTCGTGTTCTTCCTCGTCGCCAATGCCTGGTACATCCCGCGCGAGGAACGCCTCGCGGAGGCGATCTTCGGCGACGCCTACCGCGCCTATCGCGCCCGCGTGCGCCGCTGGCTGTGACGCCGGCGCGCGCCTATGTCCCGAGCCGGGCCGCGACCTGCGCCCCCGCCTGCGCCCCGACCGAAGACGCGTCCGGCGCGGCAGCGAGGGCGGCGCGGATCTCGGCGATCAGTTCGCCCCGGCGCGGGCCGGTTTCGGCGGCATAGTTGAGGTTCTTGAACAGGCCCGTCAGCCGCGTGAAGAAATCGCGCGCCGCGTCCTTGTCGGCGAAGGCGAACTCATGCGTCGCGATCCGGTAGACGAGGTCGAAGGTCTCCTTCTGCCGCTGAAGCGGCGCGGAGATGTCGACATCGTCGAAGGCGTCCTGCTGCAGATAGACCATATCCAGAAACAGTGCCTTCTGATGGGCGACGAAATCCTCCGTGGTGACACCGTCCTCGCCGGTCACCTGCATCATGCGGCCGATCTCGTCGCCCCTGGCGAGCAGGTCCGTCATCGCCTCGACGCGGGCCTGCCAGTCGGCGCCGAGTTCGCGGGCGAACCAGTCGGCCAGCTGCGGCCCGTAGCGCGACCACGACAGCAGCGGGTCGACGGCCGGATAGAAGCGCTTGTAGGCGCGGTCGTAGGACAGGCCGAGGAAGGTCTTGACCGTGCCGAGCGTCGACTGGGTGACCGGCTCCTCGAAGTTGCCGCCGGCGGGCGACACGGTGCCGATCACCGTCAGGCTGCCGACCGAGCCGTCGGCGCTGCGCATCACGCCGGCGCGCTCGTAGACGCCGCGAATGGAGCTGTCGAGATAGGCGGGAAAGGCCTCCTCGCCCGGAATCTCCTCAAGCCGCCCGGAGGTCTCGCGCATCGCCTGCGCCCAGCGCGAGGTGGAATCCGCGATCAAAAGCACGTCGAAGCCCATCTGGCGATAGTATTCGCCGAGCGTGATGCCGGTGTAGATGGAGGCCTCGCGCGCCGCGACCGGCATCGACGAGGTGTTCACCACCAGCACCGTGCGGTCCATCAGCGTGCCGTCGCCGGAGGGGTCCGGCTGATTGGGAAACTCGGTGATCGTCTCCACCACCTCGCCGGCGCGCTCGCCGCAGGCGACCACGATCACGATGTTGACGGCGGAAAAGCGCGAGATCAGCGACTGCAGCACCGTCTTGCCGGCGCCGAAGGGACCGGGAATGCAGGCCGTGCCGCCGCGCGCCACGGGAAAGAAGGTGTCGATCAGGCGGATCGTGGTGATCAGCGGCTCGCGCGGATAGAGCCGCTCGGCCTGACCCGTGCGGGCCAGTCCCTCGGGGATCGGCCGGCGCACCGGCCAGCGCTGGGTCATGGTCAGTTCGTGCAGCCGACCCTTGCCGTCGCGCAGCGTGGCGATCACCTCGTCGATGGTGTGCGCGCCCTCGCGCACCCGCTCCACCGTCAGCGTGTCCGCAAATCCGAAGGGCACCATGATCTTGTGATCGAAACGCCCTTCCGGCACCGAGCCGATCACGTCGCCGGCGCGGACCGTGTCGCCGGAGCGCACCTTGGGCGTGAAGGCCCATTTGCGCGTGCGGTCGAGCGGCGGCATCAGCACGCCGCGCGGCAGGAAGAAGCCGAAGTCCGACGCGACCTCGGCGAGCGGTGTCTGCATGCCGTCGAACACCCCGCCGAGCAGGCCGGGCGCGAGCGCCACCGACAGCATCTCGCCGGTCTGGATCACCTTGTCGCCGATGCGCACGCCCTGCGTGCTCTCGAAGACCTGGGCCTCGGCCGTCGCGCCGCGCACGCGCAGCACCTCGGCCTTGAGATACTCGGTGCGCCCACCGACCCGTTCGGGGCCGTGCGGGATGATGTAGACCACCTCGTTCTTGACCAGCGGCGCCTCGCCGAGCGGCGTGATCGTCACCAGATCGTCCTGGACGGCGACGACTTCGGCGCTCGGCGCCGGCAGATCCGAAGCGGGGGCGGAGACAGGGCTCATGACAGGCTCTCCCGGGAGCGGGGCGTCAGGCCGGCAAGCGATCCGGACGCCGTTTCCAACGTGGATTCGAGAAGGCGGGACAGGCGCGTGCGGGCCCTGTCCGTGTCGTAGCGGCGCCAGCGTTCCATCACCTGAAAGCGCAGGGCGTAGAGGACAACCGCCTCGAAATCGAAATGATGACCGGCGCCGACGCGCTCGATCTGGCGAAACACCTCGGTGAGCACGATCCGCTCCAGCGCGATGTGATCGTTGCGCGCGACCGGCCCCTGCGCCTCGCGCAGCCAGGCATGCTCAGCCGCCAGCCCGAAGCCCGGGTCGCTCCAGTTCGCCCGGATCGCGCGGGCCACGCGGCCCGTTCCGAACCCCGCCGCCACGCTTTCGTCCGCGCCCTCGCGGCGGAACCGCAGCGCCGCCACCAGTTGACGCGTCTCCAGACGCCGGCGCAACAGGGCGACCAGCGTCGGATAGGCCTCCAGATCCGCCATGGCGGCCTCGAAGCGGGCGATGACGTCGGCATCCGCGTCGTTTGCCGCAACGCTCGACCAGCCGACCACCGACACGACCCGGTCCAGGATCGCGCGGTGCTCTTCCTCCAGCATCTTCAGCCGCTCGCCGAGCCGATAGGGCGACAGCGGCAGATGCGCCTGGGTGAAGATCGGGCGCAGATGCGGCAGGCTCGCGACCAGCGTGACGTATTGGAACGGGTCGGACATGGCCTAGCGCACCACGCCTTCCATCACCGCGCGGAAGCGCGGCTGCAGGTGTTTCATCAAAAGCGGCGCGATGGCGGCCTCGGTGACGTCGACCTCCAGATCCTGCGCGCGCAGCTTGATGCGCACGCCCTCGAACCCGGGGCCGGCCGAGAAGGTGACGCCTTCGCGCAGGACATTGGCGGCGAGCGAGACGACCAGATGGGTCAGCGTGCCGCCGCTGGCCTTTTCGGGGCTTGCGCGCAATTCCTCGAAGGTGACGACCTGATCGGGGAAGACGATCTCCATCTCTCCGGCCGCGTCCAGCGCGGCGTCCTCCCGCACCTTGCCGGCGAGCGCCAGCACGATGCGCTTGAGGAACTCCTCGTCGGCGAAGGCCTCGCGCAGCAGGCGCGAGGTCTCGGTGCCGATGCGCGCCGCGATCTCGTTGCGCAGCGCCAGCACGACGTCGCGCGCGGCGATCTTCAGCGCATCCTCGGTCGCCGCCTTTTCCGCCGCCGCGTCGCGGCGGGCGGCGGCGCGGATCTCGTCGGCCCTGGCCTCGGCTTCCGCGAGCATGGCATCGGCCTTCTCGCGCGCCGCGGCGACCAGCGCATCCGCTTCCTTGCGCCCGGCCTCCACCCCCTCGCCGCGCAGGCGGTCGATCAGGGCCTGAACCCCGGCGCCGGCGGGCGCCAGCGCGTCCGTCTCCGTCGGCGCGTCGTCGTGCGTGTCGCTCATGTCGGACCTCCTCGATCAGGCCGGGATCGTGCCGCTCAGCACCAGCGCGAAGACCAGCGCGAAGACGGCGAAGCCTTCCAGCACGGCCGCCGGCGCCAGCGAAATGCCGAAGATCTCCGGCTTTGCCTTGGAGGCGACAATCGCCGAGGCGAGCACCTCGCCCTGCCGGATACCGACGTAGAAGAGCGCCAGACCCGCCAGCAGCCCCACGCCGAAGACGGCGGCGGCGGCTTCGGCGGTCATCGGATCGCGCTGCAGCGAGAACATGATGACGATGCCGTAGATGACCTGCGACGAGGGCATCAGCGAGGCGCCGACATAGCGGCCATAGCCGGTTTCGGTGTCGAGCATCGCGCCGATGGCGGCGCTGCCGGCGCGCGCGCAACCGATGCTGCTGCCCATGGCGCCCAATGCGACCGGTGCGAAGAGGCCCAGCCACCCTAGAACAAGAACCAGTTCAGTCACAAGCGTGTCTCCTCTTTGCGGAACGGCCGGAAGGGACGTCCTTCCTCACGCATGCCCCAGTTGAAGAATTCGATGACGTTGAGCCGGAGCCCGTGGACGGTGCCGGCGATGACGCCGAGACCGAGATTGACGGCGTGGCCGAGGACGAGCACGAGGATCGCGACAAGCACGCCGATGCCCGGCACCGCGTGCATGACCTGATCGGCCAGCGTGTTGATGGTGGCGCCGAGCGAGGCTGCGGCGAGACCCAGCGCGAAGAGGCGCATGTAGCTCAGCACGTCGGAAAACAGGTTGACCACGCGCGCGCCCGCCAGCAGCCCGCCCATCAGCCGCCGCGCGAGCGAGGCGGCCGAGGTCACCGGCACGTTGGAGCCGAAGACGATGACCAGCGCCAGACCGGCGGCGATCCCTGCGATCCCGAGCGCGGCCACCGGGCCGGCGCCGCCGGCCAGATAGGCGGCAAGCCCGCCGCCGGCGACCAGACACCAGCCGAGCGGCGCAAACCGTTCGCCCGACCCGCGCATGTTCCAGGCGTTGACCAGATTGGCGACGATCACATGCACCACGCCGATGGTCACCGTCAGGCGCATCATCGCCTCGACGTCGGCCAGATCGATAAAGGCCAGACGCGAGATCAGGCCGCCGCCCGTCGGCTCCCAGCCGAAATAGCTGCCGGTGATCACCCCGAAGGCCGTCGTCGACACGCACAGCCAGATCGCAAGGCGAAGCATCCGCCGAGCCGTCTCGCCGGTGCCGAAGCGCTTGCGCAGCAGCAGGATCAGCGCCAGCAGCAACAGCCCGTAGCCCGCATCGGTCATGATCATGCCGAAGAAGACGATGAAGGAGACATAGACGATGGGCGACGGGTCCCAGCCCCGATAGCCCGGCGTCTGGTAAAAGGTCACCAGATCCTCGCCGGCGGCAAGCGCGGGCGGGTTTTCCAGAAGCGTCGGCGGCACGTCGTCGGGCGCGGGATCCTCGATCACGCTCGCCACGCCCCAGCGCTCGGCAAGCGTCTCCACCTCGCCCACCTTGTCGGCGCGCACCCAGCCGCCGAGCACGAAGACATGTTCGGTGTCCAGCGTTTCCAGCGCGGCGCGGCGGCGCGCCGCCGCATCGCGCGCGCCGGCGAGATTGCGCGCCAGCAACAAGCGCCATTTGGTCAGGTCGCGGCGTTCCAGCCACAGGTCGTCGAGCCGCACCTCGACCGCTTCCAGCTGCCGCTCCAGCGTCGACAGCGCGTGCGAACCGATGTGCACGCGCGGCACCGGCATGGCCGAGGCCAGCGGCTCCTGCCGCGCCAGAACCACCATGTAGGCGGTGGTGCTGCTGCGGTGGACGATCTCGACGATGCCGACGTCGGGCCGCACATGGCGGACCTTCGAATTCGGCACCTCGTAGAACCAGAAGCGGTAGCCGTCGGTGTCCTCAAGAGCCGGGAAGGTGAACTCGCCCCAGCGCGCCACATCGCGGATGCGGCGGGCGAGCGCGGCCTTTTCGTCCTCCGCCGCACTCAGCGCGCGACGGTTCTCGTTCGCCGCCTCGATCACCGCATTCATGTCGAACTCCGGTGCCCGCGACAGCGGACGGCGCGGCACGGGGCAGTCGACCAGCCAGCGCAGGGCGGCGGTCGCCTCGCGTCCGGTGCCGCTCGGAACGGCCTCCAGTTCCTTCTGCGCCGACTTGAGCGGCACGAGATGGAACCCGCCGAAGGCCTGCACCGCCTCCAGCACGCCGGCCTTGTCGTCGGCGACGCCGATCAGCGCGACCTTCTTCAGCGCAACGATGCTCATAGCGCCTCCACCCGGATCTCCGCCGCGCGCGCGGCCGTCTTGCGCTTCGACAATTTGGCGCGGATCACCGCCTCGCGCTCGGCATCGGCGAGCGCCATGCGCACCAGCCGGATGGTCTCTTCCGACTGCGGGATCAGCACCTTCTCGAAAAGGTTCACGCGCCGGGTGATCACCGCTTCCGCTTCCAGAAGCCGGGCAAGGCGGGCCTCGGCCACCTTGCGGGCGATGTCGAGGCGGGCGAGATCGCGCAAAGCGCTCAGCGCCGCGTCGACCCAATGCGGCTTGCCGAGCCGCGAGTAGGCGGCTTCGGCGAAGCGCACCTCGCCGAGCACCGGCAGGCGCGTGCCCGACAGGTTCTGCGTCGCGATCTCCACCGTCTCGACGGCGAGCAGATCGTCGAGCGCCACCTCGTCGTTGGAGAGCATCGGCAGGTCGGCGGCGGCGCGGGCGTGGCGCTCCCGCGTCTCGGCCTGCAGCCGGGCGACTTCCTGTTTCGCCTTCGCCCGCTCCATCACGATCTGCTGGCGCTTCAGTTCCAGCGACGGCAGAAAGCGGCGGTATTCGGCGAGCTTGCGCGTCTCCCGCGCCAGCACGGACTTGTTGAGCGCGGGGCGGGCCATCAGGCGGCCTCGGGACCGGAGGCGACGGCCGCGGGCGCTTGCCCCCCGGCCGCCTCATGCGGGAAATAGCGGTCGATCAGATCCTGCTTCATCAGAAGCTGATCGGGCCGGAAACACTCGGCGAGCGTGCGCCAGCACAGGTCGAGGGCCGCTTCCAGCGGCATCGACACGTCGATGTCCATGAAGCGTTCGCGGAACAGCTTGCCGAACTTGAGAAGCTGGTGATCGTAGTCCGACAGGTCGAAGGCCATCGACTGCTTCTGCTCGGCGTCGCGCGCGCCGGAATAGAAGCGGATCATGGTGTTCATGATCTGCCCGTGATCGTCGCGGGTTTCCTTGCCGATCACGTGCTGCTTGAGCCGCGACAGCGAGCCGAAGGGATCGATCACGCCGCTGTGCAGGTAGAACTGGCCCTCGGTGATGTAGCCGGTGTTGTCGGGCACCGGATGGGTCACGTCGTTGCCGGGCATGGTGGTGACGGCGAGGATGGTCACGGAGCCGGAGCCGCGGAAATCGCAGGCCTTTTCATAGCGCCGGGCGAGCTGGGAGTAGAGGTCGCCCGGATAGCCGCGATTGGCCGGCACCCGCTCCATGGCAATGGAGATTTCCTTCAGGGCGTCGGCATAGGCCGTCATGTCGGTCAGGAGCACGAGGACGCGCTTGCCCTCCTCCACCGCGAATTTCTCGGCAACCGCCAGCGCCATGTCGGGCACCAGCAGACGCTCGACCGCCGGGTCCGACGCCTGGTTGACGAACATCACCGTGCGCGGGAACACGCCCGCATCCTCGAACTGCTGGCGGAAGAAGGCGTAGTCGTCGAAGATCAGGCCGAGTCCGCCGAAGACCACGATGTCCGCATCCGCCTGAATGCCGATGCGCGCCAGGAAGGGATTGAACGGCTCGCCGGAGACCGAAAAGATCGGGATCTTCTGGCTTTCCACCAGACAGTTGAAGACATCGATCATCGGCACGTCGGTGCGGATCATGCGCGAGGCGAGAATGCGCTTCATCGGGTTGGCCGAGGGGCCGCCGATCGCCACCTTCGGATCGGCCGACAGATCCGGCCCGCCGTCGATCGGCTGGCCGCCGCCGTCGAACACCCGGCCCATGATGCTGTCGGAGAAGACGACCTGCATCGCCTCGCCGAGGAAGCGGACCGAGGCGTCGTTGGGCAGGCCCTTGGTGCCGTCGTTGACCTGAAGCGTCACCAGATCGCGGTCGACCATGATGACCTGGGCCAGGGAATCGAAGCCGTTGTCGCTGGTCACACGGGCCAGATCGCCGAGACACGGGCCGCCCGCCCCGCCGGCCGTCTGCGTGACACGGATGCGAATGATGTCTCCGACGATGTCGACGACACGCGTGTGCGAAACAAGCATCGGCGATCCTTTCCGGTCAGCCCGCGATATCTCGAGCGCGACGCTATCGCAGTTTTGCGACAATTTGTGCACCGCACAAGGACGGTGACAAGCTGTCCGATGATTCACGCGTCTGCGACTTGATCCAGATCAAATCCAGCGCGACCTTGTCAGGCTGGTTAAAGAACCGTAACCCTATCCGGGTCGGTTCCCCAAGCGGTTCGCAACCGGACGTCGGCGCTTTCGCCGGCGTCACGGAGCGGGCTGCAACGGGCGCTGCCGCAGAGTGATCTGCGGCCACCGTCACGGTGGGCGCGACCCAAGTCGGGGCGCCCGGTTCTTTCCACCCGATCGACTTCCAACGCAGGATCGACCTCATCATGTTCCTTTCCCGTTTCTCCCGCTTTCGCACGCCCGCGGCCGCCCTCTTCGCCGCTCCGCTTCTGGCGTCTCCGGCGCTCGCCCATGTCGGCGTGCACGATGGCGCGCAAGGCTCCTTCCTGAGCGGCTTCCTGCATCCCATCTTCGGCCTCGACCATGTGCTCGCGATGCTCGCGGTCGGCCTGCTCGCCGCGCAACTCGGCGGGCGCGGCCGCATCGCGCTGCCGGCGGCCTTCGTCGCGGCCATGCTCGGCGGCTTCGCGCTGGCGCTCGCCGGCGTCGCGCTTCCCGCGGTCGAGCCGATGATCCTCGCCTCGGTCATCGTCCTCGGCGTGCTGATCGGCGCCGCGCTGCGCCTGCCGCTGCCCGCCGCCGCCGGCCTCGTCGCCGTTTTCGCGGTGTTTCACGGCGCGGCGCATGGCTCGGAGATGGGCGCGGCGACCGCCCTGCCCTATGCGCTCGGCTTCGCGCTTGCGACGGCCGGTCTCACCGTGCTTGGCCTCCTGCTCGGCCTCGGCGCGCGCGCGGCCGCCCCGAAGCTCGGACGCGGTCTCGGCGTTCTGACCGCGCTTGCCGGCGTCTATCTCGTCCTCACCTGACGGATCGGGGGCTGAAGCTCCGCTGCGGGCCCTTTCACGGGTCCGCACCCCGGGGCATTCCTCCCTCTCCTTCCTTTCGGCAATTGACGGGCTCCCGTCCCCTCTTCCACTTGAATATATCTGCAATTCATGCGTGCATCGAGGTGTTGCGCATTGCGGATCGACGGGCGGACTGGACGGACCGCCCCGGGGGGCGCGAGCCCGCGATGACGGTGATCGACCCGTCCCGAGAGGAGGACTACGATCATGCCGCAGAGCATGAAAGCCGCTGTCGTTCGCGCCTTCGGGCAGCCGCTCGACATTTCGGAGGTCGACAAGCCCGAGGTCGCGCCCGGCAAGATCCTGGTCAAGATCGCGGCCAGCGGCGTCTGTCACACGGATCTGCACGCAGCCGACGGCGACTGGCCGGTGAAGCCGGAGCCGCCCTTCATCCCCGGCCACGAGGGCGTCGGCCACGTCGCGGCGGTGGGCGCCGGCGTGACGGGCGTGAAGGAAGGCGACCGGGTCGGCGTGCCCTGGCTGCACACGGCCTGCGGCCATTGCCGGCACTGCATGGGCGGCTGGGAGACCCTGTGCGGCGAGCAGAAAAACACCGGCTACAGCGTCAACGGCGGCTTCGCCGAATATGTTCTCGCCGATCCGAACTACGTCGGACATCTGCCGGACGGGCTCAACTTCGCCCCGGCGGCGCCCGTCCTGTGCGCCGGGGTCACCGTCTACAAGGCGCTGAAGCAGACGGAGGCGCGGCCCGGCCAGACGGTGGCGATCGCCGGGATCGGCGGGCTCGGCCATATGGCGGTGCAATACGCCAAGGCCATGGGCCTGCATGTGATCGCCGTCGACATCGCCGAGGACAAGCTCAAGCTCGCGCGCGACCTGGGCGCGGACCAGACGATCAACGCCGCCGAGACCGATCCGGTCGCCGTCGTCGCCGCCGGCGGCGGGGCGGAGGGCGTCGTCGTCACGGCCGTCTCGCCCAAGTCCTTCTCGCAAGGCTTCGGCATGCTGGCGCGCGGCGGGACCATGACGCTGGTCGGCCTGCCGCCGGGCGACTTCCCGCTGCCGATCTTCGACACCGTGCTGACCGGCAAGACGGTGCGCGGCTCCATCGTCGGCACGCGCAACGATCTCGCCGAGTCGCTGGCCTTCGCCGCCGAGGGCAAGGTCCGCGCGCATTACTCCACAGAGTCGCTCGATGACGTGAACGCGATCTTCGACCGCATGCGCGCCGGCAAGATCGACGGCCGCATCGTGATGGAGATCTGATGCGGATGTGAGACAGGCAGGGCGGCGGGCCCATGCGGCCCGCCGCCGATGTTCCGCGCCGTCAGCGACCGAAGCCGGTCAGCTCGAACACGGCGACGGGATCGTCATAGCCCTTCACCGACACACGTCCGGCGGGCTTCACCGCGAAGCGGCCGTCGACGCGCGCCACGACCTCCTCGCTCACCAGAATGCCGGTGCCGAGATCCCGGTTCAGGTTTTCCAGCCGCGCGGCGAGGTTCACCGTGCTGCCGAGCGCGGTGTAGTTCAGCCGGTCGCTGCTGCCGACGTTGCCGATGATCGCCGGCCCGCTGCTCAGCCCGATGCGGGTGCGCACCGGGGCGCCCTCCGGCGTGCTCCAGCCTTGCGTCTGCGCCTGGGCGACCTCCAGGATCTCCAGCGCGGCGCGGCAGGCGCGCGCGGCATGGTCCGGCGTGTCGTTGGGCGCGTTCCAGAAGGCCATCACCGCGTCGCCGATGTATTTGTCGATGGTCGCGCCATGGGCGAGCAGCACCGAGGTGACGCGCTCGAAATAGGCGGACATGCGCCGCATCACCTCCTCCGGTTCCAGATGCGACGACATGGCGGTGAAGTTTTCCAGATCCATGAAGAGCACGGTCACGTCGCGCCGGGTGCCGCCGAGCGCCGGCCGCGTCTCGCTGGCGACCAGCTGGCGGACCAGCGCCTTGGGCGCATAGAGCGAGAAGATCGAAAGGCTGTGGCGCATGCGCTCCATCGCCCGTTCGAGCTGGAGGATTTCGGTGATCATCGAGCGCGCCGGGATTTCGTCCTCGAGGTCGAAGCGGCCGATGCGTTCCGACGCGAGGCTGAGCGCGCGCACGGGTCGTGAGATACGCCGGGACACGAGCCAGATCAGCGGCACGCTCGCCAGCATGAACGCCAGCGACACGAACAGGGTCGTTCGGGCAAGCGCCTCGATGGGTCCCACCACCACGTCGCGCGGCATGGCAATCAGGACGTTCTCGCGCGCCCCGCCCCCCAGTTCGACCACGTCGCGCCGGGCGAGCCAGGCGCGGCCGTCGATCACCGGCGCGGCAGAGGCAAGGGTCGGGTGCTGAGCGAAGTGGCGCACGAGCATCGACAGTTGCGCCCGGCGTCGGGCCAGCGTTTGCTCGTCAACCTGCGGATCGCCCTCGCCGAGCGAGGAGCGCGCCAGGATCGTCGCGTCATCGCGGAACACCGCCAAAACGCCGGCGCGCGCCTGCGGCACCCGGTTCAGAAAGTCGCTCAGGCCGGTGAGCGTCAGGTCGACACCGACCACGCCCCCCGCAAAGCCGCGGGCCAGCGTGAGGCCGAGCTTGCCGGTGGACTCGAACCGATAGGCATCGGTGCGGATCGTGACATCGCGCTGCCACGCGTCGCCGAACCACGGCCGGCCGCGCGGATCGAGCAGATCCCGGCGTTTCAGCCGCGCGGTGAGCGTCATGCCCCGGGCGTCGAGAAACCGCGTCAGCCCCAGCGGCGCGTCCCGCCCCGCGCGCAGCACGACATCTTCCTGAAAGGCCGCGCCGGCGGGCGCATCGAGCCCGTCGAGATAGTCCGTCGGCCGATGCCCCAGGGCCGACAGCTGATAATAATCGCCGGTCTCGAAGCCGATCAGAACCGCCGCCGATTGCGGCAGGTCGGTCAGAAGCGCCAGGGCGGGCGCCCGCGCCGGGTGTCCGGCCAGCGTCGGCGTCTCGGCGAGGCCGGACCAGAAGCGCGCCTGATCGACGGCGCGCGCGATCGGGTCCACATGGCCGGCGATCCTGAGATCGATCGTTTCCAGCGCCCGGTCCATCAGCGCGCCGGCCGCGATTTCCGCGTTCTCGCTGCTGCGCTCCTGCGTGTACAGGATGATCGCCGCCGCAAGACCGAGGGCGATCAGCAGCGTGATGGAGAAGATGCTGGGCGCAATGGCAATCCGGGGCGGGCGCATGGATTTGACATGCCAGACCCGCGCAGGGCCGGCAAGCGGGAACCGCGCCCGGCGCCCCGGCCTATCCGGCGTCGCGCCGGACGATCCACTCGTGATCGGGATGGGTCTTGAACCGCCATTTGCGCAAGGGGCCGGCCATCACGTTGAGATAATACATCTCGTAGCCATGCGGCGCGCCGCAGGGGTGGTGTCCCTTCGGCACGAGAACCACGTCGCCGTCGGCGACCGCCATCGTCTCGTCCAGCGTGCCGTCCTCGGTGAACACGCGCTGGAAGCCGAAGCCCTGCGCCGGATCGAGCCGGTGGTAGTAGGTCTCTTCCAGATAGGTGATCTCGGGAAAGGCGTCCTCGTCGTGGCGGTGCGGGGGATAGGACGACCAGTTGCCGGCCGGTGTGAAGACCTCAGTCACCAGCAGGCTGTCGGCGACGTCGCTGTCCTCCATCGCGATGGGGTGGATGTAGCGGGTGTTGGCGCCCGTGCCGCGTTCCTCGAAGCCGATGTCCTCGATGCGGCGAACCGGATGCCCGCCCTTGCCCGGCGCCGAGCAGACCGCCAGCGTGCAGGGCGTCGTTGCCTCGGCGCGCCAGTCGCTGGCGTTCGGCACATAGACGCAATGCGGCTTCGTGCGCTCGAACACACTCATGCGCGACCCCATCTCGCCGAAGTCCTCGCCGCCGGCCGCGATTCTCGCCTTGCCCTCGACGATGACCAGGATCGCCTCGCGCTCGCCCGTCGCCTCGGCCACGCTTTCGCCGGGCGCGAGCCTGTAGAGGGAAAAGCCGACGTAGCCCCAGCCGGCGTTTTCCGGCGTGATGTCATGCACCTTGCCGTGCGTGCCGTTCGGTTTCACAAGAAGATCGGCCATCACACCCTGCCCCCGTCCCGTGTTGCGCCCCGGTCGAGCCCGGTCTCCCGTGCCAGGGCCTTCAGCGCTGTGAGCCCCATGGACTGATAGGTCACCGGATCGCGCACGTCCGGGTCCTGTTCCGCCTCGATCACCAGCCAGCCCGAATAGCCGTGCCGGGCGGCCGCGCGCAGCACGGGCGCGAAGTCGACCGCCCCTTCCGCGTCGCCGGGAACGGTGAACACGCCCCGGCGCACGCCCTCCAGAAAACTCAGCCCCTCGCGGCGGACCGCTTCCATCACATCCTTTCGCACGTTCTTGGCGTGCAGATGACCGACCCGGCCCATGTGCCTTTCGGCGAGCGCCGCCGGATCGCCGCCGCCGAAGAAGGCGTGGCCGGTATCGAGCAGGAGCTTCGTCGCCGGTCCCGTCAGCGCCATGAAGCGGTCGATTTCCTCCTCGCTCTCCACCACCGTGCCCATGTGGTGATGGTAGACCAGCGGCACGCCCTCGCGCGCGCAATGCGCGGCCACCGCCTCCACGTCGGCGCAAAAGCGCGCGAAGGCGTCGGCGTCCAGCACCGGGCGGTCGTTGAGCGGCACGGCATCGTCGCCATGCACCGCGTTGGAGGTCTCGCAGGCGATCAGCACGGGCGATCCCATCGCCTTCAGCCGGGCGAGATGCGGCCCGATGGCCTTGATTTCGTCCGCGACCGAGCGCGTCAGCAGGTTGAGCGAGTACCAGGCGGAGACGAAGCGCAGCCCGTGCGGGGCGAGCGTTTCGGCAAGCGCGGCCGGGTCGGTCGGAAACTTGTGCCCGTTCTCGATCCCGTCGAAGCCGATGCCGGCGGCCTGGCTCAGGCAGGTTTCCAGCGGGATATGCGCGCCCAGCGTCTGATCGTCGTCGTTCGACCAGGCGATCGGATTGGTGCCGTAGAGGATCATGAGAGGTCTCGCTTGTCTCGTCAGTCGGCCGCGCGCTGCGCGCGCCGGGCCGCTTCGTATCCACTGCGCGCCGCACCGACCTCGGCACGCTCCGACACCTCCGGAACCGCCACGTCCCACCAGTGGCCGCCGGCCTCGGTCGCGATCATCGGGTCCGTGTCGATGACGATGACGGTGGTGGTGTCATTCGCCCGCGCCCGCGCCATGGCGGCTTCCAGCTCGGCGATGCCGGCGACCTTTTCCGAGATCGCGCCCATGGAGGCGGCATGGGCGGCGAAGTCGATGGCGCTCGGCACCGCGTGGCGGGCCGTGTCCAGCAGATTGTTGAAGCTCGCCCCGCCGGTCGCCACCTGCAGTCGGTTGATGCAGCCGAAGCCGCGATTGTCGAGTAGCACGACGATGAGCTTCTGCCCCAGCATCACGGAGGTCGCCAGTTCGGAATTCATCATCATGTAGGAGCCGTCGCCGACCATCACGACCACCTCGCGGTCGGGCAGCGCCATCCTGGCGCCGAGCCCGCCGGCGATCTCGTAGCCCATGCAGGAGTAGCCGTACTCCAGATGGTAGCCGCCGGGCCGCGCGGCCTTCCACAGCTTGTGCAGCTCGCCCGGCAGGCCGCCGGCGGCGCAGAGAACCACGGCGTTGTCATCAAGGCTGCGCTGCACGGCGCCGATCACCTGCGCGTCGCTCGGCAGCGCATTGCCGGAGGGCGGCGCGGTGACGGTGTCGACGGCGGCGAGCCAGTCGGCCTTCAACGACGCATCCGGCGGCGTCGCCGCGTGGTCGCCGAGGCGTTCGCTCAGCGCCTCCAGCGCCGAGCGTGCATCGGCGACGAGCGACAGCGCGCCGTGCTTGGCCGCGTCGTGCGGCGCGACATTGACGCTCAGGATCTTGCGGTCCGGATTCTTGAAGAGCGCCCAGGAGCCGGTGGTGAAATCCTGGAAGCGGGTGCCGACGCCGATCACCAGATCCGCGCGCTCCGCGACGGCATTGGCGGCGGCCGAGCCGGTGACGCCGATGGAGCCGAGGTTGCGCGGATGGTCGAAGGGCAGAGCCGACTTGCCGGCCTGGGTCTCGGCGACCGGGATGCCGTGCCGGTCCGCGAAGGCGGCCAACGCATCGCAGGCCTGCGCATAATGCACCCCGCCGCCGGCGACGATCAGCGGCGATTTCGCCGCGCGGATCGCCGCCACCGCCGCCGCCAACTCGCGCGGATCGGGCTGCGGCCGGCGCCGGTGCCAGATACGGGTCTCGAAGAAGCTCTCCGGCCAGTCGAAGGCCTCCGCCTGCACGTCCTGACACAGCGCAAGCGTGACCGGCCCGCAGTCGGCCGGATCGGTGAGCACGCGCATGGCGCGCGGCAGCGCGTTCAGGAGCTGTTCGGGCCGGGTGATGCGGTCGAAGTAGCGGCTCACGGGCCGGAAGCAGTCGTTGGCCGAGACCGTGCCGTCGCCGACATCCTCGATCTGCTGCAGGACCGGGTCGGGGGCGCGGTTGGCGAAGACGTCGCCGGGCAGCAACAGCACCGGCAGGCGGTTCACATGCGCAAGGGCGGCCGCCGTGACCATGTTGGTCGCGCCGGGTCCGATCGAGGTCGTCACCGCCATCGCCTGGCGGCGATTGGTGGCCTTGGCATAGGCGATGGCCGCATGGGCCATGCCCTGTTCGTTGTGCCCGCGCCAGGTGGGCAGGGCATCGCCAGCGGCCTGCAGCGCCTCGCCGAGGCCGGCGACATTGCCATGTCCGAAGATCGCCCAGCAGCCGGCGATCAGCGGTTCGCCCTCTTCGTTGCGCTGGGCGGCGAGATAACGCACGAGCGCCTGCGCGGCGGTCAAACGTATCGTGCTCATGCAGCGGTCCCCCGTTTTCCGACGCGCGCCCGCGCCCCGTCCCATAGATCGCACAGCGCTCTGAAGCGTTCCGTCATGTCGGCGACGGCGCGCGCGTCGTCGATCTCGCCGGCGAGCCAAGCCCGCGCGGCCTCCGCGAAGATCGTGCGCCCCACGGCGAAGCCCTTGACCAGATCGAAGCGCGCGGCGGTGGAAAAGCTCTTTTCCAGCACCTCGACCGGCGCGTCGAGACCCAGCACGACGATGCCACGCACATGCGGATCGTTGCGCTCGATCGTCTTGCAGGTCGCCGCCCAGGCCGCCTCGCCGGCCAGCGGCTCGAGCTTCCACCAGTCGGGATGGATGCCGAGATCGTAGATGCGCTGGATGACGGCTGCCGTCGTTTCGTCGCCGACCGGACCGGCAGAGGAAGGAATGATCTCCAGCAGGAACTCCAGTCCGCTGGCGCGCGCCGCATGGGCGAGACGCAGCAGCACCTCTTCCTGGTGCGCCTTCAGCTCCGAGGGATCGTCCGGGTGATAGACGCAGAGCACCTTGACCACGTGGCCGGCCGGCCATTCGGCAAGCTCGGACCCGAAATCCGGCCCGATCTCCAGTTCCAGCGGCCGCGACCCGGGCCGTTCCACCGGGCGCCCGATCCACAACCCCGTGCCGGCCGCCGCATGCAGCGCATCGCGCCCGAGGCGCGCGTCGCACAGCACGCCATAGCCGGGCGCCCCGTCCTGCACGGCCCGCGCCGCCTGCAGGCAGAGGCGCTTGAAGTCCCCGATGCGCGCGGGATCGGCATTGAGATCGGCCGCCATCTCTTCCAGTTGCCGGCGATGGTCGAAGGCGAAGACGCGCATCGTCGACCAGTCGACCTTGCGGTTCGTCGACCAGTGGATCTGTTCGAGCGCGGCGTCCTTGCGCAGTTCCGGCACGCGCACGCCGCGCTCCAGAAAGAAGGTCAGCTCCTCCCAGCTCGGATAGGACGGCGCGCAGCCGTGCCGGGAGACGGCGAGCGCGCCGCAGGCGTTGGCGAACGCAAGCGTCCGCTCCCAACTCTCACCGGCGAGCCAGCCGCGCAGGAGCCCGGACATGAAGCCGTCGCCCGCGCCCAGCACGTTGAACACCTCGATGGGAAATCCGGGGCCGGACATCCCGTCCTCCAGACTGTCGGGGATCCCCCCCTCGAAGGCCACCGCCCCCATGGGCCCGCGCTTGCACACGAGCGTCGCGGGCGTCGCCGCGCGCACGACCCTGAGCGCGGCCAGCGTGTCGGTCGTGCCGCCGGCGATGTGGAATTCCTCTTCCGTGCCGACGATCAGATCGAACAGCGGCAGGCTCGCCTGCAGGCGTTCGGTCACCTCGGCGGAGGCGATGAAACGGCTTTCGCCGGCGTCGTGCCCCGCCAGCCCCCAGAGATTCGGCCGGTAGTCGATATCAAGCGCCGTGCGCGCGCCGCCCGCGCGGGCAAGCCGCACGGCCTTGAGCACGGCCGCTTCCGTGCGCGGATGCGACAGATGCGTGCCCGTCGCCGTGACGCAGGCCGCCTCGGCGATGAAGGCGGGATCGATGTCGTCCTCGCACAGCGCCATGTCGGCGCAGTTCTCCCGGTAGAAGATCAGCGGAAAGGTGTCGCTGTCGCGAATCCCCAGGAGCACCAGCGCCGTCAGACGCTCGGGATCGGTGACGATGCCGCGCGTGTCCACGCCCTCGCGCGCCAGTTCCTCGACGATGAAGCGACCCATGTGCTCGTCGCCGACGCGGGTGATCAGCGCCGACTTGAGGCCGAGCCGCGCCGTGCCGGCGGCCATGTTTGTCGGCGAGCCGCCGATGTATTTGGCGAAGCCGCGCATGTCCTCCAGCCGCCCGCCGACCTGCTGGCCGTAGAGATCGACCGACGCGCGGCCGATGGTGATCACGTCGATCGGCCTGCCGGTCACGCCGCGCTGTCGCATCGTTCCTGCCTTATCCCTTTCGCATCAATCCGACGACAACCGGCCGCCCTTGGCCAGTCACCGCCTCTCAAAAACGGAACATAAATTCCATTTTCCGGCATCGCAAGCCCATTCTCCGCGACGCGTGGGCGCGCGCCGCAGGTCTCCCCGACCGTCCATGCGGCCCGCTCGTTCAGCCATAAGAACCGGCACTTGCGCTCCCCTCACGCGCAGGGTCCGGCGCCCGAGACACCTCGTACGGCAGCGTCAGCGCGATGAGTTTTGGAATTTTCATTCCATATTCCCGGCAATTCGCTCCGGGTCGCGGATCGGTCCACACGCGTGACCGGTGGAAATGTGTTGCGCTGCAGCAGCGAATATGGTCTATGGCGGTCACGGCAGCGCCCGCGTAGAGAACCGCCCTTGCGGTCACGGCGCCTGATCCGCCGCAACTTTCCTTTCGATCGTTGCCCTTACTCGCGTGACGCGTCGCGTCCGCCTCCCCGAGGCAGCTGATCTGCGCAAGCTCCCTTAAAACGACACGCATGACCGCGTCGCAAGCCGGCCAGACCATCGCCGTGCGCCGACGCAGCGCTAGGATTCCACTTGACCACATTTACCGATCTCGGCCTCGCCGCATCCGTCCTCAAGGGCGTCGCCGACGAAGGCTACACCACCCCGACGCCGATCCAGGCGCAGGGCATTCCCGCGATTCTCTCCGGCTCCGACGTGCTGGGCCTTGCCCAGACCGGCACCGGCAAGACCGCGTCCTTCGTGCTTCCGCTGCTGCACCGGATCGCGGAAAACCGCGCCGGCCGTCCGGCGCCGAAGACCTGCGGCGCGCTGATTCTCGCCCCGACGCGCGAACTCGCCGCGCAGATCGCCGACAGCATCCGCGTCTACGGCCGTCACATGCGCCATTCGGCGACCGTCGTCGTCGGCGGCGCGCGGCCGATGCCGCAGATCCGCAACCTCGCCCGCGGCCAGGACATTGTCGTCGCCACCCCGGGCCGCCTGCTCGACCACATGTCGACCGGCGCCGTGACCCTCTCGACCACGACGACCATCGTGCTCGACGAGGCCGACCACATGCTCGACCTCGGCTTCCTGCCGGCGATCCGCAAGATCCTCGCGGCGCTGCCGCGCCAGCGCCAGACGATCCTGCTGTCGGCCACCATGCCGAAGCCGATCCGGGCGCTCGCCGAGGACTTCCTGCACGAACCGCAGGAAATCGCGGTCGCGCCGGCCTCCAAGCCGATCGACCGGATCGAGCAGAAGGTTCTGCTCATGGAAAAGGACGCCAAGCGCCAGGCGCTGATCGACGTGCTCAGGGACGCCGATCTCGACCGGGCCATCGTCTTCACCCGCACCAAGCATGGCGCCGACAAGGTCGCGCGTCAGCTTGAGCAGGCCGGCCTCGGTGCCGGCGCGATCCATGGCAACAAGAGCCAGGGCCAGCGCCAGCGCACGCTCGACGCCTTCCGCGCGGGCCGTACGCCGATCCTGGTCGCGACCGACATCGCCGCCCGCGGCATCGACGTCGACGGCGTCTCGCATGTCGTCAACTTCGAGCTGCCGAACGTGCCGGAGTCCTACGTGCACCGCATCGGGCGTACGGCGCGCGCGGGCAAGAGCGGCATCGCCGTTTCCTTCTGCGACATGAGCGAGCGCCCCTACCTGCGCGACATCGAGAAGCTGATCGGCAAGACGCTGGTCGAGCGCGACGACGATCCGCGTCCGGCACGCGGGGGCAAGCGTCCCGCGCGCGGCGGCGGTGGCGGGCAGACCGCCGGCAACCGGCCGAAGCGCAACCGCCCGCAGCGTGGCTTCGCCTCCGACGAGCGCGACGGCGCGCCGCGCGCCGCCTCCGGCGAGCGCCCCGCACGCGCGGGCAAGGGCCCCGGTTCGGGCCGCCCGCCGCGCGATCGCGCCGCCGCGCCCAAGCGGGGCGACGGTCGGTCCGATGGCGGCCATCAGGGCCGAAAGCGCTCGCGTCCCGCCGGCGGCGGTGCCGTGTCCTACGGCGCGGACTTCTGATCGCGGCCAAGCCGCCTTGAAACAGAAAAGGCCGGTGCACATGCACCGGCCTTTTTTCTTGGCACCGGCGGTCACGGCGACGCGCCCCCCTGCCCGCCGCTCCCCTCTCGCCGTCATCCCGCACGCAGCGAAGCGGAGATGCGGGATCGGAGAGCCGACTAAGGGCGGTTGCCAGTACAGAAACCCACCCTGGCTCCCCGGCCCCGGGTCGCGCTGGCGCTTGCCCGGGGTGACGCCGTGCGAGGGGAGAGACGCTTGCGCAAACAGCCGGCTTCGATATCTCGTCAGCGTCTCACGAACAATCGCCCCCTTCGGCGTCATCCCGCACGCGAGCGCCGGAGATGCGGGATCGGAGAGCCCGGACGCCTACGCTGCGCATCAGGCCGAGAGCCGTCCCGCTCGAGCGGGGAACTCAATGCCGGCCGCTGGTGGCGCCGCTCCCCTCACGCAGACGCGCGGACCGTCTGGCGCTGGGTGCCGAGCCCCGCGATGCCGAGGTCCAGCCGGTCGCCGGGCTTGAGGTAGACCGGATCCGGCTTCTGCCCCATGCCGACGCCCGGAGGCGTGCCCGTGGCAATCACGTCGCCCGGGTGCAGGCTCATGAAGCGCGACAGATAGGCGACGAGAAACGCCACGGAATAGACCATCGTCGCCGTGGTGCCTTCCTGCATGCGCGTGCCGTTGAGGTCGAGATGCAACGGCAGGATCTGCGGATCGGGAACCTCGTCGCGGGTGACGAGCCAGGGACCGAGCGGGCCGAAGGTGTCGTGCGACTTGCCCTTCACCCATTGCCCGGAATGGCGGATCTGGAAATCGCGCTCCGACACATCGTTCAGGATCGAATAGCCGGCGATATGGTCGAAGGCCTCCGCCTCGGCGATGTTCTTCGCGTGCCGGCCGATAACGACGGCGAGTTCCACCTCCCAGTCGGTCGCCGTCGAGCCGCGCGGCAGTTCGATGCCGTCGTCGGGACCGCAGAGCGCCGAGGTCGCCTTCATGAAGACGATGGGTTCGGGCGGCACGTCCATTCCGGCCTCGGCCGCGTGATCGGAATAGTTCAGGCCGATGCAGACGACCTTGCCCACCGATCCGACGCAAGGGCCGAGACGCGGCGTGCCCTCGACCGGCGGCAGCGTCTCGACGTCGAGCCCCCGCAGGCGGTCAAGTGCCGCATCCGACAGCGCATCGCCAGCGACGTCCCCGATCTCGCCCGACAGGTCGCGAATGCCGCCCGACGGATCGATCAGCCCGGGCCGCTCTTCACCGATGGGTCCGAAGCGTACGAGTTTCATGAAAGCCCTCCCGAGTGTGTCTTTCGGGCGAGCATAACCGGCTGGTCGCGCGATGCAATCGGGCGCGCCGCCCGCGCCCGGTCGCCGCTCAGACCGCCGTGCCGCGTCCCGCGAGATCGTCGAGGATCGGGCAATCGGGGCGGTCGTCGCCATGGCAGCAGTCGGCAAGGCGCGTGAGCGTGGCCTTCATCGCCTCCAGTTCGGCGATCTTGCGCTCCACCTCGCCGATCTTCTCCAGCGCCACCGTCTTGACGTCGGCGCTCGCCCGGCCCTCGTCGTCGTAAAGCGACAGAAGCGAGCGGCATTCCTCGATGGTGAAGCCGAGGCTGCGCGCGCGCTGCAGGAACCGCAGCCGATGCACATCGGCCTGCGAATAGTCGCGATAGCCGTTCGCCGCCCGCAGCGGACGCACGAGATCGATCTCTTCGTAGTAGCGGATTGTCTTGGCCGGCAGGCCGGAGCTTGCCGCAGCGGCACCGATATTCATCGCAGATCCTCACGGATGGTCACCGTGAGGAGCATGTGTCTTCCAGTTGCTGGAAGGTCAAGGGCGGAAGGTCACGGGGGCGGAAGGCGAAGGGCGGGGCGTGCCTCGCCCCGCCCGTAGCAACAAAGGGCGCGCGGCTCAGCCCGCGACCTTCTCCAGTTCGATCACGATCTCCGCGCCGCCGACCTCATGGGTCGCCCGCACGCCGCCCTCGATTCGCTCGCCGATGGTCAACGCCCTGGCGAGCGTGTCCTGGGCGATGCGCTCGCGGTGTTCTTCCACCGCCTGCACGAGGCTGTCGGGCAGCACGAGGTTGAGGCGGATGCGGTCGCTCACGTCGAGCCCCCCATCCTTGCGGGTCTGCTGGATCAGGCGGACGATGTCGCGGGCATACCCCTCGCGTTCCAGGTCCGGATAGACCTGCGTGTCCATCAGCACCACGCCGCGCATGGCGTCGAAGAGCCCGGTGTCGGAGCCCTCCGGCGCGACGACGCGCATGGTGTAATCCTCCGGCGGCAGCTCGACCCCGGCCAGTTCGACGATGCCGTCGGCGCGCAGCGTCCAGTCGCCCGACTTGGAGGCGGCCATCACCTCCTTCATCTTCTTGCCAAGCCGCTTGCCGATCTGCGGCCGCACGACCAGCGTGTGATCGCCCACCGACAGCGGATCGTCCTTGAGGATCAGTTCCTTGACGTTGACCTCGTCGGCGATGAGCTGCGCATAGGGGCGCAGATCCTCGATCTCCTTGTGCGCGACCGTCAGCGTCTTGAGCGGCAGGCGGGCGCGCAGGCGCTTCTGCTCGCGCAGCGACATGACGGAGGCGCAGACGTCGCGGATCAGGTCCATCCGGCGCACCAGATCGGGATCGCTCGGCATCGCGCCGGCATCCGGCCAGTCGGCCAGATGCACGGAGGTCTCCCCCGTCAGTCCCTTGTAGATGCGTTCCGCCACGAAGGGCATCATCGGCGCCAGCGTGCGCATCAGATGCGTCAGGACCGTGTAGAGCGTGTCGAGCGCGTCGCGCTTGTCCTGGGTCATCTCCTCGCCCCAGAAGCGGGCGCGCGAGCGGCGGATGTACCAGTTGTTGAGCGCGTCGATATAGCCCGGCACATGCGAATAAGCCGAGGGGATGTCGTAGGCGTCGAGCGAGCCCTGCACCTTCTCGATCAGCTCGCGCGTCTTGGCCAGGATGTAGCGGTCGAGCAGGTTGTCCTGATCGAAGCGCACTTGCGCCTTGTACCGGTCGGCATTGGCGTAGAGCGTGAAGAAGTAATAGGCACTCCAGATCGGGATGATGCCCTGGCGGAGCGCCTGGGCGATGCCGCGCCCGTCCTTGGCGACCGCGAGATCGCCGCCGACCAGCAGCGGCGAGGACAGCATGTACCAGCGCAGCGCGTCCGCCCCGTAGGTGTCGAACACCTCGACCGGATCGGGATAGTTCTGCAGCCGCTTGGAAAGCTTCTGCTTGTTCTCGTCCAGCACGACGCCGTGGCAGACCGCGTTGCGGAAGGGCGCGCGGTCGAAGATCGCGGTGGAGAGCACCATCAGCGTGTAGAACCAGCCGCGCGTCTGCGCGACATATTCCACGATGAAGTCGGCCGGGAAGTTCCGCTCGAAATGCGCCTTGTTCTCGAACGGGTAATGCTCCTGGGCAAACGGCATGGAGCCGGAATCGAACCACACGTCGAGCACCTCCGGCACGCGGCGCATCATCGACTTGCCGGTCGGATCGTCCGGGTTCGGGCGCACCAGCTCGTCGATCATCGGCCGGTGCAGATCGTCCGGGCGCACGCCGAAATCGCGCTCGATGTCATCGAGCGAGCCGTAGACGTCCATGCGCGGATAAGCGGGATCGTCGCTCACCCAGACCGGGATCGGACAGCCCCAGAAGCGGTTGCGCGAGATGTTCCAGTCGCGGGCGTTTTCCAGCCACTTGCCGAACTGTCCGTCGCGCACATGCGCCGGCACCCAATCGATCTCCCGGTTCAGCTCGACCATGCGATCCTTGAACTGCGAAACGGCGACGTACCAGGCGTCGATCGCCTTGTAGATCAACGGCGTGTCGGTGCGCCAGCAATGGGGATAGTCGTGCAGGTAGGTCTCGTGGCGGAAGACGACGTTTTGCGCCTTCAGATCCCTGATGATCGCCTTATTGGCCTCCAGCACGTTCTCGCCGGCGTAATCGCGCACCTCGCTGGTGAACTTGCCGGCCTCGTCGACCGGCACCACAAGCGGGATGCCGCGCGCCTTGGCGAGTTCGAAGTCGTCCTCGCCGAAGCCCGGCGCGATGTGCACGCAGCCCGTGCCGTCGCCCGCCTCGACGAAATCGGCGGCGAGCACCTGGAAGGCGTTCTCCGTTTCCTTGAAATAGGGAAACAGCGGCTCGTAGCGCGCATCGGCCAGCGCCGCGCCGGTGTGCGTCGCGACGCGGGTCCAGTCGCCGAACTCGCGCTCGTAGCGCTCAAGTGCTGCCTCGGCCAGGATCACGCGCTGGCCGTCCTTCTCAAGGACGGCGTAGTCGAGATCGGGGGCGACGGCGAGCGCCAGGTTCGACGGCAGCGTCCAGGGCGTGGTCGTCCAGGCGAGCAGCCGTGTGGGAACGTCCGCGAAGCGGTCGTCCTTCAGCAGAAAGCCGACGGTCAGCGCGGGGTCCTGGCGTTCGCGGTAGGAATTGTCGAGCCGGGTCTCGAAGTTCGACAGCGGCGTCTGCACCGCCCAGGAATAGGGCACCACGCGATAGCCGCGATAGACGAGCCCCTTGTCCCACAGCTGCTTGAAGCCCCAGATGACGCTTTCCATGAAGGAAAGGTTCATCGTCTTGTAATCGTTCTCGAAATCGACCCAGCGCCCCTGCCGCTCGACGTAATAGCGCCACTCGTTGGTGAAGCGCATGACCGAGACCGAGCAATGGGCGTTGAAGTTGCCGATGCCGTAGTCGAGGATCTCGTTGCGGCCGGAGATGCCGAGTTCCTTCTCCGCCGTCAGTTCGGCCGGAAGCCCGTGGCAGTCCCAGCCGAAGCGGCGCACGACGCAATCGCCGCGCATGGTGCGATAGCGCGGGATCAGGTCCTTGACGAAGCCGGTGGCCAGATGGCCGTAGTGCGGCAGGCCGTTGGCGAACGGAGGCCCGTCGTAGAAGACATATTCGCCGGCACTGTCCTGATTGCGGCGCTGCTCGACGGAGGCCTCGAAAATCCGGTTTTCCTCCCAGAACTTGAGGATCTCTTCCTCGAGTTTCGGAAAACTGGGGTTTGGATCGATGGCCTCATACATACCGAACGTCCCGCTGTGTTGTTGACCCTGTTGGGCGTCTCTCCCATGCGCGGCAGGGACGCCATCGTAAGCCGATCCGTGGGGTATCCGACCGGCGCGCAAAATACAATGCTCGCCGCCGCGAATACCCGCCGTCCCGCATGAGAGCGCGTATCCGCCGTCAGGCGCGCGTCACCCGCGCCTGGCTGGCCGGATAACGCCCGCGCGTGTCGACGATGAGCTTCGCCTCGCGCGCGATCATCTCGTAATCGAAGGCATCGTGATCGGTGGCGATCACCACCGCGTCGTAGCCGGCAATCGCCGCCGCGTCGAAAGGCTGCGCTGTCAGGCTGGCGCCCTTGCCCTCTTCGAGCGTCAGCGTCGGCACATGCGGATCGGCATAGGCGACGTCGCCCCCCTTCTCCGCGATCAGCTCCACCACGCGCACGCTGGGGGATTCGCGCATGTCGTCGATGTTCTTCTTGAAGGCGACGCCGAGCACCAGCACCCTCGCGCCGTTGAGCGCCTTGCGCGCGCCGTTGAGCGCGTCCATCAGCTTCTCGACGATATACTCCGGCATGTAACGGTTGATCTCGCCGGCCAGCTCGATGAAGCGCGTGTGCAGCCCGTATTCGCGCGCCTTCCAGGTGAGATAGAAGGGATCGACCGGGATGCAGTGCCCGCCGACCCCCGGCCCCGGATAGAAGGGCGTGAAGCCGAAGGGCTTGGTGGCGGCCGCCCGGACCACCTCGAAGATGTCGAGCCCCATGCGGTCGGCCACCGTCTTCATCTCGTTCACGAGCCCGATGTTGACCGCCCGGTGGATGTTTTCCAGGAGCTTGGTCATTTCCGCCGCGCGGGTCGAGGACACCGGCACCAGCGTGTCGACCGCGCCGCCGTAAAGCGCCTCGGCCGCCTGCAGGCAGGCCGGCGTCACCCCGCTGATCACCTTCGGGATCTGGCGGATGCCGTATTTGGCGTTGCCCGGGTCCTCGCGCTCGGGCGAATAGACGACGAAGACGTCCTCGCCCACCGTCAGATCCTCGCGGGCGAGCGCGGGCAGCATGTCCTCTTCGGTGGTGCCGGGATAGGTGGTCGATTCCAGCGCGATCACCTGGCCGGGGCGCAGATGCGGACGGATGCTCGCCGCCGCGTCGAGGATGTAGCCGATGTCGGGATCGTGGGATTTTCCAAGCGGGGTCGGCACGCAGAGGATCAGCGCGTCGCACTCGCCCGCCCGGGCGAAATCGGTCGTCGCCTCGAAGCGGCTGTGAAAGCGCACGCTCTCGCGCGTCTGGCCCTGATAGCGGACATAGCCGCCCTTGGCGTTGAGATCGGCGACCTTGGTCGCGTCCACGTCGAAGCCGACGATGGCATGCCCCAGCTCGCTGAAGCGCAACGCCAGCGGCAGACCGACATAGCCGAGCCCGATGATGCCGATGACCGCCGAGCGGTCCTGCATCCGCGCGCGCAATGTCTCGAGCGGGCTCTGCAAACGGGAGGCCGGGGTTTCGGGCTCTGAAGAAACGACGTCGGCGGACATATGCGGTGATCCTCGAGCCCCGCAGGCGGACGGGCTGCGGGTTACTGCCCGCGCGGTGTCGCATACCCGACCAACGGCGGCAAGTGCGACATCGTCAGACCCCGCCCCGCGCCAGCACCGCGTCCAACTCGGAGATCGCGCAGACAATGTGGTAGAAGGAACTCGCCGGCGCCGGTTCGTCCACGAAGGTGCCATCGGGCCCGAGCCTGTCGTGCCAGGCCCCCGCAAATGTGCCGGGTGTTTCCGTGTCCAGAAAGCGCTCGAGCGCCGCAACGGCGTCCAGCGCCTGACGCCGGCAGGCGGCCCGCTCCGCCGCGGTCTCCGCGATCTCGCCCATCGCGAGCGACGCCTTGAGCCATTCCGTCTGCGACCAGAGCCGGGCCACCGGATCCAGAACGGCGAAATCGTCGGTCAGCGACAGGACCGCCATCTTGCGCTGCGGGCAGATGCCGTGCGCGCAGCCGATGGCGAAGAGCCGGCGCGCGGCGGCAAGCGCGTCTTGCCGGTCCCGTTTGAGACCCCAGCGCCTCAGCAGCCACGCCCACTCGAACTGATGGCCCGGCTCCACGATCCGTCCCGTCTCATCCGGCATCGGCGTCCAGTCGGCGGCGAAGAACTCGCGCAAGGCGCCCGTTTCGGCATCGATGAAGCGCGCCAGGGCGAGCCCGGCGATTTCGTCCGCCAGCGCGGGCCACGCGGCATCTTCCGTCACCGCTTCCCAGGCCAGCGCGGCCTCGAAGAGATGCATGTGCGGATTGGCCCGAAGCGGCAGGCGCGGCGGCGCATCCTCCTGAAACCCGCCGGCGGGATGTCGCAGGCGCTCGCGCAAGGTGGCGAGCAGATGCGCGGCCTCCGCCTCCATCGCAGGCCGCTTTGCGGGAACCGCCTCGGCGAGCGCCGCATAGGCGAAGAGCGCGAAGGCCTGATCGTAGAGATCGCAGGGGCGCACGCCGCCCGCCACCACCGGCTCGGGGCGCAGCGTCCCGTCGGCGACGCGAAAGCGGCGGTGGTAGTCTGCGAGCGCCCGCAGGGCCAGCGCCTCCGCCGGCCCCTGCCAACCGAGTGCCGCGCCGGTCAGCACCGCATAGATCTGGCGCGGCGGCACGCGCGGACGGGTCGGCGCCGCCGTCGGCGCGCCGGTGCGCCGGTCGAGACTTTCGCGAAACCCGCCGGTTGCCGGATCGACGCCGGCGGAGGTCCACAGGGGAAGCGACTCGCGCAGAAGCCAGTGGCGCAAGCGGTCGCGCGCGGCCGTCAACGCCGTGTGAAGATCGCCCCCCGTATCGCGCACGCCGGCCCCTTTCCGCTCAGATGGTCTGGTTGTAGGCGCCGACTTCCGGGTTCTCTCGCAGGATCGCATCGACGCCGGCGAACATCGCCCGCATGCGCTCCTCCGAGACCGGGCTTTCGACCACGACCACGAGCTCCGGCTTGTTGGAGGAGGCGCGCACCAGGCCCCAGGTGCCGTCGTCGGTGACGATCCGCACGCCGTTGACCGTCACCAGATCGGTGATGGCGTGGCCCCCGACGGGGTCTCCGCTCTCCGCCATGGCCTTGACGCGGGCGACGACGCGCTCGACGACGTCGTATTTGGTCTCGTCGTCGCAATGGGGCGACATGGTCGGCGAGCCCCAGGTCATCGGCAGCGCGCGGCGCAGGTCCGCCATGGTCCTGTCCGGGTTGCGGTCGAGCATGTCGAGGATCGCGATCGCCGAGACGAGCCCGTCGTCATAGCCGCGCCCGATCGGCTGGTTGAAGAAATAGTGGCCGGACTTCTCGAAACCGACGAGCGCGTCGAGCTCGTTGACCCGCCGCTTGATGTAGGAATGCCCGGTCTTCCAGTAGTCGGTCCGCGCCCCGTTCTGCTGCAGCACCGGATCGGTGTCGAAGAGCCCCGTCGACTTCACGTCGACCACGAAGCGGCAGCCCGGATGCAGGGCCGACAGGTCGCGGGCGAGCATCACGCCGACCTTGTCCGCGAAGATCTCCGCGCCCTCGTTGTCGACCACGCCGCAGCGGTCGCCGTCGCCGTCGAAGCCGAGCCCCACTTCCGCGCCCGTTTCCAGCACGGTGTCGCGCAGGGCGTGCAGCATCTTCATGTCTTCCGGGTTCGGATTGTAGCGCGGGAAGGTATGGTCCAGCTCGCAATCGAGCGGCACGACCTCGGCGCCGAGCGCCTCCAGAACGCGCGGGGCGAAGGCGCCCGCCGTGCCGTTGCCGCAGGCGGCCACCACCTTGATCGGCCGCGCGAGCTTCGGCCGGTCGGTCAGGTCGGCGATGTAGCGCTCGGGAAAGCCCTCCACGAAGCGGTAGCCGCCGCCGGGCCTTTCCGTGAATTCGGCGCCGAGCACGATCTCCTTGAGCCGGCCCATTTCGTCGGGCCCGAAGGTGAGCGGGCGGTCGATGCCCATCTTCACGCCGGTCCAGCCGTTGTCATTGTGCGAGGCGGTGACCATCGCGACCGCCGGAACATCGAGCGCGAATTGCGCGAAATAGGCCATCGGCGACAGCGCCAACCCGATGTCGTGCACCCGCACGCCCCCGGCCATCAACCCGGCGATCAGCGCCATCTTGATCGAGGCCGAATAGCCGCGAAAATCGTGCCCGACGACGATGTCCGGCCGGGTGCCGCGCTCGTGCATGAGGGTCGCGATCCCCAGGCCGAGCGCCTGGATGCCCATCAGGTTGATTTCCTTCTCGAACAGCCAGCGCGCATCGTATTCGCGAAAACCGGTCGGCTTGACCAGCGGCGACGATTCGAAGGCGTAGGTGTTCGGTGTCAGATCGGAAACCGGCTTGGGCAGCATGAAGATCCTCGGAAGCGTTGGCCGCGGGCATGGGATGACCTTCAGGCCTCCCCGCCCGCCTCGGGAAAACGGATGATGTCATCATCGCCGATATAGGCGCCAGATTGAATCTCGATGACGCGGGTGGGCACGCGGCCCGGGTTGGCGAGACGATGGCGCGCGCCGACCGGCGCATAGGCCGACTGGTTCTCGGTCAGCATGTGCGTTTCGCCGTCGATGGTGATGGCGAGCGTGCCCGACACCACCACCCAGTGCTCGGAGCGGTTCATGTGGCTTTGCTCGGTGAGCCGTGCGCCGGGCTTGATCTCGATCTCCTGAACCTGAAAGCGATCGCCGGCCGCGATTTCCTCGCGCCAGCCCCACAGGCGATAGGCCCGCCGGTGCTCGCGCACCTCCCGCCGGCCGTCGGCCTTCAGCCGGTCGACGACGGCCTTGACGTCCTGCGCGTGATCCTGCGCCGCGACGAGCACCGCGTCCTTGGTGGCGATCACCATCACCTTGTCCAGCCCGATGACGGACACCAGGGCGGAATCGGAGACGACGAGATTGTCGCGGCTTTTGAGGAACATCGCCTCGCCGAGCGCGCTGTTGCCGGCCTCGCCCTTGTCGAGCGTTTCCCAGACCGCCGACCAGGAGCCGAGATCGTTCCATCCCGGATCCATGGGCACGCAGGAGACGACCTCGGATTTTTCCATGATCGCATAATCGATCGAGATGTCGGGCACGGCCGCAAAGGCCTCGGCATCCAATCGCAGGAAGTCGAGATCCTGGCGCGCGTCGGCCACCGCCGTTCGCACCCCGGCCAGCACCTGCGGCGCGTGGCGCTCGAACTCCGCCAGCATCGCGCCGGCGGAAAACAGGAAGATCCCGGCGTTCCAGACATGATCCCCGGATGCGAGAAAGGCTTGCGCGCGCGCCCGGTCCGGCTTTTCCACGAAGGCTTCGACCGCGCGCACGGCTTCCGCTCCGTCTTCCGCCGCGAGGCGAATGTAGCCATACCCGGTGTTGGGCTCATGCGGCGTGATGCCGAAGGTCACGATCCGCCCGGCACGCGCCGCCGGAACCGCCGCCTGCACGGCCGCGCGGAAGGCCTCGGGCGCCGTCATCAGATGGTCGGAGGGCGCGAGCAGCACCAGGGCCTGCGGATCGTGCTCCGCCGCGAGCAGCGCGGCGATGGCGGCCGGCGCGGCCGTATTGCGCCCCATGGGTTCCAGAACGATAGTGCCCGCCCCGCGTCCCGCCTCGTCCATCTGCTCGCCGACGAGAAACCGGTGATCGGCATTGGCCACCACGATGGGCGCCGCGAAATCGCCCTCGGGAAACCGCCGAAGCGTCTTCTGGAACAGGCTCTCGCCGTCGAAGATGGGCAGGAACTGCTTCGGCCTCAGCGACCGGGACAGGGGCCACAACCGCGATCCCGAACCGCCGGACAAGATGCAAGGAACGATCACGCCAAACCCCTTGAAAAAAATGCATTTTGCGCACACGTACCGTGCGGCCCGAGATCCGCGCCGGCTCCCGGCGGCCCAAAGGCCCGGGCGCCGCGCTCCGTCAATCCATACCATGGAACGCGCGGAGCGGCCTCAGCCGCGCCGGCGCGCATTCCCCTCTCCTACCCCTCAAGTGGTTGACGCGATGCAAACAGGACGCGATTACCTGTCCTGCGCGCCGGCCATATGGCCACGCGGGACCCATGTGATCGGGATGCCCTGTGCGGAACGGCGGCCCGGCAACCCGGGCGCCTGCGCACCTTTGAACGGCGGAGGCCATCGACGTGATTGGCGTGTTCTCCACGCGAATGTCCCGAATTCCCCACCTCGATCGCGTGCTTGGCGCGCCGGTTCGGCGTGTCTGGCCGTTCACGACGGCGAAGCTCACAGCCGTCGCGGGCTGGGGACAGAAGAAAACCGCGCTGCGCGCGCGGCGCTACGCGGAGCGACACGGCCTGCCCTACCTGACCGTCGAAGACGGCTTCCTGCGTTCGATCGGACTGGGGCGCGACACGCCCCCCGTTTCCCTGGTGGTGGACGATCTCGGCATCTTCTTCGATGCCCGCGCGCCCTCCCGCCTCGAGACCCTGATTGCCGCGCCGGCGGATGCCGGGACCCTCGCCTCCGGCGCGCAACTCGCGGCCGCCTGGCGGGAAAACCGCGTGTCCAAATACAATCACCAGCCGGACGGCCCGCGCCCGGTGGCCGGACCGTTCGTCCTGGTCGCGGATCAAACCTACGGCGACGCATCGATCGAGGGCGGTCTTGCATCGCCGGCACAGTTTCAGCGCATGCTGGACGCAGCACTCGACGAGCACGCGGACAAGACCGTCGTCCTCAAGATCCATCCCGAGGTGATGGCCGGACACAAGCGCGGATACTTCTCGCTGGACACGCTGCCCGACACCGAGCGGCTCGTCGTCATGGCGACGGAATGCCACCCGGCCGGCCTGCTGGCCGCGGCCGATGCCGTCTACACCGTCACGTCGCAGATCGGTTTCGAAGCGCTCATCTGGGGCAAGCCGGTCCGCACCTTCGGCATGCCGTTCTATGCAGGCTGGGGCCTCACCGGAGACGACATCCACCGCCCCGCCCGCAGGCAGAATGTCGGGCTGGACCACCTGATCCACGCCGCCCTTGCGCAATACCCGACCTATATCCATCCGGACACCGGGGCCGACTGGACCGCGACGGACGCGATCGCCTGGATCGGCACCCAACGCACCGCACGCACGCCACCAAGCCCCCAGCCCGCATGACGACCCCGGAACGCGGCACAACCGGGTTAAGCAGACAAGGATCCACCGATAGATTTAAGGTCTCCAGTCGGGCCTTCTCAGGCGACCTCCAAGAATTTACTTACTCACACAATCAATAAAAAGAGATATATTAAAAATCGAAAGAATACTCATCTAATTTTTCAGAAAATAAACAGACATCAAAACCGAATTCAATCCTCGCATCAACTCGCCACCCAAAGTGGCTTTGCGTGTTTTCTAGCCGCGGTTATTCTCTCCACTTCTGAAAAACCCTCCTACCCTAATCATTTTTCTACTTCCCGTGACCGACCTTCGTCATTGACGCGTTGCCACCAATGGCTGTAACTTTGGCTTAACCATTGGGGAGAGCCTTCTCCCGCTCACAAAACATTTCGGTTTCACATTCTGGAAAACTTCTAAGTCTGACACACGGCTTGTAAGTCGGCTTACAGATTGCAGAGTCGGCAATCTGCCAGAAGGCCAAGGTCGGTCGCGAACGGAGCGCTTCATGGACAGCATTCAAGATTCACTAGACATGGTCGTTACGGCCATTTCAGGCGGAATAATTTGTCCTTTGGTGCAGACTGTCGATGGCGAAACCTACAGCCTGATGCGTGTCCCGAAAAACAAATACCCCCCGGGCACCCGCCTGCGCGTGCGCGGGCATTGGGCCGAAGCCTCGACTTGTCAGCAAGGCCAAAGTATCATGGTCATGCAGATCGAGGAAACGCGCGATTGACTTCATTCATTCACAGGCACCTTATAAGACCTTGAAGATATTAGAGGCGCCAACGGATATACAGGCGAGAAGATTATGAAGAAAATTATTGGATCAAGCCGCACGATCAACGACGCTGCAATCACGCTGGGCGAAGTAGGCTCTTACTCGACGAGCGACATCCTGGGAGCCTACGGCACCGATGTTCTCCCGCCGCCTGCCGCACTGAAGCCGCCAGCCGCGGTTCAGTCGCCTGGGGTGGTTCAGTGGCCCGGCATGACTGAGCGTGACCCGGCGCCGTGGTGGTCCGATTACAGCGATGATGCGTTTCTCTTTGACGCCGCCGCAGTCGCACCTGAGGGAGAAGCGACCTCCCCAAGCCTGACACCTACCGACAATTTCTACAGCTCCCAGTGGCACTTCCCCCTTCTCGGGGACGTGGAAACAATCTGGGACGAGTTCGACGGCTCCGGCGTGACTGTCGGCATCTACGATGACGGGGTCGAGTTCACCCATCCCGACCTTGCCGGAAACTACGACAGCTCCCTGCATGTGACGATCGGCGGCAGCCCCCAATCCGGCAGCTCGAACAGTCCGACCGACGGGCATGGAACGGCCGTCGCGGGCCTGATCGCGGCCGCCAACAACGGAACGGGCACGGTTGGCGTCGCGCATGGCGCGACGATCGCGGGTGTCAACATCTTCGACCCGAACCTGCCGACCTATGTCAACGCCGCGGACAAGACCGAGTTCTACAACGCGATGTCGCAGCAGGACAATTTCGACATCGTCAATCACAGCTGGGGCTCGACGCCGCGCTTCTTTGCCTCGCGCTCGCTGAGCGAACCGGCAGGCATGTCGGGCATACTCGAGACAATCTACGAAGACATTCATGCCAACGGCCGCGGCGGCCTGGGCACGATCGCGCTAAAGGCCGCGGGCAACGACACGATGGATGCCAATGGCGAGGGCCATAATGTGTCGCGCCACACGATCACCGTGGCCGCCACCGACTCGACTGGCGCCGCGACCTGGTACACCAACTTCGGCAGCAACATTCTGGTTGCCGCGCCCGCCGGAGCCGTGACCACGGACCTGCAAGGCAATGGCGGCTACGAAAGCGTGGGCGGCGGCTTTGACAGCACGGGCGACTATACAAACAGTTTCGGCGGAACGTCCGCCGCAACGCCTGTCACCTCTGGCGTCGTCGCTCTCATTCTCGATGCCAACTCCGATCTCGGATGGCGTGATGTCCACACGATTTTGAGCGTCTCGGCAAGCCATACCGGCGCGCTGATCGGAGGGGCACCGAACACATATGAGGTCGGGGACTGGGAAACGAACGGAGCCGTGACCTGGAACGGCGGCGGTCTCACCTTTCACCAGAGCTACGGCTACGGCATGGCCAATGCCTACAATGCCGTGCGGATGGCCGAAGTCTGGAGCCTCTTCAATGTGGCGCAGGTCTCGAACAACGAGCAGACCGTATCGGCGTCCTTCTCGCCCAACCTGAGCATCAACCAGGGCGGCCCCGGAACGACCACCTACTCGTTCAACATCACCGAGGATGTGCTGATCGAGAATGTCCAGCTGCGCCTGATGATCGAAGACGGCTGGATCGTTGACTACCGGATGACCCTCATTTCCCCGGACGGGACCGAAATGGAAGTCGATTTCAGCGACGCCAGCAGCGGTTTGGTTGGCAGCGGAGCAAACGGGTTCGACTGGGTCCTCGGGTTCGAGGGCTTTCGCGGCGAAAGCCCGGTGGGACAGTGGCAGCTCGTCATTGAGGATGTCTATGCAGACGCCCCCTCTCAGGCGGGCACCCTCGTCGGCCTCGAGATCGATATCCATGGCAGCGCGCCATCGACCAACAAGGTTTTCACCTACACCGACGATTTCGATTACATGGTCTCGGTCGATGCGTCCCGCACCACACTGACGGGCGCGACCGGGGCGCAGGACTGGATCAACGCCGCGGCGGTGTCGACCGACATGGTGATCGACCTCAGCGGCGGTTCTTCGGTCATTGACGGCGTTTCCACGGATCTTGGCACGGCGGTCGAGAACGCCGTGGCCGGCGACGGCAACGACACCCTGATCGGGAACGCCGGCAGCAACAAGCTTCACGGAATGCGCGGCGACGACACGCTGATCGGTGGCGCGGGGGGCGACCATCTGGCTGGAGGCGCGGGCCTCGACACGGCCGACTACTCAGCCTCCGACGCCGGTGTGAATGTCTCTCTGATGACCGGCTTCGCCGCGGGCGGCCATGCCACCGGCGATAGCTTCGACAGTATCGAGAACCTCATCGGATCGGACTACGACGATCTGCTCAACGGCGACGACACCGCCAACATCCTGCGCGGCGGCGCCGGCGGCGATTTTCTCAACGGCCGCGGCGGTTCGGACACCGCCGATTACACGGGGTCCGACGCCGGCGTGAACGTGTCCCTGCTGACCGGCTTCGCCGCCGGCGGTCATGCCGCAGGGGACAGCTTCAGCAGTATCGAAAACCTCATCGGGTCGACCCGCGATGATCTGCTCAATGGCGATCACGACGCCAACATCCTGCGCGGCGGCGCCGGCGGCGACTTCCTCAACGGGCGCGGCGGTTCGGACACCGCCGACTACACCGGCTCCGACGCCGGCGTGAACGTGTCCCTGCTGACCGGCTTCGCTGCCGGCGGACATGCCGCAGGCGATACCTTCGACAGCGTCGAGAACCTCATCGGGTCGGCCCACGACGATCTGCTCAACGGCGATCACGACGCCAACATCCTGCGCGGCGGCGCCGGCGGCGACTTCCTCAACGGCCGCGGCGGTTCGGACACCGCCGACTACACGGGCTCCAACGCCGGGGTGAACGTGTCTCTGCTGACCGGAACCGCCACGGGCGGACATGCCGCCGGGGATACCTTCAACAGCATCGAGAACCTCACTGGATCGGCTTTCGGCGACATTCTGAGCGGCGGTCACGACGCCAACATCCTGCGCGGCGGCGCCGGCGGAGATGTCCTCAATGGAGATGGTGGGGCCGACACCGCCGACTACACGGGCTCCGATGCCGGCGTGAACGTTTCCCTGCTCACCGGGTTTGCCGCGGGCGGGCATGCTGCAGGCGATACCCTCAACAGCATCGAGAACCTCATCGGGTCGGCCTTCGACGACCTTCTCAACGGCGATCACGGGAACAACATCCTGACCGGCGGCGCCTCGAACGATGTCCTGCGCGGGCGTGGCGGCGCGGACACGCTCGTCGGTGGAACCGGCTCGGATACGGCCGACTATTCCGACTCCGATGCAGCCGTGAACGTCTCCCTGCTGACCGGCTTTGCCGCCGGTGGCCACGCCGCGGGAGACACTTTCGACAGCATCGAAAACGTCACAGGATCGGCCCACGACGATCTGCTCAACGGCGATAACACCGCGAACATTCTGCGGGGCGGCGCCGGCGGCGACTTCCTCAACGGGCGCGGCGGTTCGGACACCGCCGACTACACCGGCTCCAACGCCAGCGTCAACGTGTCCCTGCTCACCGGCTTCGCTGCCGGCGGGCACGCCGCAGGCGATACCTTCAACAGCATCGAGAACCTCATCGGGTCGGCCCACGACGACCTTCTCAACGGCGATCACGGCGCCAACGTCCTGCGCGGCGGCGCCGGCGGCGACTTCCTCAACGGCCGCGACGGTTCGGACACCGCCGACTACACCGGCTCCGACGCCGGCGTGAACGTGTCCCTGCTCACCGGATATGCAGCTGGCGGGCATGCCGCCGGGGATACCTTCAGCAGCATCGAGAACCTCATCGGAACCGCCTTCGACGACATTCTGAGCGGCGATCACGAGGACAACATCCTGACCGGCGGCGCCTCGAACGATGTCCTGCGGGGGCGCGGCGGTGCAGACACGCTCGTGGGCGGAAGCGGATCGGATACGGCCGACTACTCCGACTCGAATGCGGCTGTGAACGTCTCCCTGCTGACCGGCTTCGCCGCCGGTGGCCACGCCGCGGGTGACACTTTCGACAGCATCGAAAACGTCACAGGATCGGCCCACGACGATCTGCTCAACGGCGATAACACCGCGAACATTCTGCGGGGCGGCGCCGGAGGCGACTTCCTCAACGGGCGCGACGGTTCGGACACCGCCGACTACACGGGCTCCGACGCCGGGGTGAATGTGTCCCTGCTCACCGGATATGCAGCCGGCGGACATGCCGCAGGCGATACCTTCGACAGCATCGAGAATCTCACCGGATCGAGCCACGCCGATATTCTGAACGGCGATCACGCGGACAATATCCTGACCGGCGGTGCCGGAGATGATGTGCTCCGGGGACGCGCCGGTGTCGACACTTTTGTCTTTCACGAGAATTTCGGCAATGACACAATTGTCGATTTCGAAGACGGCATGGAGTTCCTCGACTTCAGCGAACACAGTGGTGTGAACAACATCGGAAATCTGACAATTGCCGCGTCATTCGGCGATGCGACGATCTCCGACGCATTTGGGAATTCGGTGACCATAACCGGAGCAGCCGGCCTGATTGACGGCTCTGACTTTATCTTCTGATCGACCATGTAAGCCCGCCCCGCTCCTCCCGCGAAGCCGGACCGGGGAGCGGGACGCGCGCCTCAGCCCGGCGAAACTGGCCCGCTGACCCTAACGGAGGATATGCGCGAGCACGACAGAGCATGGCCATGCCGTCTGACCGAAGAAACACGGCGTAAAACCCTTTGATGTTTCATCTGGCAGCACTGTCATCGGACACTGATTGTGCGCCGGCAGACAGGCATTGCATATGCGGCACCTGCCGACCCCGGCCATCCATCCCCTCCGCGCGATCCTGGCTTCGGCTTCCATGCCGGCCTGAATGTCGACCGCCGTGCAGCGCAAACACTTGCCTCAGCCCCAGTCCGGTAAATGGCCGGAACTGCACCACGGCACCAGAATGCTCGCGTCGACCAATCCCTCTCCACGACATTTTCCGGAAAATGATTCCTGATTTCTGGAGGCATGCGCATTTTCTCAGGCGATACTGTCTCAGCCCGACGCGCAGTATCGACAAAGGCCACCATCTGTCTCGCGGCGCAGCAATTGAAAGGATGTCGCGATCCGGCGACACTGTTGAGGCTCCTCTGCCTGCCCCACCCCACGGCTCGCCAACTCCCACGACATCAGCAGACCAACCCAACCACGGTGTATTCCCCATGGTACGCTTCATGTCATTCGTCACTCGACACGGCAAAGCGGGCAGGTAAAATCAACCCGAAGTGTGACGACTGCCCATACTCTACATCCGCGGCGTCTTGCCCACGCCTGACGATCCCCGCAATGCATCATCACAGGAAAACTATGCATTCTTGATAAGATTGATCAATATCAACATGATTTGTATATTTCCAAACCTGCCTATACGGTGACTGCTATGCATTGGCAGCTTAATTTCATCGCCAGGATCGAAATTGCATTTCAACCGGACTGAGAGGACGCAATTCTTGAACGCAAATCCATCCGACCCGATCGAGACACCTGTGCCACACTCTTCTCCCGAGGGCGCCGGGACGACCGCCCAACCGGCCGTCCCCCATCAAATAAAAGAAATGACGGATACGGACCTCCTCCGCCGCCTCAATCTCTCACAAATCAGGTTGGAGCAAGTAACTTATCTAACCACCCTCGACGCACTGTTGGAGTCGCTGGAAGATCGCGTTACCCATGCGCTGGATGACGGATTCTCAAACGACAGGTTAAAAGGACTCTGCGGCACCACAAATCGGATGGCATGCTCGTATCGTATTGCGACCGGCCACTTCATGCGACAAGGCGGCATAAATATTTCTGGCGACGAACGTCTTCTCAGGATATTCAATCTCTTAGATCGCATTATTTATACTATTGAGAAACGCTCTAAAAAAAAGGCTGCATCAATTGAAGATTGGGCAAATCAGCGCCTTGACATATCTTCCACACTTCGAATTCTCGTAGCCCGCGCACTTTCTTTTCTTCTTGCTCAATCGTATGAGTACAACTTAATCCATGTCGCGATCCCTAATGCAATAAATATAGTCGAACAACGTTTGGATCTGGCTATATACGTGCCATCATTTCATTTTATCCGATTCCAATCCAGCAAAGACCCACTTCTAAATATCCTCAACGAGAGACGAGACGATTTATGTAATCTGTTTTTTGGCGTTAGATCAAACACGAAATCAGAGAAACCGGGCTTCATTCATATCGCCAATCATCCGGCGGAATACAAATTGATATTTGACGACCTTGTTCGAAACCTCATTCAATTTAAATCCTTGGATGCATTTTCCCAGTGGGCGCGACGGCACTATTTGGATTGCGGCCGCACAGACGAATTTGCAATTAACACACTTCACCGAGATGCATACTTTATCGACAATGCAACATTGGACTCGGGCAATGATCTGATTGAGACGGAATTGCGAAATCCCCGGCTCTTATTTCAGAACAATCTCGATCTCGCGCGTGCCTTCCTGAACTCCGGCCACTACAAACTGGCGAAAAACCTGGCGCGTGAAATCGACGTGACAGCTCTCGCGCCCACCGATATCCCCTCCTACCTTGATATCGCACGCCTCCTCGACTTCGATGATCGCTTAATCAAATTCTTCCAAAAGGAGATGGCTGAACCCACCGATGAAGCGACAACTTCCCCGGACCCGTTTCATGTTTCAAGACGAATGATTTACGAGCGAGAAAGTATCGACCATTTGGTGATAAAGGATTATCGGGACCTAACCGAATTTTTTATTCGAAACGGCCTCATTGATCCGAATTCCGGAGAAAATTTGTCCGAAGGAGACCATATTCTCCTTTTTTGCACTCAAGAGGACCGAGTGGGGCCGAACCTTGTAGCGCCCCTACTTCCTATTTTGAGTAAGAATGGCATGAAATTCAGAAACTTGGTCGAGGATGAATACTCCAATACTTTTGTAAAGAATTGGGAATATGGCCCCCGACTTTCGTTTGATTTTCGACACGTGTCTGGGAAGCCAGCCGACGACAAAACCTACCTCATGAATTGGGAAATAAATCCGAAAGAACGCATCATTTCCGCGGATGGAATTAACGTATTCGAGGGAATATATGAACGTGTATCCAGATGTCTCAAGGTTTTTGACATTGACTGGAATGCGCCTGCAACAAGGCACTATTTTTCATTCTGGATGAGACAAACAGATAGACTTCTCTTTTGCCTTAATGATGTTTTAAGGGTCGCTAAAGAAAAAAATATTCGGATCACCCTGTTTAGCCTTCTGGGGCACTACGCGCCATACTTTGCAATGAAGGCCTTTGCGGAAGTGCATTCAGACTACTTTTCTCATGTAACGCTCAGTTCCGCATACGAGAACTGGAGAAGCAATGTTTCCGGTCATCCCCTGACAACGCTCGCTTTCATTAATAACACTCGCAATCCAACGCCATCGCAAGCGTCGTTCGGGACGAGGAATTCTTTCGAAACGTGGTACGAAAAGCAATATCTTCCCAACAAGTCTAAGTATGACGAGATTTCAGACAGCGTCACCCTGGTGAACCGGTCCGGCGAAACAAATGACTATGCAAAGGCGTTACTGACCGAACTGGCTTCCCACAAAAATAACGGTAAAACGATCCTCTGCGCGTTGGGCAAGATCCCATATGATCTTGCGGTTCCTTACCAGGGCGGACCTGCACATAGAGATATGAAGGACTGGCTGAATCATACTGTCAGTCTCGTCAATGATTGCAGTGACACGATACTTCTTGTAAAGCCGCATCCGCACGAGGTGAACTTCAGTATTTCGAACTGTGCCAACCAGGGGTTCCTGGATCTTGTTGAGGTTGATTGCGGTCAAAACATCACCAGGTTGGCACACCGGGGTCTCAACCTTCAGGATTTGGCCGAGTACGTGGACCTGTTTTTGTGTTGGAACGGGTCGTCCATCGCCGAACTCGGCGCGCAAGGTCACAAGATCGTTGCGGCCGACGATTGGGCTGCAAAAAATTATCCGATCAACGTTTTCATGCCCAACGATCGACCGCACTATGAGAACATTATTTCAAACCCGAAGACGGTTCAGATGAAGGATGATTTTTTTGAATTGAGCCGTGCCTATACAGCATTTCTTGTGGAGGCATCTTTTGCAATTGATTATCCCTACTGCAAGCGATCATCGACCAATGTCGATTTCAATCGATGTTGGATCAACTGGACAGAAATTAGCAAGGAGAGCCTTGATCGCTTACAAATGAGGGAACAGGAAATTGTTGATGCTTTTATATGGATGAGATAACATTTATTAATCGAAGCGATATTTTGAATTCAGTTTTTGAATGGTTTCGCACACGACTTTGTTCAGGATTTGTACAATACCGAAAGCGATATAGCCGGAGGACGAGTATGTCGCGTCTTCGCAAAGGAGTCATTGCTCAAGGCCATCGCAACGTTCCAGAAGCGCAGCCGGCTACCGGGCGCTGCAAAGTGTCTTGTTCCGCCATTTACACCAACAGATGGCATGTCGGTTTCCACCGACCGCGGAAACAGGTTTCGGCGCCTCCGGGGCGCGTGCTCGGCGTCGCGGCGAACGAGCCGGCCGGCAGGGTCACCCCGCTGCAACTTGGGATGTTACGCCAATAGGGATCTTCGCCCGTCTGGCTCTGGCTTCAAGTGCTGGATTTCCATTCATTGCGCCTCGGCGGGCAAGTGTTTCGGCGCCAGCTGGCGTCTCGCACGCCGCAGTGCTGTGCGGCAGGCTTTTGCAGGCTCAGCCCATGCCCCACCATCCCGCGCGCGGTGTAACGCATCGGCACCAGTTTTTGCGGCAGAGCATCATTTCATGAAAACTTTCTCCACTGAAAACAGCACACAAAGAGGGCTGGCCTGAAACGTGGATCATCGAGCGAGAGGCTCAACCAAAGACACCTTTTCGTCGGCATCAACTCTTCCCGTCTATTTTCAACTTTCCTCTTCAGTAAGTTTGCCACCACCCAAAATTTGTTTGATTCTATTTATTCCCCCAATCTCTACGAAGCTTTCCACAAAAGCAAACTCTGCTATTACACTATTTATGAATTGTCTTGCATCACGGCCTGAGTTGTATAGAAACAAGCATAGTGCATTTGATATTGTGAATAGGACCCATGAACAGCGGAAAAAGCGGAAAGACGCTTCCAAGCGTCGTCAAGCTCGGCAAAAGCATCGGCTTTCTTCAGCGTGCGGTGCGGTCAGTCACCGAGTCGGTTGGGCACAAAAACGCGATCGCGACACACGAAAGTTCCGGCCTGTCCGGATTGAATGTCAAGCTTGAAACAGCTTCGCAGGTGCCCGAACTCATTCTTGAAGCTGCGAGCCAGGCCGTTGTCGAGTACAATGATTTCGACGACAAGTCGCTGCAACGCTGCGGGGACGCTTATCGGAAACTTCTGCGGAATTCGAAAGCTATCCTCTGCTATGAGTTGCTCATTTCAAGGGGGCGAAAGAACCAACTTGTTCAGACTTTAACAGATATCTACATCGCCGCTGGCGACATCGAGAATGCGACTCAATCATTAAACAAGATCGATCCGGATACTCTCACGAAACGAGGGCTCCTGATTTACAGCCAGTCGAAGTTCACTATTCTTCGGACCCGGGGGAAACTTCGCGCGGCCTACGTCTATTTGCGAGATGTCGTTGAGTCGGCCGGGCTCGATACGCCCGGCGTGCAGATTAAACTGGCGGAGGCCGAACGGCAGCTCGGGCTCTACGATCTCGCCTTTGAGCGCCTCAACAAGAAGCTGAAGGCCCATTCCGGAAATGTGAATTACGCTCTGCAGGTGGCGGGGTGTGCGAGCGAGCTCAACAAGCTCGATCAGTCGATGGGCATGATCAGCATGCTCTATTCCAGCCACAAGCCCGATCCCAGCATCACCTTGCGATACGTCCAGACGCTTTGGCAAGCCGGCGACGTCGACACCCTGCACGACGTGCTTGACACGGCGCTCCGACAGAAAATGTCGCATCCTCCGCTGCTCAAGTTTGCGCGAGAAATAGGGTATGTCGATAAGGTTGCGAACCGATATTGCGAAAGAATGGCAGATATTGTCCGCTCGAGTGCGGCGACCGCGACAGATGTCGACCAACGGAATTTTGCGCATCGCTTTCTGGAACTCAATCTTTTCGAAGAAGCCCGCGAAGCTGCCAGTATTTACCTGTTGAAGTATCGCGATTCTGCCCATGCTTTCTACGTACGGGGTGCCGCGAATTTCTATCTTGATGACAACGAGGCGGCGACGGAAGACTTGTTGAGGAGCGTCGAGCTCAATCCGGGTTTGTTCGAAGCCTATGGGCTGCTCCTGCATCTGCTCCCGCGCGCGCCAGGGGGGCTGGAGACGTTCATCGAACTCCTCGACCGTCGGGACGCGTCGCACCCCAAGTATTCGATGCGCGGGGAGGACGGCCGCCTGGGTCTGCTGGACATCGAGCGCAGTCAGAGCAGCTTCATGAGCGGCGATTTCAATCGCGGCATTCGCGTCAAGCAGGAGCGCCCGGTCTGCCGGTTCCTTGAGCACAAGTTTCCGGAGCAGTACAATTCCTTCAGGAAACCGGCGTTTTCCGCGTCGCGGAAGGACAGCATTCTCATCATCTGCGAAGACGGCGTGGGCGACGAAATCCGCTGGGCGCAATTCTACCCGGAGCTTCGCCAGCACTTCGACCGGATAGAAGCGATGTGCGAGCCGCGCGCGCTGTCCCTGCTGCAGCGCAGCTTTCCGGACATCGTCTTCCATCCCTTCAAGCGCCGGCTGATGGAAGCGCCCGGGGACGGCGACCAGGGCCGGTCGAACAATGTGCCCTATTATGCGCTCGCCCGTCTCATCGGCAATGACGTCTACGAACGCCTCGGCGAGTTCTCGGAGATCCGCATGACCTCGGACATGGTCCTGGGCATGTGGGAGAAGTCGCCAACCCGGCAGCCCCCGATGGACGGTGCGGGAAAAGGCAGCTACCTGACCCCCGATCCCCAGCGTCGGACCAAGTGGGAAAAGCACTTCGAGGAGGTTGCGGGGCAGAAGGTCCGCGTCGGACTGTTGTGGCGCAGTTCGCTGCGGACGCCGCGACGCTCCAAGCACTACATGGACCTTGAGGATCTGACCCCGCTGCTGAACGTCAAGGGGATCCACTTCGTCTCCCTGCAGCACGAGCACACCCGCGACGAGCTCCTGTTCTGCCGGGCTTTCGGGATCGAGATCCTCGAGGAGGCCGACCTCTTCGAAGACTTCGAGGATGTCGCCGCCGTCACCGCCAATCTCGATCTGATCGTCGGCGCCAACTCTTTCCCGGCGGAGATGGGCGCTGCGGTCGGGACACCGTGCTGGCAGCTGGGCACCTTCTGCAATGCGGTCCTCTTCCGGCTCGGCGACTCGAAAGGCGAGGCGGACCGCCTGACGTGGAACACCACGATCATCCGCACCGATCAGGATGAAGGCTTCCAGGGCGACCGAAGGGAGATGACCCGCCGCGTCGCGAGCGAGGCACAGCGACGCCTGGGCGACTTCGTCACCGCGCACCGAAAGGAGAACGCATCGTCGTGATGCCGCCGGGGCGAGGCCGGCCTGCCGGGAGGCAGGCCGCTGGACGGGGCGCCCGCAGGGACGCTCCCGGCCGTTGCAACGACTCCGGAGCGGTGGACACCGGCGGTTCAAGACGCGATGTTCGGCGCCGGGCGCCGCGACTGTCAGCCGATCGGACGTGCGGCGCGCGTTCTGGAGGGAAACGGATCACGTGAGAGTTGCATAAATGTCGCAAATCTATCGGATTATCGCGCCGTCGCGCCCCGGGAGAGGGGCCGGGCCAAGCAGACGGGCAGCCAGATGACGGTCGCAATCATTCCGGCGCGCGGCGGATCGAAGCGCATACCGGACAAGAACATCATCGACATGATGGGTCGGCCGATGCTGAGCTGGCCGATCACGAGTGCGCTCGAGAGCAGTGTCTTCACGCGGGTGCTGGTCAGCACCGACAGCGAGCGCATTGCCGATGCCGCGGTTGCCGCCGGCGCCGAGGTGCCCGGACTGCGGCCGGCGGAAATCTCCGACGATCTGTCGACCCTGGATGCGGTCATTCGCCACGCGATCACGGCGTATGACATCGCCGATGAATGGGTTTGCGTGATCTACGCCACCGCGGTGCTTCTGCGCCCCGAAACGCTCGCCCGGGCCCATGACGCGGCCCTTTCGGCGCCGGCCGGTGCCGACTTCGTGATGTCCCTTCTCCCCTTCCCTCACCCGATCCAGCGGGCGGTCGCCCTGGAGGAGGGGCAGGTTCGGATGCTCGATCAACGCAACACGCGCATCCGGACCCAGGACCTTGAAATGCGGTATCATGACGCAGCACAATTCGTTTTCGGGCGGCGCGATGCGTGGCTTGCCGGTCGAACCGTCTGGGACAGCACAACCCGTGGAATCGTGCTCACTCCCGATGAAGCCGTCGATATCGACACCCCCGACAGTCTGAACATGGTCGAGGCGCTGTTGCGCCATCGCCTGAGTCCAAACGAGAGTTAGTGTCATCACTATTCAGTCGACACCCCAAACCATTGCCTTGCGGTACGTTTCCGATGCGGACAGCGACGATTTGCTTCGCTGGCGCAATATGCCCCATGTGCGCGCCTCGATGATCAATCAGGCCGAGATCCGGCCGGAGGATCACAAGGCGTGGTGGGCCAGGGCGCGGGAAGACGCGAGCAAACGCTTCCTGATCGCCGAGCGCGACGGCATGCCTCTGGCGGTGATCAACTTCTTCGATATCGATCCGCAGGAGGGCAGTGCCTGGTGGGGCTTCTACCTCACCGATCTCGCGGAGAAGTCGGGCGACGGCCTGGCCATGTGGATCGACGTCGAGAGCCTCGCCCTGCGATTCGCCTTTGAGGTTCTTCGTCTTGAAACCCTGTTGTGCGAGACGCGCGCCACCAACGATCCGGTGCTGATGCTGCACGACCGTTTCGGGTTCGAGACCCTGCCGAGCGAGGGGTTTCCCAACGCCCTCGCGCACGATCTGGTCGTCAAGCGATACACCAGGGACATGTTCGACAGCATGAAGTCCAGGACCTTGTCACAGACTGCGGCCGCCGCCGCCATGCCCGAGGGCGCAAGTGGCGATGACACCCTTGCGCCGGACATCCCGAGCCTCGTCATCGTCGGCGCGGCGAACTGGGACGAGGTCGTCACCGATCTGGGCGACGCGCAGCAGGCGCAGACCCGCCAGCGCCTGCACTGCTACACGCCGCCCTTCGGTCAAGGCATGATGGACCTGCTCACGCCGGACAGCGAACTGCGCAAGGCCAACCCCGATTACATCGTGATGGCCGAGCGCTTCGAGGATTTCATGCTGCCGCTGGAGACGCCGTCGGAGTCCATGCTCGAGGGCGTTCTCGCGCGCTTCGCGGACTACACGGAGCAAATCCGGGAAATCCGATCCGCCCTGGACGGCCATCTCTTCGTGCACGACATTCGCCCCGTGCGACCGGCGATGACCACCTTCCAGGATGCCACCGCCGGCCGCGGCGCCCTTGAACGGGCGGTGCGCCAGATGAACGACACCCTGGCCGAGCTCTGCGACGGTCTTGCCGATTGCACGCTGCTGCCGATCTCACGCCTGATCGACGAGATCGGCGAGGATTCCGCGGATCCCGGGAAGTACTGGCTGATGGGGCGCTTTCCCTTCGGGCCGAAGTTCACCCCGGCCTATCACCGGCTCCTGACCGGTGCGCTGATGGCGCTCAACGGACAGACGGCGCGCGCGCTCGTGCTGGATCTCGACAACACCATGTGGGGAGGCGTTGTCGGCGACGACGGGACGTTCGGTCTCGATCTCGGCACCGACTTTCCGGGCAACCAGTTCGTTGCCTTTCAGCATTTCGTCAAGTCGCTGGTGTCGCGCGGCATCATTCTCACGGTCTGCAGCAAGAACACCGAGCATGTTGCCCTGGACGTGTTTCGCAACAACCCGAACATGGTCATAGGCGAAAGCGACCTCATTACCCATCGCATCAACTGGATGCCGAAGTCGCAGAACATTCTGGAGATTTCGAAAGAAATCGATCTGGGCCTGTCCTCGCTGATGTTCATCGACGACAATCCGATGGAACGCGGCGAAGTGCGGCAGAATTGCCCCTGCGTCATCGTGCCGGAGATGCCGGCCGACGTCTCCGACTGGCCCCGATTTCTTGCCGCGCATCCGGCGCTCAGCGCCGAGCGGCTGATCGACCAGGACCGCGACCGGGCCAAGAAATACAAGATCCGCGCCGAGATCCAGCGGGTCGAAAAGACCTCGACGGACCGCAACAGCTTCCTTCGCAACCTCGGCATGGGCATCGAGATCGCGAATGTGACCGATGCCACCCGGCCCCGCGCGCTGCAGTTGATCGCAAAAACCAACCAGTTCAACACCACGACCCGGCGATATTCCGAGGCGGAGGCGAATGCGATCATCGCCGAGGGCGGTGACATCCTGACGGTCCGCATCACCGACCGCTTCGGATCGGACGAGGTCATTGCCGTCCTGGTGGTCACCTACCGCGACGACAAAAGCGCCTGGATCGACAATTTCGTGATGTCCTGCCGGGTTCTGGGCCGCGGCGTCGAGACCGCCATCCTGGCGGAGATCTGCAAGCGCGCCCTTGCACGGCAGTGCAAGACGGTGACGGGTCCGGTGTTCGAGACGGACCGGAACCACCCGTGCCGGGACGTCTACGCGCGCCATGACTTCGTCACCGAGGACGGCGAGCATTTCGTTCTCGATCTCGGCAAGCCGGTCGCCTTCCCCGACTGGTTCGACTACATCTGACCTGAGACGTCCATAGAGTGCAGACCAAGCACGCGACACCTGGAGACGGAACAGCTGCATGCTCAAGGAAATCGGAGCCCTCTGGGTCGACCACGTTGCGGTGACGACGGGGTCCTTCGAAGAGACTTCGCGCCATTTTCTCGCCATGCCGGGCGCCCGCACCTTGCGCGGGCCCGGCTGGAACAACAGCCAGAAGGTCCATTTTCTGTTCGTCACATTCGGCGGCGACCTCTGCATCGAGGTTCTGGGACTGCCGGAAAACGGCGATTCGCCGATTGCGGCTCATGTTGACGGCGGCGGCGGCGCCTATCACTTGTGCTATGCGGTCGCCGATCTGGACATGTCGCTAAAGGCCGCGCGCTCGGTCGGCGCACGGGTGATCGTCGAACCGCGTGCCGATGACGCCTACGATGGGCGCCGCGTGGCGTTTCTGATGCACCCCGCCCACGGGTTGTTCGAACTCGTGGAAGCCTACGGGAGCTTCGCACCGCGCACGTCTCTTCCCGAACTGCCGGCCGCGACCGCGCCGGCGAAACCCTCCGTGAATGACGATCTGGCCGCGGACCTCGAGAGCGCGTTCCGGAAAATCTTCACGAAAGGCCTTCCGGAGGCACGCGACAGCTGGCGCATCGGCGAGGTCGAGACCTGGGATTCGCTCGGTCACATGCGGCTGGTCATGGAGGTCGAGCGGCGGTTCGACGTTTCGATCCCCTCGGCAAACCTCTCCAGACTGCGCAGCTTCGACGATTTTCTTTCCTTCCTTTCACAGCAGGATTGACGAGGCTTTCTGTCGATGTCCGGCGTGTTCGCAATTCGCACAGATGCCAGTGCCGCAATCGGCTCCGGCCACATACGGCGAATGACAATACTCGCCCGCTACCTCAAGGCTGAAGGGCTGACCACGCTTCTGCTTTGCGGGCCCGATACCGAGGCGGTCCTGCCGGCGGTGCGCGATGTGTTCGACACGGTGACGGTGATCGGGACCGAAGACGACGGCGTTGCCGCCCTGGCTGGGCAGGATGCGGAGCTTGTGGGCGTGTTCTTCGATCACTATGGCCTGGGCGCCGACACGCACCGGATGTACCGCAAGGTCGTGCCGTTCCTGGCGGCAATCGACGACATGGCCGACCGTGTTCTGGATGTCGACATGGTGTTCGACGTCAATCTCGGACGCGACTCGACGACCTACTCCGGACTCGTGCCGGATCACACCGAGTTGCATGTCGGCAGCCGGTTCCAGATCATCGACCCGATCTTCGTCGGACTGCGGCAGGCATGCCTCTCGCGTCGGCAGCAGGACCGCGAGGGCATCGCCAGGCTGTTCATCGCAATGGGCGGCACGGATCCATTCGGCATGACGGTGCAGGCGCTGGAAACCGCGGCAGAGACCCTCCCCGAAGCGCGGATCGATGTCGTGGCCGGATCGATGACCGCGGATCTGCCGCACCTGCGCGCCAGCGCGGCCAGATACGGGGATCGTGTCGCCTTGCATGTCGATGCGACCAACGTCGCCCAGCTCATGTGTCAGGCCGATCTCGCGATCGGCGCCGGCGGCACCATGACGTGGGAACGCAATTGCCTCGGGTTGCCCTCTGTGGTTCTGGTTCTCACCGACAACCAGACCATGGTCGGAAGCGCAATGGCGGCGGCCGAGGCCGCCATCGTGCTGGACGCGCAAAAAGGCTATCCTGATCGAGGCGTGGCGGATGCGCTGACGTTCCTCGCGCATCACCCCGAGACGTTACGAGACATGGGCCGGAAGGCCGCCGAACTCGGCGGCGAGGATGGCGCGGCACTGATCGCCAGGACCCTGAACGCCCGTATTGAAGAAAACCGCAAGACAAAAGAAGAGGCTTGACCATGCAGGACATCGCCATCGCCGGCCGGAAAGTGGGCCCTTCTCATCCCAGCTTCATCATTGCCGAGCTGTCGGCCAACCATAATCACGATATCAATCGCGCCCGCGAGATCGTGAAGGTCGCCGCCGAGTGCGGGGCCGACGCGATCAAACTGCAGACCTATACCGCGAACACGCTGACCTTCGACAGCAATGACGAGAGTTTCCAGGTCAGTGGCACGATCTGGGAAGGGAAGAACCTCTATCAGCTCTATGAAGAGGCCCATCTGCCGTGGGAGTGGCACGAGGAGCTGTTCGACTATGCCCGAAGCCTGGGCATGATCGCCTTCTCGACGCCGTTCGATTTCACGGCCGTCGATTTCCTCGAGAACCTCAATGTGCCGCTTTACAAGATTGCGTCGAGCGAGCTCGTCGACATTCCGCTGATGCGCCGCGTCGCGGCGACCGGCAAGCCCGTGATCCTCTCCACCGGGATGGGGGAACTGGCCGAGATCGACGAAGCCGTCCGCACCTTGCGCGACAACGGTTGTTCCGACCTGATCCTGCTGAAGTGCACCGCGGCCTATCCGGCGCCGATCGAGGAAGCGAATCTGGCGACGATCCCGCACATGGCCCAGCTCTTCGATGTGGTTGCGGGGCTTTCCGACCACACACCGGGCAGCACCGCGCCCGTCGTCGCCACCGTGTTGGGAAGCCGGGTGATCGAAAAGCACCTCACCCTGCGCCGTGCGGATGGCGGACCGGACTCCGAATTCTCGATGGAACCGGAGGAGTTTGCCGACATGGTCAAGGCCGTGCGGGCGGCGGAAAGCGCGATCGGCACCGTGCGGTACGCGCCGACCGCGAAGGAGATGCGCTCGCGCGACTTCCGCCGGTCCCTCTTCGTGGTGGCGGACGTCAAGGCGGGTGACCCCTTCACGCCGGAGAACGTGCGTTCGATCCGCCCGGCCACCGGCTTGCATACCCGCCACTACGACGATGTCCTCGGCAAGACGGCGAGCCATGACATTCGCGCCGGAAAGCCTTTGGAGCTGTCCGACCTGGCCGGGTAACCGGCATCACGTCATCCCGCCCCCCTTGATCGGATGTCGCAAGCCCTGAACTCCTTGCGTCATTCGATCAGCCCCTCGCCAACGGCGGCGAGCCTCTCCAAGGCCGGGTTCCCCGGCGCCTCCCGTGCCGGAGGCTTTCTCCGGCACGGCCCTTGTGGCGCTTCACCTGAAGGAGGTGAAAAAGGCCGTGGCTCCTTGGCAGCCAACGCGGTTCTGGCGCCTCGCCATCGCACGTCTGGCCGCCGCGTCTCGCCTCTCGGGCGGTTTCGGGCAGAACCGTGGCATGCCGCTGCAAGACAGGATCCGGCAGATCGTCAGCGCCGAGGTCCGCCCGCCCTTGGCTGAACCGGCAACGCCCGGGTGGCGCCTGCTCAAATGAGCACCTGTCGTGACTTGAGCATGGCTACAAGATCCGCGCTGTCTCACCGAAACCGCACGCCGGCCAGGACAATATTTCCATCGGTTTGCAATAGAACGGTGGACGATGTGCCCTCCCACAACTAGCAAACAGACATAATGGCGTGGATATTGTTTTTTAAGCGGAATTCCCACAAAGCACTTCTCAGGGCCAATATTTCACTTTATACCCCTGTGGAGTGAATCAAATATCCAGGCATTAGACATGGTTGACGTGAAAGTTATCGCAGAAATTGGATGCAATCATAAAGGCGATATGGATATCGCGAAAAAACTCATCCAGGTGGCGAGCAATATTTGCGGCGCTCATGTCGCAAAGTTCCAGAAACGCCACAATCGTGAGCTGCTTACCCCGGCCGAATACGATGCCCCGCACCCGACGCCGGCGAATTCATACGGGGCAACCTACGGCGAGCATCGCGAATTTCTGGAGTTTTCGGTCGGTCAACACCGCGAACTGCAGGAAGAGTGCCGTCTGGCGGGCATCGACTATTCGACCTCGGTCTGGGACCTGACGTCTGCGCAGGAAATCGCCGCGTTGAAGCCGAACATGATCAAACTGCCGTCGGCGACCAATCAGCACTTTGCGGTCCACGAGTATCTCTGCAAGAATTTCGACGGCGAGATCCATGTTTCGACGGGCATGACGACACGGGAAGAGACGGAACGCTGCGTATCCTTCTTCGAAAAGCACGGGCGCGCGAAGGATCTTGTGCTCTATGCCTGCACCTCAGGCTACCCGGTTGCTTTCCAGGATATCTGCCTGCTGGAGATCAACCGGCTGCAGGAGCGCTACGGCGACCGGGTCAAATCCATCGGCTTCTCCGGACACCATCTCGGGATCGCAGCGGACATCGCGGCATTGGCCGTCGGCGCCACCGGATACCATCAGTATGGCCGGGGCGAGTTCGGCTGGATCGAACGCCATTTCACGCTCGATCGCACCTGGAAGGGCACGGACCATGCGGCAAGTCTGGAACCGGACGGACTTCGCCGACTGTGCCGCGATGTCCGCCATGTCTCTCAGGCCCTCACCTACAAGCCGTCGGAACTTCTGGACGTGGAACTCGCTCAAAGAGACAAACTGAAGTGGCGGGAGGACAAGCACGGTGCCAACATTCGATCCATTTCGTGAAATGGATGTCGTCGCCGTTATTCCCGCCAGAGGCGGTTCGGTCGGGCTCCCGAAGAAGAACATCCGGCCCATGCTGGGTATCCCGCTGGTGTCACGAACGGTGACAACGGCTCTGCGGGCCAAGTCAATCACGGACGTCTATGTCTCGAGCGACGATGACGACGTGCTTCGACTGGCCCGGGACGCCGGCGCAACCCCGATTGTCCGGCCCGATGCCATCAGCGGCAATGATGCAAGCTCGGAGAGCGCGCTGCTGCACGCCCTCGACTGGATGTCCGGGCGCGGGCGGGCCCAACCCGACTATCTCGTTTTTCTTCAATGCACGTCGGTCTTTACAAGACCTGGCGATATCGACCGCGTTGTTCAAACCATCGTCGATCGCGCTGCGCAAAGCGCGTTGTCGGTCGTCGAGGATCACGGTTTCATCTGGCGCGAGGGTCCGGACGGCTTCGCGGCCGGCGTGACACACGACGAAAAAAGGCCCCGGCAACGTCGGCAGGACATGGCGCCGCGATACCGGGAAAACGGCGCCATCTACGCCATGCACGTTCCAAGCTTTCTGGAGCGCAAAGAAAGATTCTGCGGATCGGTGGTCCTTGTGCCCGTCGACGGGCCGGCTCTCGAAATCGACGACGAGAACGATTGGGATATCGCGGAGAGCCTCTTGTCCCGCGTCCCGGGGGATCACGACCGCCCCGCTGCGCCTGACGGCGGGCGACGGATCAAGGCCGTCGTCACCGATTTCGACGGCGTTCATACCGACGACTGCGTTCTGGTCGATCAGAACGGTCTTGAATCCGTTCAATGCAACCGTCGCGATGGCCTTGGGATCGAGATGCTGCGCGAACGTGGCGTTCTGTTGCTGATCCTGTCGAAGGAAGCAAATCCCGTTGTCCGGGCCCGCGCCGCAAAACTGAAGATGCAGGTGCTCAACCAGATCGACGACAAGCTTCCGGTGCTGGACACCTGGCGGCGCGAGCAGGGGCTCGAGTGGAGCGAGATTGCCTATATCGGCAATGATATCAATGATATTGACTGCATGAGAGCCGCCGGCGCCTCCTTCGCGCCGGCCGACGCCCACAGTCAGGCCCGTGAAGCCGCCGGGCGCATTCTCTCCAGTCCAGGGGGACGGGGGGCGATCCGGGAGATGTCGGATATCCTGATCAACGAGAAGCTGCTGGCGGTGCCCGACAAATGAAAGTACTGGCGCTGGCAGGCTATGACTCGTTCCTCAACACGGTTCGACTGATCGCACCCTATTTCAGAGCAGAGGGCTGCGATGTGGACTTCGCGCTTGTCAAGGCGCGGCAGCGGAAGCAGATTTCCAGCGTCCAGATCGATGAGATGGGGCTCGCGGCCCCTGTGCGGACGACCACGATCGACGGCCTGTTCAAGAACGACCGGATTGCGTCCTACGACATCGTCCTGTCTTGCCTGGAAGGGATGTCGACGCGTCGCCTGTTTCGGCATTTGGCCGCACTCCCCGACAAGCGCCCGTTTGTGATCAGCGTCTATCCGGGGCTGCTCCTGCGGTATGCCTATGACGGCCTCTCGATGCGGGCGCCCGCGGACAGGCTCTGGCTCAATTGCCCAAGGGACATGGACGCCTACACCGCGATGTGTGCAGCCTTCGGCATCGATGCCTCGAACGCGCGCGTGCTCGGAAACGGGTCCGTGCTGGAGCGCATCGACCGCCGTCCGGACGCGGCCGACGGTCCGGTGGTGTTCTTCGAGCAAGCCATCATTCCGCGCTACTATGAAGAGCGTAAATTCCTCATCGAGCAGCTTTGCGCGCTGGCGCGACGCAACCCCGGGCGCGAGATCCTTATCAAGGCCCGCGCGGCCGGAAAGAAGGCGACGCTTCATCGAACCTGGCATCCGATCGAGCATCTTCTGGATGAGGCCGCGCAATCGCCGGCAGGCGTTCCCGACAACCTTCGTCTGACGGAGGAGCGCGCCAGCGAATTGCTGAGCCGGGCCGCCCACTGCCTGACCATTTCCTCGACGGTGGCGGTCGAAGCCCTGCATGCGGGGGTCCCGACCACCCTGATCTCCGATTTCGGGGCCCACGACGACTATGGGCTCCCCTATTTTTTCGGCTCCGGATTGTTGAGACCGTTCGATCAGGTCGACCTCGACGCCCCGCCGACGTGCGACGACGCATGGTTGTCCCACGCCACCGGGAACCCCACATCGACCGTCGCACAGCTCGCCCGGGACGCGGTCGACGCCGCCCGCATGCCGCACGGCGCCCTCGACCCGCAGCGGTTCACCCCCATGAACTCGCTTGCCTTCGAGACAGGCATCATGAAGGCGTGGGGAATGACCTATCTGATCGACCGAAAATTCAAATCGAAGCGGATGCCGTTTTCGGATCTTCTCCGGCGTTTTCATCGCAGGAAGACCTAGAGCATTTCTCGTGAATGCTTAATCATTCGAGATGCTCTATGTCTCTGGTTTTACGCAACTTCACGAGCGAAAAAGTCTCCAACTCTTGCTGAAATCGCTCCAGGCTCCGGGCGCAATTTGCCTTCCGCCCACCTTCGCCGACCCGCATCCCGAAATTGATCCGCACCGCAAGTGCGGAGACCGGCGCCGTTGGCTGCAGCGGCCGATACGTCGAGCGCGACGTCGGCCCCCTGCCCGCCAGGCACCGAGGTCGCGCTGCCGGCCGGTACTCACCCGGGAAAATCCAGGATCCGGCCAAACCCCTGCATCACTCCGGCGCCAGACCGCACGAACGGGACGCCCCCTCGCAAGCGACTGCGCTCGGAGCACGCACTCGTTCGGCGCACCGAAAGCGGCATTGATCGACATCGTGGAATCCGCCGGGATAGCGAACGCTGCGAAAACAGCCCCCTGTCTCGGACTGCTTTTCGCCACCCCAAAGACACCGACCGCATTGCACCTCGGCGCGTGGCGCGCGCCAGCGCCATCCGGTTCGGCGTCATATCTGCGATGGAGTACCGACGCCCCACCGGCTTCGCGAGGGGCCACGCTCCGGACGCCGCCCGGAGCTCTCGCCGGTCAGCTCAAGACCTTGTGCAAGGCCTCGATCACCGTGGCCTGATCCTCGGCCGACAGCGTGGCGTACATCGGTATGGCCAGCATACGGCGGTAGTAATCCTCCGCCCTGGGGCAATGTCCCGGCTTGAACCCCAGTCCCGCATAATACGGCTGAAGGTAGACCGGGATGTAGAGCACATTGACCCCGATCCCCAGTCCGCGCAGCCGGTCGAATGCCTCGGCGCGATCGACGGGGGCGTCGTCGTTGATCAGGATCGGATAGAGATGCAGGCCCGAGCGCTGAAACGCCGGCTGGTACGGAAGCGTGATCGGCAGATCGGCCAGGCGGGCGTCATAGACCTCACGCAGGGCATGCCGTGTATCGATATAGCTGTCCAGACGCGTCAACTGGCTCCGCCCCAGCGCCGCCTGGATATCGGTAATCCGATAATTGTAGCCAAGGTCGATCTGTTCGTAATACCAGCCTCCGTGCGGAGTTCCCTTCATCTGGGCCGGATCACGCGTAATGCCATGGGTGCGCAAGCGGTTGAGCCGCGCGGCGAGTTCCGCATCGTTCGTCGTTGCGACGCCCCCCTCCGCGGTCGTGATGATCTTGACCGGATGAAACGAGAAGACGGTGATATCGCTATACGCGCAATTTCCGATCTTCCCGTCCCGGTAGTCACCGCCGATGCAGTGGCTGGCGTCCTCGATCACGCGGAAGCCGTATTGTTCGCGCAGCCGCCCCAGGCGCTCCATGTCGCAGGGCTGCCCCGCAAAATGCACGGGCATCACGATCTTGGGGAGTGTCCCGTCGCGTTCGGCCGCCGCGAGCCGTGTCTCGAGCTCATCGAGACACATGCCGTAGGTCTGCGGATCGATGTCGATGAAATCCACATCCGCCCCGCAGTACAGCGCGGCGTTGGACGAGGCGACGAATGTGTTGGGAGATGTCCACAGACGATCGCCAGGGCCGAGATCGAGGGCGAGGCACGCAAGATGCAGCGCCGCCGTTGCCGAACTCATCGCGATGACGTGCCGCACACCGCAATAGGCCTCAAGGTCCTGCTCGAAACCGCGAATCGCAGGCCCCTGGGTGATGAAGTCCCCCAGAAGCACGGCGTTCACGGCATCGAGATCCGCCTCGGCGATGTCCTGGCGACCGTAGGGGATCATTGCATCGCGACCCGATTGAAGGACACGATCTCATCCACGGTCAGGAAGTGGTCATTCGTTCCCGAATTGAACTCGAAGCCGCGCTCCACGCGCTTGCCCACTTCACCGATCGCACTGGTCTCGAAGTCGATATCGCGGTCATGGAAGCGGATCGTCGGCTGCAACACGAAGTGCTCGTCGAACTCCAGCGTCAGATGGCTGTCATCGGCCGGGCACATGATCTCGTGCAGCTTTTCGCCCGGACGAATGCCGATCTCATGCTGGCCGAGGTCCGGCGCCATCGCGGTGGCAAGGTCGGTGATCCGCACCGAAGGAATCTTCGGAACGAAGATCTCACCGCCGTACATCCGCTCGAAATTCTTGAGAACGAAGTCCACGCCCTGCTGCAGCGAAATCCAGAAGCGGGTCATGTTCTTGTCGGTGATCGGCAAGCTTTCCGCGCCATTGGCGATCAGCTTCTCGAAGAACGGCACGACGGAGCCGCGCGATCCGACGACGTTCCCGTAGCGCGCCACCGAGAATCGCGTCCGCTTGGGGCCGACCATGTTGTTTGCGGCGACGAACAACTTGTCCGAGGCAAGCTTTGTCGCACCGTACAGATTGATCGGATTTGCCGCCTTGTCCGTGGACAGCGCGACGACCTTCTCGACATCATTGGCGAGCGCGGCGTGAATGACGTTCTGCGCACCGTTGATGTTCGTCTTGATACATTCCATCGGATTGTATTCGGCGGCAGGAACCTGCTTCAGCGCGGCGGCGTGGATGACATAGTCAACACCTTCCATCGCCCTCACGAGGCGACTTCTGTCACGCACGTCACCGATCAGATACCGCATCTTGGGACTGTCGAACGTCTGTGCCATGTCGAACTGCTTGAGTTCATCCCGCGAAAATACGATGATTTTCTTCGGGTTGTAGCGCTCCAGCAGGGTCTTTACATACTTTCGACCAAAGCTGCCGGTGCCGCCGGTGATCAGAATAACTTTGTCATCAAACATCTTGTGCATTCCCATGACTGCATTGAGTGCTCCATATCCGCTTTCGCTCGCGAACGCAACTCCTCACCCCCGCTCGGCAAGGTGGTCGTTCGGCAAATATTACGCGGCAGAAAATCCGAATAGAAATCGGTCAATTCTTTTTTATACAGCGCATTTTTCGCAATTTGCTTCGAACGATTGAAACAAGGTTTGCGGGGCGTTCTTATTGGCGATACCGCGCGACCGTTCGCGGATACCAATACGGGCTTGATCATTTCGCACGGCTCGAAAATGACGTATTGAAGCCCGGTTCAATGCTCCGGAGTAACGATGCCCTCGGTTCTTTTGTTTGCCGATATGGACAGCCAGATTATCGGCGCCCTGCCCTTCGCCCGCAGTTTTGCAACTGCCGGCTGGGACGTGACATTCTGCGTGCCCAGGCCCGACCACATACCCGCCCCGCTGCTTCGTTCCGTGCAGGACGACTTCGCAATCGTGAGCGAGCCAATCGTCACCCTCGCCTTTTCAGATCTGCTGGATGGCGTCGATGCGGTCGGCATCTTCGCCGCAGGATCGAAGATCGCCCGGTTTCGCGCGGACATGGCGCTGGTCTTTGCCATGGCCGGATCGCGACCGTTCATCTTCACCGGCTACAATGGCGTGGTCTACGAGCGTTATGAAGAAGGCGTCTTCTGGCGCCTGGGTTACGATGTCATCTGTCTGAACGGCCCCAGGGACGCGCTGCTGTTCCAGGCCGCGGTCACGGGGAGCCGCTTCGCGCATCAGCCGTATGTGATCACCGGCCTCAACAAGCCGAGGACCGAATCCCTGCCGACGCCGCGACCCACAGCCGTATTTGCCGAACAGGTCATCGTCCCGCAGACCTACACGGAACGACGCTGGATGTTCCGTGGCCTGAGCGCGCTTGCGGCCCACAATCCGGACTGGGATCTCATTATCAAGCCAAGGATCCGGCCCGGCGAGCGCACGTTTCACCGAAGCGTTCTTCACCCGGAGCAGGCGATCCGGCGCGCGCCCGCCAATCTGCGCATGTCCTACGAGAGCCTGGAGACCCTGCTGGCCAGCGCCAGCCTGCTTCTGACCGTGTCGAGCACCAGTTTCTTCGACGCCATCGCCGCCCGGGTTCCCGTTGCCGTGATTGGCGACTTCGGGGTCAGGAATTCGATCGGAACCCACTATTTTGCGAACTCGGGCGTGGTGACCTATCTGCGCACACCGGAAAAACTCGAGGACATCGTCACACGGCAGCCCTCGAAGGACTGGCTCTATGCCTCGGGCGCGACAGACGCACACTCTCCCGAGACCCTGATCGAGGCCATCGGCCGCTGGACCCCGGGCCCTCTCCCCGAGGCGATGCCGGTCGAGCAGATGGCCCCTCTGTCCTCGACGGAAGCGGCTGCCTCGGCTGCGGATCGCGCGGTATCGCACGGCAATACAGCGCTGCGGAACCGGAACTTTCGCGGCGCGCTGACCTCCTTTGCATCCGCCCTGGAAGCCGAACCAGCCTGCGAACCGGCGGTGCGGGGCCTCGTGACCGCCCTTCTGGAAACGGGCGAGATCGAAGAAGCCAGAAAACACTACGAGACATTCCCTCAGATCGTCCGCGCAAATCAGAACAGGAAAACGCCCCTCTCGTCGGTCGTCGCAAAGACCATTGCCCGGCTGGGGGCCTCCCTGTCCCTCCGGCCCTGACAGAAAGCCAACCGCCAGCCTTTTCCGCGCCCGCCTCCCGATGGCCGTAGACCCTCTTCGCCCTCGCGCCGTCTCCGCCCCGCCAGGCGACGGAAGTCCTCCAGTTTCCCGCCGGCGCCACGGCATCGGATTCCATCGGTGGTCTTCTGCTGCGCGCCGCATACTTGAACCTCGCCACTCCGCATGATATCGCGACGGCTGCGATCCGGAGACAAACATGTCCAACCTTTTTCAGATAAGACAAAAAATCTCTCAGCGAATTCCGCCCGACAAACGCCACATAATTCAGGATGTATTGTACTTCTTCTTGTATAATGTAACTCCGATCCGGCGCTGTTTTTTCTTTAACAGCGGCTACGTACCTTCCAATGACGAACTTGCCGATATCGAGCCGTTCAAGGATGAAATCCTGCAAGCGACTTTGTGCGACGTCATCCTCTGGCAGAACTGCAAGACGCACATCTCCCCTGAGGCAGAGATTCTCGAAATCGGCTGCGGTCTTGGCGGCGCGCTGCACCTGGCGCGCATGCGCTATCCCGATGCGCGCATAACGGCGATCGACAAGAGCAATGCCGCCGTCCGGCGTGCACGCAAGCGCGCGAAAGATCTCGATGTAACCATCCAGTGTTCTGCGGCCCAGGACACGCCGTTTGAAAACGACCGGTTCGATTTCATCTACAGCGTCGGCACAGCGAGCTATGTCGGTCTTCCGCCGTTCGTCAAAGAGGTATCGCGGATCATCAAACCGGGCGGAATCGTTTCGTTTTCTTCGGGCTACACGAATGCCACGTTCCAGAAACATGAAAAGAAAATTAAGAAACTCTGCAAGGACTACGGCTTCGAGTTGGTCAGCATGTCCGACATCACGAAGAATGTCTTCGATGCGATTACGGCCGACGCCGGACGCCGCGAGAAACTGATCTCGAAGGTGCCCTCGCCGTTCAGAGGCTATGCGCGAGATTGGGCCGACATGCCCGGGACCATGCGATATCAGCAGTATGTCGAGGGCAAGCGCCTTGACTACATCTGCGCACTCAAAAAGACCTAGAGCATTTCTCGCGAATTCTGAATCACCCGAAGTGTTCCAGGTCTTTTTTCACGCAGCTTCGCGAGCGCGAGAGCCTTCAATTCTTTCTGAAATTGCTCCAGACATCAAGACGCCGTCTTCTGACTGTCTTCGTAGTAGGAAATGGCGTCTTCCACATCCCCAAAATACTTCAGTCCCGCGTTTTCCAAAACATACCCCACCTCGCAATACCGCCGCAGGACGCCGTTGCTATGCGAGATCATGATGATTTTTGATGTCTCGAGTTTTTTCTCGAAGTATTCATTGCATTTTTCCTTGAACTTCGAGTCGCCAACCGCGGTTATTTCGTCGACCAGATAATAACTGAAGTTGATCGCCATGCTCACGCCAAAGGCAAGCCGCGCTTTCATACCGCTCGAATAGGTTTTGATCGGGAGGTGCATCGACTTCCCGAGCTCGGCGAATTCTTCAACGAAATCGATGACATAATCCGGATCCTCGCCATACAGGCGCGCGACGAAGCGCGCGTTCTCCACGCCCGTCATGGACCCGTTGAAGCCTCCCGAGAAGCCGAGCGGCCAAGAGATGTTGACCGGGCGTTTGATGCGACCGCGATCGGGCAGTTCGGCCCCGGCAATCAGGCGCATCAAGGTCGACTTTCCCGCTCCGTTCGGCCCGAGAAGCGCAATGTTCTTGTCCGCCGGAAAATCGAGCGTGAGATTGTCGAGGATAACCTTTCGAATGCCGCCAAGCTTGTAGGTCTTCCGAACTCCCCGGAACCTTATCATGCCGACACGGCCTCACTTCTGGTGTTTTCGGTAAATACGCTCCATCGCGAAGGCGATGACAAGCAATATCCCTACGTAGCCCATCATATAGGGCACGTCGAGGGTCTCGCTGGAGTAGGCCGAGTAGTAGCCGGTCCGAAGCCAATCGATCGCATGCATCAAGGGATTCCACGACAATATGTACCGGATGTCGGGAGGAAAGGCGTCGGGAATGAAGAAAACGCCGGAAATAAAGAAGAGCGGTCGTGTGATGATCGCTTCCACGCGGCGCCACGTCGGCCAAAGAAGAAGAAGCACCGCATTGATCAAGCCGGCGCCCAAACCCAACAGCGCCACGAACGATATTGCAGCGAGAACGATGTGGAGCCTGGCAGGAAAGTCCGCCACCCCGAGAAGGATGAGCCCGCCGAAGAAGACAATAAATACAAATAGATAAGTCATCGTGATAAGGAGAAATCGGGCAATCACGACGTCCACTTCTTTAACCAGCGGATAAGCCATCAGCCCGCGATTGGCCTCGAAGACAGCCATGAGCGAACTCGAGAGCTTGCTGTAGAGCTGATAGGTAATGATCCCGGTCGCGAAGAACAGCGCGAAGCTCGTTCCGATCGGCGGGTGACGCGTCACGACCGAGAAGATGAGGGTCAGGATCGCAGTCCCAAGCACAGGCTCCAGGATCGCCCAGAGGTAGCCCATCTGCACGGCCCCGAAAGTGACCTTCGTTTCCCGCAAGACCAGCGCCCCAATCACACGCGCCTGGATCTTGAGCGGGTTTGCGGATGTCGACTGGCTGGTCATTCAGAAGCTTCACAAGGTTTCGACGACACGTGCGCCCGCTCCCCGCCTTCACATGCCGCATGTGCGCCAAGCACGACAATGCGGCAACGCGGCGCACGAAGGAGACCGATCCGTTCCCCCTTGTCGCACATCGGCTGCTGGCCGCGCAGGCGAGACCGGACGGTCATCGCTACGCCAGGCGTTATCGCATGTGGTCGCGGATCGAGTAGGCGATCAGGACGCCGATGCTCCAAAGGATCAACGCCACGAGAAAGACGAGGCCCGTGTTGAGCAGACGCTGCGGATAGATTGCCTGCTGGGGCAGAGAGGGGCTCTTGAAGACCGCAAGGAAGCGTTGCTGGCGATCCGCTTCCATGCGAGCGCGCTCGAGCGAGGACAGGGCCGTCGCATAGGCCTGCTGGGCGAATTCCTGTTCGACCTTCAGCCGTTCATAGTCCGCGAGAAGGCCGGAGAGATTCGATCCGACCGACGGATCATCGCTCGTCCGCACACCGACCTCATTCTGCTTGAGCCGCAACTCCTGCTCGAGCGACTCGATCTGCTGCCGGATCTGCCGCACCGAGGGAGCGTCCGGATCGAGGGACGTCAGCATCGACCCGAGACGGGAACGCAAGTCGATCAATTCACGCTCGATCCCGGCAACAAGCTCGACCTGCGCCGCCGCACTGGCGGTCGGATCGATGGCATTCGAAGTCGAGCGGAAGTCGCGCATCTCCTCCCGGATGATCTTGAGGCGCAATTCGGCGGAGGCGACTTCCTTCTTGGCGAATTCAACGGCATCGTTGCGCGCCTGCTCGGACAGCCTGTTGATGAGGTTCTGGGAGTAGCCGACGATCAGATCGGCCACCCGCTCCGCATCTTCCGGACTGAACGCCTGGACTTCGAACGTGAGGATGGAGGATGTGTTGTCGTAGGACGTGGATATCATCCAATCCCAATACGCAACGATATCTTCGATCGGAGCCGAAACATCGAGCCGATAGAAGAAATCGACGTCCTCTCCCCCATAGGCACGCTGAAAATCGATATCCTCTCTGAGGCTCTCGAGGAGTTCCCGGCTTCGCAGATACTCAAGCAGGATGTAGGAATCGGTCGTGGTGGTGCCCACGCTCGACAACCCGGTTATCGCGCCCAGGAAGTCCCCTCCCGCCACCGAGCTGTCCATGCTGCGGACCGAAAACCCCGCCCCGGCTGCATAGCGATCGGATGCGATGAAGGCGAAATAGATCGCACCGCACAATGTCGGGATCACGACGCACAAGATGAAGGAAAGCTTGACCGCCAGGTGACGCAGCGCGCGCGGGCGCAGGTCGAATTCCGTCGTCCGCGCGATCGCGGCCGCGGCCTTGTCGATCCTCAAGGGAATGACCGGCGCCTTGGCCTTGACCTCAGTCACCTTGGAGGTTTCGGCCTTGGCCGAACTCGCCGCCTTGCTTTCCGCCGTTTCAGACATGGATATCATTCATTCCCATTTGCTGGGGCAATTCCCACAACCAAGGAGCACTATATCGCACTCGCGCTGAAATAGGTTAACGAACCGACAGCCCCGGCAAGGCGCAATCCGCCCCGCGCAACCACCGTGGACGGCCGCATCTGGATACAACGATACAGCTTTCCGGGCAATCCGCTCTATGACGCACGACTATGGCGGAAACACGAGTGTCTGGCCGGCGTTGCCGATGACGTCGTCACGGGTCCCTCCGCCCCGCTTATCCGCCCCACCGACCGGCAGGCATAGACTGGTGGACCTCGAGATTTCACGAAGAGCGACGCAATGACGACCACCGCACGCTTGTCTCTGCCCCTCATCGCGGCCAACCAGGCGCAAAAGCACATCACGCACAATGAGGCAGTCATCGCCCTGGATGGACTTGTCCAGCTGTCCGTTAAGTCCGCAAGCGCGCCCGCCCCGCCCCCCGCCGTGTCCGAAGGCGATCTCTATCTGGTCGCACCCGGCGGCACCGACGCCTGGTCCGGACAGGACCGGACGATCGCCGCCTGGTCCGACGGGACGTGGACCTTTCAGGCCCCGCGCGAGGGGTGGCGATGCTGGATCGAGGACGAGGCGCGCCTGGTCGTCTTCACCGGCGCGACCTGGCAAGACGTCAGGCCCGCCCCCGATGGCTCGATCCGGATCGCGGAACTGGCCGTCAATGCAGAGCCGAGCTCGGAAAACCGCCTGACCGTCAGCGCGCAAAGCATCCTTTTCGACCACGACGGCGGCGATCAGCAGGTCAAGGTCAACAAGGCGGCGACGGTCGACACCGCAAGTCTCCTGTTTCAGTCCGGCTACACAGGCCACGCAGAGCTGGGTCTGACCGGGAGCAACGACCTCTCGTTCAAGGTCAGCGACGATGGGGCAGCATGGGTGTACGCCATGCATATCGACGCCGCGACGGGGCAGGTCGGGATCGGGACCAGCGCGCCGGAAGCGCCGCTGCATCTCAACGGGACATTTCTCGTGTCCGGCGGAGCCCGGCTGTCGGGCAGCGCCCACCCCCACCTCTATCGGCTTGGCGGCAACCTCAACATCGAGGGCCGCACGGATGGCGGAGCGGGCGGGCAAATCCGGCTTGCGACGGAAGGTACGGAACGGGTTTGCATTGCCGCCGACGGCCATGTGGGCATCGGAACGACCTCTCCCGAAGAACGCGTGGATGTCGCCGGCCTGACCAGGGCCCACGGTTTCTATTCCGGCGAGATCCTGATCGCGCCGGACGGCGTTGCCACCGTGACCCCGCCGGTCAAGAGCGGCCTCATTGTCGTGAGCAACAATCCCTATTCGGACTACCCGCAATCCCATCGAGCCGGCGCGGCCCTTTTCGATGTGGGCATCACGCCTTGGGCGACCATGGCCTTCGGCGGCGGCTACTTCGGCGTCTTCGCCACCGACGTCACAGGGACGACCGGGACCCCGACTCACGTCACCGTCGGCGTCGTCGAGGACGCGATCCGGATCGAAAGCCGGCTCACATCGACAACGGCCATTCGCTACACAATCATTGGGTGATCCCATGACGCATTCGACTGTCAGCGAACCGCAGCTCCCGCCGGAAAGGTTTCCGCGATACACCGGCCCGGACGCGCATCCCGGTCAATTCTGGGTAGAGGGCCGCCTCGTTGCCGGCGCAACCACGGAAGCGCAAGCGCGCGCGATCCTCGAAAGCCTGTCCGATACGCCGGACACGGGGCCGATGGCGACGGAAGTGAAGCGGGAAGCGGAACGGCGCATTCTCGCCGTGATGAGCGAACACCGGCAGCGCAACACGTTGGCCGCCGGGCTGCAGGCCACGCTGGCCCACGGGCCCGACCCGGCCGACTGGCCGGACGACCTGCGCAGCCGCCATGCGGCGGCGATGGCCGACTGGGCCCGGATCGAGGCCATCCGTGCGGCCTCCAACGTGCTTGAGGCGATGGACCCGATCCCGGCCGACTTTTTCGACGGCCGCCACTGGCCCTGACGCCGGCAGGCCGCGCGCCATCGGCGTGCGGCAGGGTCAGCGTGCGGGAGGGCCAGCGTGCGAGAGGCTCAGTGCCGCCCGGAGCGGTGCGCCCAGCCGGTGAGGCGCATTTCCAGCCAGGCCATGATCGCATACATGCCGATGCCGAGCACGGCGAGGGCAACAAGGCCGGCCCAGACCAGCGGCACGTTGAACTGCGACTGTGCCGCCAGCATCATGTGGCCGATGCCGGAATTCGCGGCCACCGTCTCGGAGATCACCGAGCCGACGAAGGCCAGCGTGATCGCGATCTTCAGCGAGCCGAAGAAATACGGCATGGAGCGCGGGATGCCGACCTTGAGCATGATGTCCATCTTCTTCGCGCCCAGCGCGCGCAGCACGTCCTCCATTTCCGGCTCGATGGTGGCCAGCCCCGTCGCCACGTTCACGACGATCGGGAAGAAGGCGATCAGGAAGGCGGTGAGAACGGCCGGGACCGTGCCGATGCCGAACCAGATCACCAGGATCGGTACCACGGCCACCTTGGGGATCGAGTTGAAACCGATCATCAAGGGGTAGAGCCCGGCGTAGATCGCCCGGCTCCAGCCGATCGCCAGCCCCAGCGCCAGTCCGCCGACGACGGCGAGCAGAAAGCCGAGTGTGGTGGTCCACAGCGTCTGGATGGAATTGGTCCAGATCGCCGTCCAGTATTTGACGATGGCGACATAAATGTCCGAGGGCGCGGGCAGGATGTAGACCGCGATGTCGAAGGCCTGCACCGCGCCTTCCCAGACGGCGAACAGGCCGAGCGTCCAGACCCAGGGGGCAAGCTTGATCCAGCGTTCGCTCATGCCGCCGCCCTCGCGTCCGCGATATGACCGCGCAATTCGTGAACGATGTCGTTGAACTCCGCCTCATAGGTCAGGTCGATGGGACGGGGCCGCTCGAAACCGACCTCCCGCTCCACGACGATCCTGCCCGGACGCGCACTCATCACGAACACCCGGTCGGCGAGAAACACCGCCTCGCGCAGATCGTGGGTGACCAGGATGACGGTGAACTGCTTTTCCGCATGCAGATCGCGCATCACCTGCCACAGTTCCTCGCGCGTGAAGGCGTCCAGCGCCCCGAACGGCTCGTCCAGCATCAGGAGGGCCGGATCATGCACCAGCGCACGGCACAGGTTCGCGCGCTGCTGCATGCCCCCGGACAATTGCCAGGGGAACCGGTCGCCAAACCCCTTCAGCCCGACGATCTCCAGGAGATCCTCCGCGCGCTTGACGTAGGCCGCGCGCTCGCGCCGAATCTTGCGACGGTGCGGCTGCACGATCTCCAGCGGCAGCATCACGTTCTTCAAGGTCGTTCGCCAGGGCAGCATGGAGGGGTTCTGGAAGGCCATGCCGGCCACGGAGACGGGGCCGTCCACCTCCTTGCCGGCCACCTCCACGGTGCCCGCCTGCGGCCGGATCAGGCCGGTCGCGAGTTTCATCAGGGTCGACTTGCCGCATCCCGAGGGGCCGACCACGGCGGCGAACTCGCCCTTGCGCACGCGCATCGTCACGTCATCGAGGGCAAGGGTCCCCTCCCCGCCGGCCTGCGCGCCATAGGCCAGGCGAACATCGCGCAATTCCACAAATCCGGTCACGGAGCTTCTTTCATGATCTTCTTGGAGCTTCTTCTTGGAGCTTGAGTGCCGACCCGGTCCGGCTCGACGCGCCCGATGCGGCCCGAACCGCCTTGCGCGCCCCTGGACGCGGCCGCCCGACGGTCTGGGCCGGGTGCCGGCATCGCGGCGGCGGCGCCTCGCGATCCCGGCAACAGGGCGGCGCGGCCCGAGGACCACGCCGCGCCCGGGCCTTACTTGATCATGCGCTCCTCGAGCGGCGGAAGGTAGCTTGCATCGAAGATCCGCTCCGGCGCCGGCGGCGTGTCGCTCACGCCCATGGAGACCTTGAGGTGGTCGATGGACTTGGCAAGCTTGTCCATGTCCACGCCGCCGAAGCCGTTGGCCTTCACCGCCGGCGTCGCGATCGAGCCCTCCACGGCCATGGTGATGCGGTCGATCTCCGTCGCCTCGTCGAGCACGGCGTTGCGCTCCAGCACATGCGGCACGGACGCCGCCGGGTCGGCGATGGTGTCGAGGAACCCCTTGGTCAGGGCCCGCAGGAAGCCCTTGACCGCCTCCGGGTTGGCCTCGGCGAAGTCGGTGTTGACCATCACCACGTTGCCGTAGAGGTCGAGCCCGTGCTCGCCCATCAGGATCAGCGAGATGTCGTCCGGGTCGACGCCCTGCGCCTTCAGGTTGATCACCGAGGAGAAGGAAAAGCCGAAGATCGCGTCGACCTGGCCCTGCGCCAGCATCGGCTCGCGCACCGGGAACCCGACGCTCTCGATGGTCATGCCGGAGGTGTCGAGGCCAGCGACCTCGACGAAGGCCGGCCACTGGCCGAAGGCCGCGTCGGGCGGCGGGGCGCCGAGCGTCTTGCCCTCGAGCGACTTGGGATCCTCGGTCACGCCCTGGCTCTTGCGGCCGATCACCGCGAAGGGCGGGCGCTCATAGGCCATCATGACCGCCTTGACCTTGAGGTCGGGCTGGTCGTCCATGAGCTTGATCAGCGCGTTGACGTCGCCGAAGCCCATGTCGTAGGCGCCGGTCGCCACGCGGGGGATCGACTCGCGCGAGCCCGCGCCGCTGTCGATGGTGACGCTGAGGCCCTCCGCCTCGAAGTACCCCTTGTCCTGGGCGATGAAGAAGGGCGCGGCCGGCGCCTCGAACTTCCAATCGAGCGTGAACTTGATCTCCGTCTCGGCCATGGCCGCGGGCGCGGCCAATCCAAGCGCGAGCGCAAATCCAACCAATCTCCGCATGACAGTCCCCACTGGCGTTTTTATCAGGTTCGCCGTTGAGACTGCCGCGCCGATGCCCAAGGATCAAGCAGATTCACGCCTTGCCGAAAATATCGCCAGAGGCGCCCATTCCCTGGGCAGTCGGCCATGGCCAACAAGCTTTGGGTCGGAGAGGTCCGGGCCAGGGCGGCCCGGACGGGGAAGACAGCGCAGCCCTAGATCAGCTTGCGCTCCGAAAGATAGGCGATCACCTCGTCGGCGATCGTCTCGGGATCGCGGCCCACCGTGGCGAGGCGCAGTTCGGGCGCCTCCGGCGGTTCATAGGGACTGTCCACGCCCGTGAAGTTGGGCAACTCCCCCGCGTCGGCCTTCCTGTAGAGCCCCTTCGGATCCCGGCGCCGGCAGTCCTCGATCGGCGTGTCGACGAAGATCTCCACGAACTCGTCGTCGCCGAGCATATCGCGGACCATCTTCCGCTCGGCGCGGAAGGGCGAGATGAAGGAGACCAGCGTCACCAGCCCGGCCTCGGTGAAGAGTTTCGCCACCTCCCCGACCCGGCGGATGTTCTCCACCCGGTCGGCGTCGGTGAAGCCGAGATCGCGGTTCAGCCCGTGGCGGATGTTATCGCCGTCCAGCGTGTAGGTGAGCTTGCCCTGAAGGTGCAGCTTCTTCTCCACGATGGAGGCGATGGTCGACTTGCCCGAGCCGGACAGGCCGGTGAACCACAGCACCACCGGCGCCTGGCCCAGCCGGTCGGCGCGCGCCGCCTTGTCGACGTCGAGCGCCTGCCAGTGGATGTTGCTCGCCCGGCGCAGCGCATACCACACCATGCCGGCCGCCACGGTGGCGTTGGTCAGCCGGTCGATCAGGATGAAGGCGCCCGTCTCGCGGTTTTCCTCGTAAGGGTCGAAGGCGATCGGCGCGGCGAGCGCGAGGTTGCAGAAGGCGATCTCGTTGAGCGCCAGCGATTTTCCCGCCACATGCTCGAAGGTGTTGACGTTGATCTTGTGCTTGATCTCCGTCACCGTCGCCGCGACCGTGCGCGCGCCGCTCTTGAGATAGTAGGATCGGCCGGGCAGCAGCGCGTCGTCGGCCATCCAGATAAGATGGGCCGCCATCTGGTCGGCCACCTCGGGCCGCGCGTCGGAGGCCGCGAGCACATCCCCGCGGGAGATGTCGATCTCGTCGTCGAGCGTCAGGGTGATCGCCTCGCCCACCCGCGCCGAGGACACATCACCGCTCGCGCCGATGATCCGGCGCACCTTCGACGTCCTTCCCGAGCCGGCGACGACCACCGCGTCGCCCACCGCGACGCGCCCGCCCGCCACCGTTCCGCTGTAGCCGCGAAAGTCGAGGTTCGGCCGGTTCACCCACTGGACGGGAAAGCGAAACGGCGCGTCGAGGGCGTGATCATCCACCGGAACCGTTTCCAGATGCGCAAGCAGCGTCGGCCCCTCGTACCAGGGCATGCGCTCGCCCGGCGTCGTCACGTTGTCGCCGAAGCGCGCGGACATCGGGATCGCGACCAGCGTGTCGAAGTCGAAGCCGCTGGCGAAGGCGGCGAACTCCGCGCGGATTTCCTCGAAACGCGCCCGGGAGAAATCGACGAGGTCGATCTTGTTGACCGCCAGAACCACGTGCCGGATCCCCAGAAGCGACGCGATATAGGCGTGACGGCGCGTCTGAGTCATCAGGCCGTTGCGCGCGTCGACCAGCAGCACGGCGAGATCGGCGGTCGAGGCGCCGGTCGCCATGTTGCGCGTGTACTGCTCGTGGCCGGGCGTGTCGGCCACGATGAACCTGCGCTTGTCGGTGGCGAAGAAACGATAGGCCACGTCGATGGTGATGCCCTGCTCGCGCTCGGCCTCCAGGCCGTCGACGAGCAGAGCGAGGTCGATGTCCTCGCCGACCGTGCCATGGCGGCGCGAATCGCGCTCCAGCGCCGAGAGCTGATCCTCGAAGATGAGCTTGGAATCGAACAGCAGCCGGCCGATCAGCGTCGACTTGCCGTCGTCGACGGAGCCGCAGGTCAGAAAGCGCAGCTGGTCCTTGCCCTCCTGGGCGGCGATGTAATCCAGAACGGCCGAATCGGTCGCCTTTTCATGCAGTGTCGCGCTCATGATCAGAAGTACCCCTCGCGCTTCTTCTTTTCCATGGAGGCGCTCTCGTCGCGGTCGATCAGACGGCCCTGCCGCTCGGAGGTGCGGGCGATGAGCATTTCGCGGACGATCGCCGGCAGTGTGTCGGCATCGGATTCGATGGCACCGGTCAGCGGATAGCAGCCCAGCGTGCGGAAGCGGATCATGCGCTCGCGCACCACCTCGCCGGGGCGCAGCTTGAGGCGGTCGTCGTCGACCATGATCAGCATGCCGTCGCGCTCGATCACCGGGCGCGGGGCCGCGAGATAGAGCGGCACGATCTCGATGTTCTCGGTCAGGATGTATTGCCAGATGTCGAGCTCGGTCCAGTTCGACAGCGGGAACGCGCGGATGGACTCGCCCTGTGAAATCCGGGCGTTGTAGAGGTTCCACAATTCCGGGCGCTGGTGCTTCGGGTCCCAGCCGTGCGCGGCCGTGCGGAAGGAAAACACCCGTTCCTTGGCGCGGCTCTTTTCCTCGTCGCGCCGCGCGCCGCCGAAGGCCGCGTCGAAGCCGTGTTTGGTGAGCGCCTGCTTCAGCGCCTCGGTCTTCATCACCTGGGTGTGCACCGACGAGCCGTGATCGAGCGGGTTGATCCCGCGTTCCAGCCCTTCCGCGTTGGTGTGCACGATGAGATCGAGGCCAAGCCGCTTCGCCATGTCGTCGCGAAAGCGGATCATCTCCTGGAACTTCCAGGTGGTGTCGATATGCATCAGCGGAAACGGCGGCTTCGACGGGTAAAACGCCTTCATCGCCAGATGCAGCATCACCGCCGAATCCTTGCCGATGGAGTAAAGCATCACCGGATTGCGAAATTCGGCCGCGACCTCGCGAATGATCTGGATGCTTTCCGCCTCCAGACGCCGCAGGTTGCTTCGCCGCACCACCTCCATATTCATATCGGCACTCCGTCCAGAACCTCTTTGATCTTGAGGCTAGAAGGACAGTCGTGCCTGTGGGAGGAACCGGATTGCGATTATTCGGGCAGGGGTAACCGTTTTTTCCAGAAAACCCTTTTCCGGAAATGCCGAGAAGACGCCAGGGGGCCGAAGGGCCGGTTCGCCGATCAGTCCGCCAGCGCGGCCACGGCCCGATCGATCAGGGCGCGCGTGGCAGCCGCGAGGAAGCCGGGGTTCGCGAAGTCCGCGTCCTGCGCCTGGCGCCGCTTGCCATAGGCGAAGGGCGTTCCGTCAAGCGCGGTCACCAGCCCGCCGGCCGCCGCGAGAACCGCGTGTCCCGCCGCCGTGTCCCATTCCATCGTGCGCCCGAAGCGCGGATAGAAATCCGCCGCCCCTTCGGCGAGCATGCAGAACTTGAGGGAGGATCCGATGCTGACACGCTCGCCGATGGCCATGCGGTCGAGCAGACCGTCGATCTGTTCGTCGCGATGCGAGCGGCTCGCCACGGCGACCGGATGCGCCGGCACCGGCCTGCGCACGCAGATCCGCCGCCAGTCGCCGATCCGCCCCTCGTCCACCCGCGCGGCCCAGGCGTCCGCCCCGCCGCCGGCATCCCCGCGCGCCGTCCGGGTGTCGCCGGCGAAGATCTCGCCGCGCGCCGGGGCGTGAACCACGCCCATGACGGGCGTCCCCGCTTCGATCAGCGCGACATTCACCGTGTAGTCGGGACGACCGGCGACGAATTCCCGCGTTCCGTCGAGGGGATCGACGAGGAAGAATTTCCCGGAAATCTCAGGGACCTCTCCGGCCGCCGCGGCCTCTTCCGCGACCACCGGGATATCCGGAAAGGCCGCGCGCAATCCGGCCAGCACGATCTCTTCCGCGGCCCGGTCGGCCTCGGTGACCGGGCTTTCGTCGCCCTTGCACTCCACCGTGAGCCCGGCCTGCGCATGGCTCAGGATCGCCTCGCCGGCGGCGATACACAAACGGGCGAGCCCCTCCAGCTCCGTCGATGGCTTCATGCTGGCACCCGCCCTTTCCGTTTCCGTTGTCGTGCGGCGGGTCGTCAGATCCCGCCGCCCACGGCACCCTTGCCGATCCCGCGATAACTGAGCCCGGCCTCCGCCGCGTCCGAGGCCTGCCAGATATTGCGCATGTCGACCACGGCACGCCCGCGCATGCGCCGCGCGATCTCGGAAAGCGAAAGCCCGCGATAGACATTCCATTCCGTCAGCACGGCGACGGCGTCCGCCGCGTCGGCGACCTCATAGGGGTCGTCCCGCCACTCAAGGCCCGGAAGCAGCGGTTCGGCCTGTGCGCGGGCTTCCGGATCGTGCGCGATCACCTGCACGCCGGCGGCCTGCAGCGCCGGCACGATCGCCAGGGACGGCGCGTCGCGCACGTCATCGGTGTTCGGCTTGAAGGCGATGCCGAGCATGCCGACGGTCTTGCCCGCCGGCTCCGGCCCGAGGCTTGCCAGGATCCGCTGGGCCATGTCGCGCTTGCGGCGGTCGTTCACGTCGATGGTGGTCTCGACCAGACGCAAGGGCGCCCCGTGGCGCTGACCCGTCGCGGCCAGCGCGCTGGTGTCCTTGGGAAAGCACGAGCCGCCGTAGCCGGGTCCGGCATGCAGGAACTTGCCGCCGATCCGCTTGTCGAGGCCGATCCCGCTCGCCACCTTCTGCACGTCGGCGCCGACCTTTTCGCACAGGTCGGCGATTTCGTTGATGAAGGTGATCTTGAGCGCCAGGAACGCGTTGGCCGCGTATTTCGTCAGTTCCGCGTTTTCCAGGGTCGACACCAGGATCGGCGTCTCGCGCAGGTAGAGCGGCCGGTAGAGGCGCCGCAGCACGTCCTCGGCGCGCGCGTCCTCCGCCCCCACGACCACGCGGTCGGGCCGCATGAAATCCTCGATCGCCGAGCCCTCGCGCAGGAACTCCGGATTGGAGGCGACCGAAAAGGCCACGCCGGGGCGCTCCGCGCGAATGATCTCGGCGACCTTCCGGCAGGTCCCGACGACGACCGTCGACTTGACGACGACGACGGTCTCGGGCCGCATCGCGCGGGCGATCTGGCGGGCCGCCTCGAAGACATAGGTCAGATCCGCCTCGCCGTCGCCGCGCCGCGACGGGGTCCCCACGGCGACGAACACCACGTCGGCGGCCGCGACCGCCTCGTCGAAGGCGGTCGTGAAGGCAAGACGGCCGGCCTTGAGATTCCGGTCGATCAGATCGTCGAGACCCGGCTCGTAGATCGGAACCTCGCCCGCCTTCAGCCGCGCGATCTTGTCCGCGTCGACATCGACGCAGGTCACATCGAAGCCGAATTCGGAAAAACAGACGCCCGAGACGAGACCGACGTATCCGGTTCCGATCATCGCAATACGCATGACACCTCCACGGTCTCGCAACATGGCCGGGGTCGCGGCCCTTCGCGGAGACCCTTCCGCACACACCCCGGATTTCCCGCCCGGCAATAGAACCGGCGCACGACAGTTTTGTGTCCGCGGAACCAGGCGGGGCCTAAGATGCCCGCACGGAACGCCCGCGCCGGCGCCGTCTCGACCGGCGGCGCTTTCGGCACAGCGCGTGGTGCGGGACGGACGGGCCGCTTTGGTGTCCGCTTGTCAGGGCATTGTCAAGCCGATACCCAGAGCGTGACGACGCGCCGCGCGGCGCGGATCGGTCTCGCTGCCAGGAGGACGACATGGCGATACTGGTGACCGGCGGCGCCGGCTATATCGGAAGTCATATGGTCTGGCGACTTCTCGACGCCGGCGAGACGGTGGTGGTGGTCGACAACCTGAGCACGGGGCATGACTGGGCCGTCCCGGCGCAGGCGACGCTCGTCGAGGGCGACATCGGCGATCCGGCGACGCTGGCGCGGGCCTTCGGACAGGTCGGGATCGAGGCGGTGATCCACTTCGCCGGATCGGTGGTGGTGCCGGAATCGCTGGCCGATCCCCTCAAATACTATCGCAACAACACCTGCGCCTCGCGCGCGCTGATCGAGGCCTGCGTCGCGCGCAACGTGACAAGTCTCATCTTTTCATCGACGGCCGCCGTCTATGGCGAGCCCGAGGCCTGCCCGGTCGCGGAGGACGCGCCGAAGCGCCCTGTCTCGCCCTATGGCACGTCGAAACTGATGACCGAACTGATGCTGGCCGACGTCGCCAGAGCGAGCGGGCTGCGCTACGCGGCCCTCAGGTACTTCAACGTCGCCGGCGCGGATCCGCAGGGGCGCACCGGCCAGTCGACGCAAGGCGCGACGCATCTGCTGAAGGTCGCCTGCGAGGCCGCGCTCGGAAAGCGCGACGGCCTCACCGTGTTCGGGACGGATTACCCGACCCGCGACGGAACGGCGGAACGCGACTACATCCATGTCAGCGATCTGGTCGAGGCCCACTTCCTGGCGCTGAAACGGTTGCGGGACACCCGGGAGAACTTCACCGTCAACTGCGGCTACGGGCGCGGCTATTCGGTTCTGGAGGTGGTGCAGGCGGTCCAGGCGGCGGCCGGATCGCCCTTTCCGGTGCATCACGGCGGGCGGCGCGCCGGCGACCCGCCGCAGGTTATCGCGGACAATGCCGCGATCGTGAAGCTGCTGGACTGGGAGCCGCACCACATGGACCTGGAGCGCATCGCACGCGACGCGCTGGCGTGGGAGCGGCATCTTCAGACGCGCAATTCACGGTTGGTCTAAACTACATTACGCCTTGATCCTGTGCGCGTCTTGGACAATAAAGCGCACGCGCGAGCCCGGGTCGCAAAATGCTTCGCCACGCGCATTCGATACGGTCGGGGGCTTGCGTATGCATCATCTGTTTTGAAACGGTCCGCCCAGGTCGCCAAGCGGCCGGACAGCCGGGCGTGCCAGAACATGGTCTTTCGACATGCCAACTGCTGATCCAGAAACCGGAAGCTCCGTTACGTTTCAACCATCGAGAGCGTATTAAATCCGACTTGCCCCCGGGTCATGATGGTTCCTTTGCGTCCGTGCGGAGCCATGATACCTCTTCTCCCGGTCGCCGGCTTTGCATACCCTTGAATAAAACCGGTCTGGAACCGGGCCAATTGCGGAAGAACACCGAATGTCGTTGCGTGCACACAAGACCATCATCTCAGGCTATGCAGCGCGGCTTCCCGGCGCCAATTCGGTCGATGATTTCTGGTCGTTGCTGAGCGAGGGGCGGTGCTCCGTCACGCAGGTCACGGCGGATCGGTTTTCCACCGAACGCTTCCTTCATCCGCTCAAGGGGGCAGCCGGACGCAGCTTCACCTTCGCCGCGGGCCAGATCGACGACGTGTGGGGATTCGACGCCGGCTTCTTCGGCATTTCGCCGCGCGAGTCCGCCCAGATCGATCCGCAGCAGCGCCTCTTGCTGCAAACGGTGTGGGAAGCTCTCGAAGACGCCGGGTTGAAGCCCTCCGACCTCGCCGGCTCCGAGACCGGTGTCTATGTCGGCGCCTCCGGACTGGACTACCATCAGCGTCTGCTGTTCGACATGCCCGCCGTCGACATGCAGTCGATGACCGGCAACACGCTGTCGATCGTCTCCAACCGCATTTCCTATATCTTCGATCTGCGCGGACCGAGCTTCACGCTCGACACCGCGTGTTCGTCCTCGCTCGTCGCGCTGCATCAGGCCGTCAGCGCCATCGAAAGCGGCCAGATCGACACCGCCATCGTGGCCGGCGTCAATCTTCTGCTGAGCCCCTTTTCCTTCATCGGCTTCGCGCGCGCCTCCATGCTGTCGCCGCAGGGCCTGTGCCGGGCCTTCGACGCATCGGGCGACGGCTATGTGCGGTCCGAAGGCGCGGTGGCGATGGTGCTGCGGCGCGACGATGCCGATCCCAGCCCGCGGGCGCGCATCGTGGCGACGGGCATCAACGCCGACGGGCGCACCGCCGGGCTGTCGCTCCCTTCCGCGTCGTCGCAGGCGGTTCTGCTCGACGCGCTCTATCACGGTCTGGAAATCGACCCGAACGACCTCGCCTTCATCGAGGCGCATGGAACCGGCACCCAGGTCGGCGACCCGGCGGAGGCCTCGGCGCTCGGAAGCGTGGTCGGCCGCTCGCGCAGCGCGCCGCTGCCGATCGGATCGGTCAAGACCAACGTCGGCCATCTGGAACCGGTGTCGGGCCTCGTCGGCGTGCTGAAGTCGGTGCTTGCGCTGCGCCATGACACGTTCCCCAGGTCGCTGCATTTCGATGAGCCGAATCCCAACATCGACTTCGCCGACCTGAACCTTGAGGTCGCGGCCGCGCCCGTGGCGCTGGAGCGCAAGGACACGCCGCGTCTTGCGGGGATCAACTCCTTCGGCTTCGGCGGCACGAATGCCCATGCCATCGTGAGCGACGGGGCGGAGGTCCGCGCGCCGCAAAGCACGGTTCCGGACACCGCGCCCCTCGTCCTGTCGGCGCGCAGCGAGGCGGCGCTGAAGGATCTGGCCCGGCGGTACGCCACCTGCCTCGACAGCGCGCCCGCCGAGGTGTCGGCCGGCGCCATCAGCGACGCCACCGTGCGCCACCGCGACCTGCTCGAACACCGGCTGATCGCGCTCGGCACCGCCGAGGAGAAGCGCGCCGCCCTGCGCGCGCACGCCGACGACACCGCAACCGCGCAGGCCATCAGCGGAAAGGCGGCCGGGCGCACGGGACGCATCGCCTTCGCCTTTTCCGGCAACGGCTCGCAATGGGCCGGCATGGGACAGGCGGCCTACCAGACCGAGCCGGTGTTCCGCCGCGTGTTCGAGGCGGTCGACAAGCATTTCATGGCGGAGTCCGGCTGGTCGCTGGTCACCATGCTGTTCTCCGGCGATCTCGATACCGAGATCGAGCGCACGGAGATCGCACAGCCGCTACTCTTCGCGCTTCAGGTGGCACTGGCCAGCGCGCTGCGCGAGCGCGGGGTCGAGGCCTCGGCCGTCGTCGGGCACAGCGTGGGCGAGGTCGCCGCGGCCTGGTACGCGGGGCTGGTCGATCTCAAGACCGCGACGTCGATCATCCACGCGCGGTCGACACAGCAGGAAGTGGTGCGACACCTGGGGGGCATGGCCGCGCTTCTGCTCGCCGAGGACGACGCGCGCGCCGCGCTGGCGGAAGCCGCGCTGCCGGGGCTGGAGCTTTCCGCCGTGAACTCGCCGCGCAGCGTCACGCTCTCCGGCCCGAGCGAGAGCATCGACGCCTTCGCGCGGCTGGCGCGCAAGAAGAAATGGGCCTTGCGCAAGCTCACGATCGCCTACCCGTTCCACAGCGCCCTGGTCGACCCGATCGAGGCGCCGCTGAAGACCGCTCTCGGCACCATCGCGCACAGGCAGGGCGGGATCGCCTTCCTGTCCTCGGTTCACCCCGAGGCGGAGACGATCGTGCCGGATGCCGACTACTGGTGGGAAAACGTGCGCCGGCCCGTGCGTTTCGCGGATGCGGTCCAGACCCTCGCCGAGCGGCACCCGGTCGATCTCGTGGTGGAGATCGGTCCCAAGCCCGTCCTGCTCAACTACGTCCGCGACACGCTGCGGGCGGCGTCCGCGCCGGCGCCGGTTCTCGCCACCTTCGACAAGCCGAAGACCGACGCCGAAAAGCCCGACAGCATCGAGCATCTGGTCGCCCGGATCGTCGCCCATGGCGCGACGCCGGATTTCGACCGGCTCGTCGGCCCGGCCGGCAAGAACCTTCCGCCCCTGCCGCATTACCCCTGGCAGACGGTGCCCTATGTCACGCCGGAAACGGGCGAACGGCTGAACGTCACCGACCGGGCCTCGCCGCTCGCCGGCGCGCGGCTGCGCGACGACGACACCACCTGGTACAACCTGATAGATACCGACCTCCTGCCGTTCCTCGCCGATCACAAGGTGGAGGAGGCAACCGTCTTCCCCGCCGCCGGCTTCGTGGAAATGGCGCTGCGCGCGGCCCTGGATTTCACCGGCACGGCCACGGTCGAACTGTGCGATTTCGAGATCGTGCGCCCCTTGCTGCTGGAAGCCGGCAAGACGGTCGAAACGCGCATCCGGCTGTCCGCCGACGACCGGGTGATCGAGATCTGTTCGCGGCCGCGTCTGGCGGACGCGGACTGGTCGATGCATGCGCAGGCTTCGTTCCGCACGCTTGCGGCGGCGAGCGACCCGCAGGCGCCCTCCGGTGCGCCGGGCGAGACCACCATCACGCAGGAGGCGATCTACGCGCTCACCGAGGCGCATGGTCTCTTCTACGGCCCCGCCTTCCGCCTTGCCTCCACGACCGTGCTGCGCGGCGAACGACAGGCGGACGTGACGCTGGCGCCCCCGTGCGACGGCGTCGATCCGGACCGCTTCGCTCTGCATCCCGCCCTTGCCGACGCCGGCTTCCACGGTCTCTTCGCCCTGCTCGCCGCCCATGTCGGGGGCGAAGAGGGAACCGGGTTCCTGCCGGTGCGCTTCGGCGCCATCGAACTGCATGCCGCCCAGGCGGTGCCGACGCGCGTCGAGATCGTTCTGGAGCGCGCCAGCCCGCGCTCGATCGTGGCGACCTTCGACTACCGCGACGACGCCGGCGTCCTCGTCGCGCGGCTGCGCGGCGCGCGCTTCCGCGCCGTGCAGTTCCAGATGGCGCAGGACGGCGGCGCCCTCGCCTATCGTCTCGACGCGCGGCTGCTGAGCGGCGACGCCTGCGAGGCAACGCCTGCGCCCGCCGATGTGATCGCGCTGGCGCGCGATGCGGGGATTGTCGTCGCCGATGCCGACGCCGAGGGCTTTCAACCGGCGGACGAGCCGCTGCTGCTCGACGCGCTGGCGCGCACGATCGTCCATCGCAGTCTTGCGGAGGTGCTTGGGCCGGGCCCGACGCCCCTTGCCGCCGCCGTGGCCGACGGCCGGCTGGCGGAGACCGCCGTGCCCTTCGCCGGCCATTTCCTGCACGAACTGGCGCAGCAGGAGCTTGCCGAGGAAACCCCGGAGGGCTGGCGCCTCCTCGACCTGGAAGAGGCGCTCGATCCCGACGATCTCGTGCAGTCGCTCTTTGCCGGCGTCGGTGCGCATGGTCCCGAGGCGACGCTGCTGGCGCGGCTCGCCGACGACCTGCCCGACGTCCTGCGCGCCGGCCTGCCGGACCGCGCACCGGAGTTCTTCGCGCCCGGCCTCTACGACGCCTATCGCACCGACGCGCCCGGCATGAAGGCGCTTGCCGACGGCCTCGCGGGGATCGCCCGGCGGGTGATCGCCGACTGGCCGGCGCACAAGCCGCTCGCCGTGCTCATGATCGGCGCGGATCAGCCGGCTCTGGCCCAGACGCTGGCCGCCGCGCTGCCGCAGGACCGCGCCGTGCTCACCGTGACCGACGCGACCCGGACAGCGCTCGACCGCGCCCAGCGGCAGTGGCACGGGCGTCCCGACACGCGTTTCGTTCCCTTCGAGGCCGAGACCCTCGCCGAGGCCGGCCCCTTCGATCTGGTGATCGCCTGCAACGCGCTCACGGCTCTGGCCGGGGCGGCGCTGAGCGATCTTGCCCGCGCGCTGGCCGGCGATGCCCTGCTGCTCGCCGCCGAACCGGCACCGACGCTTTCGGCGGATCTCATCCACGGCATCGGTCACGACTGGTGGACCGTGCTGCCCGGCACCGACTTCGCCTTTTCCGCGCGCCAGAGTGGCGCGGACTGGGCCAAGACCCTGCAGGCCGGACCGTTCGACGCGGTCGAGACGGCCGCGCTGGATGGCGCCCTGATCGAGGCGAGCCTCGTCGCGGCGCGGCCCAGGGCGGTCGCGCAAGCGCCGCAGGACCCGGCCGCCCGCGCCAACGGCGCGGGGCGCGAGGACCAGTCCGCCGACACAAGCGCCCTGCTGGTGCTGAGCGATGCCGACGGCCACGGCCGGGCGGTGGCGCGCAGTCTGAAGCGCTGCCTGGAGGAGCGCGGCCTCACCGCCGCGCTCGCCGAAATCGGCGGCGAGACCGCCGTGACCGCGGCCGGCGACTGGACGCTGGATCTCGACGATCCCGACCTTTTCGCGCAGAACGCCGATCTTCAGGCGGCCTGCGCGGGCGGAGTGATCGACCTGACCGGCGCGTTCCGCGACGACGATGCGCTTGCCGCGGTCGGGGACCGCACCTGGACGCTCACGCGCCTGCTGACACGCTGCGGCGCCCGCGCCGGACAGATCCTCGTCGTCGCGCCCGACGGCGCGCGCGCGCATGCCCTGTCGCGGACGCCCGACCCCGTGCAGGCGGCGATCTGGGCCTACGGTCGCGTCGCGATCAACGAATTTCCCGATGTGACCCTGCGCCTGCTCGATCCGGGCCGGCACCGGGATCCGAGTGCCATCGCCCTGCGCATCGCCGCCGAGATCGACGCCGCCGACGCGGCGAACGAACGCGAGATCGTGCTCGACGGGGACCGCCGTCTGGGGCTGCGTCTCGACCGGCGCACCGATCTGCCGGTCGTCGGCGAGGGAGCCGCCCCGACCCCGGCCCTGCGTCTCGAAATGGGGCAACAGGGCCTGCTCGACCGCCTCGCCTGGCGCGACATGGAGCGCGCGCCGCTGCAAGGCGACGAGATCGAGATCGCCGTGGAAGCGACCGGTCTCAACTTCCGCGATGTGATGTGGGCGCTCGGCCTTCTCCCCGAGGAGGCGCTGGAGGACGGGTTCGCCGGCCCGACGCTCGGCATGGAGTGCTGCGGGCGGGTCGTCGCCCTGGGTCCCGACGCGACCGATCACGCGGTCGGCGACCGGGTGATCGCCTTCGCGCCGGCGTGTTTCGCCACCCACGTGCGCGTGTCGCAGACGGGGTGCGTTCCGGTGCCGGGCAATCTGCCGGCGGAAGCGGCCGCGACCATCCCGGTCGCCTTCCTGACGAGCTACTACGCGCTGGTGCATCTGGCCGCGCTGCAGCCGAAGGACACGGTGCTCATCCACGGTGGCGCCGGCGGCGTCGGCCTCGCCGCGATCCAGATCGCCCGGCATGTCGGCGCGCGGATCATCGCGACCGCCGGATCGGCGGAAAAGCGCAGCCTGCTGCGCCGTCTCGGCGTCGCACACGTGCTCGATTCCCGCTCGCTCGCCTTCGCCGACGACATCCGCCGGCTGACCGGCGGCGCCGGCGTCGACGTGGTGCTCAACTCGCTGTCGGGCGAGGCGATGGAGCGCAGCATCGACGTGCTCAAGCCCTTCGGCCGCTTTCTGGAACTGGGCAAGCGCGACTTCTACGCCAACACCCATCTGGGCCTGCGGCCGTTCCGCCAGAACCTGAGCTATTTCGGCATCGACGCCGACCAGCTGCTGGTGCATCAGCCGGCGCTTGCCCAGCGGCTGCTGCGCGAGTTGATGGCGCTGTTCGAGGACGAAACGCTGGTGCCCCTGCCCTACCGCGATTTCGACGCGGACGACGCGGTGGCCGCCTTCCGGCTCATGCAGCAGGCGGGGCACATCGGCAAGATCGTGATCCGCCCGCCGGAAACGGTCGAGGCGCCGGAAACGCTGGCGCCCGTCGCCCTCGACGCGCAGGCCGCGATGGTGGTGATCGGCGGCTTCGGCGGCTTCGGCGCCGCGCTGATCCGCCGCCTTGCCGACATGGGCGCGCGCACCGTGGCGGTGCTGTCGCGGCGCGGCGCGGCGGCGGACGGCGCCGCCGACCTCATCGCGGAGATGGCCGCACGCGGCGTGACGGTCACCGCGCATGCCTGCGACGCGACCGACGAAGTCGCACTTTCCGAAGCGCTGGCAAACGTGCGGGCCAAGGCCGGGTCGATCGGCGGCGTGTTCCACACCGCGATGGTGCTGGACGACATGCTGATCGCCAATCTCGACCGGGCGGCGATCGACCGGGTTCTCGCCCCCAAGGTGCGGGGCGCGGAGTTGCTCGACCGCCTCACCCGGCAGGATGCGCTCGCGCATTTCGTGCTGTTTTCGTCGGCCACCACGCTGGTCGGCAATCCCGGACAGGCGAACTATGTCGCTGCCAACGGCTACCTTGAAGGCCTGGCCGCCCGCCGCCGCGCGGAAGGACTGCCCGGCCTCGCCGTGGCCTGGGGCGCGATTTCCGACGCGGGCTATCTCGCGCGCAATGCCGAGGTCGGCGACAAGCTCGCCCGCAAGCTCGGCCGCCATGCGCTGAGCGCGCGGGAAGCGCTCGACGGCCTCGCCCGGCTGATGGCCGAGCCGCAGGACGACGTGAAACGGGCGCTCACCGGCTACGCGCGCATCGACTGGGCGGCGGCGCGCCGCGATCTGGCGCTGCTCGGCACCGGATTCGCCGAGCGGCTGGGCATCGACGGCAGCGACGACAGCGGCGGCGAGGCCGGCGCGATCGATCTGGCCGCGCTGCTCGAGGGGCTAGACCGGGCCGGCGCGATCGAGAAGGTCTGCGGACTGCTCGCGACCGAGATCGGCCGCATCCTGCGGATCGATGCAGCCGAGATCGAGCCGGGCAAGCCGCTGACGGATGTCGGCATGGATTCGCTGATGGCGCTGGAGCTGCGCATGGCGGCGGAACGCCAGTTCGGCATCGACATTCCGTTGATGTCGCTCGCCAATGGCGCCACACTCGCCGACATGGCGGCGCGGATCGTCGATCAGGTGCTGTCCGGCGAGACGGGCCCCGCCCTGTCGGCGGACGCGAAGGCGAACGCGATGCAGCATCTCGGCGAGGATGCCCTGTCGGACGCGAATGCCGAAACGCTCCAGGATGTCGCCGCCCGGGTCGAGGAAAAGACGAAGGACATGAGGTCGTTGTTGTGACGCAGGGTCCGAAGGATGGCGGCGGCGCGGATCGCCGCAAGCGGCTCGTCGCCGATCTGCGCGCCAGCCGCAAGCCCGCGCGGCGGACCGACACGCCCGAGCGCCCGGTGACGAGCGGACCCGCGGCGACCGCCAGGGCCTTCGATTTCTCGCAGCTCCCCGCCTTCCGCCAGCTCGGCATGCACCGCGCGGCGGCCGAGATGATCGGCCTCGACAACCCCTTCTTTCGCCCGCATGACGGCGTCGCCGGCGCGACCACGACGATGGACGGCACGCAGGCGGACAATTTCGCCTCCTACAACTATCTCGGGCTGAACGGCCATCCGGAGGTCAACGCGGCGGTGACCCGCGCGGTCGCGCAATATGGCACGAGCGCCTCGGCCAGCCGCGTGGTCGCCGGCGAGCGCCCGATCCACCGTGAGCTGGAAGCCCGCCTCGCCGCCGTGCACGGCACCGAGGACGCGGTGGTGATGGTCAGCGGCCATGCGACCAACGTCACGACCATCGGCCATCTGATGGCGGGCGAGGATCTGATCCTCAGCGATTCGCTGGTCCACAATTCGATCAGCGAGGGCGCGCGTCTCTCGGGCGCGGCGCGGATGAATTTTCCGCACGGCGATCTGGACACGCTGGAGGCGCTGCTCGCCGAGCACCGCCACAAGTTCAACCACGTGCTGATCGCGGTCGAGGGCATCTACAGCATGGACGGGGACTTCCCCGACCTGAAGCGCCTGATCGCGCTCAAGTCCACCTTCGATGCCTGGCTGATGGTCGACGAGGCCCATTCCGTCGGCGTGCTGGGGGCGACGGGACGCGGCATCGCGGAACATTTCGGCATCGATGCGCGCGGCGTCGAGATGTGGATGGGCACCTTGTCGAAGACGTTTTCGTCCTGCGGCGGGTATATCGCCGGGTCGAAGGCGCTGTGCGACTATCTGCGCGCCACCGCCCCGGGCTTCGTCTTCTCGGTCGGCCTGTCGCCGGCGCTTGCCGCCGCCGCGATCGCCTCCATCGAGCTGATGGAGCGGGAGCCGGACCGGGTGCGACGGCTTGCCGAAAACGGCCGGCGGTTCCTGACCGCCGCCCGGGCGGCGGGGCTCGACACGGGACCGAGTGCGGGTCTGAGCGTGGTGCCGGTGATCGTCGGCGATTCCATCGCCGCCGCGACCCTGTCCAACCGGCTGCTGGCGCGCGGCATCAACGCGCTGCCCATCGTCTTTCCGGCGGTCGCGGAAAAATCCGCCCGGCTGCGCTTCTTCATCACCAGCGATCACAGCGCCGAGCAGATCGACCGGGCCGTCGCCGCGACGGCGGAGGAACTGGCCCGTCTGCGCGAGCAGAACACCGGGTTCGGCACGCTGGTCGCGCGCGCCCGGCAAATGGGCTGAGCCGCCCGGCTGCCCGGCGTTTCCTCCCCGTCCTTTCGCTCTCTCTGTGCCCTTTACAGGCCCAGCTTGCGGCCGAGCCAGGACAGTTCCTGACGCAGGCGCTGCAGCATCCGGTGACGCTGGCTCCCGCGTCGCGCGACCAGCCGGTCGATCAGGAATTCCGGCGGGCAAGGGTGCAGCGAGACCGGATCGATGGTGACCGGGTAATCCACGAAAGCGACATGGGCGAGCGTTTCGAGATCGAGCGGCGTCTCGCGCTCTTCCCCGCGCGCGAGGTTCGGCGTGGTGTCGCGGGTCAGCCCCCATCCGGCGTAGAAGGGCATGCCGTGCACGGTCACGGGCACGCCGCGCAGCAGCGCTTCGAAGCCGGACAGCGAGGAGAAGGTCTCGACGCGGTCGACGATCTCCAGCAGGTCGAGAATGTCGTGTCCGGTCACAACGCGGTCGGCGAGCCCCTCAAGCGCGCGCGCGTCGATACCGCCCTTGCGCAGCCCCGCCTCGACGTCCGGATGCGGCTTGTAGAGAATATGGGCGTCCGGGTTGCGCGTGCGCGCGAGCCGCAACAGGTCCAGATTGACGTTCTCGGTGCCGGCGCAGTCGATCAGGGCCGAGCGAGACCGGCGCACGCCGGCATCGTCGCCGACCTGCCCCGGCACCAGCACGATCTCGCGATCCGCCGGCAGTTCCGGCAGATCCTTGCCCCCGCCGACATTGTACTTCGTCACCCGCGCCGCGCGGACCCGCGCGATCAGGAGGCGGGCACGCGCCCGTTCGACCTCCGAGAGGCGACGGCCGCGCAGGAGCGTCTCCATGCGGCTCGGCCCGCTTGCATCGAAATAGATCCCCTCGTCGTCGAAGGCGAGCGCCGCGCCGGGCGCGAGACCCGCGCCGAGCCCGACCGAGCGCAGGAAGCCGTCCTCGATCCGCCAGAGCTCGACCTTCGCCTCGGTCGCGCGGCGGACGGCATCCCCGTCGACCGCCGCCGCCCAGCCGAGCACGCGCCCGCCGGTGCGGCGCGCGGCGGCAATCGCCGCCTCGGCATCGGCGGCGAAGTCCAGCGGCCGCTCCGGCGTCGAGAACGCGGCGCGGATGGCCGCGCGGTTCCAGGATTTTGCGCCGAAACAGACGGCCGGCCGGGCGGCAAGCGCGGCGTGACGGCGCATGGCGGCCAGTCCGAGGCTCGCCAGCCCCGCCGGAAGGGCCGCGTCCGCGTCATAAGGGCTCGGGTGAACGACAGCACGCGTGAAGGCTGACGGCAGCGCGGCGTCCGCCCCGTCCGGTCCGACGAGATCGATCAACGCCCGCGCCACCGCAGCGCGCATCGGATCGCCGGCGTCCGGGAGCCAGTCGACCGGAGACCGAGCGCCCCTATGGTCGAAGGCCCCGCGCGCGGCCGCCATCAGGGACGCGCCGGCGCGCAGGTGCTCGGGAGCGATGGGGAGACACAGCAGCAGCGTGGCGCCGGCGAACGCATGCAGGCCGTCGCCTTCGAGCGGCGCGCCGGCGGCCAGCGTCAACGGAACGCCGCGCGCCCGGGCGATCTCCCGCGCCGGACCGGCGGCAGGCGCGCCCGCGCCGATCACCACCCCGTCGAGCCGTGCGGGCGGTGTCGCACCGGCAAGGATGCGCGCCTTGAGCGCCGCCGCGAGGGCGGCACGGTGCGGAGAGAGATCCGGGTCCGGGCACCAGATGCGGGGCTTGCGCGCGCGGCTCATAGCGGCACTCCGAGCGCCCGCGCCCGCGCAAGTCGCGGCGGCGGCTCGACGATCGCCTCGCCCGGCAGCGCATCCGGATCAAGCAGACGCGCGGAGATCGTCTCCACCGCCTCCTCCAGCCCGGCGCGATTGTGGATCGACCCGCGAAGCTGGCTCGTCGCCAGCAGGGCATGCAGCAGATCGGTGACGAGAGCGGGATCGGGCGTCGTCGGCGCGCGCCAGAAACCGTCCAGATCGCCCTGATGCGTCAGCCCCGGCAGGTCGAACAGCGTCGGCGCCAGGGTCTTGACCGGAACGCCGGCGCGCAACGCCTCCAGTCCGGCGGTGGAGGTGATCGTCGCCACGCCGCGCGCCCGCGTAAACAGATCCGGAAGCCGCCCTCCGTCAAGCAGCACGATCCGCCCGGCCGACGCATCGGCGCCCGCCAACCGCGCCACCGCGCGCCGCCAGTCGACCGTGCCATTGTCCAGCGGATGGGTCTTGACCACCAGCCGGGCATCGGCCGGCGCGGCCCTCACGAAGGACGCCACGATGGTCTCCAGTCCGTCGACCACGCTCGCGAAGGGCGACTGGGCGATGACCTGATAGTCGCCTTCCACCTGCAGCGGCAGCACGAAAAACGGCGCCTCATCGGTCAGAATCGTCTGCTGGAGCTGCTCGGCCTGCCGCTTGCGCGCGCTTGCGCCGATCAGCCGCCGGAGCCACAGGGCATAATCGACCAGCGGCGATTGCGGCGTGTGCCGGCGGTATCGCGGGGTCAGCCACGACAGGAGCAGATTGGGGATGTGGTAGGACACGTCCTGCCAGGCCTCCAGCGCGAAGGACCCGGGATGGCGCGGCGAGAGGTCGCGGTCGCGCGCGCCGGCCGCCAGCCGGCGGATCGCATCGGGATCGTCGGGGAAGCGGCTGAGGACGTTCAGCCCTCCGCGTTCCAGCGTCATGAAGCCGGGCCGCAGCACCCCCAGTTCGGTGACATGCACGCGCACGCCCCGGGCCTCCGCCGCCAGCACCGCCGGGCGATGATAGGGCCGCGTGTCGCCATGCAGGACGAGGTCGGTCACCCCGGCCTCCTCCAGAAGCGCAGCCACGCGATGCGGCCAGTCGGCGAGCGATCCGCGGTAGAGTTCTGTTCCCTCTCCATGCCAGTGTAGCCAGTCGCCGACGCAGAAATTCACACGCCGCACCCGGTGCCCGGCCGCGAGCACGCGCGCACCCAGACGCCGGTAGAGCGGCGACAACGGCCCCTGCAGGAAGAGGAAGGAGCGCGCGCGGCCCGCATCGGCGCAGGGCATGGCCGCCCTCTCAGCCGCGCCAGGCACGCCACCACCGCCCGACCCTGCCGCGCGCCGCCCATTCGTCGCGGAATGACATGGGAATGCCGAGCGCGCGCGCGGCCGCGCCGCGCGGCGCCGGCTCCACGGTCGCGGCCGGGGCATTCACCCGCCCCTCGACGATGCGGGCCGCCAGCGTGCGCGCCGCCGCCGCCTTGCCCTCGCGGGTGTAGAAATTGCCCTGGATCTGGATCGTCTGGCCCATCAGCCGCTGCAGGGCCTCATAGACCTCCGGGTCCGGTGCCTGCGGCCCGCGCCAGAACCGCTCGAGCGGCAACTGACAGGTCACCCCGGGCAGATCGTAGACCGCGATGCCCAGGATCTTCACCGGACACCCGATCCGCACGGCATGCAAGCCGGTCGTGGAATTGATCATCAGCGCGCCGGAGGCGTGTCTGAGCAGCGTGACGAGATTGCCCCCGTCGACGAAATGCACCCGGCGCTTGACCCGATGCTTGCGCGCGAGCTGACGCACGATCCGGCGCCAGGGCTCGATCCCCTGGTCCATCGGGTGCACCTTGACCACGAATTGCGCCGCCGAATGGGCATGGCGGGCGAAGGAGGCGATCGCCTGATCGAGCGCCTCGGCCTCATGCTCGAAGGGCGCGTTGTAGCGCAGCTGATAGTCGCTTTGCAGTTGGAGCGGGAAGACGAAATACGGACAGCGCGACTCGATCAGGTCGTCGATCAGGATCTTGGCCAGCCGGTCGCGGCGGCGCGACATGACCAGCCGGGGCACCATCGCCAGATACTCGAAGAACGGATGGTAGTACTTGTCCTGGCAAAAAAACGGAAAGAGCGGGAGCGCCAGCGCATTGAGGACGTGAAACACCACCTCGTGCGTCGCTTCGAGCCAGAAGGGATGACGGTAGCGAATGGTCATGTCGAGCGGCGGCAGATCGGCCGCGGCGGCGCGAATGGCATCCGTATCGACGGGAAACAGGGAGCGGGCGGACATGCCGTCGCGCTCCGCGGTGATCCAGTCGGGGCGCAGGTAGCCGTTCTCATAGGCGACCGCGCAAATCCCGTTGGCGCGGGCGACGTCGAGCGCGGCGGAATGATAGGGAAACCGGTCCTGGTAGTAGGCGACGTCGGTGACGCCGTGCCGGCGCACGAAGTCCTCCAGAAACGTCGGCCAGTCCCGCAGACGTCCCCGATAGGTGGTGCAGCGCCGGTCATTCCAGAGCAACTGGTCGGAGAGGCTGAGATTGATCCGCAGCGCCCGATGACCGAGGCGCTCCAGCTCGTTGGCGACCACCTTGGGGAAATCGGAGGGAGGGCCCTGCAGAAACAGGACGGTTCGCCGCGTGTTCTCCTGTCCCATCGGTTTCAACCGCCTGTTCGAGCCCCCGCACGCGCACCCCGCATCACCGCGCGGAGCGGCGCGCCGGGCCGCGCGATACCGCTCGCCGCGTCAGTCGACGAGCGCGTTGGCGGTGTTCACGTTCGACAGGAGCGGACCGATGATCTGCAGGAACTTGCCGAACTCCGCCGTAGGATGGTTCGCGACGTAGATGATATCCTTGTCGCGCATCCCGAAGGAACGGGCAAGGAAGAAGGCTTCGGCCTGACGCAGGTTGAGCTTGTAAACCACGGGCACGCGGGCGGTGTGGAACTTGTCCGCGACCTCGCCCTTCAGCTTGCGCACCAGCTCGCGGTCCTCGAAGCGGAACAGGAAGATGCCGGCGGCATCGGCGAAGAAGTCCTTCAGGCCGCCCACCTGCGCCAACCCTTCGGCGAGCGAGACAGATTCCGTCTTGAAGGGAACCAGCTTGGTCTCCTTCACCGCCCCGAAGGCGGAGAAGGTGCGCGGCTTGTGCGTGACGAGCACATTGTCGCCCGGGGTCAGCCAGATGTTGTTTTCCGGATATTCGATCAGGTCGACGAGGCGTGCCTCGCCCGACGCGCCGCCGCGCTTCAGGGTCACGACCGTCTCATAGGTCGCCTCGCGCGATCCGCCGGCCCGCGCGATCGCTTCCAGCAGACGCATGCCGCGCACCGACATGGTGTATTGGCCCGGCTTGGTGACATCGCCGACGACGACCACGCCGCTGCTCTCGTTGCCCTCGACCATCACGAGCACCTGCGGCTCGATCGCCTTGCCCTTGAGGCGCTCCTCGATGGCGGCGCGCAGGTTCTCGACCGACCGGTCGGCCGCGCGCACGCGTCCCGCGTAGGGAATGAAGATGTAGCCGGCCTCGTCCACCACCGCGGGCACGGTCACCTGCTTGCCGTCGGTCGTGGAGAACAGACCGTCGGGCGCGGCTTCCCAGATGGTGACCATCAGCCGGTCGCCGATGCCGAGCCGGGTCGCCCGCCCACCGGCGGACACCTTGCGAAAATGCGCGGAAAACGGCTTCGGCCGATAGGCGTGGAGGGTCGAGATGGACTCGCGATCGACGGTCACCAGCGCATAGCTGTTGCGAACTGCGTCCCCTTCGATGTCTTCGGAGGAAATGGTGATTGCGGCTGGCCCCTGCCCCGGCAGGCCAGCGCAGGCCGCGAGAACCAGACTGCAAAATGTAATCACCAAAAAACGCATGAAACCCTCGGAAACCTTGGCGCGACCCTCGCGCTCAGCGATCATGAGTTAGCACCGGCGCCCGACCCTGTCCAAGCGCGAGACGGGCTCGGCCTCCCATGACGCCGAAGTGTTGTGGATATGCAACAACCTTGCCGGCATAAGTTAAAGAAAATCATAAAATTCAAGCCGTCAGGCGAGGACTCCCCATATCCGACGGGGTCTTCGCATCTGCGGCAGTCGAATCGTCATGCGCGGAGTTTCGTGCCATAAGCATCCTGACGCGGGACTGCGGACGCGGGGGATCGGGGCGACCCGATTCAGACGCGGTCAACCATTCGCACGCCACACTCCGGCTGGAGACAGTCCGGCACGGGCGATCCGGCGGTGAGGCGTGACCTTAGCCGCCGCGGTCGCGCATCGGCCTGCCCGCATGGTCCGCGGGCGTGCCCGAAGGCATGGACCACGAGGATGAACCGGCGCCGGAACCGCGCCCGCAAGCAGGAGAGACATCGCTCGACATGAGGGCCACCGCGCGATCTTGCCAGACGCATGGCGCCGATTCGTCCTGCCGCGACGCGGCGGCGGGTGGCCTGCGCGCGCGCGCCGCACGCGGCGCGACGCTGGCGCTCGTGCTTGCGCTGTCCACCGCCCTCACACCGGTGCCCGCCCTGGCCAGCGGTTTCTTCGACTGGCTGCCCTTCGTCGGCAACGACAGCGAGGACAGCGCCACGGAGGCGGTGGTCGATCCCGTCGCCTATACGGCGACGCTGACGATGACGGGCCCGGCCGACGCGGAGCTCGAGGCCGGGCTCGCCGGCGTCTCCGAGCTCCTGGACAAGGATGCCCGCCCGCCGTCCGGCGAGGCGGGTCTGGTTGCGCGCGCGCTCAGCGACTTCGAGCGCCTGGTCGGCAAGCTCTACGCGGAAGGCTACTATGCCGGAACGGTGGCGATCCGCGTCGCCGGCCTGTCGCTGGAGGACGCCGTCGATGCGACCGCCCTGCCCGGCCCCCGCCCGGTGCCGGTCGACATCGCGGTGCGGCCGGGTCCGCGCTTCGCCTTCGGCGACATTCAATTGACGGGCGACCCCGCGCCGGCGCCCGCCGCGACGTACGGCCTGGTGCCCGGCGAGGTGGCGCGTTCGGGCCGGATCCTGCGCGCGGAGGAGCGCATCGTCGCCGATCTGAAGGCGCGCGGATATCCCTTCGCCAGCATCGAACGGCGCGAGGTCGTCGCCGATCACGACACCGATACGCTCGATGTCCGGCTGACGGTCGCAACCGGCAAGGCGGCGCGCTTCGGCCCGGTGAGCGTGTCGGGCGCGCAAGTGACCGATCCCGATTTCATCGTCGCGCAGGCCCGGTTGCCGGAAGGCGCGCCCTATACCCCGGCGGAGATCGACCGCGCCCGCACGCGCCTGCTCGATCTCGGCATCTTTTCCTCGGTGCTTCTGGTGCCGGCGGAGACGGTGGATGCCGACGGACGTCTGCCGATCACCATCGAGGTGGCGGAACGCAAGCGCAATGTGATCGGCGTCGGCGCCAACTGGTCGAGTTCGGAAGGCTTCGGCGTGGAGAGCTACTGGCGCCGGCGCAATCTGTTCGGACGCGGCGAATTGCTGAGCCTCGAAGGCTCGGTCGGACGGATCGGCGACAACAGCCTGTCGGATCTGGAGTATGCGGCCCGCATCGCCTTCGAGAAGCCCGGCGCCTTCGGGCCCCAGACCCGCTTCCTCACCAGTCTGGAGGCGCGTCAGGAGATCCCCGACGCCTATCGCAGCCGCAACATCACCGCCGACGCCTTCGTCGTCTACGACCGCAGCGAACAATTGTCGCTGAAGCTCGGCGCCGAGGTGCAATATGCCAGCGAGACCGACGCCTTCGGCTCGGAGCGCTATCTGCTGACCGGGGTGATCGGCGAGGTCGCCTACGACACCCGCGACGACAAGCTCAACCCGACCGAAGGGCTCAACGCCCTGCTGTTCGTGGAACCGGCCTATGACATCAAGGGCGGCAACGCGATGCTGTTCACGCGCGGGTCGGTCTCCGCCTATCAAGCGCTGGACGACGCCAAGCGTTTCGTGCTGGCCGGTCGGCTGGCGGCGGGCAGCATCGTCGCCCCGTCGGTGCGCTCGATCCCGGCCGCGCGGCGCTTCTTCTCCGGCGGCGGCGGCTCGATCCGGGGCTATGCCTATCGCAATGTCGGCCCGCGCCGGGCCGGCGAGGTCACCGGCGGGCGCAGCTTCGTCGAGGCCTCGGCGGAGGTGCGCATGAAGGCCACCGAGACCATCGGGCTGGTCGGCTTCGTCGATGCCGGCAACAGCTACGATGCGATCCTGCCCAACTTCGACAACGGGGTGAAGATCGGCGTCGGCGCCGGGGTGCGCTATTTCACGCCGGTCGGGCCCTTGCGCCTCGATGTCGCGGTGCCGCTCGATCCCGAGAAGGACGACCCCGCCTTCGCCGTCTACATCGGCCTCAGTCAGGCGTTCTGACGCGGCACGGCCGATCGTGTCGAGAGATCGATGCTGAGAGATCGATTCAGGCGCGCTTGAGGAACCGATTCAGGTTTCCATGCGTTTCGCGAGTCGCATCAAGGTCTTGCGCGCAGCGGCTGCGATCCCGATTCACCGTGTCGGCAACGCCCCGACGTTAACCGATGCTTAAGCTCTCGGCGTCGATTTCGAGAGTCCGGTCAACGGCCTGGCGGCCACTCTTCAGGTTCCGATTCCGGGTCAACGCCTTCAACCGCACCTTCACCGTGCCGTCCGTGCCATGATTTCGCTTCAACGCGAATCGATAAGACACTGAGCGGCGATTCAGTTTCGCCCCCTTTGGGTCGAGCGTTTGCGGTCTCGCCCCCATGCGAAGGATCCCATGCCCGCGCGCACCTTGAAAGCCAAAGCCCTTGCCGTCGCGGGCGCGCTGCTGCGCCTGACGGTCGGGCTCGTGCTGATCGCCGTCGTCCTCGGCGGGGCGACGCTCGCCGCCCTGCAGACCGCGCCCGGACGCGTGGCGGCCGCGAACGTCATTTCGTGGGCGGCCTCGGGACCGGACCGCACGCTGAAGCTGGACGGCCTCACGGTCGGCTGGGGGCTCGACGTCACGCTGGAGCGGGCACGGCTCGGCGACGGTACCGGCGATTATCTGACGCTCGAAGGCCTCGCCCTTGCCTGGCAGCCAACCGCGCTTCTGGGCGGACGCATCGCGGTCGATGCGCTGACGCTCGACCGGCTCGCCCTCGACCGGCTCCCGGCCCCCGCCGACGAACCCGAGCCCGCCGAGCCGGCGGGCGAGATCGGCCTGCCGAACCTTCCGGCCGTCGATCTCGGCCGGGCCGCCATCGGCGACATCGCGCTGGGGCCGGCGGTCGCCGGCACGGCCATGCGGCTCACCGCCGACGCGCGTGGACAGGTCGCGGCGGGGGGCCTGACGGCCAGCCTGTCGGTCGAGCGGACGGACGGAACCGCCGGCGCGCTTTCCGCCGACATCGCCTTCGTGCCCGCGCAGAACCGGCTCGACCTCGCGCTTACCGGATCGGAACCGCGCGGCGGTCTCGCCGCGCGCCTGCTCGATATTCCCGGCCTGCCGGCGCTCGACCTCTCGGTTGCCGGCGCCGGGCCCCTGTCCGACTGGAGCGCCGATCTCGCGCTGAAGCTCGACGGCGAGACGGAGGTTTCCGGCACGGCCCGACTGACCAGCGCGGAGGACACGCGCCGGCTGACGGCCGGGCTCGACGGCCGCCTCGCCCGGCTCGCCCCGCCCGTCGCCCAGGCGGTCCTGCTCGGCGACACGCGCCTGACGGCCACGGCCGAGCTTGGCACCGATTTCACCCCGCGCAGCCTCACCGCCGATCTGACGACGCAAACGCTTTCGCTCGACGTCGAGGCGAGCCGGGATGCCGCCACGCAGCGCCTGACGGCCCGTGTCGACGGGCGCCTGTCGGCCGGCGGCGACGCGCTCATCGCCCTCGACCTGCCGGAGCGGCGCATCGCCATTGGCGAAACGACCCTGGCCATCTCGGCCGACGGACCGCTCGACGCGCTCGGCTGGCAGGTCCGGCTCGCGACGGCGCGGCTTGCCACCACGGAGGCCGCCCTGTCGGGTCTCCGCGCGCGGCTTTCGGGCACGGACTTCGATGCCCGGCAGCCGCTCGCGCCGCTCGCTGTGGAGCTTGCGGCCGAGATCGCGGCAGTCGAGGCGAGCGACCCGGCGCTTGCGGCGTTCAACGGCCCGGCCGATCTCGACGCCACCGCCCGGATCGACGCCGCCGCGCAAGGGATGACGCTGGAGACCGCGCGGCTTACGCTCGCCGCGCTGACCGCCTCCGCGACGGGCGACATCGCCGCCGACGCGCTCGACGCGACCCTCGACGTGGAGATCCCCCGGATCGGCGCGTTCGACCCGCGCCTTGCCGGCGCCACGACACTCACCGCCGCACTCACCGGCACGCCGGCCGCGCCGCGCGTCGCCGCCACCGCCACCGCCGAGCGGCTGATGCTGGACGGCAATCCGGTTGAGGACCTGCGCCTCACCGCCGACGTCGATGTCGCCGCGCCGCGCGCGGAAATCGATCTCGCCGCGACGCTGGAGGGCCAGGATCTGACGGCCCGTCTGCACGCGGAACCCGATGGCCCGGGCGCGCGCATCGACCCGCTCACGCTGGCCAGCGGCGACAATCGCATCGAGGGCGCGCTGCGGATCGCCGATCTCGCGCGGGCACTCGACACGCTCAGCGGCGAGTTGACCATCGACGCGCCGGATCTGTCCGCCTTTTCCACCCTCGCCCTCACCGACCTCGGTGGGGCGCTGGAGGGCACGCTCAGCCTCACCGAGCGCGACGGCGTGTCCGATGCCCGCCTTGCGCTTTCGGGCCGCGACGTCGTTGCCGCGGGAACCACCATCGGGACGCTGTCGGCGGATCTCGCCGCGCAAGGCCCGCTCGCCGCGCCGCGTCTGGCGGGCGAGGCGGAGGCGCGCGCACTTGCCTTCGGCGAAACGCGCATCGCCCGGGCGACGCTTTCCGCCACGAGCGAGGCCAATGCGCAGACGCGCGTGCAGCTTGACGCGCGTCTGGCCGAAGGCAACACCGCCGACGGGCTCGCGCTGGATGCCCGGCTGGTGCCGGAGGGCGACGGCCTCGCCATCGTCCTCGCCGCGCTCGACGGCCGCTACCGGGGAATCGACACCAGGCTCAGCGAGCCGGCACGGATCTCGGTCGTCGACGGGGCGGCGCGCATCGAATCGCTGTCGCTGCGCCTCGGCTCGGGCACGCTCACGCTGGCCGGCACGGCCGGCGACCGGCTCGATCTGAGGGCACGGGCGGACCGGCTCCCGCTGGCGCTCGCCAATTCCGTCGCGCCGGGCTTCGGTCTCGCCGGGGCGCTCTCCGGCTCGGTCGAGGTCACCGGCGCGGCGGCGGACCCGCGCGCTTCATGGACCCTCTCCATCGCCGGGCTTGGCGCGGCGCCGCTGCGCAGTGCGGGCGTCGGCGATCTGGCGCTTGCCTCAAACGGCAGCTTTCAGGGGATGCGCCTTACCCAACGCACGCAGGTGACCGGGACCGAAGGGCTTCAGGTCGTGGCCGAAGGGCCGGTCACGGTCTCCGGCGCCGGCGCGCTCGATCTTTCGGTTTCGGGACAGCTGCCGCTCGGCGTCGCCCGGCGGCAGCTCCTGCTCGCCGGCCTGTCGGCGCAAGGGGCGATGACGCTCGCAGGCCGCATCGGCGGGTCCTTCGCCGCGCCACAGGTCGCGCTGACGCTGACGCCGAACGCGGTGGCGCTCACCCATCTCGCCTCGGGCCTCGCACTGCGCGAGGTCGCCGGCACGGTGCGCGTCACCCGGGAGACGGTGACCATCGACGGGCTCGCCGCGGCCATTGCCGCCGGCGGAAGGCTTTCGGCCGACGGCAGCATCGGGCTCGACGGCGGCATGCCGGCGGATCTCTCGCTCACCGTCACGGACGGGCAATATTCCGACGGGCGCATCGTGCGTGCCCGCGTCAACGCCGACCTGCGGCTCAACGGCCCGCTCGCCTCGCCGACCACACCGGCGCGGCTCTCCGGCACCGTGACCATTCCGCGCGCCGACATCACCATCCCCTCCAGCCTGCCCGGGACCATCGATCCGGTGTCGGTCACCCACCGCAATGCGCCGGAAGACGTGCGCCGGCAGGACGCGGCACTGCATGGCGGCGACGGGGGCGGCGGAGGCGGCAATGGCGGCGGACGCCCGCTCGCCCTCGATGTGACCGTCACCGCGCCCGGTCAGATATTCGTGCGCGGACGCGGGCTCGACGCGGAACTCGGCGGCTCGCTGCGCCTTGTCGGCACCAGCGCCGACCCGCAGGCGGTCGGCGGCTTCAGCCTGCGCCGGGGCGTGCTTCAGGTGCTGACCCGGCGGGTGAATTTCGACAAGGGCGAAGCCTCCTTCGCCGGCTCGCTGATGCCCGATCTCGATTTCGCCGCGACCTCGCAGGCGGGCAATGCGGCGGTCACCATCACGGTGCGCGGACCGGCGAGCCAGCCGCAGATCGCCTTCACCTCCTCGCCGGACCTGCCGCAGGACGAGATCCTCGCCCGCTTCCTGTTCGGACGCGGCATGAGCGACCTGTCGCCGGCGCAGATCGCGCAGCTCGGCGCCTCGGTTCTGGCGCTCACCGGCGGCGGCGGCGAAGGACCGCTCGGCCAGCTGCGTCAGGCGCTCGGCGTCGATGCCATCGACGTCGACACCTCCGACGCCGACGGTCCCACGGTGTCGGTCGGCAAATATCTGGACGACAACATCTATCTCGGCGTCAAACAGGGCACGCGCGACGCCTCCAGCCGCGTCACCGTCGACATCGACGTGACCAGGTCCCTGAAACTGCGCGGCGAGGTCGGCGCCGACGGGGAATCGAAGGCCGGCATCTTCTTCGAACGCGAGTTCGGCGACTGAGCGATCAGCCCGCGCCGGCGAGCGCGGCGATCTCGGCGTGCAGAGGGGCGGGAACCGCGATCCCGTCGCGCGCGGCGCGCGCGCGCGCCTCGAGGCGCCGGCTGCCGGGCAGGCGCGCGCCCTCCTCCGCCGCGATGGCCGACACGAGCGTCGTCACGCGCGCGCCATAGGCGCCGGCCGACACGCGGCCCGGATCGATGGCGAGCACCGTCTGACCGAGATCGGGGGGCGCGCCCTCGCCGGTGAACAGGCTCGACGCCTCGAAGGCGAGGCTTGCCCCGACGAGCGCGGCCGACATCACCTCCACCATCAGCGCCAGCGCGGCCCCCTTCGCCTCGCCGATGGGGATCATCGTGCCGGCAAGCGCCGCCCTGGTGTCGGTGGTCGGGCGACCTTGCGGGTCCAGCGCCCAGCCCTCGGGGATCGCCGTGCCGGCCTTGTCGGCGGCCATGATCTTGCCGCGCGCCACGCGCGAGACGGCGAAGTCGATGACCAGCGGCGGCTGGTCGGGCACGGGAGCCGCGAAGGCGATGGGGTTGGTGCCGAAGAGCGGGCGCTTGCCGCCCCAGGGCGCGATGGCCTGCGGCGAATTGCCGAAGACGAAAGCCACGAGCCCCTTGTCCGCCAGGCGTTCGCAATGGGCGCCCGCCTGCCCGAAGTGATGCGACCGGCGGATTGCGGCAATCGCAAGTCCCGTTTCGGCGGCGATTTCCGGCAGATGCGCGACCGTCAGGTCGATGGCAGGATAGGCGAAGCCAAGCCCCGCATCGACGCGCAGCACGGCAGGCGCCGCGCGTTCCGCCACCGGAACCGCGTGGCCGTCGACCTTGCCCGAACGCGCCTGCGCCGCATAAGACGGCACGCGCGACAGGCCGTGCCCGCCCTGCCCGTCGATCTCGGCGGCAATGAGGGCGCGGGCAACGCTCGCGGCATTGTCCGCAGCAGTGTTGCTGGCGATGAGCGCGGCACTCACCAGCGCCTCCGCCTCGCCCGGCGTGAGGGTTTTCGTAGCGGCCATGCGGACTGTTCCGTTCGATTGATCAGGTCAAGACGTTGCGATGCGCGTCACGCGCTGCGATAGAGCTTCGTCATGGAGAACTCGCGGTGGCCGAGTGCCTCAGCGGCGGTGGCGCGGCCGTTGGCGGTGCGCGCGATCATCTGGATCAGCGCGTCGCCCGCCTGATCGATGGTCATCTCGCGGCTGAGCACCCCGGTCACGTCCACGTCGATGTGCTCCGACATGGTGCGAAGCGTGCGCGGATTGCCCGAGATCTTGATCACCGGCACGATCGGATTGCCGATCACATTGCCCTGACCGGTCGGGAACGTGTGGATCACATAGCCCGCCGCCGCCATCAGCGTCACGCATTCGGCGGCCGCCGACGAGGTGTCCATGAAGTAGAGCCCCGGACCCTTCTCCGGCGCGACCGCCGGCCCCAGCGCGTCGATATAGGTCGAGGTGCGGCCGATCTTCTCCAGATTGCCGAGCGCCTTTTCCTCGATGGTCGACAGGCCGCCCAGGATGTTCCCCTTGGTCGGCTGGCTGTCGGAGAGATCCGACGTCTTGAAGGGTTCGATCACCTCGTCCTGATAGGCCTGGAACAGCGCCATGAACTTCTCGCCCGCCTCGGGCGTCGCCGCGCGCCTGACGCAGATATGCTCCGCGCCGGTGATCTCCGAGGTCTCGCCGAAACAGCCGTAGAGCCCGTGCGGCAAGAGCTTGTCGTACATGTTGCCGACCGTCGGGCAGGACGACAGGCCCGTCGTCGTGTCGCTCTCGCCGCATTTGGTCGAGACCCACAGGTCGGTGAGCGGACAGGGCTCGCGCTCCAGCTCGCTCGCCCAGTGGACGAACTCCTTGGCCTTGCGCGAGGCGGCCGCGATGGTCGCGATGTCGCCGTTCTGCTCGATGGAAAAACCCTCCACCGGCTTGCCGGTCTTCGCGATGCCGTCGACGATCACCTTGGTCCATTCCGGCTCGATGCCGATGACGACGACGGCGGCGACATTCGGATTGGCACCGGTGCCGATGATCGTGCGGAAATGGAGATCCAGATCCTCGCCGAACTGCAGCCGGCCGTAGGCATGCGGGATCGCCAGCGTGCCCTTGATGTTGTTGGCGACCGCCTCGCAGGCGGCGTTGGAAATGTCGTCCACGGGCAGGATCAGCACGTGGTTGCGCACGCCGACGCGGCCGTTCTCGCGGCGCCAGGCGCGGACTTCGAGGCTCTTGGGGTCCTGCATGATCACCACCGCTTGGTCTTGAGATTGTGGGTGTGGACGTGGCCGCCCTTCGGGGCCGGGCCGGTCATGCGGCCGATGTCCTCGCCGTATTTGATCACCGTGTCGCCCTCGGCGAGGTCGACCAGCGCGACCTTGTGGCCGATGGGAATGTCGGCGTTCACCTTAAGGTGAAAGTCGCTGTCGTCTTCCGTCACCACGCACAGCATGTCCGTGCCGGCCGTCAGACCCTCCACAACGACAACGCCGACATTGTCGGCCCGGTCGTGAACGAGAAGATGTGGTTTGGACATGCATGCCTCCTAACGCCTCGGCGGGCCGGCCGCGCTCGCGGTTGGTCTGCAAGGACCGGAACTCGGGTCAATCCTTCCCAGGTCCCTGCCCCGATGCGCCGTCGCACGAGCGGGCGCCCTTGAAAAACTTATGTCTTATATAAGACATCTTACATCAAAGATTGGACAGCTTTGCAAGGTCGGACTATGACCGAGGAAACGGATGCCGACCGTCCGGCCGCGCGCGGCCATGCACGGACGCCTCCGCCACAGGCATGGCGAGCCGCGCATGGCGCGGCGGGCATGGCGAGCCGGGCATGGCGCGGCGGGCATGGCGAGCCGGGCATGGCGAAGCCGGGCCGGCCGCCTCGGCCGGCCGGATCGTGCACGTGAAGACAAGACCACCGCAGGAAAGTGACCCGTCATGGCCGACGCGCCGGGATATCGCCCTCTTTATCGTCAGGTCCAGGACATGTTCGTCGCCCGCATCTCCGACGGGCGCTGGAGCCCGGGGCAGGTGCTGCCGAGCGAACAGACGCTGGCCTCCGAACTCGGGGTCAGCCAGGGCACGGTGCGCAAGGCGCTCGACGCGATGGCGGCCGACAATCTTCTGGAGCGCCGCCAGGGCAAAGGCACCTATGTGCGCGAGGTCACGCCGGAGCGCTCGCTGTTCCAGTTCTTCCGCATCGCGCGGCCGGGCGGCGCGCGGCTGACGCCGCAAAGCGGCCCGCCCGACGTCACGCAAGGGCCCGCCACCGAGGCGGAAGCCGCGCGTCTGGCCCTCGCGCCCGGCGAGACGGTGATCCGCATCGTGCGCGCCCGTCTGATCGAGGGTACGGCGCGCATCGTGGAGCGCATCGTCCTGCCGCAGGCGCGCTTTCCCGGGCTGACGGAGCGCGACCTGCCCAATGCGCTTTACGCGCTCTATCAGGGCAGCTACGGGATCTCGATCACCACGGCGGAGGAGGAACTGGCCGCCGTTGCCGCCGATGCCGATGCCGCCCGGCGGCTCGACGTCGCGCCGGGCACGCCGCTGCTGGAGATCGACCGCATCGCCCACGATCTCAACGGCCAGCCGGTCGAATGGCGGCGCTCGCTGTGTCACACGCGAGACCTCGTGTACGCGGTCACCCTGCGCTAAGCTCGCGGGCAACGGGAGGGGCCGGGCGATTCCCCTTTGCGCTCCGCGCGCGCCCGACGGCGGGGCAATGGCCGGCCGCACACCGTCCCAGGGCCGGGCAATGCCCGGCCGCGGAACGCTCAAAGGCCGGCGCCCATGCCCGGCCGCACCCATTCATGTCCCGGACGGGCCGGCCCGGCCCGCCGGCGACGCATCGACCGAGGCGCGAAGGGAACCGTCCCGCGCGCCGCGCAGACGCACAGTCGGGAGGCTCTTCATGATCAGCGATCACCCCCTTTTCAGGCAGGCCTGCCACATCGGCGGACTGTGGTCGCACGCCGACAGCGGCGCGACCATCGAGGTCACCAATCCCGCGACCGGCGAGACGATCGGCACGGTTCCACGCTGCGGACGGGCCGAAACGGCGCGCGCCATCGACGCCGCCTATCTCGCCTTTCAGGACTGGAAGGCGACCACGGCCGAGGAACGCGCCGCGCTGATGACGGCGCTGTGCGACGCGATCATGGACAATCACGACGCGCTCGCCGAAATCCTGACCACCGAGATGGGCAAGCCGCTTGCGGAGGCGAAGGGCGAGATCGCGCTCGGCGTCAAATATGTGCGCTTCTTCGCCGAACAGGCCAAGCGCATCGACGGGGACATCATTCCCTCGCCCTGGCGGGGCAAGAAGATCCTGGTGACGAAGGAGCCGGTCGGCGTCACCGGCGCGATCACGCCCTGGAATTTTCCCCATTCGATGATCTCGCGCAAGCTGGGCGCCGCGCTCGCGGCCGGCTGCACCATGGTCATCAAGCCGGCGAGCCAGACGCCCTATTCCGCGCTCGCCTTCGGCGCGCTGGCGGAACAGGTCGGCTTTCCGCGCGGTGTGGTCAACGTGCTGACCGGCTCGGCCGCCGAGATCGCGGCGGAGATGTGCGAGAACCCGAACCTGCGCAAGATCACCTTCACCGGCTCCACCGAGGTCGGCAAGGGGCTCGCCTCGCATGCCGCCGCCAACATGAAGAAGATCTCCATGGAGCTCGGCGGCAACGCGCCCTTCCTGGTGTTCGACGACGCCGATCTCGACGCGGCGGTCGAGGGCGCGATGGTCTCCAAGTTCCGCAACTCGGGCCAGACCTGCGTGTGCGCCAACCGCATCTATGTGCAGTCCGGCGTCTACGACGCCTTCGCCGAAAAACTCGCCGCGGCCATCGCCGGGCTGAAGGTCGGCAACGGCCTCGACGAGGGCGTCTCCCAGGGCCCGCTGATCGACCTCAACGCGGTGGAGAAAGTCGAGGATCACATCCGCGACGCCACATCCAAGGGCGCAAGGGTGCTCGCCGGCGGCAAGCGCCACGCCAACGGCGGCAGCTTCTTCGAACCGACCCTGATGGCCGATGTGACCGCCGAGATGAAGGTCGCGCGCGAGGAGACCTTCGGCCCGCTCGCCCCCCTCTTCCGCTTCGACAGCGAGGAAGAGGCCGTCGCGCGCGCCAACGACACCGAATATGGCCTGGCCTGCTATTTCTACACGCAGGACCTGGGCCGCGCCTTCCGGGTGATGGAGGCGCTCGAATACGGGCTCGTGGGCGTCAACGAGGGGCTGATCACCACCGAGGTCGCGCCCTTCGGCGGGGTCAAGGACTCGGGCGTGGGCAACGAAGGCTCCAAATACGGCGTCGACGATTATCTCAACATCAAATACGCCTGCGTCGGCGGGCTCGGGCTGTAAGGCCCGGCCCCCAGCGCCTTCACGTCCGGCGGAGGAGGCCCGCGGCCCTCCGCCGGGCGTTATGCACATGCCGGCTGGCGGCTTCGGCAGACATTGCTTGACAGCGCCGGCCAACTCCCTGAAAAGACGCGTCACGGCCTCGTGGCGGAGTGGTGACGCAGCGGATTGCAAATCCGTGTACCCCGGTTCGATTCCGGGCGAGGCCTCCAACCTTTCCTGACAGCTCTTCCCGATGCGCCAGTCGCTGCCGCCTTCGCCGGATCGTCGTGCCATGGCGGCCCCGGGACGGACGGTCTGACATGGCGCGCACGCCGGATCACACGCCGCTTCCGCCCGCCACGGGCGACACCGGCGCGATGCCGGCCCTGTCCCCCACGCCCCTCCTCGCGATTACCCTGCTGCTGACGCTGGCCGTCGGTCTCGCCGATGCCCTCCACCTTGCGCTCGGCTACTGGGGCGGCGGGCGGACCTTCGACGCCGAAACGAGCGGCGTGTGGACGGCGCTGGCGCTCGATGCCGCCAACGGGCTCGTCTACCGGCCGGTGCTGGCCGAGGACGGCTACGGCGGCACGCGCTACATGCCGGTCTTCTTCCTGTTGCACGGGCTGGCGATCCGGCTGATCGGCGATGCGACGCTTGCGGGCGTGCTGCTGATGCAGGCCAGCGTCATCCTCATGGTTGCCGCCATCGCGCGGCTGATCGTGCAGCAGGGCGTTGCGCCGATCTGGGCCATCGCGGTGGCGCTGCTGACCTATATCACCACGCTGTATCAGCAGTATCTCAGCGACGTGAACTGCGACTATCTCGCCGCCGCCTTCAGCCTCTGGGGTCTGAGCCTCTTTCTCGGCCGCACTGACGGCCGGGCCCGCCGCGCCGCGCAGGCCTTCGGCCTCGTCCTGATGATCGCGGCCTTCTACACCAAGTTCTCGACCGTCTATGTGCCGGCGGCGCTTTTCCTGTCCTACGTGGTGCACGGGCGCTGGCGCGCAGCCCTCGCCTTCGCGGTGGCCGCCCTTGCCCTGCTGATTGCCGTCGGCGCGGCCTTTCATGTGCTGTCGGACGGGCGGATGATCGAAGCCCTTGCCGCCACCGCGACCGGCGGCACGGACCTCGCGTTCGCCCTAGGCTTCGCGCGGCGCTTCGCGGAGGAACTGATCCTCTATCATCCGGCCGTCGGCGTCTGTTTTCTCCTGGCACTCGGCAAATGGGCTCTGGACGGCCCCCGCCGCTGGCGCGCGCCGCTGCATTTGACTTTCGTCCTGGTCACGCTGGTGACGCTGGTCGTCTTCACCTCGCGCGGCATCTCCGGAAACCACCTGATCCCGCTTCATGCGGTCAGTCTTGTGCTGCTGGGCTCCGCGCTCACCGGATCGCGCGGCCAACGCCGCGCGCTCGCCGCCGGCATCGCGGTCCTCGGTCTCATCGTGGTCGCGACCTGGCTACCGGGTGTACCGTCGGTGCGCGCAACGCTTGCCGCGCGCGCCAATCCCTCCATTGCCGAGATCCGCGCGGCGATCGATCGGCACGTCCCGCCCGACGGGCTGCTTTATGCGCATCACCCGATGTATCCGATCGTGGCGGGACGCCGGCCCTTCGTGCTCGACGTCTACAACCTCGACCTGTTCCTGCGCCGCGACCATCCGGTCGGACGGGATTTCAGGACCCGGCTCGCGGAGGCTCAATTCGACGCGCTGATCGTCCCCCACCCGGACAGGATCGCCCGCATCCTGGGCGCCGACAGCGACGCCGCCCGGCGCTATCGCGTCGCCGACACCCTCGGCCGCTACACCATCCTGGTGCGCGCCGCGCCCCGCGATCAGTCGCCGGGGGCGCGCGCGGAATGACCGCGGGCGTGGAAATGCGCCCGGTCGCCGGTCAGGACCAGCGCCAGTTCGTCGATATCCTCGATCACCGCATCCATGCAGCGGGCAAGCCCGGAGCGCGGCCGCATGCCGCGCCGCGCCTCCACGAGCGCGCGGCGCAGATCGGCCAGCGTGCGCAAAAGCGCGGCATGGTCGAGCGGGGGCGGGCCGGAACGACGGGGATCGGCCATCGGATCTCCTGCGGGCCTCGCATGCGGGCCGGTTCGATGGGGCAAACGCACGGCCGTGCGGGCTCCCCGCGCGAAGGCGTCTCTTCGCACCGGGCCGCTCGCACAATCGCTCAATGTTCTTTATTTGTTCTTTTATTGTGAGAGACGCGGCGCCTGTCAAGCGCCGCGCCGCAACGGGCGGCCCGCCACCGAGCGCGGGGTCAGAGCATGGGGTCAGAGCGCGCGCTGGTTCACCCGCTTCGACAGTTCCGCCCGCGTCTCCACCCGCTCGGAGTAGCGGTCGACCAGATAGTCGGAGCGCGCCCGCACCATCCAGGTGAATTTCACCAGTTCCTCGACCACATCGACGATGCGATTGTAGAAGGGCGAGGCGCGCATCCGGTCGTCCTCGCCGAATTCGGTGAAGGCCTTGGGCACCGACGACTGGTTGGGGATCGTCACCATCCGCATCCAGCGCCCGAGAATGCGCATCTGGTTGACCGCGTTGAAGCTCTGCGATCCGCCGCAGACCTGCATCAGGGCGAGCGTCTTGCCCTGGGTCGGGCGCACCCCGCCCAGCGACAGCGGCAGCCAGTCGATCTGGGCCTTCATGATGCCGGTCATCGCGCCGTGGCGCTCCGGCGAGACCCAGACCATGCCTTCCGACCAGGTGGCGAGATCGCGCAGTTCCACCACCTTGGGGTGATCGGGCTCGGCCGCATCGGGAAGCGGCAGGTCGCGCGGATCGAAGACACGGGTCTCGCAGCCGTACCAGCGCAGCAGGCGCTCCGCCTCCTCGGCGACCAGCCGCGAGAAGGAGCGCGCCCGCAGCGAGCCATAGAGCAGGAGAATGCGCGGGGCATGGCCGGGATCGCCGGGGCCGGCGAGCGCGGCCGTGTCGACGGGAACCAGACGGTCGGGATCGACCGCCGGCATGTCGGCGAGCAGGTCGGAAGAGGTCATCGGGGCCGTTCAGCTTGCGGGGATGAGATCGGGGTCGGCCGGCGCGCCGTCTTCCTTGCGGAAGTTTTCGGGCAGCGGCGCGTCGAGCAGCGCCAGAACCGTTTCGGACGGGCGGCACAGGCGCACGCCCTTGCGGCTCGCGACGATGGGCCGGTTGACCAGGATCGGGTGCTCCAGCATCGCGGCGAGGAGCGTCTCGTCACCGACGGACGGGTCGGTCAGTCCCAGATCCGCCGCCGGCGACTTGGAGACGCGCAGGGCGTCGCGCGGCGTCAGACCGGCGGCGGCGAAGAGCGCCTGCAGTTGCGGCCGCGTCCAGCCGGTCTTCAGATACTCCACGACCACCGGCTCCGTGCCGCTGGCGCGGATCATGGCGAGCACGTTGCGCGAGGTTCCGCAGTCCGGGTTGTGATGAATCACCACGGTCATTCGGTCGTTTCCCTGTCGGAGGCGGGCCCGTCCGTCGTCGCGTCCATACGGCCGATGTCCGCGAGACGCCGCTGCAGCGACAGCGTGTCGAGGCTGTCGACGGGCAGACTAGCGAAGATGGAAATCCGCGCGTTCAGCATGCGGTAGGCTTCCGCGAAGGCGAGACGCCGCTCGGCCTCGGAACCGTCCACTGCCGCCGGGTCCGGCACGCCCCAATGGGCGGTCATCGGCTGGCCCGGCCACACGGGGCAGGCCTCGCCGGCGGCGTCATCGCAGACGGTGAAGACGAAATCGAGGTCCGGCGCCCCCTCTTCGGCGAATTCGTCCCAGCTCTTGGAACGGGCGAAGCCGGTGTCGATGTCCATGCGCCGCAAGAGATCGAGCGTGAAGGGATGCACCTCGCCCTTGGGGTGGGAGCCTGCGGAAAAGGCACGGAACCGCCCGCCCCCGACCTTGTTCATCAAGGCTTCGGCCAGGATCGACCGGGCCGAGTTGCCCGTGCACAGGAACAGCACCTTGTAGGTCTTGACGCTCATTGTCTTGTCCTCAGCAGTCGCACACAAGCGCATCGAGCACCGGCTGGCAGAGATCCGCCCGGCCGCCGCAACAGTCTTCCAGCAGAAAGGCCATGAGATCGCGCACGCCTTCCATGTCCGCGAAGTAGCGGATCGTGCGCCCCTCCCGCGCGTTGCGGACCAGCCCGGCCCGCAGCAGCACGGCCAGATTGGCCGACATGGTGTTCTGCCGCACATCGAGCGCGGCTCCGATCTCCCCGGCCGCCATGCCGTCCGGGCCCGCGCGCACCAGCAGGCGGAACACATCGAGCCGGGTTTGCTGGCTCAGCGCGGAGAGGGCTTCGAGGGCGCGTTTCGTATCCATAAATCATGAATACATGATATTTTGATGCGTGACAAGCGCGGACGGCACACAAGGCGCCGGCGTCGGCTGCTATCCCCACCCGTGTCGCATGCGCGCTTGGCATCACCGAAGGCGGGCATTACCGTCCGCCTCACGTCCGGCACATCCGGACCGGACAGGAAGGGCGGACGCGATGAAGCACGGCGGAGATCTCGGCAGCGCACTGGCGCGCTTCGGCGGGCTGGCGTCGGAGTGGATGGATCTCTCCACCGGCATCAACCCGCATGCCTACCCCCTTCCCGACACGCTGCCCGCCGAAGCCTGGACGCGCCTGCCCGCGCAGGACGCCCTGACGCGGCTGATCGCGGCGGCGCGCGCCGCCTATGCGGTGCCGGGCGATCTCGATCTGGTGGCCGCCCCCGGCACGCAGGCGATCCTCGCGCATCTGCCGCATGTGATGCCGGACGGCGGCGTCGCCGTGGTCGGGCCGACCTATGGCAGCCACGCGGAGATCTGGCGCCGCGCCGGGCGCGTGGTGCATGACCTCACCTCCCCCTATGCCGATCTGCCGGACGACGTGCGCCTTCTCGTCATCGTCAATCCGAACAATCCGGACGGCCGGCTGGTGGATGCGCAAAGCTTGCGCCACCACGCCGAGCAGCTCGCCGCGCGAGGCGGCTGGCTGATCGTGGACGAGGCCTTCGCAGACTGCGTGCCGGGCGCAAGCGTGCTCCCGCATCTCAACGGCCTGCCGGTCATCGTGCTGCGCTCCTTCGGCAAGTTCTTCGGCCTTGCCGGGCTGCGGCTCGGTTTCGCCGTGGCGCCGCGCGCCCTCGCCGAGCGGCTGACCGTGGCGCTCGAAAGCTGGGCGGTTCCGGGACCGGCGCTGGAGATCGGCGCAAGGGCGCTGGAAGACACCGCCTGGCAGGACGCGATGCGCGCGCGGCTTGCCGACGAGGCGGCCGATCTGACCCTCATGCTGCAGATGCAGGGCCTGAGCGTTTTCGGCGGCACGCCGCTCTTCGTGCTCGCCGGCACGCGCGACGCCGCCGCACTGCACCGCGCGCTCGCCCGTCAGCACGTGTGGACGCGCGTCTTCGACTATGCGCCGACCTGGCTCCGGATCGGCCTGCCGGACGGACAGGCGGGGCGCGCCCGGCTGGAGGCCGCGCTTGCCGCCGCCATCGCGGAGCCCTGAGCGGCCATGCTGTTCTTCTCCGATGCCGCGCTGCTGCTGGTGCTGGCGCTCGCGCTCGACGCGCTCGTCGGCGATCCGCCGGCCCTGTGGCGGCGCGTGCCGCATCCGGTGGTGCTCTTCGGCAAGCTCGTGGAGATCGCCGATCAGGACTTCAACACGCCGGACGCGCCGGAACGCCGGCGCAAGGCCTATGGCGTCGTCTTTCTCGTTGCGCTGGTGGCGCTTGCGCTGCTGATCGGCTTCCTGCTGGAGGCGATCCTGCGCGGACTGCCCTTCGGCGAGATCGGCATCGTTCTCGTCGCCGCGATCTTCCTCGCCCAGAAAAGCCTGTACGAGCATGTGGCCGCCGTGCGCGACGGGCTCGTCGGCGAGGGGCTGGAGGGCGGACGGCGGGCCGTGGCGATGATCGTCGGGCGCGATCCCCGGCAGTTGGACGAGGCCGGCGTCTCGCGCGCGGCGATCGAATCCTGCGCGGAAAACTACGCCGACGGCGTGGTGGCGCCGGCGTTCTGGTTCCTGCTACTCGGGCTTCCCGGTTTGCTCGCCTACAAGGCGGTCAACACGGCCGATTCCATGATCGGCCACAAAACGGAGCGCCACGGCGCCTTCGGCTGGGCTTCGGCGCGCTTCGACGATCTGGTCAATCTTCCGGCCGCACGCCTTGCGGGCCTGACGATCCTGGCCGCCGCGCCGCTGTTTGGCAGCAGGATCGGCGCCTGTTTCGCCAGGATGCGCCGCGATGCGCCCAACCACCGCTCGCCGAACGCCGGCTGGCCGGAAGCGGCGATGGCCGCCGTTCTCGGTCTGGCGCTGGCCGGACCGCGCGCCTATCGCGGCTACACGGTCGACGATCCCTTCATGAACCCGGACGGGCGGCGCGACGCCACCGCCGGGGACATCACCCGCGCGCTGAAAGCGCTCGTGCTCGCCTGCGCCCTGCACGGCGGCCTTATCCTCGCCGTCGCGCTTCCCGCCCTTCTGACCTGAGGCCCGCCATGCTGCCCCATGCCCCCGCCGCCGAGCGCAACAAGGACGCGATCCTCGCCGCGCTGACGCCCCATCTGACGGCACGCCGGCGGGTGCTGGAAATCGGCAGCGGGACGGGGCAGCATGCGGTGCACATCGCGACCGCCCTGCCGCATCTCATCTGGCAGTGCAGCGATCTGGCCGACGCCGTGCCCGGCATCGCCGCGCGGCTCGAAGCGGAAGGCTCGCAGCGCACGCCCGCCCCGCTCGCGCTCGACGTCGCCGCCCCGCCCTGGCCGCTGCCGCCGGCGGACAGCCCGGAGGCCTTCGACGCGGCCTTCACGGCGAACACCTTGCACATCATGTCCTTTGTCAGCGTGGGGCATTTCTTCGCCCGCGTCGGCGATCATCTCGCGCCCGGCGGGCTGCTCGGCGTCTACGGGCCGATGAAATACGGCGGGGCCTTCACCACGGCGAGCAACGCGGCCTTCGACGCGCAGCTCAAGAGCTGGAACCCGGAGAGCGGCATTCGCGATTTCGAGGCGCTGGACGATCTGGCGCGGGCGCAGGGGCTGCGGCTGATCGAGGACATCGCCATGCCCGCGAACAACCAGCTTGTCCTCTGGCAGCGCAAGGCTTCGTAGGCGCTTCAGTCCGTCAGCGCGCCGCCGGGCCGCCAGCCGCGCAGGCGGCGCAGCACGCCCGCCACCTTGCCGGGTCCGAGGACGAGAAGACCGCCGGCCAGCAGCAGGAAGGCGTCGGAGAGGATCTCCGGCCATTGCCCGACCAGCCATTGCGCCGCGCGGTTCCCGGCGAGGTTGTCCGCCATCCCCGCCCCGTAGGCGACCGACCAGTAGACCGCCTTCTTCAGCCCGGCCATGGCCAGCGCGAGGCCGACCAGCGACACGCCGATGACCTCCAGCGGGGCGGAGGCCTCCGCCGTCGCCTCGCTCTCCCGACGGTCGAACCCGAGCCCGCCGAGCAGCACCCCCGGCCAGAGGATGAGGACGAGCGCGACCGCGAAGAGGACAATCATCACGCCCGCGAAAAGCGCGGACTCCAAGGCATTCGGCGACGCGGGCTGCAGGGAGAGGGCAAAGGGGAGCGACGGCATCTGGATGACGAGCAGATAGACCCCGAAAATCCGCACGATGAGGCGGGCGTAGGACGGACCTCGCGCGAATCTGCGAGACAGGGACATGCGGGGCTCCGGGCCGGTTTCAAGTGCAGCGATCACACCGTATCCAGGATCGGCTGCAAAATACACCTACTAATTGCAGGCGATTGAGAACAGAGCCTCGATGTCCAGGCAGCCTTCCAGATGCGCGGCGAGCGCATCCAGCGTCGCGTCGATCTCCTGCGCATAGGCGAGCGACGCCGGCGCGCCGAGCCCATCCAGAAACGCCGCGCGGAAGCGGTCGTCGGTGAAAACCCCGTGCAGATAGGTGCCCGCGATGCGCCCGTTCGCCGCGACCGCGCCATCGTCGTGCGTCCCGTCGTCATGCGTCCCCTCGTCGCCCGAAGAAATCCGGGCGAAGGGGCGGTGCGTGTCCGCGCCCCCCGTGCGGCCGATGTGGATCTCGTAGCCGGCGAGCGGCGCGCCGCTTGCCACGTGACGGCCCGTGACCTCCACGAGCCGCTTGTCGGGCGTCAGCACCGTCTCGACGTCCAGCAGCCCGAGCCCCTCGACCGTGCCGGCCGGTCCCTCGATGCCTTGAGGATCGGAAATCGTGCGGCCCAGCATCTGATAGCCGCCGCAGATCCCCAGCACCCGCCCGCCGCGCCGCACATGGGCGGCGAGATCGATGTCCCACCCTTGCGCGCGGAAGAAGGCGAGATCGCCGACGGTCGACTTGGAGCCCGGCAGCAGCACCAGATCCGCGTCGCCCGGCAGCGCGTCGCCGGGCGACACCAGCGTCAGCGACACGCCGGGCTCCATGCGCAGCGGATCGAGATCGTCGAAATTGGCGATCCGGCTGATCACCGGCACGGCGATCCGGACCGGCCCGTCGCCCGTGCCCGAGGCGAGATCCAGCGCATCCTCCGCCGGCAGCTTGCGCGCATCCGCGAACCACGGCACCACGCCGAGCGGCGCCCATCCGGTGCGCGCCGCGATCTCGCGCATTCCATCGTCGAAGAGCGACACGTCGCCGCGAAACCGGTTGATGAAGAAGGCCTTGATGCGGGCCCGCTCGTCCTCGGGCAGGATCGTATGCGTGCCGACGACGGAGGCGATCACGCCGCCCCGGTCGATGTCGCCGCACAGGACGACGGGAAGGTCGGCGGCCTCGGCGAAGCCCATGTTGGCGATGTCGCCGGCGCGCAGGTTGATCTCCGCCGGGCTGCCCGCCCCCTCCACCAGCACCAGGTCGGCGTCGGCACCGACCCGCTCGAAGCTTTCCAGCACCTTGGGCAGAAGTTCCGCCTTGCGGCTGCCGTAGGCGCGGGCGCGCAGGGTGCCGGCGCGCCTGCCCTGCACGATCACCTGCGCGCCGACGTCCGTTTCCGGTTTCAGGAGCACCGGGTTTATGTGCACGCTCAAGGGCACGCGCGCGCCCAGCGCCTGCACCGCCTGCGCCCGGCCGATCTCCCCGCCGTCGGCGGTCACGGCGGCGTTGTTGGACATGTTCTGCGGCTTGAAGGGCCGCACCCTCAGCCCCCGGTTGGCGAACAGCCGGCACAGGCCGGCGACGATCAGGCTCTTGCCGACATTCGATCCGGTCCCCTGGATCATCAGGGCGGGCGGCCGCCTCGCGCTCACGGGCGATCCTGCTCCTCGAGCCGCGCGCCATAGGGGCGGAATTCGTCCGGCACGGGCAGGCGCGTGAGGTGCAGCTCCAGCGCCAGCCGGATGGTCGGACGCACGGCGAAGAGGATCGAGCCGATCAGGAACAACCACGTGCCGGCATAGAGCAGGCTGTCGTAGAAGAAGAACACGCTGCCGATGACGAAGAACACGGCGGCCAGAAACTCCACCAGCGTGCGCACCAGTTCATAGCGGCGCACGAGCTCCCCGTGATCCGGCGACGCCCGGCGCGTGCTGCTGTCGAAGAGTTTCATCTTGCCCCCAATTGCTTCGTCCGCCTCGTTCTAAAACTCGATCCCCTCCTGCGGCTTCACGCCGGAGCGGAAGGGATGTTTCACCTGCGTCATCTCGGTGACGAGGTCGGCGATCTCCAGAAGCTCGTCCTTGGCGTTGCGGCCCGTGACGACGACATGCACGTCCTCGGGCTTCTCGTCGCGCAGGAAGGCCACCACCTCCTCGATCGGCAGGTAATCGTAGCGCAGGACGATGTTGAGTTCATCGCACAGCACGAGGCGATAGTCGCCGGAGCGGATCATCTCCTTGGCCGCTTCCCAGGCCTGACGCGCCGCGTCGATGTCGCGCTGGCGGTCCTGGGTTTCCCAGGTGAAGCCCTCGCCCATGCGCTTGATCGTCACCAGATCGGAAAAGCGCTCCAGCGCCATGCGCTCGCCGGTCTCGATGCGCCCCTTGACGAATTGCACCACGGCGACCTTGTGGCCATGGCCGAGCGAGCGGAACACCATGCCGAAGCCCGCCGTCGACTTGCCCTTGCCCTTGCCGGTGTGGACGATCACCAGGCCCTTCTCGATGGTCTTGGTGGCCATGATCTTGTCGCGCGCGGCCTTCTTCTTGCGCATCTTTTCCGCGTGGCGCGCGTTGAGCTCCGCGTCACTCATCTCGGCTTTCCTGTCGCTCACCCGATCGTCTCCCCCTGTTCGATTGTCAGCGCCGCGCGCGTCGAATTGCGCCGCGGCGTCCAAAGGCCGCGCTCCACCGCCTCGCGGAAGCGCGCCGCGATTTCCTCAAGCGCCTTCGGATTGGCCTCGGCGAGAAAGTCCCGCACGCGCGGATCGTCCAGATAGGCGTCATAGAGCTGGTCGAAATGATGGTCGCCCACCGCGTTGGTGGTGGCGGCGAAGGCGAAGAGATAATCGACCGTCGCGGCGATCTCGAAGGCGCCCTTGTAGCCATGGCGCATCACGCCGGCGATCCACTTGGGGTTCGCCGCGCGACCCCGCACCACCCGGCCGATCTCCTCGCCCAACGTGCGGATCACCGGGCGCTCGGGGCGCGAATGGTCGTTGTGATAGACCTTCGGCGCTTCGCCCTTCAGCGTCTCGACCGTTGCCGCCAATCCACCCTCGAACTGGTAGTAATCGTCGGAATCGAGCAGGTCGTGCTCGCGGTTGTCCTGATTGTGCAGCACCGCGTCGACCCCGGACAAGCGGTCTTCCAGCGCATCCCGCGCGCCCTCGCCCTGCACACCGCCACCATAGGCATAACCGCCCCAGGCGAGGAACGCGTCGGCGAAATCGGCACGCGCCTCCCACCCGCCCTCGTCGATCAGGGCCTGCAAGCCCGCGCCATAGGCCCCGGGCTTCGAGCCGAACACGCGGAAGGTGGCGGCGCGGGCCGCCGCCTCCGCGCTCTCGCCCTCGGCCGTGCGCCGGCGGGTCTCGCGCTTGATCGCCTCGGCCAGGGGATTGGCGTCGGCAGGCTCGTTCAGCGCGGCGATGGCGGCGACCGCCGACTGGAACAGATCCATCTGGTGCGGGAAGGCATCGCGGAAGAAGCCCGACACCCGCAGCGTGACGTCGACGCGCGGGCGGCCGAGCTCGGACAGCGACAGGATGTCGAAGCCGGTCACCCGGCCCGACCCCGGTTCCCACTTCGGCCGCGCGCCGATCAGCGCCAGCGCCTGGGCGACGTCGTCACCCCCGGTGCGCATGTTGGCCGTGCCCCAGCAGGACAGCACCACGGCGCGCGGGTAGTCGCCCTCGTCCTGGAAATGCCGCTCGACCAGCCGCTCGGCGCTCGCCGCGCCGATCCGCCAGGCGGTTTCGGTCGGCACCGCGCGCACATCGACGGAATAGAAATTTCGCCCCGTCGGCAGCACGTCGGGCCGTCCGCGCGTCGGCGCGCCGGACGGCCCCGGCGGCACGAAACGTCCGGCGAGCGCGTCGACCACGGCCGCGATCTCATTGTCGCCGGAGGCCGCAACCGCCGGGGCGATGCGCGTGCGGATTTCCTCCAGCACGGCGGCGGTCGCCGCGAAGCCTTCCGGCGCCGTCCCCGCCTCGACCAGACGCGCGGCCAGCAGTTCCAGCCGCTCGACCGTGTCGCCGACGCTGCGCCAGGGCGCATCGGACACAGCCGTGAGCGCCGCCGGGCGCGGGCCTCTCCACTCGGCCTCGAAGGCGCAGTCGAGCGGGTCGAAGTCTGTCTGGCTCGTGATCCCGGCGCGCGCTTCGCTTGGCCGGGACGACGCGGGCGCGAGACCCAGATCCTGCGCCAGCGCCCGCGTCAGTCCCGCATTGCCCGCGCCCGCGCCGCGCGGCACGCGCACCAGCGCGGCCAGCAGATCGGTCAGCAGCCGCCCCCGCGGCGCTTCGCCCAGCACATGCAGCCCGTCGCGGATCTGCAATTCCTTCAGGTCGCACAGATGCGCGTCGAGCCGGGCGAGACGGGTCTCCTCGTCCATCGCGTCGGTGAGGCCGATGTCCGCATCGAGCCCGGCGCGCGTCGCGGCATCGAGAATATCGCGGGTCAGCGCCTTGAGCCGGCGCGGATCGACGCCTTGGGCCAGATAATACTCGTCGAGCAGCACCTCGAGTTCGGCGGCGACGCCGTGGCTTTCGGCGCGCGTCAGCGGCGGCGTCAGGTGATCGACGATGACGGCCGAGGTACGGCGCTTGGCCTGCGCGCCCTCGCCCGGATCGTTGACGATGAAGGGATAGACGTTCGGCACGGGGCCGAGCACGGCCTCGGGGTAGCAGGCCGCGCTCAGCGCCAGCGCCTTGCCCGGCAGCCATTCCAGATTGCCGTGCTTGCCCAGATGCACCACCGCATCGATCCCGAAAACCGCGCGCAGCCAGATGTAGAAGGCGAAATAGTGATGCGGCGGCACCAGATCCGGGTCGTGATAGGTCTCCTTCGGATCGATGTTGTAGCCGCGCGCCGGCTGGATGCCGACGACCACCTGCCCGAAGGTCGTGACCGCGAGCCGAAAGGCGCCCTCCGCCACATGCGGGTCGCGCTCCGGCGCGCCCCAGCGGTCGGTGACCGCATCGCGAACGCGCGCGGGCAGCCGCGCGAAGTGGTCGCGATAGATGTCGAGATCGAGCGTCGCGCCGCCGGTGCGCACCGTGCGGTCGGCGAGTGCGTTGGTCGGCCCGGAACTGATGACCTCCATCAGCGCCGCGCTGTCGGCCGGCCGCCCCTCGACGCGGTAACCCTCGCGGGCGAGGGCGGCCAGCACGTTGACGCAGGAGGCCGGCGTGTCGAGGCCGACGCCATTCGCCAGCCGTCCGTCCTTGTTGGGATAATTGGCGAGCACCAGCGCGATTTTCTTCTCCGCTGCCGGCATTTGGCGCAGCCGCGCCCAGCGCGCGGCGAGATCGGCAACAAAGCCGATGCGGTCCGCCTTCGGCACGAAGCGCACGGGCCGCGACTGGGTCAAGGTGTCGCGTTCTCCCTGCTCCTTGAAGGAGACGGCCCGCGTGGTGATGCGTCCGTCGACCTCGGGCAGCACCACATGCATGGCGAGATCGCGGATCGACAGGCCCTGATCGGCGTCGTTCCACCCGTCCTGAGAGGACGAGGCGAAGATCGCCTGAAGCACGGGCGCGCCTGGCGCATCAAGTGGGGTCGGCTCATGCGCGCGCCCCGCCTTCGACACGGCGAAGGCAGTGGCATTAACCACCACGTCCGGCGGCGCGGCCTCGAACAGCGCCGCCAGAACGCCGGCCGATTCCGCCTCCTTCAGCGAGGCGACGAAGACCGGCAGCGGGTTGAGGCCGCGCTCCCGGAACGCCGCCACCAGCGCGTCGACGGGGGCGGTCTGCCCGCCCTGCAGCAGCGCCCGATAGAACACGAGCGCCGCGACAGGGGCCTCTGCATCGTCCCAGGTGGCCGTGAGATCGGAAAGCCCGGGCGCCGACACCCCCGGCAGATAAAGACCCGCGCGCGACAGCGGACGCGGCGGATCGGGCTCCGCCGCACCTTCAAGAAGATGCGCCGCATAGCGCAGCATGTTGTCGGCGTTCTCCGGCCCGCCCTCGACCAGATAGCGCCACAGCCGCTCGACCGCGCCCGCCTCCAGCGTGGAGCGGGCCGCGAGATCGGCGTCCCAGCGGTCGTCACCGGGCATCACGGCGAGCGCAATGCCATGGCCGCGCGCCAGTTCCGTCAGCCGCTCCAGCCCGTAGGGCCAGTATTCCGCGCCGCCGAGCAGCCGCAGCACGATCAGCCGCGCGCCCTGTGCCGTCGTCTCGGCATAAAGGTCCACCGAATAGGGATGCGACAGCGCCAGGAAACTGGCAAGCCGCAACCCCGGCGCCCGCTCCCCGAGCCGCTCGGCGGCGGCCGCCAGCGCCGACAGCTCCGTGTCGGCGGCCGACAGGACGAGAAGATCGGCGGGCGACTGCTCCAGGTCGACCGCCTCGTCGCCCTGATCGATCGCCCCGCTGCGGCCGGCGAGAATATGCATGCGCGCGCCCCGTCCGATGCCGGCCTCAGGCGGCGTCCGCCTCGGCGAGCAGTCCACGCACACGCGCGACATCGAAGCCGGCGACCCCGATCGCCACGAGATGGCCGGGCGCGCGCGCGTCGCGGGCGAACCATGCCTCCACCCGCGGGCCGACCGCCTGCACCATGGCGGGTGCCGCCTTGCCAGAAACCGCGACGGCACCCTTGATCCGCAAGACGCCGGGAAGCGCCATCGCGGCGGCGACGCGCGCCTCCAGATCCTTGAGCGACGCCACGGCAGGCACCGCGATCACATGGCTTTCGAAGTCGTCGTGATCGTGGTCGTGATGATGGTGATGATCGTGGTCGTCGTGATCGTCGTGGTGGTGGGGGTGGTGACCGCTCTCGTGATGGCTTTCGCGGCCCGTCATGTCGTCTTCCGAGGCGCTGCCGCGCCCGAGCAGCACGTCGGCCGAGAGGACGCCCTTTTCCGCCGCGACGATCTCCACCGCCGGGCGCAGACGCGCGGCGACCTTCGCCCGCACCGCCTCCAGCGCGGCGGCGTCGACCAGATCCGCCTTGTTGAGCACCACGAGATCGGCGCAGCGCAGCTGGTCCTCGAAGAGTTCCTCGACCGGGCTGTCGTGGTCGAGCGCGTCGTCGGCCGCCCTTTGGGCCGCGACCGCCGCCTCGTCGCTGGCGACCCGGCCTTCGGCCACGGCGGCCGTGTCGACCACCGTCACCACCGCGTCGACGGTGACGCGCGTCTTGACGCTCGGCCAGGAAAAGGCCCGCACCAGCGGCTGCGGCAGCGCCAGCCCCGACGTCTCGATGACGATGTGATCGGGCGCCTCGTCCCGGTCGATCAGCATTTCCATGGTCGGCAGGAAATCGTCGGCCACCGTGCAGCAGATGCAGCCGTTGGTGAGTTCCACCACATCGTCGGCCGCGCAATCGGGATCGGCGCAGCCGTCGACCAGCGCGCCGTCGAAGCCCATGTCGCCGAACTCGTTTACGATGAGCGCGATGCGCTGCCCCCTGGCCTCGCGCAGGAGGTTGGCGAGCAGTGTCGTCTTGCCCGCCCCCAGAAAGCCGGTGACGATGGTGGCGGGGATTTTCGGCTTCGGCGCCTTTGCGGATGCGGTCATAGGCGGATCTCCGGTTGGCTGGCGTTCGGTTTGAGGACGAGCGGCAGGCCGGCGGCGACGAGCACCGCCGCCTCGCAGGCCTGGGCCATCATGCGGTTGAGGCGGCCCTGTTCGTCGCGGAAGCGCCGGGCGAGCGCGTTTTCGGGCACGATGCCGGAGCCGACCTCATTGGTGACGAGCACCACAGGCCCGGCCGCGCCGCGCACGGACTCGGCGAGCGCGGCCACCTCGGCGGGGATATCGGCTTCGGCGAAGAGACAATTGGACAGCCACAGCGTCAGGCAGTCGACCAGCACGGCGCGATCGGGCGCGGCCTCGCGGGCGATCACCTCGGCGACGGCGCGCTGTTCCTCGATTGTCGTCCACCCGGGGCCGCGCTGATCGCGATGGCGGGCGATGCGCGCCTCCATCTCGGCATCGAAGGCGCCGCAGGTCGCGACATAGACGGGCTCGCGGCCGCTGGCACGGATGAGCCCTTCGGCGAAAAGGCTCTTGCCGGAGCGCGCGCCGCCGGTCACCAGCACGCTGCGCACGGCCGGGGCGGCCTCCGTCATGGCGCGGCGCGCGACGCGGCCGGGACACGGCCCGGCGGGTGCGGGAACGGGAAATCACCTGCGCCGGGGGGAGGCCCGGCGACTGCGAGACGAATCATGGAGCCCTCCTGCCGTCCACCCGACGGCGCGTGACGCGGTTTCGGCCGGCTCGTCTCCTGGCTTACGGGTCGTCGCCCGGCCCTGCCCTTCCCGGGCTTGTCGCCCAGTGGTCATGCAGGAAGGCTCGCCGCTCACAGTTGCGGGGGCAGCTGCGGATTCGGGAGCCCTGATTGGGTCCTCCCCCACCGCATTCCGAATTTCTCCTCCCGCGGACTTCGTCCGCTGCGGGAAGACCGGACATGCCTATCCTTACCGCGCCGGACGGGCTTCAACAAGAGCGGGCACGCACGCCACGCGCCGCGCCGCCCACTGCAAACCTGCAAGCCCGCGCACCGACAACCGCGCCGCCACCCCATGGCGCTGCCGCGATGGCCAACGCCCGCGCTGTGGAAAAGTTTTCCGACAAAAGGCTTGGCAAATCGGGACGGGATTTGCTAGAAGCTCGCCACCGACGCGATGCACTGCATCGCCAAGCGTGATCCCCGGTAGCTCAGTTGGTAGAGCAAGCGGCTGTTAACCGCTGGGTCGCTGGTTCGAGTCCGGCCCGGGGAGCCACCACGCTCCTGTTTGATTGTCCTCCCGACATTGACAGATCTTGACCACGCCGCGCATTGACGATGCTGCGGCCTTATGCGTTATCCCGCCTTTCCTGCCTCTTACCCGTGTCCGTTGCGCCTGTCGTCGGCCGTATGCTGTGATCGCGGCATTCGAGTCGTCGATTGAAGGATATGGGCATTGTCTGACAAGGATCGGATGGCCGCCGGAGAGGAAGAAGCCCGGCGCCGGATCGCGGCGTGCAAGGCAGCCCGAAACGAGGAGCTCGACCTCGGCGGTCTGGCCTTGCAGGCGTTTCCGCCGGAGGTTCTGGAGTTGACATGGCTGAAACGGCTCTTTCTCGGCCTGTCGGCAAACGCCCGGAAAATGCCGTGGTTCAGAGTCACTGAAGACGACAAACAAACAGCGAACGTGTTTCAGACGTTACCAAGCGAATTTTCATCCGCGCTATCGCGTCTGGAAGTGCTTGACCTGAGTTGGTTGCCAATTTCAGACCTGTCCCCGCTTCACGACCTTGATCACATGCGGGGTCTAAACTGCGCCTTCACACTTGTGGACAACCTCTCGCCACTTCGAAAATCCGCGAACCTCGTTTACCTCGTGTGTGATCACACTAAGATCCGCAATCTCAAGCCGGTCACAGATCTCCCTCAATTGCTGGGCCTCACTTTCTCGCATACATCGATCACAGATCTAACTTCTATCGATAGCCTAAGAAACCTGCAAATACTCGACTTTTCAGAAACGGCGGTGATCGACATAGAGCCGCTCAAAGAACTTGTATATCTGGAGAACCTAACGCTACACCACACAAGAGTTCGCGACCTATCGCCAACACGAGGGATGATGCAGCTGCGGGCTCTCGACTTTTCTGGAAGTGAAATAGACGATCTGACCCCACTTCAAGGATTGGCAGAATTGCAATGCCTCGCGTTCTCCAGAACTGAAGTCGCTGATCTGTCCGCGCTCCAAGAGCTAACGGCGCTGCAGAGCATAAACTGCTCCATTACGCAGGTCACAGACCTCTCGCCAATCGCGACACTAACGGCGTTAAAGAACCTTCAGTGCTCCGGGACGCAGGTAAAAGACCTAACGCCGATCGCAGCCCTAACGAAGTTGCAGAGCCTCGAGTGCTCTGGGACGCAGGTAAAAGACCTATCGCCGATCGCAACCCTAACGAATTTGCAGAGCCTCGAGTGCTCTGGGACGCAGGTAAAAGACCTAACGCCGATCGCAGCCCTAACGAAGTTGCAGAGCCTCGGGTGCTCCAGTACTCAGATCAAAGATCTATCTCCGGTTAAAAAACTAACAAGATTAACATTTCTTTCCTGCAAATTCACTTTGGTGACCGACCTCACACCGATCCAACCCCTCTCCAGATTACAACACCTCAATTTCACTGGAACCAATGTTTCCAGCCTCATACCACTACAAGATCTGATAGGACTGCGATCATTGGAGTGCGCCTCCACCAGAATTGTCGACCTCGTGCCACTCAAGGATTTGCCCCAACTGCAACATCTTGGCTGCTTTGATACAAGAGTGGACGATCTCGCGCCGCTCGAGAGAATCCTCACACTAAGAATTCTAGCGTTCAGCAACACAAAAGTAGCAGATTTGACCCCGCTCTCGAGGTTAAAGCGCCTAGAGCAAATCGGCTGCTCCGACACAAAGGTCAGCGACCTCACCCCGATCGCCGGCCTCACGGCGCTGCAAATCCTTCACTGTTCCGGCCTGAAGATCGAAACGCCGCCACCGCCCGAGTTCTGGATGAAGGACACACTTCAAAACCTCCGTTTCCACAGAACAAGGATCCCGGGACTTCCGCCCGAGGTCCTGTCTTCTTCCCCTATAGATAACTGCCTCCAGTCCCTGCGCGCGCATCTCGCCGATCTGGGCGACGCGCCGGTAGAGATGAGCGATGCCAAGCTCATGATCCTCGGCAACGGGCGGGTGGGAAAAACCCAACTCGTGCGGCGTCTGCGCGGCGAAGGTTTCGAGGAAAACGCCGACTCCACGCATGGCATTCTTGTCGCCGATCTCGCCGTTCCCGGGCGCCCAGCCGGCGATCCCGCGCGGTTCCATGTCTGGGATTTCGGCGGGCAGGACATCTATCACGGCACGCATGCGCTCTTCCTGCGCAGCCGCGCCGTCTTCGTGATCTGCTGGACCCCGGCAATGGAGGACAGCGACACCCATGAGCATGACGGCCTGCGGTTTCGCAACTTTCCGCTCGCCTATTGGCTCGATCACGTGCGCCAGTTCGCCGGCGACGACGCCCCCGTCCTGGTCGTGCAGACGCAATGCGACGCGATCGAGGACGAACGCGACCTGCCGGACCCGGCCCGGGAGGCGCTCAAGGGGTTCTCCGGCTTCAAGCGCGTCCTTCATACAAGTGCGCGCGACGGGCATGGCTTCGCGGCGCTCAAAGAGGATCTGAACCGGGCCTACACCAGCTTCAATCCACCCCTGATCGGCCCCGGTCGCGCGGCGGTGAAAACGCAACTGGAAGCCTGGCGCGCGGAGGATGTGGCGCGGCCCACCAAGGAGCGCAAACATCAGACCCTGAGCTACGCGACCTATCTGCGGCTTTGCGACAAAACCGGCGACATCTCCGATCCGGCGATGCTGCTGAGGTTCCTGCACAATGCCGGGACGGTGTTCCACGGGGACGGGATCCTGCACGACAAGATCATTCTCGATCAGCAATGGGCGCTGGAAGCGATCTATGCCGTCTTTCACCGGGGTCTGTGCTACCGCGCGCTCAAGAACGCCGGCGGACGTTTCACCCGGCCGGATCTGGGGGTCTATCTCTGGGACAAGGACTATGAGCCTGAGGAGCAGCGCGTGTTCCTCTCGATGATGGAAAGCTGCGGCATCTGCTTTGCCCATCGCAACGCCCATGCCAGCGATCCCGACATGATCGACTATATCGCGCCGGAACTCCTGCCCACGGAGCGTCCAGGGCACGTGACGCGGCTGTGGGACACCGAGGACGACCGCGATCGGCGGGCCGACTTCGCCTGCGATGTTCTTCCCGAAACGCTCATCCGCGGCATCATCGCGGAGATCGGGCAACAGGCCGGCGTCGATGGCGACTATTGGGCGACCGGGCTTTCCGTCTTCGAGGACGGGTCCGGCGCTGAAATCCTGATCGAGCAGCAACGCCCGGACCCCGACAGCTGGAGCGGAAACATCGTGCTGCGCGCGCGGCCACGGCAGCCAACCTCCGCCGCCCGTCCGAAGCTTCTGGACCATATGACCGGGATCGTGAAACGGCAGGCCGCCCGTTTCGGCGTGTCGCTTACCGTCAAGGGCAATGACGCTCTGCCCCGGGCGGGCGGTGTCCGCGAAGAAGAGCAGACCGAGGAGCGTGCCTTGTCGTTTTCCCAGGCCAAGCCGGCCGATCCCGAATACTTCGTGTCCTATGCCTGGGCCGACGACAAGACGCCTGAGGGAAGAAAACGGGAGGCCGACGTCGACCGCCTTTGCGCAGACTACGGGCGGCGCGGCATCCACATCGTCCGCGACAAGGACGATCTCGGCTTCGGCGACAGCATCTCGAAATTCATGAGGCGGATCGGTGCAGGCGACCGCGTGTTCGTCTTTCTGAGCTACAGGTATCTCAAGTCGTCGAATTGTATGTTCGAACTGTTTGAGATCTGGCGCACCGCGCAACAGGAGGAAGACGCCTTCCTGGACCGCGTGCGTGTGTTCACGATTGGCGACGTGGATATATGGAGCCCGATGGGGCGGCTCCGGCATGCCGCGCACTGGAAGGACGAGTTCGAAAGATTCAAGATGCACGTCAAAGAGCATGGCGCGGACTTGCTGTCCCCCAAGGATCACGCGGCCTGGCGGCGCATGCGCGAGTTTGCCCACTCAACCGGCGAGATCCTGACAATCATCGCCGACAGGGTGCACCCGCGCACGTTCGAGGAGTTCCTCGAGTGGGGCTTCGACGATCCGCCGAACGAGGCCCGATAACGCAATGCACGATGGTGTGCGCATGCAATTGCGCGTGCGGCGCACCCCTGCCCCGCCCGGCAACACCGCGTTTACCACGCGCGGGAAAAGCCCGTGACCTCAGGGGGTATCGCCGCCCTCGGTTAACCGGGCCGCAGGGCCGGCGGGCTAGTCTCGACGCCAAGTTCGAGACCCGCCGCCGCGCTTTGGCGGCCGGGCGCGGTCGTTCAGTTGCAGGGACAGGCGTCATGACACATCCGACAAGGACCGAAAGCCCGAAGGGCGCGGTGCTGCTGCTCGGCAACTATCGCCCGACGCAGGTGATCGCCCGGCGGCTCAAGGCGCGCGGGCATCGCATCGTCTGCGGGCTGGAGGGCTACGAGGGCGACGCGGAAAAGTCCCGCGCGGTCGACGAGACCTGGGATCACCCCTCGCTGTCGCGCGCGCCGGAGGACTTCGCCCGCGCGCTGACCGGTTTCCTCGCCGCGCGCGGCGACGTCACGGCGGTCCTGCCGGTCGCCGAACCGGCGGTGCGTTTCTTCGCCGAACACGACATGAGGCTGCCGGCGCATGTGCGCCTCGTCGCGCCCGACCCGGATCTGGTGCGCCGCTGCCTCGACAAGCGCTTCATGATGGAGCTCGCGCGCAACTGCGATGTGCCGATCGCGCCTTTCGCGGAGGTGCATGATTTCGACGCCTTGACCCGACACGCCCACGCCATCGGCTTTCCGCTCGTCATCCGCCCGGCCTCGGCCGACACGCTGCTGTTCGACAACAAGGCGATCACGGTGACGGACGCGGAGGACTTCGCCACGTATTTCTCGCTCTGGCCGGCGGGCCACGAACTCCTGCTGCTGCAGAAGAAGGCCGAGGGCCCGCGCCACAACGTCTATTTCGCCGCCCGCAACGGGCGCATCGAGCGGGTTCTGCATGCGCTCATCACCCGCACCGACCGCGCCGACGGGTCCGGCCTCGCGCTCGACGGCGTGACGCTGCCGCTCGACCCGGCGCTCAAGCGCGATTGCGAGCGACTGATCGCCGCCCTCGACTACACGGGCATCGGCTGCGCGCAGTTTCTGGTCGATCCCGACACCGGCACGCGCTCCTTCCTGGAGATCAACGCCCGCATCGCCGGCAATCATGCGGTCCCGGAATACTGCGGGCTGGATCTCACCGGCTTCCTGTTCGATCTCGCCACCGCGCCGCCCTCCCCGGCGCCCGCGCCCCTGGTCGAGGGGCGCGCCGGCGTCGCCTATTCCTGGCTGGCGCGCGACCTGCAGGTCCACAAGGGCGCCTATAATCTCGGCGGCCTTGCGCTTGGCGCGTATCTGCGGGCGGTGACGTCGGCCTTCGCCACCGCGCTGCGCGCGGATGTCGATGTGGGCTTCACCTGGCGCGATCCGGTCCCGGGCCTGCTGCAGATCTGCGACGAACTGCCCCTGATCGGCAAACTCACCCGCCGCCGCAAGACCGCCGCGCACCCGGCCCCCGCGCGCGCCTCCACCGCGCATCTGACCCGGAAAGCCTGACCCCGATGCACATGCCCGCCCCCTCGCCGTCGCTGACGCTGTCCCGCACCGACGCGGGCCTGCGCCCGTCGGCTGTCGTCAGGTCCTGCAAGGCCGCGACCTCGGTGCTGGACGTTCCCGCCGATCAATGGGACGCGCTCGCCGCGCGCTTCGACGATGTCGTGCAGGAACAGCTCCAGTCCTTTTACGACGGCCGGTTCCCGCGCGACGCCTTCCGCCGGCTGGCGGTCTATCGCGGCGACGATCTGATCGGCGCCGCGCTGGCCCGGCGCATGCCCTCTCCGGTGCCGGGCCTCGTGGTGCATCAGGTGCAGGGCGGCCCGATGTGGCGGCTTGCGGGCCGCGCGCCGGACTTCGGCGTTGTGCCGGAGCTTTATCGCGCGCTCGCCGAGGAGCTCGCGCTCACGCGCGGCGGGCTGCTGCTGATGCTGCCGCGGGCCGAACCGACCGACGCCTTCGATTACAACAGCGTCTTCGCCCGTCTCGGGTTTCGCGTCGTCGACCGGCCGGTGTCGCCGGAGCGCTATTTCGTCGATGTGTCGATCCCGGCGGACGAGGTGCGCACGAGCTTCAACCAGAAAACCCGCGCGCACATCAAGAAGTCCGAACAGGCCGGCCTGACGGCAGGTTTCGAGGATACGGTCGAGGGCTTCGACACCTTCTATGCGCTGTACCGGGAGATGGTCGCCCGCAAGGGACTGATGGACTACAACCCGGTCACCGCGATCCGCCACCGCATGGCCGCCGACACGCCCCTGCCGCGCCCGCGCATTCTGGTCGTGCGCAAGAACGGCGCGCCGGTGGCGGCCGCCGTGATCGACCGGCTCGGCGACCGCGCCACCTATCTCTATGGCGCGTCGAGCGATGCCGCGCTGCCGCTCAAGGCCGGCTTCTTCATGCAGTGGAAGGCCATCGAATACCTGTGCGGCGAACCGCGCCTCCTCTGGTACGATCTGATCGGTGCCAATTCGAAGGACAGCAGCCTGCACCAGTTCAAGCGCGGCCTCGTCGGCAAGCAGGGCCGCATCGGCGAGGAGGCCGCCTGGCACTGGATCGCCGGCGGTCCCGTGACCCGCCGGGTCGCGCCGCTGGCGCTCAAGGCGCGCGATGCCCGGCGGGCGGTGCGCGTGTTTCTCGACACGCTGCGCGGGCCGGCGCGGCCGGGCTGAGGCCGACGCCATGTTCCGTCTCTTCGCCAAGATCTCGACCCTGACCGGCGCGCGCCTCTTCGGCGCGGCCTGCGGCTTTCTCACCGCGCTCCTGATCACCCGCCATGTGGGAACGGAAGCGCTGGCGCTCTATGCCGTGAGTCTGTCGTCGGCCGCCCTTGTGGCGCTCTTTCTGGTGCTCGGGCTGCCCGCCTTCGCGCAGATGCTCACCGCCGAGTATCAGGCGCGCAATCAGCCGGGCAAGATCCTCGGACTGGCGCTCACCGGCTTTGTCCTGCTGCTGATACTCGGCAGCGCGCTCGCCGCGGCGGTCGTCGTCTTCGGCGATGCGATCCAACCGCTGATCCCCTCGCTCGGGCATTCCGGCCTCATCGCCGTGGCGGTGATCGCGCCGGGTGCAGCGCTTCTGACCCTCAACGGCTCGATCCTCGGCGGGCTGCAACGCCAGGTCGCCGCGCAATTGCCCGAAAGCCTGATGCGCCCGGTGACCATGCTGGCGCTGCTCGTCGGCGCGATCCTGGCGGGCGTCGCGCCGTCCGGCACCAGCCTGCTCGTGCTCGCCGCAATCGTCGTATGGGCGGCGGCGCTCGCGCAGCTCGTCTTCCTGTGGCGCGGCATCGCGGCACTCGGCCCCGGGGGCGGCCTGCCGCGCCCGCAGCTCGACCTCGCCCGCTGGCGCGAGCTGGCGCCGACATGGTTCTCGATCTCGCTCGTTTCCGACTATGTGATCGAGTTCCACCTGATCGCGGCCGCCTTCTTCCTCGCCCCGGCGGAGGTCGCGCTGCTGCATGTGTGCTTCCGCATCCGCCTGCTCGCCGGGCTCGGCATGCGTTCCATCTACAGCATCTTCCAGCCGAAGCTGTTTCACGCGATGGCCAGCGCCGACGAGGCGCGCACGCGCGACACGGTGGCGATGACCAACTGGCTGTCGGTGGGCTATTCGGTTTGCGCGCTCGTCGGACTGGCCCTGCTCGGAAGCCTGGTGCTCTCCGTGTTCGATCCCTCCTTCACGCAAGGGCATGGCCTGCTGATGCTGATCTCGCTGGCCTTCCTCGTGCGCTCCGCCTTCGGGCCGGCGATGTCGATCCTGGCCAGCCACCGCCAGCAACGCACCATCCTGGCGATCCTCGGCACCTCGCTCGCCCTCTCGGCGGGTCTCGTGGTCACCCTGACGCCGCAGCTCGGCGTGCTGGCCATCGGCATCGCCTATACGAGCGGGCTGACGGTCAACGCGGTGGCGGCCTGGCTGGTGGTGCGCCGGCGCTGGGATCTCGACACCGCCGTATGGGCCAGCGGACGTCCCCGCCTTGCGCCCTTCGCGGCGCTGCTGCAGACGCCCCCCGCGCCGGCCGCGGACCCGCCGCGCTGACCGGCGCGCCGGATCACGCGATCCTTCCAATGCAAACGGGCGCCGGGGGAAGATCCCACCGGCGCCCGTTCCGAAGTCAGCCGATTGCGTCCCGGGCCTCTCAGGCGGCGTGGCGCAGATCGCCGTCGCCGGAGCGCGCGTCGCTCTCGCAGAAGGTGCGATGCAGCGTCTTGATGGCCGCATCCTTGTCGCGGGCCGAGACGACGAACTGCACGTCGACCTTGCGGCCCGTCTCCTGCGCGGAGATCACCTCGATGCCGTCCGCGTCGAGCGCCTTGAGGCCGCCGAGCATGACCTTCAGCCCGCTCAGGTCGCGCCCGATCACCGACACGATGGCCGAGCGCCGCGTGGCGATGCGCGCGGACGGGTAGCGCTTCATCAGATCCTGCTCCACGCGCTTGAGGTGCTTCAGCGGCGCCTCGACGTGATGCACGATCGAATTGGCGTTCGACACCTTCGACACGATGCGCACGTTGTGGCGCGTCAGCACGTCGAGGATCGCGGCGTCATAGCCCTTCACGCCGACCATGTCCTGCTCGAAGAGCTCGAGCGCGGACACCGGCAGACCGGTGACCATCTCCACGCCGGCCGTATCCGCCGGTTCGGCGTCGATCAGCGTGCCCGGGTCCTCGGGCTCGAAGGCGTTCGTCACGCGCAGCGGCACGCCGGCCTGGCGCAGCGTCTTGGCGGCGTTCGGGTGGATCGCCTCCATGCCCATGTTGGACAGCTGGTCGGCCACATCGTAGTTGGTGCGGCCGATCTTGCGCACGCTGTCCGCGCCCACCAGACGCGGGTCGGCGCTGGAGAGGTGGAATTCCTTGTGAATGATCGCCTCGCGCGCGCCGGTCTGCGCGGCGATATTGGCAAAGGTCACCTCGGAATAACCGCGGTCGTACTCGCCCATCAGGCCCTCGCTGCACTGGGCATAGCCGGTGACGATGGGCAGTTCGCGCTCCAGGTCGATGCGCGCCATGGCGTTGCCGATGCGCTCGGCCAGATCCGGCTGGCTTTCGTCGCGCCAGCCCGACAGGTCCACGAAGCGGGCGTTGACGTTGGCCCGGCGCAGCAGCAGCGTCAGCGCATGCGCCGAATGCGCCTCGCCGAGGCCCGACAGCAGCTCGCGGATCGTCTGCATGTGTTCGGCCAGGTTGAAGTGGCCGTAGGAGCACAGGCGCTGCAGGTCGATCAGACAGCCGCGCGCGCCCTCGATGCGCTCGCGGACGAATTCGTCGGCCACGTCGCGGTCCGCCAGTTCGTCGAACAGCTCGGCGTTGATGCGGTGCATCTCGCGCGCGACGGAGCTGAGCGCCTCGGTCCAGCCGAGGTCCTCGTCGGCGTCGGCGAACAACGCGTAGACGCCCGGCTTGCCGGTCTTCTTGTCCTCGAGCAGCTTGTTGGTGATGCCGCCGAAGGCGGACACCACGAAGACCCGGTTATACAGGTCGTCCTCGCCGCGCGTGCCGACGAGGATCGTGTCCACCAGCTCGCGGGCCCGGCTCATCGACGTGCCGCCGATCTTTTCCACCGTATGCCCGGTCGGGGCGGGACGCGCGTCATTGTCCGACACGAGAGAAGACGTGGAAGGCGAAGTCCGATTGTCGCTCATGATCGAAATCAGGGGGCTTTGGGTGTGGTCTCGCCTGGGACATGGCCGTGTCGGCCCGCGCGCTTCCGTGGCGCGCGCCCGGCGGGCTCCGGCGCGCGGGGCGCCGGAGCGGATCTCGGTAAATCTGTGGCGGCGCTGTCAGGCCGCCGTATCGGCCGGCGCGTAGGAGCCGTCCTCGCGGTGCACCTCGTCGCCCGTCACCGGAGGGTTGAACACGCAGGCGAACACGGTCTCCTCCTCGCAGCGCAGGATGTGCTCGTCATGCTTGTCGAGCGCATACATCACGCCGGGGCGGATTTCGTGGGTCTCGCCGGTGGCGATATCCGTGATCGAGCCCTTGCCGGAGACGCAATAGACGCTCTCCAGATGGTGCTTGTAGTGGAAGCGGTGCTCGGACCCGGCCTCGATCGTGGTGATGTGGAAGCTGAAGCCCATACCGTCGTCCTTCAGGAGAAGGCGGACGCTGTTCCACCGCTGGGCACCGACCTTGCGGTCGGTGTTCTTGGCTTCGTGAAAGTCTCTGACGATCATGTCGCTTACTCCGCAGCGATCTTCGTTGTCTCGACGCGTTCGGCGACGGCGGCCTCGAGAATGTCGAGCCCCTTCGCGAACAGCGCCATGTCGATGTTGAGCGGGGCCAGCACCTTGACGACCTCGTCATGGGCGCCCGACGTCTCGATGATCAGGCCGTCCTCGAAGCAGCGCTTGCAGATCTCCGAGGCGAGCTCGCCGGTACCGACGTCGACGCCGCGCATCATGCCGCGCCCCTTGAGGCGGGCATCGGGCAGCATCGCCGCGATGCGCGTCAGGCGCTCCTCCAGAAGGGCGGCGCGTTCCGCGATCCCCTTCTGGAAGCTGTCGTCGGCCCAGAACTTCTCCAGCGCGACCCGCGCCGTGACGAAGGCATGGTTGTTGCCCCGGAAGGTGCCGTTGTGCTCGGCCGGGCCGAAGACGTCGTGCTCCGGCTTCACCAGCAGCGCGGCGAACGGCAGGCCGAAGCCCGACAGCGACTTCGCCATGGGCACGAGGTCCGGCGACACGCCCATGTCCTCGAAGCTGAAGAAGGTGCCCGTGCGGCCGCAGCCGGCCTGGATATCGTCGATGATCAGCAGCGCGCCATGGGCCCGCGCGATCTCCTCGACCCGGCGCACCCACTCCGCGCTCGCCGCGTTGAGGCCGCCCTCGCCCTGCACGGTCTCGAGCAGGATCGCAGCCGGCGCGTCGATGCCACCGGACGGGTCGGAGAGCATCTTGTCGAGAAGCTCCGCCGCGTCCGCGCCAGAGGCGACATAGCCGTCGAAGGGCATCCGCGTGGTGTTGGCGAGCGGCAGGTTGGCGCCGCCGCGATGGTAGCTGTTGCCGGTGGCGGCGAGCGCGCCGAGCGTCACACCGTGGAAGCCGTTGGTGAAGGTCACGACATTCGTGCGACCCGTCACCTTGCGCGCCAGCTTCAGCGCGGCCTCGACCGCGTTGGCACCGGTGGGGCCGGTGAACATCACCTTGTGGTCCATGCCGCGCGGCGCCAGGATCAGACGCTCGAAGGTCGACAGGAACTCGGCCTTGGCGGCCGTGTGCATGTCGAGACCATGGGTCACGCCGTCGCTCATCATGTAGTCGACGAGCGCCTGCTTCATGTCCGGGTCGTTGTGACCGTAGTTGAGCGACGAACAGCCGGCGAGAAAGTCGATGTGCTCGCGGCCGTCGGAGTCGACAAGGGTCGCGCCGCGCGCCGACGTGAACACGCTCGGAAAGCTGCGGCAGTAGCTGCGCGCCTCGGACTCGCGGCGCGCAAAGATCGTACGGTCGTCAGATTTGACGGTCGTCATGGCAATCCTCTCGGGATTCAAGTGCAAAAGATCGGGTTAAAGCGGCCGTGACGCCGCGCATCCTGCGCGGCGCGTCGGGCCTGGCTCGGGCGCGCCTCAGGCTGCGCTGCGGGCCCGCTCCTCGAAGCGCAACGTCACCATGTGCTCGGTGGCGTGCTCGCCGTCGAAATGCGCGTCGCGGCGATAGTAGGGCTCACGCTCCATCTTGGCGCCGCTGCGCCGTGCGAGCGAGGAAAACAGCGCCCAGCTCGCGTCATTGTCCGACGTGATGGTGGTCTTGAGATGACGCACCCCGGCGCAGGCGTCGCGCGCCAGCAGCGCGCCCAGCAGGCGCTTGCCGAGGCCCGCACCCTGGGCGGACGGCGATACGGCCACCTGCCAGACGAACACGCTGTCGGGCGCGTCGGGCAGCAGATAGGCGGACACCCAGCCGACGATCTCCCCGTCGCGCTCGGCGACGACACAGGTGTCGGCGAAATGGTCGCACTGCAGAAGGTTGCAGTACATCGAATTCTCGTCCAGCGGATCGCACTCGGCGATCAACCGCCAGATTGCGGCTCCGTCCTCCGCCGTCGGGCGGCGGAAGGTGATGCCGTCATTGGCACGGTCAGCAGCACGATGCTTGAGCTTGATTTGCGTAAGGCTCATGGGCTCCTCGTCTCCGTTCGAGCGAGATAATACGTTTATCGAACTATTTTTCAACCTTCAGCGCCAAAAAAATGAGCAAAATCAGCGAAAACGCTTCCAGCTCAGAAGGATATGGCGGTCAAAAAGTTCGCTTATCGAATGACGCTTCGTCTGCTAACAACGGCCGAAACGAAAAATAAAGGGACTGGGCATGGAGAATCGCGTCCAAACGAGCCTGATCGCCCTCAGGCGCATCCTGCGGGCCACGGATCTGAACGCGCGCAAGCTCGCGCGCGCGACCGGGCTGACGACTCCGCAGTACATCGTGCTCTCCATCATCGCCGAACATGGCGAAATCACGCCGAAGGGCATCGCGACGCGCGCCGGCGTCGGCCAGGCCACGGCGACGTCGCTGCTCGACAAGTTGGAAGCCCGCGGGCTGGTGACGCGCACCCGGGGCAAGACGGATCGCCGCATCGTCTGGGTGGCGGCGACCGAGGCCGGCCACGAGACACTGCGCACCGCGCCCGATCCGCTGCAGGAGGTGTTCGCCAGCCAGTTCGAGAAGCTCGAGGACTGGGAACAGGCGATGATCGTCGCGTCGCTCGAACGGGTCGGCGCGATGCTCAATGCCGGAACGCTCGACGCCTCGCCCCTGCTCGACGTCGGCGCGGTCGACCGCAAGAACTGATCCCGCCCCTCGGGCCGCCCCCCCGCCGACGCCGGACGCAACGTGCAGAGATCCGGACGAACCGCACAGATCAAATCCAAACTCTTGTGCGCGCAGCGTAATTTTCGAACATTTGCGCCGTAAAGGCGAAAATCCGGGCCGATCCGCGTCAATCTACCAGTCGTTTTCCATTGCGAATCAAGTTTTTACTTGCACCGGTACGTAGTTTGACGTGTCTCTCCGCGTCGATGAGACACGCTCCATGTTCACGTTTTCGTCGCCACACTCGCATTCCGGAACCAAGTCGCTGCGCATGGCCTTCCTTCCAGAAAACCAGAAACTGCTGAGCGCCTTCGTCAATGCCATCGGGGCAAGCGTGGCGGTCTACAGGCGCATGGAGGACGAGGACTTCCATGTTTCAGCGGCGAACCGGCAGTTCGCCACCATGCTGGATCGCGCGCCCGATGAGCTCGGCGGGGCGCGGCTGTCGCACATCGTGCCGCGCTACATCTACATTCCGCTTCTCGAGCAGATCGAGGCCTGCCTGAAGACGCAAAGCACGACGGAAGCCGAATTCGTGATCGACCGGGGCGGCCGGGTCACATGGTGGCGCTTCGTGCTGTGCCCGATCTTCGCCGGCGACGGCGCCGCGCGCCGGGTCCTCAACACCTGCATCGACATCACCGACAAGAAGTCGCTCGAAACCTCGCTGACCCAGACGCAGAGCCGCTTCGAGGCCGTGGTCGATTCCGCCTATGACGGCATCATCTCGGTCGACGAGAACCACCGCATCGTGCTGTTCAACAACGCGGCCAGCGAGATCTTCAAGACGCCGAAGTCGGAGGCCGTCGGGCGCAAGCTGGAAACCCTGATCCCGACCCGCTTTCGCGAGAAACACGCGAGCTATCTCAACGGCTTCGCGCGCTCGCCGATCAAGTCGCGACCGATGGAATCGCGCGTGTCGGTGATGGGTCTGCGCAGCGACGGGTCCGAGTTTCCGGTGGAGGTGACCATCGCCAAGATCAACGTCGGCGCGCGGACCGAGTTCACGGCGGTGGTGCGCGACATTTCCGAACGCGCGAAGCTGATGGAAGAGTTGCAGCGCGCCGCGATCCACGATCCGCTCACCGGGGTTCACAACCGGCGCCACCTGTCCCGGATCCTGCACGACGAGATCGAGCGCTGTCGGCGGTTCGATCACGTGCTCACCCTCGCGATGATCGACCTGAACAACTTCAAGGACATCAACGACACCTACGGCCATCAGGCGGGCGACGAGGTGCTGGTCGCCTTCGCGCGCACCATCGGGCAGCACCTGCGCGACGTCGACACGCTCGGACGCTGGGGCGGCGACGAGTTCATGGTGATCTGGCCGGAAACGGAGGAAGCACAGGCCGAGACGGTGATGGACACGATACGCGAGCGGCTGGCGGAGGTGGCCGGCACCCTGTCCGTGCCGGACATCGACATCGCCTTCAGCGTCGGTCTTTACGAGACCGACGGGTCGATCGAGGCCCGGGAGCTTGTGCTGCGTGCCGACGACCGGCTCTACCGCGACAAGAAGGGCCCCGCACCCGAGTAAGCCCGACGACGCGCTAGAACGCGCCTCGGCGGGCGGCTCCGCGCGACGGGCGCGCGGCCAAACCCGGCCCCCGACCCCGGGTCAGCCGGCAAGGCGCATCGCGCCGGGCTCTTCCGCCTGCGCTGCCCGCGCCAGCCGGTCGATCAGGTCGTTGAGGTCTTCGTTGTCGCCGGCCTCGGCCGCGAAACGAAGCTGCAGCCCGGACGCATCGCTTGTCACGACACGGGCCGGCAGCGCCGAGCGGACGCCGTCGACCCGCACGACGACGTCGGTTTCGGGCGCAATCCCGCCCTCGCCCCCCTCGCAGATCACGCCGTCGAGCGACAGCCGGCGCGCCCGGGTCGCGACGACCGTGTCGCCGACACCCAGGCTCGCCCCGCACAGGCAGTCGTACCAGGGCATGGCCGCCGTCTCGGCAGCGCGGCGCACCTGATCCGCGATCCGCGCGAAGCCCTCGCGCAGTCTGGCGGCCGCCTCTTCCACCCGGTGCGCCGTCACGCCGATGGTATGGGCACTCTTTTCCAGACTGTCCTGGCTCGACACCACGTCCTCGGACGCCTCGAGAATGGAGCCGACGCTCTCCCCGACGTCGCGCATGCCCCCGCCGATGGAGGCGATGGCGGCGCCGGAGGATTCCGCGCCGCCCTGGAGCCGGGCGGCGGCCTCGCGGGCCCCGTCCATGCGGGCCGCGATGGCCGCGACGCGGGTGTCGAGATCGCCCGACACGCCGTGCAGCGTCTCCACTTCCTTGACGATCAGATCGGTCGCCTGCGCGGTCTGTTCGGCCAGTTGCTTCACCTCGTTGGCGACCACGGAAAAGCCGCGCCCCGCCTCGCCGGCGCGCGCGGCCTCGATGGAGGCATTGAGCGCCAGCATGTTGGTCTTGGCGGAGATATCCGTCACCAGCGCGATCAGTTCGCCGATGGAGGCGGCGGCCCCGGTCAGCCGGTCGGCCGCCGCGCGGCTGGCCAGCGTCTCCCGACCGACGGTCTCGATGGCGTCATGCACGTCGCAGATCTCGTCCCGCATGCGCTTCATGACGGCGGTCATCTCGTCCGAGACGGTGCGCGCCTCGTCAATGGCGCGCTCGTTGACCCGCGAGGTCTCGCGGATGCGTTCGGCACTCTGGCCGGCACGCGCCCCGGCGGCCCGCGTGATTTCCGCCTGATCGACCACCGTGCGCGCATGGGCCTCGAGAGGTTGGAGACAGGCGGCCGCGACCGTCTCCATGTCGGCGCGCACTTCGGCGACGAGCGCGTCCAGTGCCCGCCGGGTGCGCTCGGCATGGGCATGGCGCGCCTTGCGGATGACCTCGCGTCGCTCCAGCCGGTCAAGGACGCGGTTGAAAAGCTCCGCGACCTCGCCGGATTCGTCGCCCTGCTCCACCCGGACCCGGTCGGCGAGCGTGACCTCGCCGAACGCCATCTCCCGCATCGCCTCCTGCAAAACGCCCGTGCCCAGCGTCACGCCGTGCTCGGAGGCGTTCAGCCCCTGGATCTCGTCCTCCTCCGACACGCGGAAGCCGCCGCCGGGCGTGGTCCGCCAGACGCGCTCGACACACCACATCAGCACGAAGGAGACGCCGAAGGCCCAGACGAACACCAGACCGGCGCCGGCGAGCTGGACGAGGATCTGATCCATGCGCGAACCGGCCGCGAGCGCATCCTCGCGGGCGAAGACGCCGACCATCACCGTGCCCCACACGCCCGCGATGCCATGAACGGGAATGGCCCCGATCGCGTCGTCGAGCCGAAACACGCGCTCCATGGCAAGCTGCCCGAAAAAGGCGACCGTGGACCCGCCGGCGGCGATCATCAGCGCCGACCAGACCGTCACCGCGTCGCAGCCCGCGGTGATGGACACCAGCCCCGCAAGCACGCCGTTGATGGAATGCTCGGGCCGGTACAGGCCGCAGTGCCAGCGTCCCAGCATCATCTGGGTCACGCCGCCGATGGCGCCAGCGATCACGGTGTTGACCACGATATGCGCGAAGGCCGGCGTTCCGGCGGTCGTCGATCCGCCGTTGAAGCCGATCCAGCCGACCCAGAGAATGATGCAGCCCACCGTTGCCAGCACGGCACTGTGGCCGTTGATCGGCTGCGGTGTGCCATCCCGCGCGAACCGGCCGATGCGCGGCCCCACCACGATCACCGCGGCAAGCGCCACCCAGGCGCCGACCGAATGCACCACGGTGGATCCCGCGAAGTCGATGAAGCCCCAATCGGCGAGAAGCGCCGGATTGCCGGGCACCAGAAGGTTGCCCCAGGCCCAGTGCCCGGCGACCGGATAGATCACCAGCCCCGTCGCCACCGCCAGAAGGAAGTAGCCTTCCAGCTTCATCCGTTCCGCCGTGGCGCCGGACACGATGGTGGCCGCCGTGCCGCAGAAGACGAGCTGGAAGACGAAGAAGGTCATGCTCCACTCGTCGAGACTGTCGAACATGAACAGCGACGGATCCCAGCCGACCAGGCCGTTCCAGCTCGTCCCGAACATGAGCATGTAGCCGACCGCCCCGAACACCATGGTCGAAAGGATGAAATCGGCGATGTTCTTCTGAGCGACGTTGATCGAGTTCTTCGACCGCACCAGACCGCTCTCCAGGAACAGGAAGCCGGCCTGCATGAAGAACACCAGCCCGGCCGCCAGCATCGTCCACACATGGTCGAGATTGGTTTGCAACGCGAATTGTTCGGAGGCGAAGGACGGCGTGGGCGCGGCTATCCAGAGGCCGGCGAGCGCCAGGCCTCCAGGCGTGTTCCAGGCTCGCATGTTGTACTCCAGCACAGTGATTTTTTTTGCAGCTTAGGAACACACCCGTTAACGCAAGGTCACTTCAATAAAAAACGTCGGCGAAGATTCGCGGACACAAAGGTCGATTGAAAAACACCTATCGACTTTCGGAGAAGACCTTTCAACCAGGGGCAACACATCACGCCTGCCGCACCGTGATGTCGGGTGTCCGCGCTCCTCCGACGTTCACCGCTTTCCCGTCGCCGGTGAGTCGAATTGCGCATATTACTGCATTTTCTGTTATTTCCTCCGAAGCAATCCGGTCCGCCCCCGCGCGGAACATCCCGCGCGGCGCGCGCGGTTCAGACGTTTTCCAACATCCTGCGAGAATGCCCGCAGCACGGTGTGGATTTTCTGATATTTTTGTGCATTCCTTCCCCGAAGGAGGAGATTTCGCACATATGGAAAGCTTCACGTCCATTCTCGGGCAGGCCGTCGGGCTCATTCTCGGCGCGGACCCCGATCTCGTGGAGATCGTGGCCCTGTCGCTGCGCGTGACGCTGACGGCGGTGGTCATCTCCTGCGTGATCGGCCTCCCGCTCGGCGCGCTGGTCGGCACGTTCCGCTTTCCCGGACGCACCATCGTCACCGTGTTCCTCAATGCGCTGATGGGCTTGCCGCCGGTCGTGGCCGGCCTTGTTGTCTATCTCGCCCTGTCGGCCGCCGGGCCCTTCGGCCCCTTGCGCCTGCTCTACACGCCGACCGCCATGGTGATCGCCCAGACGATTCTGGTGACGCCCATCGTCGCCGCGCTCACGCGTCAGGTGGTGGAGGATCTCGACCGCGAGTACGCGGAGCAATTCGCCTCGCTCGGCGTCGGGCCGGCAAGCCGCATCGCCGCGCTCCTGTGGGATGCCCGCTACTCGCTGCTGACCGTCGCGCTCGCCGGTTTCGGCCGGGCGGTGGCGGAGGTCGGCGCGGTGATCATCGTCGGCGGCAACATCAACCACGTGACCCGGGTCATGACCACCACGATCGCACTGGAAACCTCCAAGGGCAATCTGGAACTCGCGCTCGCCCTCGGCGTGGTGCTGCTGACCATCGCCATCGCCGTCAACGCCGCCGTGATGGCGTTGCGCGCCTCTGCCGTGAGGTCGGCCTATGCCTGAGGTCTGCACCGCCACCGTTCATGCGCTCGACGCGGCCGAACGCGCGCGCGCCATCGACACGCCGCATCGCGATGCGGCCGACGCCCTGCTCGCCGCGCGCGGCGTCACCTTCGAGGCCGGCGGCAAACGGCTGATCGGCCCGCTCGATCTCGCCATTCCCCGGGGACGGCGGCTTGTTGTGATGGGCGCGAACGGCGCGGGCAAGAGCCTGCTGCTGCGCCTGTTGCACGGGCTGATCGCGCCCGGCGCCGGCGATATCGTGTGGAACGGCCGGCCGCTGGACCGCGCCGCGCGCCGCGCGCAGGCCATGGTGTTCCAGCGCCCCGTGATGCTGCGCCGCTCGGTTCTGGCCAATCTGCAATTCGCGCTATCGGTGCGCGGCATCGGCGGTGCGGAACGCAAGCGCCGCGTCGCCGAGGCGCTGGAGCAGGCCCGGCTCACGGAGCTTGCCAAACGCCCGGCGCGGGTGCTGTCGGGCGGCGAACAGCAGCGGCTGGCGATCGCGCGCGCGCTGGCCTGCGCGCCGGATCTGCTGTTCCTCGACGAGCCGACGGCCAGCCTCGATCCGGCCTCGACGCATGCCATCGAGGATCTCATCGCCACCGCGCACGGGCGCGGCGTGACCATCGTCATGGTCACCCACGATCTGGGACAGGCGCGGCGCATCGCCGATGACGTCGCCTTCCTCGATGCCGGCCGGCTTGTGGAGGCGGGTCCGGCCGCGCGCGTGCTGGAAAGCCCCCGCTCGCCGGCCGCCCGCGCCTGGCTGGAAGGCCGGCTCTACATCGCGCCGCAGGGCGCGAGACACGGCCCCGCGCCCCGCTGACGCGCGGGTTTCCCTGCCGAGGCAAACCCGCGCCACCCAGTCAAACCGACCCTTTCACTCCAACCAAAACAAGGGAGATACCATGATCAGACGCCAGTTCCTCGCGCTTGCCGCCGCCGGCGCGCTCGCGCTTGGCCTTGCCGGGCCGGCCTCGGCGGAGGATGATTTCATCATCGTGCAGTCGACGACCTCGACGCAGAACTCCGGCCTGTTCGACCACATCCTGCCGATGTTCACCGACAAGACGGGCATCGAGGTGCGCGTGGTTGCGGTCGGCACCGGCCAGGCGATCCGCAACGCGGCGAACGGCGACGGCGACGTTCTCTTCGTCCACGCCAAGCCGGCGGAAGAGAAGTTCGTCGCCGACGGCAACGGCGTGAAGCGCTTCGACGTCATGTACAATGATTTCGTGATCGTCGGCCCGCCGTCCGATCCGGCCGGGGTCGCCGGCTCCTCCGACGTCGTGGCGGCGCTGACCAAGATCGCCGAGGCGCAGGCGCCCTTTGCCTCGCGCGGCGACGACAGCGGCACCAACAAGGCGGAACTCCGCCTGTGGAACCAGGCCGGCATCGACGTGTCGGCCGCCTCCGGCGGCTGGTACCGCGAGACTGGATCGGGCATGGGCGCGACGCTCAACACCGGCACCGGCATGGGTGCCTACATCATGACCGACCGCGCCACCTGGATCGCCTTCGGCAACAAGGGCGACTACCAGATCGCGGTCGAGGGCGACCCCAAGATGTTCAACCAGTACGGCATCATCCTGGTGAACAAGGAAAAGCACCCCGGCGTGAAGGCCGAGCTTGGCCAGCGCTTCGTCGACTGGGTGATCTCCGAGGAAGGCCAGGCGGCCATCGCCGGCTACAAGGTCGACGGCCAGCAGCTGTTCTTCCCCAACGCGTCGGCGGGAAGCTGAGCCTGAGGCCGGGCACCATCTTGCGCCCGGCCGCAATCTTCGCACGGCGCGCCCGCGCCGTGCGGCCCCCCTTCCTCGCCGCCTGTCCGTTTGCACCGCATCGCGCGCCATTGCGCCGCGTCCCTGCGCTCAGGAGATCCGACGTGCCGAGCCTGCTCCGCGCAATTCTCATCGCCCTTTTCGCCCTCGCCACCCTCGCCCCGGTTTCCGCCATGGCCGACCCGTCCGTGAAACTCCATGCCGCCGGCAGCCTGAAGGCCGCGATGACGGAGATTGCCGACGCCTACGCCGAGGAAACCGGCGTCGCCGTCGAGCGCGCCTTCGGGCCCTCCGGCCTGCTGCGCGCGCGGCTGGAGGAGGGCGAGGCCGCGGAGGTCTTTGCCTCCGCCAACATGAAGCACCCCACGACGCTCGCGAACGCCGGCAGGAGCGGCCCCGTCGCGCTGTTCGCCCGCAACCGGCTTTGCGCGCTGACGCAGGCCGCCGTCGATGTGACGCCGGAGACGATGCTGGCCGCCCTGCTCGATCCCGACACGCGCGTCGGCACCTCCACGCCGAAGGCCGATCCGGCGGGCGACTACGCCTTTCAGGTCTTCGACAAGGCCGAGGCGCTTCAGACGGGTGCGGGCGACACGCTCAGGTCCAAGGCGCTGCAACTGACCGGCGGGCCCGACAGCGCGCCGCCGCCGGCCGGCCGAAACCCCTATGCCTGGGTGATGGAGAACGACAAGGCCGACATCTTCCTGACCTATTGCACCAACGCCGTTCTGGCGAAGGGCGAGGTCCCCGCCCTGCGCATCGTGCCGCTGCCGGAGCCGCTTGCCGTGGGGGCCGACTACGGGCTCACGGTGCTGAACGGCGCCTCGGAAAACGCCTGGCGGCTCGCCGCCTTCATCCTGTCGCCGAAGGGGCAGTCGATTCTGAAGACCTACGGGTTCGCCGTGGCGGGCGTCCCTGACGCGACCTAGATACCGAGTGGCCGCAAACCCGGCACGGGACTGCCCCGGAGGCGGGGACACGCGGAGGGCCGGGCAAGAGAGGAGACCCCGCGCATGACACGTCTGGCGTTGTTTCTTCTGACCCTCGCCGTCGCCTGGGCCGCCGGCCCGGCGGTTCAGGCGCGCAGCATCACCGATTCCGCCGGGCGCGTGGTCGAGCTGCCCGAGACCGTCACCCGGGTCTTCGCCGCCGGGCCGCCGGCCGCGATCGTCGTTTATGCGCTGAAGCCCGACGCCCTTCTCGGCTGGCCGCGCGCCTTGCGGGCGGTCGAACGCCCCTATATCGCCGAGGCCTACCGCGACCTCCCCGAAACCGGCCGCCTGACGGGACGCGGCGGTGGCGCCAATCTGGAGCGCGTGATCGCGCTGAAGCCGGACGTCATCGTCGACTTCGGCTCCGTCCGCGCCACCTACATCGATCTCGCCGACCGCGTGCAGGCGCAGACCGGCATTCCCTATATCCTGATCGACGGGAGGTTCGAGGCAACACCGGCCGCGCTGCGGCTGCTGGGTCAGGCGCTTGGCGTCGCCGAGCGCGGGGAGACGCTGGCGCGGGATGTCGAGGACACCTTCTCTCGGCTCGACGCCACGCTCGCCGATGTGCCGCAGGAGGCCCGTCCCCGCGTCTATCTCGCGCGCGGACCGGACGGGCTGGAGACGGGCCTGAAGGGCTCGATCAACACCGAGATCATCGAACGCGCCGGCGGGCGCAACGTGGCCGAGGCCCCTGGTCAATACGGGCTCGTGCGCGCCTCGCCCGAACAGGTGATCGTCGCCGATCCCGACACGATCATCACCTGGGACCGCACCTTCTTCGACCGGGTCTGGCGCGACCCGCTTTGGGCCGGCATCACCGCCGTGCGCGAGGGCCGGGTCTATCTGTCGCCGCGCGCGCCCTTCGGATGGATCGACCGCCCGCCGTCGATCAACCGGCTGATGGGGCTCGAATGGCTCGCCGGCCTGTTCTATCCCGACCGCTGGACGGGCGACCTGCGCGTCGCCACCCGCGAATTCTACAAGCTCTGGTACCACGTCGACCTGTCGGAGCCGGAGCTCGACCGGTTGATCGAATGGGCGAACGGGCGCGCGCCGTGACGCAGCCGGCGCCCTCGCCGCGCGGCATCGCCGTCCCTCTGCTGGCATTCCTTTCCGGACTGGTCGCGGCGCTGGCCTTCGCGGCCCTCCTCGTCGGTCCGTTTCCCGTGCCGCCGGCGACGGCGCTTGCGGTGCTCGCCGGCAGCGTGACGGGGATCGCATCCGACGCGTCCGAGGCGGCACGCACGGTGGTGCTGTCGATCCGCCTGCCACGCGTCGCGGCCGCCCTGCTGGTGGGCGCGGCCCTCGCGGCCGCCGGCGCGTGCTACCAGACCCTGTTTCGCAACCCGCTCGTCTCGCCCGATATTCTCGGCGTGTCGGCGGGCGCGGCCCTTGGCGCCGTGCTCGGCATCTTCCTGGCCCTGCCGGTCGCCGCGATCCAGCTGATGGGCTTCGCCGGGGGGCTCGGCGCCGTGGCGCTCGTCGGCTTCGTCGCGGCCTCCGTGCGCAGCGGCGACCGCACGCTGGTGCTGGTGCTCACCGGCGTCGTCGTCGGCGCGCTGACCGGGGCCGCCACCTCGCTGCTCAAGGTGCTCGCCGATCCTTACGATCAATTGCCCGCCATCACCTTCTGGCTGCTGGGCTCGCTGGCCGGCGCCAAGCCGGAGGATCTCCTGCCGGCCGCGCCCGTGGTGGTGCTCGGGCTGATCCCGCTCATCCTTCTGCGCTGGCGCATCAACGTGCTGTCGCTCGGCGACGAGGAGGCCCGCGCGCTCGGCCTGGAGGCCGGCCGGCTGCGGGCGGCCGTCATCGTCTGCGCCACGCTCGTCACGGCCAGCGTGGTGGCGATCGCGGGCATCGTCGGCTGGGTCGGGCTCGTCATTCCGCATATCGCCCGCATGCTGGTCGGCCCCGGCTTCGGCGTGCTGCTGCCGGCCTCGGTCCTGCTCGGAGCGGGCTACCTTTTGCTGGTGGACACGCTGGCGCGCACCATCGCCGCGACCGAGGTGCCGCTCGGCATCCTGACCGCCGTCGTCGGCGCTCCGTTCTTCCTGTGGCTGCTGGCGCGCGGACGGCGGAGCTGGGCATGAGGCTGGAGGCGCGCGATCTCGCGATCGGCTATCCCGGCCGGACCGTGGCGCGCGGGATCTCGCTTGCCGCCGGCGCCGGGGATGTGCTGTGCCTGCTCGGGCCCAACGGCTCGGGCAAGACGACGCTGTTCAAGACGCTTCTCGGCCTCCTGCCGGCCAAACACGGGACGGTGCACCTCGACGGCGTGCCGCAGGCGCGCCTGTCGCGCGCCGAGACCGCCCGCCGCGTCGCCTATGTGCCCCAGGCCCACGCCGCCCCCTTCGCGCACACCGCGCATGAGATCGTGCTGATGGGCCGCACGGCGCGTCTCGGGCCCTTCGCGCAGCCCGGCGCACGGGACCGCCGCATCGCGCGCGATGCGCTGGAGCGTCTCGGCATCGGCGATCTCGCGCCCGCCGACTACACGCGCCTGTCCGGCGGTCAGCGCCAGCTTGTCCTGATCGCCCGCGCGCTCGCGCAGGAGGCGCCCGTGCTGGTGATGGACGAACCGACGGCCAGTCTCGACTTCGGCAATCAGGCGCGGGTGTTGAGCGAGGTGGCCGGGCTGGCGGCGAGCGGCCTCACCGTCGTGCTGTCGACGCACGATCCCGATCAGGCCTTCGCCGTCGGCACCACGGCGATGCTGCTGGAGGACGGCGGCGTCGCGGCCCAGGGCGCCCCGCAGGCGGCGCTCACGGCCGATCTGCTGTCGCGGATCTACCGGGTCGAGGTGGAGATTGCTCGGCTTGCCGGCGGGCGCAGCGTCTGCCTTCCCTCCCTGCGGCGTCCGCAAGCCCCGCAGACGTGAGCCCGAGCCACCGGCCATCCGCCGGCGAAAGAAGCGGCGGCGGGACCCGATGTCAGACGGCCTCAACCGCAAGACCGTGCAGCCGTGCGACGCGGGTCAGCAGCCGGTCAAGATCTTCGACGCGCCGCGCGAAGGCCGCGTCGATCAGGGCATGCGCGCCCCGTCCGTCCCCGGCCCGCAGGGTGTCGACGAAGACCCTGCGCTCGCGGCAATGGGACGCCATGTCCCTGCGACCGGCGAAATCGACATGGCGCATGACATGCGTGCGGTCGATGGCGCAGGCGACCACATGCGTGAAGGCCGGGTTGCTGATCTCCTCGAGCATCAGACGATAGAAGCCTTCCATTTCGGCGACATAGGCGTCGGGCGCGGCCTGCGGGCCCAGCGCCTCGATCGCCTCCATGTCGAGCCAGGGCGCCGCGTCCCGCGCGCCCCCGGCGCGGATCACCGCGTCGCTGGCAAGCTTCGCGGCGAAATAGATCATCTCGAAATCCATGCGCATCGCCTGCAGGCCGAGGCCGCGCACGGAGTAGCCGCGCCCGGGGACATGCTCAATGAAGCCGTCCTGGGCGAGCGCCGCGAAGGCCTCCCGCACGGGAATGTGGCTGACATTGAATTCCGCCGCGATGTCGCCGCCCGCCAGCGCCGTGCCCGGAGGCACCTCAAACGCGCAGATCCGGCGACGAAGCGCCACATAGACCCTGTATCCGTGGGTCTGCCGGCCAGATACCGCCAATGTGACGCCCATTCGACTCGACTCCCTGCCGCATCGCCCCCCCGCGCCCTCTATCGTTGACGAAATGTCGCGCACAACTCGAGATTCAAAAATCTCACAAAAACGTGATGACGACAAAGCCATAACGGCGCCGTCTTCACGCCACACTCTTGCCACGGTTCAAATTCCAGCAATTTCAATGGACTAGACAAGGAACGACGGAACATGGTTACGCGCTCCTTAAGGAAAGGACGCCAATCCGTGATCCATATTACGGATTCGTCAGCAGGTTTGAGGAAGCATGTCACCGATCCTGTCTAAAATACTTGGACGGGAACACCAAATCTTAAGGTGTTCAACATTCAGGCGACCATCGGTGGGAACACATCGAGGCCGCCGTGCCTTGGGAGGCGAGAATGTACGGCTTCAAGATGGACCCCATTGAGACCGCGCGACGCGGCACCGTGACGGCTGTCGCCGCGCTGGCCCTGCTGGGCATGGCGACGGCGGGCGTTTCCGCCGTGGAGACCCTTGCGACGGCCGCCGGAAAAGGCGACCGCGAAACGTTCCTGCTGCCCGAGGACCGGCTTGCCGTGACCCTCGGCACGCCGGCCGGCGCGGCCTCCGGCGACGAGGAATACGCGATCTGGGTCGGCGAGGTGGAGCTGCGCGGTCGCAAGACCGTGTGGGTCGAGCTCATCGACCGGCACGGCGAAGTGATCTACGACAGCGAGGTCGCGCACAATGAGACCCACCTGCTGCCCGACGGGCGCGCGGTGGTGGTGCGCGCGTTGCTCGACCCGCAAGCGGAAGAGCCCACCGCCGTCGCCAAGACCGACCAGTCGCGTGTCGCGCCCGATGCCCGGCTCGTGGTGACGCGGCGTGTCGTCGATGCCCCGGCCGTGCAGACCGCGATCGAATTCATCGAGGAAATCCCGCGCGAGGAGCCGCGCGAGGACATGACGATGATGATGCGGGTCGCGGCCTTCGGCGAGCGGGTCTGGGCCGCGATCACCGGCGCGATGAGCGCGGCGGCCGACGGCGTGGCCGTTGCCTGGGCCTGGATCACGCAGACCCTGCAGGCCTGATCTCCTCGCTGACCTGCTTGCACGCCCGACCCGCGTGTCACTGTCGCGCGAATATCCGGCCGCGCGAAGACCGGGCGAGCCGACACGCGCCCTGCGGTCATGCGGTCGATGAGGATCCGCTAGCGGGCATGGCCCGCCAGCATTCCGCGCACTCCCGCGCAGGAGCATGCCCCTTTCCGCCATCCCCACAGCGAAGCGGCCGGCAGTACAGCGAAGCGGCCGGCGGTCCGCCAGGGCACGACGCCGAACCTGACGAGACGCCAGGAGACGCGGCAAGACGCGGGCGGCTTCCTGCCGCTTTCCCACGGTTTGCACGGTGCCGCTTATTTTGTTGATCGGTTTCGAAAAATTGCCAATCCATCGAGGTCGAACGGCCGTATGAATCGGGTGCTTGCATCTCTTGCACCGGATACATTCACCGTATGGCTTCTTCCGATACGCCCGCCCCGACGCTTCTCTGGTTTCGAAACGACCTGCGCCTTGACGACAACCCGGCCCTTCGCACCGCGCTGGAGACGCCGGCGCCTGTCGTCGCGCTCTTCGTGCTGGAGGAAGACGAACAAGGGGCGGCCGGTCCGCGCCCGCTCGGCGGGGCGGCGCGCTGGTGGCTGCATCGGTCCCTGACCGCGCTGGCCGCCGATCTGGAGCGTCACGCGATCCCGCTGGTGCTGCGGCGCGGCCGGGCCGAGGACATCGTGCCGGAGGTGGTCGGCGAGACGGGGGCCGCACGGGTCGTGTGGAACCGCCGCTACGACGGCGGCGGCATTGCCGTCGACAGCGCGCTCAAGAGCCGGTTGAAGGCGGACGGCATCGCCGTCGACAGCTTCAACGGCTCGCTGCTTCTCGAGCCCTGGGAGGTGAAGACCGGCGCGGGCGAGCCCTACAAGGTGTTCACGCCCTTCTGGCGCGCCGCACGCGCGGCCGGAGATCCGGCGCCGCCGCGCGATGCCCCGTCCGCAAACCCCGAGCGCCTGCGGGTGTCCGCGCCGCCGGGCGAAGCTCTCGACGACTGGGACCTCTTGCCCACGAAACCGGACTGGGCCGGCGGCCTGCGCGACACCTGGACGCCGGGCGAAGCGGGCGCGCGCGACAGGCTCGAAGCCTTTCTCGACGACCGGCTTGCGCGCTATGCGGGCGAGCGCGACCTTCCCGGGGCAGAGGCGACCTCGATGCTCTCCCCGCATCTGCGCTTCGGCGAGATCTCGCCGCGCCGCATCTGGGCGGCGGCCGCCCATCGCGCCGCCGACGACGACCGCATCTCGGACCGTCAGCTCTCCAAGTTCCAGGCCGAGCTCGGCTGGCGCGAGTTCTCCAACCACCTGCTGTTTCACTTTCCCGACCTCGGCCGCGAGAACTTCCAGCCGAAGTTCGACGCCTTTCCCTGGCGCGACGATCCCGACGGCCTGCGCGCCTGGCAGAAGGGACAGACCGGCTACCCCTTCGTGGATGCGGGCCTGCGCGAATTGTGGGCCACCGGCTACATGCACAACCGCGTTCGCATGGTCGTCGCCTCCTTTCTGGTCAAGCATCTGATGATCGACTGGCGGGCCGGCGAGGCCTGGTTCTGGGACACGCTGGTCGACGCCGACCCGGCCAACAACACCGCAAGCTGGCAGTGGGTCGCCGGATCGGGGGCGGATGCCGCGCCCTATTTCCGGATCTTCAACCCGACCACGCAGGGCGAGAAATTCGACCCGGAGGGCGATTACACCCGCCGCTGGGTGCCGGAACTCGCCGATCTTCCGAAGAAATATCTGTACAAACCGCAGGAAGCCCCGCGCGAGATTCTCGAGCGCGCCGGCATCCGCCTGGGGGAGACCTACCCCCGCCCCATCGTCGACCACAGCCGCGCGCGCCAGCGTGCCCTCGACGCCTTTCAAACCACAAAGACTGCGGCCTAAAGCCGCCAGGGAAGAGGACACGCCATGCGCATAGCCGTCATCGGATCGGGCATCGCCGGAAATGCCGCCGCCTGGGCTCTGAGCGAACGCCACGACGTGACGCTGTATGAAAAACGCGACCGTCCGGGCGGCCACAGCGCCACCGTCGACGTCGACTACGACGGCACACAGATCGCCGTCGACACCGGCTTCATCGTCTACAACGACCTGAACTACCCGAATTTCACCGCCCTGCTCGATCACCTCGGCGTCAAGACCGAGGCGAGCGACATGAGCTTCGCCTTCTCGCTCGACAAGGGCGTGCGCGAATGGTCGGGCAGCGACCTCAACACCATCTTCGGCCAGCGCCGCAACATCGCCTCGCCGCGCTTCCTGTGGATGCTGCGCGAGATCCTGCGGTTCAACCGGCTTGCCGTGACCGACCGCGCCAGTGGGGTCACGGCCGGCCTGTCGCTGGAGGCCTATCTCGACAAGCGCCGCTTCGCGCGCAGCTTCGCCAGCGATTATCTGCTGCCGATGGGGGCCGCGATCTGGTCGACCCCGCCGGCCGACATGCTCGCCTTTCCCGCCGACAATTTCATCGCCTTCTTCGAAAACCACCGTCTGGTCAACATGGACCGGCCGATCTGGCGGACCGTGTCCGGCGGCAGCCGCACCTATGTCGAGCGCCTGCTGTCGCCGCTCAGGGACAAGATCCGGCTGGCGACACCGGTCCAGCGGATCGTGCGCGCGAACGGAAAGGTGCATGTGGTCGACCACACCGGCCATGAGGATGTCTTCGACCATGTGGTGCTGGCCGCCCACACGGACCAGAGCCTCGCCATGCTGGGCGATCCGACGCCGGAGGAACGCAACATCCTCGGCGCCATCCGCTACCGGCCGAACCAGGTCTACCTGCATCGCGACGCGGCCCTGATGCCGAAGCGCAGGCGCGTGTGGGCGTCGTGGAACTATCTCTCCTCCAGCGATCCCGGCGCGCCCTATCGCGACGCCTCGGTCAGCTACTGGATGAACCGGCTGCAGAACCTGCCCGCCGACAAGCCGCTGTTCGTCAGCCTCAACCCGGTGGAGCCGCCGCGCGAAGACCTCACCTTCGCCACCTTCGAGTACGATCATCCCCAGTTCGACGCCGGCGCCATGGCCGCCCAGCGCGCGCTCGGGCAGATCCAGGGCACCGGCAACACCTGGTACTGCGGCGCCTGGTGCGGCTACGGGTTTCACGAGGACGGTCTGCGGGCCGGTCTCGAGGCGGCGGAAGCGATCGGCTGCGACATCCCGTGGCGCGTCGACAGCCGGGGCGTCGCCCGGCCCGCGGAAGCGGCGGAGTGACAATGCAACGCCCGGTCACGACCTGGAGCGACAACGGCCCCGCGCCGGAGGCGGCGGCGGTGCTCTACCCGGGCAAGGTGATGCATGCCCGGCTGAAGCCCTTCGGCCATCGCTTCACCTACACCGTGTTCTCGCTGCTCATCGACCTCGACCGGCTTGCGGACGCGAACCGTCTGTCGCCGCTGTTTTCGGTGAACCGTTTCAATCTCCTGAGCTTTCGCGCCGCCGACCACGGCCCGCGCGACGGCAGCGACCTCAGGACCCATGTCGACGCCCTGCTGGCCGAGCAGGGGCTCGCCCGCCCCTCCCGCGTCCTGCTTTTGTGCTACCCGCGGGTCGCGGGCTATGTGTTCAACCCGCTGTCGGTCTATTTCGCCTATGACGGCGACGGCGCGCTGACGGCGCTCGTCTACGAGGTGCGCAACACCTTCGGCGAGTTGCACACCTATGTCGCGCCGGTGCGCAGCGGCCAGGCCGGGCCGGAAGGCGTGCGCCAGGACCAGCAGAAGCTGTTCTACGTCTCGCCCTTCATCGACATGGCGCAACACTATCATTTCCGCATCCTGCCGCCGGGCGCGGCGGTGCGGGTGCGCATCCTGGAGACCGATGGCGATGGGCCCTTGCTGTCGGCCAGCTTCGCCGGGCGGGCCCGCCGGCTCACCAGCCGCGCCGTGCTCTCGCTCTGCTTGAAAATTCCTTTCATGACACTCAAAGTAATCGGAGGCATCCATTGGGAAGCTCTGAAATTGTGGTTGAAGGGAGCGCCGTTCCACTCTCCGTCGAAGCGCGCGCGGGCCGCGGCCCACGCGCCCGCCTCCTCCTCCCGCGCCTGACCGCGCCGGCCGTTTGACGAGGTTTGACCATGTCGACTGCAATCGTGCTCACGCCTGACAATGCCGGCCGGGCGCTTGCCGGCCTGCCCCGGCTTGCCAAACTCGGCATGCGGGTCGCGCTGAACCTGAGCGTCGGATCGCTGCTGGTGGAAACGCCGGAGGGCCGCCGCTTTCTGGTGCGCGGCCATGGGCCCGGCCCCGACGCGGACGTGAAGATCCACTCGTGGAAGTTCATCCGCCGCCTGCTGAGCGGCGCCGACGTGGGCGTCGCCGAAGCCTATATGGCCGGCGAATGGACGAGTTCCGACGTCACCACCTTCCTGGAGCTGTTCTGCCGCAACCGCGACGCGACCGCCGACATGCTGCGCGGCACGCGGCTCTACCGGGCGCTGATCCGCCTGCGGCACTGGCTGAACCGCAACACGCGATCGGGATCGCGGCGCAACATCTCCGCGCATTACGACCTGGGCAACGCCTTCTACCGCGAGTGGCTCGACCCTTCGATGACCTATTCCTCCGGGCTCTACGAGGGCGGCGTCAACGATCTGGAACAGGCACAGCGGCGCAAGTATCTGTCGCTCGCCCGGGAAGCGGAAATCCGCGAGGGCCACCATGTGCTCGAGATCGGCTGCGGCTGGGGCGGCTTCGCCGAATTCGTCGCCAAGGAGATCGGCGCCAAGGTGACCGGCCTCACCATCTCGCGGGAGCAGTACGACTTCGCCTGCCAGCGGATGCAGGAACACGGGTTGTCCGACAAGGTGGAGATCAAGCTGCAGGACTACCGCGACGAGGCCCGCCAGTACGACCGCGTCGCATCGATCGAGATGTTCGAGGCGGTGGGCGAGCAATATTGGCCGACCTACTTTCAGAAGGTCTCCGACTGCCTGAAGAGCGGCGGACGCGCGGGCCTGCAGATCATCACCATCCAGGACGAGCTGTTTCCCGACTACCGCAGCACGCCCGACTTCATCCAGCGGCACGTGTTTCCCGGCGGCATGCTGCCGCCGCCCGGAACGCTGGAGGATCTTGGCGCCCGCACCGGGCTGACGCTGGCCGCGCAGAAGATCTTCGGCCATGACTACGCCCGCACGCTGGAGGAATGGCGCGTGCGCTTCTGGGCCGCCTGGCCGCGCATCCGCCCGCTCGGCTTCGACGAGCGCTTCAAGCGGCTGTGGGAATTCTATTTCCACTACTGCGAGGCGGGCTTTCGCTCCGGGAACATCGACGTGCGCCAGATGATCTATGTGAAGGCGTCCTGATCCGTGACGTGCGGACAGGGACGCCGGACGTGACGCGGAGCGCAGCGCCAGACAGCGCCAGCGCGCCGCCCGGGTTGGCGCGCCTCACCCGCGCGGCGCTGCTCGTCTATGCGGCGCCGGCGTTGCCGCTCGCGGCCCTCACCCTGCCGCTTTACGTGATCCTGCCGACCTTCTACGCCGAAACGGTCGGTCTGCCGCTGGCCACAGTGGGCGCGATCCTGCTTGCCGTGCGCCTGCTGGACGCGCTGTCGGACCCGGTCGTCGGGGTGCTGGCGGACCGCTATCATCCCCCGCTCGGGCGGCGGCGCGGCTGGTTTCTGCTCGCCGCGCTTCCCGCGGCCCTTGCCGCCTACATGATCCTCACCCCGCCGGGCGACGCCGGCGCCGGCTATCTGCTCTTCTGGGGCATCGCACTGTCGCTCGGCTACACCGCCTGCGTCATTCCCTATACGGCCTGGGGCGCCGATCTCGTCGCCGACTACCACGGACGCAGCCGCATCGCGGGCGCGCGCGAGGGCATGGTTCTGGTGGGGACGCTGGTCGCCGTGTCGGTGCCGGCGCTCGCCGAGACGCTCGGCGCGCAGGATCAGGCGCTGGGGCTCATGATTCTCGCCGTCTTCGTCGCCCTGGCGCTGCCGGGCCTGACGCTGCTGGCGGTGCTGCGCCTGCCCGAACCGGTGGACGCGGGCCGGCCGCTCCCCGCCTTTCGCGAGGGGCTGCGCCACGTCGCGCGCAACCAGCCGTTCCTGCGCCTGCTGGCCGCCTTCGTGCTCAACGGCTTCGCCAACGGTCTGCCAGCCACTCTGTTCCTGTTCTTCGTGGCGCGCGTGCTCGACGCGCCGCAGATGCAGGGGCCGTTCCTGTTTCTCTACTTCCTGTGCGGGATCGCCGGCGTTCCGCTCTGGCTCGCCGTCAGCCGGCGGTACGGCAAGCACCGCACATGGTCGGTGGCCATGCTCGGCGCCTGTGCGGTCTTCATTCTGGTGCCGCTGCTGGGCGCCGGCGATCTGGTGGGCTTCGCGATCATCTGCGTGCTGACGGGACTGGCGCTCGGCGCCGATCTGGCATTGCCGTCCGCGATCCAGGCCGATGTGATCGACGTCGACAATCTCTCCTCCGGCAGCCGCCGGTCCGGGCTCTACTTCGCGCTCTGGGGGCTGGCGACGAAACTGTCGCTGGCGCTCGCCGTCGGGCTCGCCTTTCCGCTTCTGCAACTGGCCGGCTTCGAGGCGGGCGGCACGGGGGCGGACGGGCTCGTCATGCTGGTCGCGCTCTATGCCATCGTTCCGGTCGCGCTGAAGCTTGCGGCCATTGCCTTGATGTGGCGGTTTCCGCTCGATGCCTCCGAGCACGCGCGCCTGTCGAGCGCGCTGGGGCGCGACCCGGCCTGAGCCTCACGCGGACAGCCCGTCACGCCCCGTTGACCCTCAACGCCTACCCGGCGTCCTCACCGGTGCCGTCAGGCGGCCCCTTCTTCGCCCAGCCGGTCGTGCGCCCGAGCAGCGGGAAATAGAGCCGATACGGCAGGATCCGCAGGAACTTGAGCTGCCAGGTGAAGCGGCGCGGGAAGGTGATCTCGAAATTCCCCTTGCGCGCGAGACCCGACACGAGGCGCTCGGCCGCCGTCTCGACCGGCAGGAGATGGGGCATCGGAAAGGGATTGTCCTTGGTCGCGGGCGTGTCGACGAAGCCCGGCGACACGATCTGGATGCGCACGCCGATCCGGTCGAGATCGAACTTGAGCGCCTCGCCCATGTTGATCAGCGCCGCCTTGGTCGCGCCATAGGCGGCCGATGTCGGCAGGCCGCTGTAGCCGGCGACAGAGGCCACCAGCGCGATCTGTCCGCGCCCGCGCCCGCGCATGGCCGCGATCAGCGGCACCAGCGCGTTCACCGTGCCGCCGAGATTGACGTCGAAGGACTTGTGGAAGTCGGCAAGATCCGGCGCGGTGCCGTCGACCGGCAGATAGATGCCGGCATTGAGCACCGCCAGCGCCACCGGGCCGAAATCCGCCTCGATGCCGCGCACGATCTCCGCCATCCGCTCAGGCTCGGTCGTATCGCCCTCATAGACGCGGATCTCGCCCGGTCCGTCGGCAGCCTGCGCGGCGAGCGTTTCAAGCGCATCGCGCGAGCGCGCCGTCACCGCCACGCGCCAGCCGCGCGCCGCGAGCTCTCGGGCAACCTCCGCGCCGATGCCGGAACTCGCTCCGGTCACCCAGGCGATCCCGTCTCCGGGTTGCGCGACATAGTCGGCCGTCGAACGTGTCATCGAACCTCCGTTGGGGGGGGGTCTTTCGCGCGCCGTTGCAGGAGAGCGGCGCGCCCGGCAAGCCTACGCCCGCCGCGGCCGGCACGATACACCCCTCGCGGTCCACGCGGGTGGCGGATGATGGCAAGACGTGACGCGGGATGGCGCCAGACGCGGACCGCTCGGGCCGGCCGGGGCTTCAGGGCCGACGGCGTGCCGGCGGCGTCGCCCGGCACGATTCCGCAAACTCATCGCGCCAACTTATCGCGTCGGCACCGGCCGCCGCGGGAAGGAGCGTTGCCGCGTCCGGCGCCAAATGTCGGCGGCGTGCGCCCTCACTCCGCCGTGTCAGCCCCTGAGAAAGGGGGCGAACAGCCGGCCCAGCGGTCCGGTGAGGCGCAGGCTGCCCTCGGTCACCGCGAAGCAGAGACAGTCCTCGCCTTCGTCGGCGATCGGACGGTGGTCCACGTCGTCGTCGGCATAGGCGACGTCGCCGCGAACGAAATGCCCGTTCACGTCGCTGAAACCGCCTTCCAGCACGAGGGTCAGCTCGGTGCCGTGGTGGGTGTGCGTCGGCATCGCCTGCCCGGCGCGGATCCACAGGAGGCTCGCCGAGCAGCCGTCGACATCCTCGCCGAGGCGATACTCGCGAAAGCCCGGCAGACGGGTCTTCCAGGGAATGTCCTCGACATCCTTGCCGATGAAATCGTAAAGCGCGCGCGGCAGACGGGTCTTGCGAGCGGGCCGCTCGGCGGGCACCACGATCTGCGGCTCGGGGCTCGCGAAGATCGCAGCCAGCATGCCGTCGCGATCGCTCAGATCCGCCGGCGCGACATCCTCCAGCAGGGAGCCGCAAGCCGCTTCGAGATCGCGCACATAGTCCCGGTTGACCGGCGACAGATCCAGGTGCGACCGCACCAGGAGCCGGGCCGGCTCGGCGAGCGTTCCGGCGACATATCCCGCCAGAAGCGCATCGAACTGTTGCTGTGTCTGCTCCATTCCGCTTCGCACCTTCTCAGTTGCGCGTTCGCGCCGTCTCGATAGCACATGCGCGCCGTGTCAGTCGCGCGTTCGCACTCCCATGGTCGCACACATGGTCGCACGTTCACGCCGTCGTCCCTGCGATGCCGACGCCATCGCAAGGAGATGCCCCTTGCCTTCGACCGTCGCCGCGCACCGCATGTCAATTCGAAGCGACGACCGACACTGTCAACTTGCGTCATCACGTCGCATTCATCCCGGTTACGTAGCCCGCAAGGCAGCGGATCAACGCAAACCGAGATTTATGTCGATCTAGCGCGCGGCCGCGGTTTTTTCGACCCGCGCAACAGAACAGTCCGACGGAGATTGTCAACGGTTCAAGGCGGATTCGCGCGCGACTTGATGCGCGTCGCGTGCCCGCATACCTTGCGCACACGCCCCGGCCGCGACGGCCGCCCACAACCGGAACATGAAATCCCATGGACATTACACCCTCCGTCATCGATGCGATCGGCAACACGCCGCTCATCCGCCTCAAGCGGGCCTCGGAGCTCACCGGCTGCGAAATCCTCGGCAAGGCGGAGTTTCTCAATCCCGGCCAGTCGGTGAAGGATCGCGCGGCGCTCTTCATCATCCGCGACGCGGTGGCGCGCGGCGCGCTCGCGCCCGGCGGCGTGATCGTGGAAGGCACGGCGGGCAACACCGGCATCGGGCTTGCGCTGGTCGGCAACGCGCTCGGCTACCGTTCGGTGATCGTCATCCCCGAGACGCAGAGCGAGGAAAAGAAGGACATGCTGCGGCTTGCCGGGGCGGAACTCGTGCAGGTGCCGGCAGCGCCCTACAAGAACCCCAACAACTACGTGAAGATCTCCGGCCGCCTCGCCGAGCAGCTGGCCAGGAGCGAGCCGAACGGCGCGGTCTGGGCGAACCAGTTCGACAATGTCGCCAACCGGCAGGCGCATATCGAGACCACCGGCCCGGAAATCTGGCGCCAGACGGACGGCAAGATCGACGGCTTCATCTGCGCCGTAGGCTCCGGCGGCACGCTGGCCGGCGTCGGCATGGCGCTCAAGGAGCGCAACGCCGACGTCAAGATCGGCCTCGCCGACCCGATGGGCGCCGCCCTCTTCCACTATTACGCCCACGGCGAACTCAAGGCGGAAGGCTCGTCCATCACCGAAGGCATCGGCCAGGGCCGAATCACCGCCAACCTGGAAAACGCCCCCGTCGACATGCCCTTCCAGATCCCGGACGCGGAGGCGCTGCCGATCGTCTTCGATCTGCTGGAGCACGAGGGCCTGTGCCTCGGCGCCTCCTCGGGCGTCAATGTCGCCGGCGCGATCCGCATGGCGCGCGAGCTCGGCCCCGGGCACACCATCGTCACCATCCTGTGCGACTACGGCACGCGCTATCAGTCGAAGCTGTTCAACCCGGACTTCCTGCGCTCGAAGGATCTGCCCGTGCCGGCCTGGCTGGAGCGCAAGAGCGACATCGAGATCCCCTTCGAGCCGAGCGAATAGGACCGGGGGCGATGATGCGCGACGTCGACCTGGTCGAGACCTTCCTGGCCAACCTGCCGATCATCGCCGCCTTCACGCTCGCCCTTTACACGCTGTCGGCCGTCTGCGCGGTGCGCGAGGTGTTCAACTCGCGCACCTCGCAAGGGTCGATCGCCTGGCTGCTGTCGCTTCTCTTCCTGCCCTTCCCGACCGCCTTTCTCTATCTGGTCTTCGGCTGGAAGCGCTTCGAGGACTATGTCGAGGTGCGCGGCTTCGCCGGCCGCGCAACGCGGGCGGAGCGGGCCCGCGATCTCGGACTGGTCGACGCGAAGACCAGCACCACCTGGCCGGTGCTCACCCGCATCGCCCAGATCCCCTTTCTGAAGGGCAACACGGCCGAGGTCCTGGTCGACGGGGTGGATACGTTCGACTCCCTGCTTGCCGGCATCTCCGGCGCCCGGCACGAGATCCTCGCGCAGTTCTTCATCATCCATGACGACCGGATCGGCCGCGATTTCGCAGAGGCGCTGATGGAGCGCGCCCGCGCCGGCGTGCGCGTGTATCTGCTCTACGACGACGTCGGCAGCAAGAGCCTGCCGCGCGCCTATCTGCGGCGGCTCAGGGCGGCGGGCGTGCGCGTCGCCGGTTTCAACCAGCGCCACAAGTGGCTCCGGATCACCGGGCCGATGCGGCTCAACTACCGCAATCACCGCAAGAACGTCATCGTCGACGGCACCTCCGCCTGGGTCGGCGGGCACAACGTGGGCGACGAATACCTCGGCCGCTCGGCGACCTTCGGACACTGGCGCGACACGCATGTGCGGGTCGACGGCCCCGCCGCGACCGCCTGCGCGCTGGCCTTCGGCGAGGACTGGCACTGGGCGACCGGCACGCCGATCCGCCCCCACCTGCCCGATCCCATCCCCCAGCCCGGCGACGAGCCGGTGCTGGTGATGCCGACCGGCCCGGCCGACACCTTCGAGGATTGCGGCATCGCCTTTTCCGAGATCATCGCGCGGGCCCGCAAGCGGCTGTGGATCGTCAGCCCCTATTTCGTGCCCGAACAGGCGATGCAGACCGCGCTGCTCGCCGCGTCCATGCGCGGCGTCGACGTGCGCATCCTGCTGCCCGAGAAGGCCGATCACCGGCTCGTCTGGCTGGCGAGCTACGCCCATGCCGACGACATGGTGGCCAACGGCATCCGCGTCTATCGCTACACCTCCGGCTTCCTGCACCAGAAGGTCGTGCTGGTCGACGACGCGCTCGCCGGCATCGGCACGGTCAATTTCGACGCCCGCTCCTTCCGCATCAACTTCGAGATCACGCTGTGGTTCACCCATGCCCGCACGATCGGCGCGGTGAGCGACATGCTGGAGCGCGATTTCGCGAATGCCCAGGACACAGACCCGAACGATCTCGACCAGCGCTCGCTCGCCTTCCGCTTCGTCGCGCAGGCCGCACGGCTGTTCTCCCCGATCCTGTGACCGCCCCCGAGCTACGGGTCGGCGGGCGCACGGGCCGGCGGGCGCACGGGCCGGCGGGCGCACGCCGGCGGAAGCGTTTGATAGCCGGTCTGTTTCGGCTAGGCTGTCGCCGACCATGGAATCGGACCGGCGCTCGACCCGGTCAGGGCGTGAGGATCTCGATGACGGACCTGCTTTTTCGCGACGACGCCTATCTGCGCAGCTGCGAGGCGACGGTGACCGGCGTCAACGAGCGCGGCGGCATCCTGCTCGACCGCACCGTGTTCTACGCGACCGGCGGCGGCCAGCCCGGCGACAGCGGCCATATGGAGCGCGCCGACGGCAGCGAGATCGCCATCGCCACCGCCGTCTACGGCGAGGATCGCGCTTCAATCGTGCATGTTCCGGCGGAGGGCTCGGCCCTGCCCGAGGTGGGCGAAAAGATCGTGCTGCATCTCGACTGGGCCCGGCGCTACCGGCTGATGCGGGTGCACACCGCGCTGCATCTTCTGTCCGTGGTGCTGCCGTTTCCCGTCACCGGCGGCCAGATCTCCGAGGGCGAGGGCCGGCTCGATTTCGACATTCCCGAAGCGACCCTCGACAAGGAGGAGATCGCCGAGAAGGTCAACGCCATCGCCGCCGGCGATCACGCCGTCACCGCCGAATGGATCACCGACGCGGAGCTTGAGGCCAAGCCCGATCTGGTCAAGACCATGAGCGTCAAGCCGCCGATGGGGTCGGGGCGCGTCCGGCTGATCCGCATCGGCGCGGATGTGGACCTGCAGCCCTGCGGCGGGACGCATGTGAGCCGCACCTCCGAGATCGGCCCGCTCGCCGTCACCAAGATCGAAAAGAAGGGCCGGCAGAACCGCCGCGTCCGCATCCGCCTCGCCGACTGACCGCCCAAGCCCTTCCCTGCCCCGCGTTCCGCATTCATCCGGAGATCCGTTCATGTCCGTTTCCCCGCTCGTCTCCACCGACTGGCTCGCCGACAAGCTCGCCTCGCCCGACGTCGTCGTGGTGAATGCCTGGCTGCCGCCGGTCGGCGCGCCCGACACGGCGCCGGAGTATCGGGACAAGCACATCCCCGGCGCGATCTTCTTCGACGTCGATGCGATCAGCGATCCGGCCAGCGACCTGCCGCACATGCTGCCGCCCACCCATGTGTTCTCCTCGAAGATGCGCAGGCTCGGCATCGGCGACGGCCAGACCATCGTCGTCTATGACGGCATGGGCATGTATTCGGCGGCCCGCGTGTGGTGGACCTTCCGCGCCATGGGCGTGACCCGGGTCTTCGTGCTCGACGGCGGGCTGCCGAAGTGGGAGGCAGAGGGCCGGCCGCTGGAGGACATGCCCCCGGTGCCGCGCGGCGAGCGCCACTTCAGCGCCCGGCTCGATCACGGGCTGGTCGCCGACCGCGCCAAGGTCGCGCGCGTGCTGGAGGCCGGCGGCCAGGTGCTCGACGCGCGTTCGCGCGGGCGCTTCGCCGGCACGGAGGACGAGCCGCGTCCGGGGCTGAAGCGCGGTCACATGCCGGGCGCGAAGAACCTGCCCTTCCCCGATCTTCTGGAAGACGACGGCCGGCTCAAGTCCCCCGAGGATCTCGCCCGCGCCTTCGACGCCGCCGGCATCGACCGCAGCCAGCCCGTGGTGACCACCTGCGGATCGGGCGTCACCGCCGCGATCCTGACGCTGGCGCTCGCCGTTCTGGGGCACGACAAGGCGCCCGTCTACGACGGCTCCTGGACGGAATGGGGCGGACGCGACGACACGCCGATCGCCAAAGGCGAGGCCTGAGGCCGGCACGCGGCAACGGGCAGGCAACGCTTGCGCGCGCGCGAAAACCGGGCGTGCCGAGCGATGCGCCGCATCGATCGATCGATAAGCGGCGTCGATTACAGGACAAGCGGGCGTCGCAATCGCGTCATCCCCGGCGCGGTGCCTTGTCTAGCCTCGCCGAGAAAGTGAACCATCGCACCGCCGGACGAACCGGCCGGGCAAAATCCGGTCGGGCCAGACCCGGCCGGCACAAGGGAGTGGGACATGGCCAGCGACATCGAGATCGCCCGCGCGGCAACAACCCGTCCGATCACCGAGATCGGCGAAAGGCTCGGCATTCCGGCCGAGGCGCTCGACAGCTACGGGTCGACCAAGGCCAAGGTGCGCTCCGACTTCATCAAGGGGCTCTCGGACCGCCCCGACGGCAAGCTCGTGCTGGTCACCGCCATCAATCCGACGCCGGCCGGGGAAGGCAAGACGACGACCACGGTCGGCCTCGGCGACGGGCTCAACCGCATCGGCAAGAAGGCGGCGATCTGCCTGCGCGAACCCTCGCTCGGGCCCTGTTTCGGCATGAAGGGGGGCGCGGCCGGCGGCGGCCATGCGCAGGTCGTGCCGATGGAGGACATCAACCTCCATTTCACCGGCGACTTCCACGCGATCACCTCGGCGCACAATCTGCTCTCCGCGCTGATCGACAATCACGTCTACTGGGGCAATGCGCTTGGCCTCGACGTGCGCCGCATCACCTGGCGCCGCGTCATGGACATGAACGACCGGGCGCTGCGCGAGATCGTCTCCTCGCTCGGCGGGGTGGCGAACGGCTTTCCGCGCGAGGCCGGCTTCGACATCACCGTCGCCTCCGAGATCATGGCGATCCTTTGCCTGGCGCGCGATCTGGAGGATCTGCAGGCGCGGCTCGGCGACATCGTCGTCGGCTATCGTCGCGACAAGACCGCCGTGACCGCGCGCGATCTGGAGGCCGACGGCGCCATGACCGTGCTGCTGAAGGAGGCGATGCAGCCCAACCTCGTGCAGACGCTTGAGAACAATCCCGCCTTCATCCACGGCGGCCCCTTTGCCAACATCGCCCATGGCTGCAACTCGGTGGTCGCCACGAAGACCGCGCTGAAGCTCGCCGACTACGTGGTGACCGAAGCCGGTTTCGGCGCCGACCTCGGCGCGGAAAAATTCTTCGACATCAAGTGCCGCAAGGCGGGGCTGGCGCCCTCGGCGGCCGTGATCGTCGCCACCATCCGCGCGCTGAAGATGAACGGCGGCGTCGGCAAGGACGATCTCGGCGCGGAGAATGTCGCCGCGCTGAAGAAGGGCTGTGCCAATCTCGGCCGGCACATCGAGAACGTGAAGCAGTTCGGCGTGCCGGTCGTGGTCGCCATCAACCACTTCGTCTCCGACACGGACGCGGAGGTGGAGGCCATCCGGGACTACGCGAAGGAACAGGGCGTGGAGGCGATCCTGTGCCAGCACTGGGCGAAGGGCTCCGAGGGCACCGTGGCGCTGGCGCACAAGGTGGTGGAGCTCGTCGAGCACGACAGCGCGCAATTCGCCCCGCTCTACGAGGACGACATGCCGCTGTTCGAGAAGATCCAGACGGTGGCGCGGCGCATCTATCGCGCCGACGAGGCGGTCGCGGACAAGGCGGTGCGCGACCAGTTGCACCGCTGGGAGGCCGACGGCTTCGGCGCCCTGCCGGTGTGCATGGCCAAGACGCAGTATTCCTTCTCGACCGACCCGAACCTGCGCGGCGCGCCAACGGGCCATGTCGTACCGGTCCGCGAGGTGCGCCTGTCGGCGGGCGCCGGCTTCATTGTCGCGATCTGCGGAGAGATCATGACCATGCCCGGCCTGCCCAAGGTGCCGTCCGCGAATCACATCCGTCTCGATTCGCAGGGCCGTATCGACGGGTTGTTCTGAAGTTTCCGAAGCACGTTTTTCGCGAAGGGCGCCGGACGGCGCCCTTTTTGCATTCCGACCGGCGAAGTCCTTGCAGGCCTGCGTTGCACGGGACCAGTGCACGCAGTTGCCAGGCCGTGCGCGCGTCTGCGCTGCGGCCGAACACAACCGGCCACACGAGAAGGTCAAATCGTACTACAAATATTTATACATAATATTTCATATAATAATACAATGATATGAAATTTTTTTACTTTATTTATTAGTCATTAATTCAGTCGGTTGCATATTTTAAATACTGCATCAAATAAAGGGGAAGAGTTATGCAGCGCCTATTATTGGTTGCACTGATCGTCTGCGGTGCTCCGCCGGCCCTGGCCGAGGGCACGCCGCCAGATCCGCGTGCGCTGATCACGCCCGAGATCGTCTCGCAGGTGCGCGGCTGGCTGTCCAATCCGATCGTCCCCCTGTCGATCAAGGCGCAGAACGCGGCGCGCGGCAATCTCACCCAGGCCGAGATCGACGCGCTCGACACGCAGTGGCGCACGGAGCGCGAGGCGGACGACAAGCCGCTGATCTCCGCCACCCTGTCGGCGCCGCTGTCGATCTACCTGCTGCGCGTGCAGGCGCATGCCCTGGGGCTCTACCCCGAGATCTTCGTGATGGACGCCAACGGGCTCAATGTCGGCCAGAGCGCGATCACCGGCGACTACTGGCAGGGCGACGAGGCGAAGTTCCAGAAGACCTTCCCGAACGGCCCGGACGCCGTTTTCATCGACGATCCCGAGTGGGAGGACGAGCGCGGCATCTGGCGGGCGCAGCTCAATCTGTCGCTGCCCGATCCCGACACCGGCCGCACGATCGGCGCCGCCACGGTCGAATTCAATCTCACCGAGCTGATGCGTCGCGCGTCCTTCGGCTCCTGAGGCATCGAGGTTTTTCATGTTGCAGAATCTTCCCGTCAGCGCGAAGGCCGCAGGTGCCTTCTTCGCCCTCGCTCTCGTCGGCGCCGTATCGGGCGGGGTCGCGGCCCTCAACTCGTCGAATGCGCTTGGCGAGGTCGAGCGCGCGAACACGCTCGCCCAGCTCAACGCGGAGACCCGCGACCTGGACGGCCAGATCGTCGAGCAGGCGCTCACGCTGAAGACCTTTCTCCTGACCGGCAACCGCGACTGGCTCGCCACCTCGCAGGAGCAGGGCCGCGCCATCGCCGCCGGCTTCGACACGCTGAGCGGCACCGTCGGCGAGGTCCTTCCCGCGGAACGTCAGCGGCTGAGCGACCTGCGCGCGGCGTGGACCGCCTGGAGCCGGCAGATCGCGCAGCGGCAGATCGAGAACATGCGTCGCCCGGAGACGGTCGATCTGGCCCGCGCCATCGAGATCACGCCGCCGGCGACCGAGCTGTTCCAGGCGGTGCGCGCCGAAGCCGCCGCCTTCTCCGCCGCCATCGCCTCGGCCCGTGCCGCGTCGATCGAGAAGCAGAACGCCGCCCTCGGCCTCGTGCAGACGGTCGCGCTTGCAAGTGCCGCCCTGATCACGACGCTTGCGGTGCTGTTGGGGCTGTTCAATCACGTGCTGGTCTCCCGTCCGCTCGGGCGCCTGTACCGCGTCACCGAGCGGCTCGCCGAAGGCGACACGGATCAGGAGATCGGCTTTGAAGGACGCCGCGACGAGATCGGCGCCATGGCCGGCGCGCTCGGCGTGTTCCGCAACAACCTGATCCGCACCCGCGAGCTGGAGCGCGAGACGGAGGATCAGCGCGCCGACGCCGAGCGGATCAAGCGCGCGGAAATGGAGAGCGTGGCGGCGGAATTCGAGGGCACCGTGATGTCGATCTCGGGTGAGATGCTCGCCATGCTGGACGACCTCAACGCCGCCGCGACGCAACTCTCGGACATTGCCAATGGCACCAACGAACAGTCGATCTCGGTGTCCGCGGCCGCCGAACAGGCGACGACGAACGTCAACACGGTGGCCAGCGCCACGGAGGAGCTGTCCGCCTCCATCCGCGCGATCACCGATCAGGTGACCTCCACCGCCGACATCACCAGTCGCACCGAAGCGGAGGTCGGACGCTCCTCGGAGGCCGTCGCGACGGTGCAGCAGGTGGTCGCGCGCATCGGCGACGTCACCAAGCTGATCACCGACATCGCGGAGCAGACGAACCTTCTCGCCCTCAACGCCACCATAGAGGCGGCGCGGGCCGGCGAGGCCGGCAAGGGCTTCGCGGTCGTCGCCTCGGAGGTGAAGGCGCTCGCCGAGCAGACCTCCAAGGCCACGGAACAGATCGACCGCCACATCGCCGACATGCGGGCGGCCGCCGATGCCTCGACCGACGCCTCGGACAGCGTCGCCGGGCTGGTGCGCGAGATCGCGACCACGACCGACGCCATGGCGAGCGCCGCGCAGGAGCAGAACGTCGCCACGACGGAGATCGCTCGCAGCGTCTCGGAGGCCGCGCAAGGGACGGCGAGCGTGTCCGCCTCCATCGCCCGCGTCAGCGAGGGCGCCGGCGAGACCGGCCGGCTCAGCGACACGACCCGCGCCGCGGTGGACCAGCTCCACGCCCGCGCGACGCGGATGCAGGACGCCATGCGGGATTTTCTCACCAAGGTCCGTCAGGCGGCCTAACCGTAGTCGGATCCGGCCGCAGGATCACGGGCGGGGCTTCGGCTCCGCCCGTGGCGTTTCCAGAAACGCCTCGCGTGGCGCCTCAAGACTGGCGCTGACGACGAGATCGGCCGCCGCCGGCGAGCAGGCCATCGGCGTGTCGTGCAAGATGGCAAGCCGGGTTAGCGCGATCAGATCGACGTCGCTTGCATGGTGGCCGTGCGGATCGGCGAAGAAGATCACCGCATCGAGTTCGCCGGTCGCGATCAACGCGCCGAGCTGCTGGTCGCCGCCATGCGATCCGCGCTGCAGGCGCTGGATGGACAATCCCGGCACGCTCTCCATCAGCATCGCCCCCGTGCCGCCGGTGGAGATCAGCGTCTGACGCTTCAGGATTTCCGCGTGCCGCGCGACCCAGGCCTTAAGATGCGCCTTGCGCGCGTTATGCGCGACGAGCGCCAGCCGGCGCGGCGCGGTGGAGCGCCGGCGTGCGGACAGCGTCAGCGCCAGGATCGCGCGCACCTGATCAGCAAGCCCCGCACCCGGCGCGGCGAACTGGCCCTGAAAGGCCGCCGTGCCCACCGTGAACCCGGCCGCGCCGGCTTCCGCCACCGCCTCGATCCGGTCCGGCCGGTCGATGCTGCCGGCCATGATCACCGGCTTGTCGACGGTCTCGCACACGCGGCGCATCAGCGCCGGCACGTCGCCGGCGAAGCGATAGGCGAGCAGATCGAGACCGTGCACGCTCTCCAGATCCGTCAGCCGCCGGGCGCTCTCCGCAATCGTATCGATGGAGCCGGCGAGTACGCTCGGGTGACCGACAATGTCGCCGGCGAAGGGATAGTAGCGCACCGGATGGGCCTTGAGCAGCGGCGCGACCGCATCGGGGCGCGTGCCGCCGAGCAGGCAGTCGACCTCCAGGTCGATCGCCGCGCGGGCCGAGCGCAGTTCGCTGTCCTCGTCGAGACTGACGACCTCGAGATAGGCGCGCCCGCCGGCCTCGCGGATCGCGCGCGCCAGCCCCTTCAGCTCGTCGAAGGCAAGGCCCACGTCCTTGAAGCCGATGTGCCGCGCGCCGCCGGCCAGCACCTCCTCCAGCCGGCGGCGGGCGTCGGAAATCGTGCGGTCGTCCTCGGTCAGCATGAAGATGAAATCGAAGGCCATCCGCGTCCGCTCCGTTGTGAAAACGCCTGTCCGGGCAGGGGCCAGGCGTGCGCGCTGCGCCGTCCTGTCGCACCAGCGACCGCGCGTGTCGCATGTGGGATACCGGCGCGGGCGCGCGCGCCCCACAGTCGGTCTTGTTAAGTACACCAAATCCCTTGCTCGCGGGGAACGGCACATGTCGGAAGAAGAAGATCTCGATCTCAGGTCGCTGTCGGACGAAGAGCTCGTCGAGCAGATGCATGACGATCTCTACGACGGGCTCAAGGACGAGATCGTCGAGGGCGTCGAGATCCTGCTGGAACGCGGCTGGACGCCCTACAAGATCCTCACCGACGCCCTCGTCGAAGGCATGCGGATCGTCGGCGTCGACTTTCGCGACGGCATTCTCTTCGTTCCCGAAGTGCTGATGTCGGCCAACGCCATGAAGGCCGGCATGGGCCTGCTGCGCCCGCTGCTCGCCGAGACCGGCGCGCCCAAGGTCGGCAAGATGGTCATCGGCACGGTCAAGGGCGACATTCACGACATCGGCAAGAACCTCGTCTCTATGATGATGGAGGGCGCGGGCTTCGAGGTGATCGACATCGGCATCAACAATCCGGTCGAGAACTACCTCGCCGCGCTGGAGGAGCACAAGCCGGACATTCTCGGCATGTCGGCGCTGCTGACCACCACCATGCCCTACATGAAGGTGGTCATCGACGCGATGGTCGAAAAGGGCATCCGCGACGACTACATCGTCATGGTGGGCGGCGCGCCGCTCAACGAGGAATTCGGCCAGGCGATCGGCGCCGACGCCTACGGGCGCGACGCGGCCGTGACGGTGGAGCTCGCCACGGACCTGATCGCGCGCCGGCACAACCAGCTCGCCGCCCGCGCAGGCTAGGCCATGACCGCGCCGGCGACGGGGTCGGGGGCGCAAATGGGGGCGCACACGGGAGCGTTGGCCGGGCAAGCGGCCACGCCCGCCGGCACGCCGCACGTGCCGGGCGATGCCGCCGCCCGCGTGCTTGTTATCGCCTGCGGCGCGCTCGCCAACGAGATCCTCGCCATCACCCGCCAGCACGGGCTGACCCACGTCGCGCTGCAATGCCTGCCGGCGCAGCTTCACAACCGTCCGGAAAAGATCCCCGAGGCCGTGCGGCGCGCGATCCATGTCGCCCGCCCGCACTATGGCCGCATTCTCGTCGGCTATGGCGATTGCGGCACCGGCGGACTGCTCGACAAGGTGCTGGCGGAGGAAGGGGTCGCCCGGCTCGACGGCGCGCATTGCTATGCCTTCTTCGCGGGTCTGGACGTCTTCGACGCGGAGGCCGAGGCCGAGCCCGGCACCTTCTACCTCACCGATTTCCTCGCCCGGCACTTCGACAGTCTCGTGTGGCGCCCGCTCGGGCTCGACACGCATCCGGAACTGCGCGACGCCTATTTCGGCAACTACACGCGCCTGCTCTATCTGGTGCAGGTGCCGGATGAGGGTCTGGAGGCGCGTGCCCGCGCCGCCGCCGAGCGGCTTGGCCTCGCCTATGCCCGGCGCGTCACCGGCTACGGTCTTCTTCAGGACCGCCTCGCCGACCTTTGACACGCGCCACGTCAAGGGGCCGGGTTGCGCGCATCGTCTTGCGGCCGCGTCCGATCCGTGCTTGTCGGGTCGCCACACAGGCCACCGATTCATGAGGCAAGACGTGCAGAATTTCTTCGAGAGCCCGTTCAAGGGCGTGCCGCTCGACCGGCAGGTGACCAATCCCAACATCCGCGTCGGCCGTTTCAGCTATTACTCGGGCTACTATCACGGCCATTCCTTCGACGACTGCGCGCGCTACCTGATGCCCGATCGCGACGATGTTGACCGACTGATCGTCGGCAGCTTCTGCTCCATCGGCAGCGGCGCGGCGTTCATGATGGCGGGCAATCAGGGGCACCGCGCCGACTGGGTCTCGACCTTTCCCTTCTTCTACGCCGGCGAGGGGGAGACCTTTGCCAAGGCGGTCGACGGCTATCGCCCGGCCGGCGACACGGTCATCGGCAACGACGTGTGGATCGGCTCCGAGGCGCTGATCCTGCCCGGCATCACCATCGGCGACGGCGCCATGATCGGCGCGCGCGCCGTGGTGACCAAGCCGGTCGAGCCCTATGCCGTCGTCGCGGGCAACCCGGCGCGCCAGATCCGCAAGCGCTTCGGCGACGCCGACATCGCCCGCCTGCTCGAAATGCGCTGGTGGGACTGGCCGCTGGAGCGGATCGAGGCGGAGATGGCGGCCTTGTGCGCCTCCGACATCGCGGGGCTGCATGCCCGCTGGGTCGCCGACGGCCGGCCCTGAGAGCACCCGGGCCCACAATCGAAGGCGGATCCCCTCGCCCGCCCGCCCCCCGCCGTGCCGCACCGGGCGCGCCCTGCGCCCGGCATGTGGCCCTTGCAAGAAGAATGTGCCGTTCTATTCGACGCGATACACGGGGGCTGCCGCCCAATACTGGCACCCCAAGTGAAACGCCGTTTCGCCCCTGTCGTTTTCGCGATTGCGCGTGTCGTGTGTGCACCGATGAACACGGGGCACGCAGGCATCATGCCCCCATCAGGATCGCACGGGTGGAGGCGGACCGGTGGCGCAGAAGACCATCGTTTACTGGCGGGACATTCCCGCCCAGGTGCTCGTCAAGGCGGGGCGCAAAACCGCGCGGCGCGAGCTGCCGGAGCGCTTCATCCAGGCCATCGACCGCTGCGCCATGACCATCGGCGCCAGGGACAGCGACGCCTATCTCGCCGAGTGGCGTCGCGGCGATCCCGAATCCGTGGGCGAGGATCTCGAGGGCGAGGCGGACGCCGCGCTTGCCGAGCTCGACACGGCTTACCCCAACGAGCGGCTCAAGGCGCTCATCGACACCGGAGGGCACGCGACATGACCGATCCCCGGCTGAACGCCCAAGGCCGTTTCGCCGCCTCGACCGAGGTGTCGCCGCGCCAGGCGCTCGACAAACCCGAAGCGCTGGCGCCGGTGCCGAAACTCACCCGCGTCTATCTCACCGACCTCGGCAACGTGGGCGAGGACGACATCGTGCGCGCCGCCCGCGTCATCCATGACATGGGGCTCGTTCCCGTGCCGCATATGGCCGCGCGCCGCTACCCGAGCCTCGAGGCGTTCGAACGCCGCCTGCGCCGCCTCGTCGGCGAGGCGGGGGTGCGCGAGGTGCTGGCGATTGCCGGAGAGGCGGACACGCCCGGGCCGCTTGCCTCCTCGCTGGCGCTGCTGGAAACTGGGCTGTTCGACGAGATGGGCATCGAGCGCATCGCGGTCGCGGGCCATCCCGAAGGCGCGCCTGAGATCCCGACCGACACGATCCGCGCCTTTCTGATGCGCAAGCACGAGCTGGCCGCGCAAAGCGACGCGCATTTCCACATCGTCACGCAGTTCGGCTTCGACCCGCAGCGCGTCAACCTGTGGCTCGACGAGATCGCGTCCTGGGGCAACCGCTTTCCGGTTCACATCGGCATCGCCGGGCCGGCCAAGATGACGACGCTCGTGAAATACGCCGCCTTCGCCGGCGTCGAGAACTCGCTCGCCTTCCTCAGGAAGCGCGGCGGCGCGGTGGTCTCCATGCTGTCGGGCTACGACCCGGAAACCATGGTCGGCCCGCTGGAAGCACGTATCGAGGTGCGCCCGCACACGCAGCTCGAGCAGATCCACGTCTTTCCCTTCGGCGGGCTGAAGAAGACCTCCGAATGGCTGTTGCAGCGCGGGAGCTGGTCGTTTCAGCCCGCCCCCGAGCGCCCGTACCCTGCGGAGTTAGCGCAATGACACGCACAATCGTGGCCTCGGCCACCAAGGAAATCATCATCGGCTTCGATCAACCCTTCTGCGTGATCGGCGAGCGCATCAATCCGACCGGGCGCAAGAAGCTCGCCGCCGAGATGATCGCCGGCGATTTCTCCACCGTGGAAAAGGACGCGCTGGCGCAGGCCGCCGCCGGGGCCACCATGCTCGACGTCAACGCCGGCGTGACGGCGGTCAACCCGAACGAGACCGAACCGCCGCTGCTGGTCAAGACGCTGGAGATCGTCCAGGGCCTGACCGACCTGCCGCTGTCCATCGACAGTTCCGTCACGGCGGCGATCGAGGCCGGTCTGAAGGTCGCCAAGGGCCGGCCGCTGGTGAACTCGGTCACCGGCGAGGAGGAAAAGCTCGAGGCGATCCTGCCGCTCATCAAGAAGTACAATGTGCCGGTCGTCGCCATTTCCAACGACGAGACGGGCATCTCGGAAGATCCGGACGTGCGCTTCGCGGTGGCGAAGAAGATCGTCGAGCGCGCCGCCGACTACGGCATTCCCGCCCATGACATCGTCGTCGATCCGCTCGTTATGCCGATCGGCGCCATGGGCACGGCGGGCCAGCAGGTGTTCGCGCTTCTGCGCCGGCTGCGCGAGGAGCTCAAGGTCAACACCACCTGCGGGTTGTCCAACATCTCCTTCGGCCTGCCGCACCGCCACGGCATCAACGCCGCCTTCATCCCGATGGTGATCGCCGCCGGCATGACCAGCGCCATCATGAACCCCTGCCGGCCGCAGGAAATGGAGGCGGTGCGCGGCGCCAACGTGCTGACCGGCGCCGACCCCAACTGCAGCGAATGGATCATGACCTATCGCGACCACAAGCCGGGTGCGGCAGCCGCCTCCCCCGCCCCGACGGCCGGCGACGGCGGCGGGCGCCGGCGCGGCGGCCGCGAGGGCCGGCGGCGCGCCAGCGCCTGACACGCGGGACCGGCGATGAGCACATCCGGCGAGACCGCAAGGGTCGTCTTTCAGCCGAGCGGACGGCGGGGCGAATTTCCGCTCGGCACGCCGCTGCTCGATGCCGCGCGCGCGCTCGGCGTCTATGTGGAATCGGTGTGCGGCGGGCGCGGGATCTGCGGCCGCTGCCAGATCTCGGTTTCCGAAGGCGCCTTCGCCAAGGAGAAGCTGACGAGTTCCGCCGAGCATCTCGGTCCGGTGACGGATGCGGAAGCGCGCTACGTCGAGCTGCGCGGGCTTTCCGCCGACCGGCGTCTGTCCTGTCAGGCGACGATCCTCGGCGACATGGTGGTCGACGTGCCGACCGACGCCCAGACCAACCGGCAGGTGGTGCGCAAGCGCGCGGAAGCGGTAAAGGTGCCCGCCGACAGCGCGGTGCGGCTCGTCACAGTCTCCGTCGCCGAACCGGACATGGACATGCCGCTTGGCGACGCCGACCGGCTGCTTGAGGCGCTGATGGCCGAGACGGGCCTCGCCGGCCTCACGCTGGACTTTCCGTTGATCTCGCGCGTGCAGTCGATCCTGCGCGCGGGCCACTGGACGGTCACCGCCGCGATCTGGCAGGACGACGCGCGGCCGGCCGAGGTCATCGCGCTGTGGCCGGGCGAGAAACGCAGCGCCTACGGGCTTGCCGTCGACATCGGCTCCACCACCATCGCGGCGCATCTGTGCGACCTGACGAACGGGCGCACCGTCACCTCGGCCGGCACGTCGAACCCGCAGATCCGCTTCGGCGAGGATCTGATGTCGCGGGTCTCCTATGTGCAGATGAACCCGGAGCGGCTGCCGGAGCTGATCTCCACGGTGCGCGCGGCCATCGACGCGCTGGTCGGCAAGCTCGTCGCCGACGTGGGGGCAGAACGCAGCGACGTTCTGGACGCCGTCTTCGTCGGCAATCCGATCATGCATCATCTCTTCCTCGGCACCGATCCGACGGAACTGGGCGGCGCGCCCTTCGCGCTCGCCGTCTCCGGCGCGGTGCATGCGCGCGCCCGCGATCTGGATCTCGAACTCAATCCCGGCGCGCGGGTCTACATGCTGCCCTGCATCGCGGGGCATGTGGGGGCCGATGCGGCGGCCGCGACGCTCTCCACCCGTCCCTTCGAGGCCGACGCGCTGACGCTCGTCGTCGATATCGGCACCAACGCGGAAATCGTGCTCGGCACCCGCGAGCGGCTGCTGGCGGCAAGCTCCCCCACGGGGCCGGCCTTCGAGGGCGCGGAAATCTCCTGCGGCCAGCGCGCCGCGCCCGGCGCCATCGAGCGCATCCGCATCGATCCCGAAACGCTGGAACCGCGCTACAAGGTCATCGGGCTGGACGAATGGTCCGACGATCCCGCCTTCGCCGACAAGAAGGATCAGGTCGGCGTCACCGGCATCTGCGGGTCCGGCATCATCGAGGCGGTGGCGGAGCTTTATCTGGCCGGCGTCATCACCGAGGACGGGCTGATCGACGGGTCGCTCGCGACGCGCTCGCCGCGCATCGTGCAAAAGGGGCGCACCTACGCCTATGTGGTCGCCGAGGACGGCATCGAGCTCACCATCCGGCAGACCGACATTCGCGCCATCCAGCTCGCCAAGGCCGCGCTCTATGCCGGCGTCAAGCTGCTGCTCGACAAGCTCGGCAATCCGGAGATCGCCCGCATTCGCCTGGCCGGCGCCTTCGGCAGCTACATCGACACGAAATACGCGATGATCCTCGGTCTCATTCCCGATTGCGATCTGGACGAGGTGTCGGGCGTGGGCAATGCCGCCGGCACGGGCGCGCGCATGGCGCTGATCAACCGCGGCGAACGGCGCACCATCGAGCGCGTGGTGCGCGACATCGAGAAGATCGAGACGGCGCTGGAGCCGAAGTTCCAGGAGCACTTCGTCCACGCCATGGCGCTGCCGAACAAGATCGACCCCTTCCCGCGCCTGCGCGCCGCCGTGCCGCTGCCGGACCCGAAGACGGGCGACGAGACGTCGCCGGATGCGGAGGCCGGCGGGCGCCGCCGGCGGCGACGGCGCGCGTGACGGGTCCTTTCCCGGAACAAGGACGCAGCATGGACCGACGTCTCAGGGGTTCGGGCCCTGAAACTGCCAGCCGCGCTGCCGCCAGAGCTTTTCGCCGACCAGACAGTCGTAGGGCTCCGGCTGCTGGAACTGTACCGGAATCACGCGCGGTTCAGGCACGGGCGCGGTGCCGATTTCCAGCACCAGCTTGCGGCGCACGGCTTCCGGGAACTGGTCCCAGCCGTTGACCGGGATCATGAAGCTGCCCGGACCGCCGATCACGCAGCGGCGGTAATAGGTGTCGAGATCGGGAATGGAGAACCAGGAGGCGAAGCCGTCCTCGGTCATCAGCGGCAGGCCGTTGATGGTGATTCCCTGCGCGATCGCCGCGTCGCGGGCCTGGGTCACGGGCAGACCCTGGTTGTTCGGGCCGTCGCCGGACACATCGATCACCCGGCGTTCGGCCGTATAGGGCAGCGCGTCGAGCAGGCGCATGCCCTGCGCGATGGCGCCGGAAATCGAGGTGCGGGTCGCGCCCGCGTCGGAGCGCTGCAGCAGCCGGTCGGCCACCGCTTGCGCATCCGCCGGCGTCGCGACAATCGTCCAGCCGACGATTTCCCGCACGTGGAAGTCGGCCGCCCACTCGAACAGGGTGAGCGCGATCCGCCCGGGCGCCCCCTGCCCAATGGCCCGCATCACCTCCGGGCTGGTGATCGCCTCGGCATAGCCGCGCCGCTGGATGCGGATCTCGTCCGGCGACATGGAGCGCGACACATCGACGGCGAGCACCAGCGCCACATCGACATAGTCTCCGGCCCGAAAATCGGCGGCCAGGAAATCGGCGGTCTGAGAATCGACGGTCTGAAAATCGCTGGTCCGCGCTCCGCCGCGCTCCAGCGCGACGGCCGGCGCGTGGAGGCAAAGGCCCACCACGAGCGACAGGATCAGACTCCGGGCGGATACGATCGCGGACATCCCCCAAGGGTAGCCGAAGCGAGCGCAAACGTCAGGCCGAATTGACGCTGCGGGAGAACAAGCGGGGCGCGATTGTCGCTCGAGCGGGCCAGCCCGCCATCCTGTGGCGCCGCTCCCCAGTCATGTGGCCCCGCTCCGCCGTCTGGGGCAACCGTCAGCCCGGCGCGATGACGGCTGACAAAATCTGAAAGCCGGCAATGCCGAGGCACAGGGCCGCGCCGAGCGCGCCCCACCAGCGGAAGCGGCGCACCAGCGGATCGTCGAGGCTGCGTCCGAGCGCGACCAGCGCCAGATTGACCAGCGCGAACACCCCGAGCGTCACCAGACTGGACCATTCCGCCAGCCGGACGAGCGGCACGAGCAGGGCAAGCGTCAGCACGCAGGCGGCGACGGTCACGGTGGCCCGCGTCGGCGTGCGCCGCCAGGCCCCGACCGCGCCGAACCAAGCCGGCGCCAGGCCTTCGTTGGCCATGCCGTAGAGCACCCGGCTCGCCATCACGATCTGCACGAGGATGCCGTTGATCATGGCCAGCGCCGCGACGCCCGCGATCCCCTCGCCCGCGCGGCCGGACACGGCCTCGAACAGCACCGCGAGGGGGGCCGCCGATCCCGCGATCTCCGCCCGGTTCGGCGCCTGCGCGGCAATGGCCGCCAGCAGCGCGTAGAGCGTTACCGTGATGGCGATGGTCCACAGGATCGCGCGCGGCACGGTGCGCGCCGGGCGCACCGTTTCTTCCGCCATGTTGACGATGTCCTCGAAGCCGATGAAGGCGAAGAAGGCGAGCACCGCGCCCGACAGCACGCCGGCCAGCAGCACCGCATCGCCCGCCGGCACGAAGGACAGGGCAACCGACGGGAGGTCGCCCAGCAGCGGCACGCCGAAGCCGATCACCACCACCAGCGCGCCGACCTCAAGCACGGTGACGAGTGCGGCGAGAACCACGCTCTCGCGCACGCCGAGCCAGGCAACGCCGGCGAGCGACAGGATCACGGCGCCGACGAGCAGCTCTTCCGGCACGGCGACGAGGGCGCGCATGTAACCCGCGAAGGCCAGCGCCACCACTGCACTGGAGATCGTGCCGGTCGCGACCATGCCGAAGCCCGCCACGCGGCCCCAGACCCGGCCGAGTCCGCGATTGACGAAAACCGCCTCGCCGCCGGCACGCGGAAAGACCCGCACGAGCAACGCGTAGGATACGCCCGTCACGGCGGCGATCAGCCCGGCGAGCAGAAAGGCGAGCGGCGCGTGATCGCCGGCCAGCCGCAGAACCTCGCCAATGAGCGCGAAGATCCCCGCCCCCACCGTCACCCCGACGCCGTAGAACACAAGCCACGGCAGGCTCAGGGTGCGCCGTAGGTGGGGCGCACCGTCCGGCAGAGCATCTTGATGCAGGGTGGTCATCATGGCGACAGCTTGGCAGCCTCATAAGCCCCGCCCACACGAGGAATCCGGTTGATGATCGGGCGAGCTTTCTGCGCTGATCGCACGATCTCCCCCTGCGTTAATTTTATGAAATTTCTTGTCAAGGGCCTTGCGGGATTTCTCGAATCATGGTTAAGATTCACCGAATCTAACGCAGAAAATGCTCAAAACTCAAGATATTGATGTGTTTTAAATGGTGAACGGCAGAATACGTGAGTCAGACCTGATCGAGCCTGTTTTGAAAATCATCGCAAAATATGGAGACAATAACGAAGGACTCGACATAACAAAAATTGACGAATTACTCAGAAAAATTTTACCTATTTCTGATGAAGACAAGAAAATACTCAAAGGGCGAAAGGATGACAGATTCAGCCAAATAGTAAGAAACCTTGTTAGTCACCGCACTCTCGAACGCCACGGCCTGGCTCATTATCAGAAAACTAGCACGTACAGACGAGGCGCTTACTACCTTACTCGCAAAGGAGCGAGCATGGTTTCTGAAAAAAACAAGACCCGAACAGCCTGATTTGTTTGACTAGTGGAGAAACAACGATCCTGAAATGAAGTAGCTACACAGACACAGAGGATCGGTGTGGCTAAAACTCAGCAGGATCACTTCGACTGAATAGCCGTGAGCGCACCGACAGACTTTGCACCTCATAATCAGCACGTCTAAGGACCGTTTTCAATTGACATATCAAAGGACGATCGAAGATGGCAGAATTCTACGTAAACAAAAATCCGCAGCCCAATGGAGACCATGAGGTTCACACGGTTGGGTGCCCCTTTCCACCCGACTACTCGAACCGAATCCAACTCGGGCATCATCTGAACTGCCATTCAGCCGTACAAGCAGCACGCCAGCACTTCCACCAAGTCAACGGTTGCTTTTACTGCACAAATGACTGCCATACCAGCTAAGGAGCCAGATCTATGGCAACGAACCCACCCAACGGAGACGGACGCCGAATTGGTGCAGTCCGTGATCGCTCTCAAGTCTACAATCCTAAAACTGACAATTGGACGAAACGCGATACCAGCACAGGCCGGTTTATGAACCAAAAGGCGGATAAGAAGCCATTTAAGGGTGTTCGCCGCGAGAAGTGAGAAACGCGAACGTCACAAAAGAACCGACGCGTTTTTAAAAATGTCTGAGTACATTTCAATTTTAGCGCGCCCTCACCCCCGCCGGCGGCTGCGGCGGCGGCCGGCGCCGTCTTCGGCGGTCGGGGTCGCTGGCGGCGAGACGAGCGGGCCGATGCGCGCCACCACCTCTTCGACGCTCGGGCGGGCGGCCGCCTTATGCGCGTCGATCGCTCCGCGCATCGCCGCGAGATGGGCGAAGGACGTGCCGCAGCAGCCGCCGATGATGCGCGCGCCGGCGTCCATCGCAAGCCGGGCATAATCGCCCATCAGGTCCGGCGTGCCGGTGTAGACCACCTCGTCGCCCTTGATTTCCGGGATGCCGCAGTTGGCCTTGGCGATGACGATGGCCTCGGGATGGGCCTGCGTGATCTCCAGGATCGCGGCGAGCAGGTCGGACGCGCCGACGCCGCAGTTGGAGCCATAGGCCACCGGCGTGCAGGCGAACTCGCCGGCGAGCGCGCCCAGCCCCGCCGGGGTCAGGCCCATCATGGTGCGCCCGGCCGTGTCGAAGCTGGCGGTCACCACGAAGGGCATGTCGACCTTCGCCGCCGCCTCGGCGGCCGCCTTCATTTCCTCCGAAGCCGACATGGTCTCGATCCACAGCACATCCGCGCCGCCGACCTTGAGCCCTTCCGCCTGCTCGACAAAGGCCGCAACCGCCTCGTCGTAGGTGAGCGCGCCGAGCGGCGCGAAAAGCTCGCCGGTCGGACCGATGGAGCCGCCGACGATCACCTCCCGGTCGGCGGCGTCCGCGACCTCGCGCGCCAGCCGTGCGGCGGCGGCGTTGAACTCATGCACGCGGTCCTCGAAGCGATGCAGCTTCAGCCGGTGCCGATTCGCACCGAAGGTGTTGGTGAGGATGATGTCGGCACCGGCCTCCACGAACCTGCGGTGCAGCGTGCGGATGTCGTCGGGCCGGGTGATATTCCATTCCTCCGGCGGATCGCCGGACTGGAGCCCCATGTCGAACAGATTGGTGCCCGTCGCCCCGTCGGCGAGCAGCGTGCCCTTGCGGGCCAGAAGGTCTTCAAGTCTGTTCAACGCCTCTATCCTCTCGATTCCGCGGGACCACCCGTCCCGCAAACGACGGCGCGCACGCCGCGACACACCAACCGTGCAGGCGGCCTGCCCCACACACCCGCGTCATCCCCGACCTGATCGGGGATCCAATCCACCTCGCCGTCCGCTCGACGGTCGCGCGGAGGCGCAAACGCGTGCGCCAACGCTCCGACCGTCCCATCCGCCGGGGGTGCCAATAGGCCCCGGATCTCCGGCTGCGCCTGCGTCCGGGGTGACGGCGGAGAGGGGCGCGCCCTTTGCGCCCGCCATCCGCGTCCATCCCGGAAATCCAGACGTCGACGCGACGACCACCGCCGCGCGCCTCAGCTTCTCGGCTTCAGGTTCTGCGGATCGTAGAGCGGCGCGTAGCCGACGCCGGCGACCTCGACCGGAAAGGTCTCCGAAAAATAGTCGACGGCCAGCTTCCGTCCGACCTCGGCGTGATCGTGCGGGAGGTAGGCGAGCGCGATGGTCTTGCCCACCGTTGGACCGTAGGCGATGGAGGTCGTGTAGGACCGCCGGCCCAGGCAATCGACAAGGGTTTCGCCGGTCGCGGGATCGAGCACGGGCAGCGTGCCCACGGGGAAGCGCTCGACGCCGCTTGCGTCCACATTGTCGGTCATCACCAGCGTGCACAGCCTCGCCGGCTGATGCGGGCGGGCACGGTACTCCAGATGCTTCGCCTTGCCGCGAAAGTCCGCCTCCTTGACCTTCGGTCGGGCGAGATCGGCCTCATAGAGATTGTACTGGGTGAGCAGATCGGCGTTCTGCAGGCGCAGCGACTTCTCCAGGCGCCGGGAGTTGGCGTAGGTCTCGATCCCAACCGCCATGATGCCGAGCGACCGCAGGGCATCCCAGACCGCGAGACCGTCCTCATAGGCCATGTGCAGTTCCCAGCCCTGCTCGCCCACATAGGACAGGCGCAGGGCGCGCACCGGCCTGCCGGCGATCTCGATCTCGCGCATGGCGGCGAAGGGGAAGTTTTCCGGATCGAGCGCGGCCGGGTCGGCGACCACCTTCTTCAGGTTGGCCCGGGCGTTGGGGCCCCAGATGCCGATGGTCGTGAACCGCTCGCTGACATCCGTCACCGTGACGTCGAAGCCCTTGTCCTGCGCCACGCGCTTCACGTAGTGGAAGTCGCGTGGGCCCGCATCGGCGCCGTCGACGATGCGGCAGCGGTCGGCCATGCGCAGCACCGTGAGATCGGCGCGCACCATGCCCTCGTCGTCGAGGAAATGCGTGTAGATGCCCTTGCCGATGTTGCCGTCGCCGCCGATCTTGGCCGCGCACAACCATTCCATCAGCGCCAGATGGTCGGGGCCTTCCACGTCGAACATGTAGAAATGCGACAGGTTGATGAGCCCGCAATCCTCGCTCATCGCCAGATGCTCGGCATTGGACACGCGCCAGAAGTGGCGGTTGTCCCATTCGTTGCGGCGCTCGGGGATGCGGTTGCCGTATTTCTCCAGCAGATGCTCGTTGGCGGCGTAGCCGTGGGCGCGTTCCCAGCCGCCCAGTTCCATGAAGTAGCCGCCGAGTTCCACCTCGCGCTCGTAGAAGGGCGAGCGCTTGACGTTGCGCCCGCTTGCATAGGGCTCGCGCGGGTGAACGGCGGGGAAATAGATCTTCTGCGCCGCCTCGTAGCAGCGGCCCTCGATGAAGTCCTCGGTCATCTGATGGGGATAGAAGCGGGCGTAGTCGATGGCGGCGTGGTCGATCTCCGTGCGCCCGTCGGTGATCCAGTCGGCGATCAGCTTGCCGAAGCCCGGCGCGTCCTTCACCCAGATGGCGACGCAGTACCACAACCCGCGCACCTTCTGGCTTTCGCCGCAGGAGGGGCCGCCGGCGGCCGAGACCTGCAACAGCCCGTTGAACGACCAGCTCTCGTTGTAGCCAAGCTCGGCGAGCACCGGCGTCAGCTCCATGGCCCGCTCCAGCGGTTCCATGACCTGTTCCAGTTCCAGATCGCGCTGCGAGGGCGACAGGCGCGCCTGCTCCTTTTCCAGCAGGTCGCGCGGGTGGCACATGCGGGGATTGTCGGTCTCGTAGTAACCCCACTCGATCTGGCCGCCCTCGGTGGTCCTGGGATCGCCGGTGTCGCGCATGTAGGCGGAATTGCCCTGATCGCGCAGCAGCGGGTAGCCGATGTCCTTGCCCGTGCCCTCGAACTCGGTGAAGGGACCGAAGAAGGTCAGCGGATGATCGACCGGCATGACGGGCAGATCCTCGCCGACCATCTCGGCGATCAGCCGACCCCAGAGGCCGGCGCAGACGATGACATGCTCGGCGTGGATCGTGCCGCGATGGGTGACGACGCCCCTGATGCGCCCGCCCTCCACGATCAGCGACTTGGCCGGCGTGTTGGCGAAGGCCTTGAGCTTGCCGCTCTGCTCGCCCTGGTCGACGAGCTTGCCGGCCACGGCTTGCGAGCGCGGCACGACCAGACCGGCATCGGGATCGTAGAGGCCGCCCTGGACCTGATCCTCCTCGATCAGCGGGAACTTCTCCTTGATCTCGGCGGGCGTGACAAGATGCGCGCGGGTGCCGAAGGCCTTGCCGGAGCTGACCTTGCGCTTGATCTCCTCCATCCAGGCGTCGTCGCCGGTGCGCGCGACCTCCAGGCCGCCGACCCGCTCGTAGTGGCCCATCCTGTCGAAGAACTCGACCGAGTAGAGCGACGTCCAGGTCGACAGGAAGTCGTGGCTCGTCGTGTAGCAGAAGTCGGAGGCATGGGCCGTCGACCCGATGTCGGTCGGGATGCCGGACTTGTCGATGCCGACGATGTCGCTCCATCCCCGCTCGATGAGATGATGCGCGATCGACGCCCCGACGATCCCGCCCAGACCGACGATGACGATTTGTGCCTTGTCCGGAAACGCCGCCATTTCTGATCCCTCTCGTGTGCAGGCGCCCGCGGCCTCGGGCCCGCGCGTCTGCCATCGCAATCCGCTGTCTTCGCCGTTGTCGTCGCGGAGGCCCGTCGTCTCCGGTCCGCGATCCCATGCCGCGCAGTATCGCGACAGACGATGCGCCGAAGTGGTCCAATTGCGGCATGGCGGTATCGCCGCGACGACACGCCCATGACGTTTTTAGGGGATCGAAGGACGCTTTCGCGTCTCAGGTCCGACCGGCCGCGGCGCACAGTACGGTCAGCATTGCGACACGGGTTAAGGGTGGACGGCCATGAGTGACCAGGCAGCGCGCGCCGGACGGCGCGGACGGGCGGCGAGAACGGAGAAGCGGCGCGGGTCGAGCGCCGCCCTCGCCACGCCCTACATCGTCCGGAATCTGCCGCTCCTCGACATTCTCAGCGACGAGGGCGCGGAGATCATCGAGGCGAATGCGGACCGGCTTCTGCAGGAGATCGGGCTCGAGTTTCGCGAGGATCCCGAAACGCTTGCGATCTGGAAGGAAGCAGGCGCCGAAGTCGACGGCGAACGCGTGCGCTTTCCCAAAGGGATGCTGCGCGAACTCATCAAGACAGCACCGGCGCAATTCACCCAGCATGCGCGAAACCCGGCGCGCAACGTCGAGATCGGCGGCAACAACACCGTGTTCGCGCCGGTCTACGGCCCGCCCTTCGTCACCGACCTCGACAAGGGCCGGCGCTACGGCACGATCGAGGATTTCCAGAACTTCGTGAAGCTCGCCTATCTCTCGCCGCATCTGCACCACTCGGGCGGCACGGTGTGCGAGCCCGTCGACCTGCCGGTGAACAAGCGGCACTTCGACATGGTCTATGCCCACCTCAAATATTCCGACAAGCCGTTCATGGGCTCGGTGACCGCGCCGGAACGGGCGGAGGATTCGGTCGCCATGGCGCGGCTCGCCTTCGGGGAGAGCTTCGTCGACGAGAACTGCGTGATGATCCAGCTCATCAACGCCAATTCGCCGCTCGTGTTCGACGCGACCATGCTCGGCGCGCTCAAGGTCTATGCCCGCGCCAACCAGGCCTGCATCGTCTCGCCCTTCATCCTGGCCGGCGCGATGAGCCCGGTGACGGTGGCCGGCACCCTGGCGCAGGTGCTCGCCGAAGCGCTCGCCGGCTGCGCGCTGACGCAGCTCGTGCGCCCCGGCGCGCCGGTCGTCTTCGGCGCCTTCGTATCCTCGATCTCGATGCAATCGGGCGCCCCGACCTTCGGCTCGCCCGAAGGCAGCCTGCTGCTGAACGGGGCGGCGAAACTGGCGCGCCGCGCCGGCCTGCCGTTCCGCTCCGGCGGCTCGTTCACGGCCTCCAAGACGCCGGACGCGCAGTCCGCGCAGGAATCGGCCCAGACAATCCTCGCGACGCTCCTGTCGGGCGTGAATTTCGCGCTGCATTCGGCCGGCTGGCTGGAGGGCGGGCTGTGCTCCTCCTACGAGAAATTCGTCATGGACGCCGACCAGCTCGGCATGATGCATGTGCTCGCCAAGGGAATCGATCTGTCGGAGGAAGCCCAGGCCATGGACGCGCTGGCGGAAGTCGGGCCCGGCGGGCACTTCCTGGGGGCGGCGCACACCCAGCGCAATTTCGAAAGCGCCTTCTACCGCTCCGAGATCGCCGACAACAATTCCTTCGAGCAGTGGAGCGCCGACGGCGGCCTCGACGCGGCCTGGCGGGCGAACCGCAAGTGGAAGCAGATGCTCGCCGCCTATGAGGCGCCCGACCTCGATCCGGCGACCGACGAGGCGCTGATCGGCTACATGTCGCGACGGAAGGCCGAATTTCCAGACAGCAACGTGTAAGTTCTTCGGCACAACGACAGCGAGGCCCGGCCCGCCCCGGCCGGCACAAGCAACGTCGGGGCGGAGACTTGCGCTCCCAAGCAACGTCGCCGTCAAGGCGCGCCGTGTTCGCGCCGCAGCATCGCTTTGTTTTCATTTATGGAATTAATAAAAATTCTTCATACCCCCTTTCATTGTGAGTCAAATTTTGCTTAGCTTGCCGGACTTTCAGGGTCTTGAAACGAACCACAAAGAGTTCGTGGCAGGGAACAGCACGTCATATGCCGACTCGGGACAGATGTCCCGGGCCGCTCATGCACGCCCCTGCCCGCGATTGCTTAGGGGCACAGATGACACAGACCAGGGGCGCAGCCGTCCGCTACGAGAACGTCCAGAAGAGCTACGACGGGGAGACCCTCGTGGTGAAGAACCTCAATCTGGACATTCCGCCGGGCGAATTCCTGACGATGCTTGGCCCGTCGGGGTCCGGCAAGACGACATGCCTGATGATGCTTGCCGGCTTCGAGCCGGCCACGCATGGCGAGATCTTCCTCAACGACCGCCCGATCAACAACGTGCCGCCGCACAAGCGTGGCATCGGGATGGTGTTTCAGAACTACGCGCTGTTCCCGCACATGAGCGTGGCGGAGAATCTCGCCTTTCCGCTGCAGGTGCGCGGCATGGGCAAGGCGGAGCAGGAGGCGAAGGTCAAGAAGGCGCTCGAGATGGTGGAGCTCGGCGACTTCGGAAGCCGGCGTCCGGCGCAGCTCTCGGGCGGCCAGCAGCAGCGCGTCGCCGTGGCGCGCGCGCTGGTCTTCGAACCGGAGCTGGTGCTGATGGACGAGCCGCTGGGCGCACTCGACAAGCAGCTGCGCGAGCAGATGCAGTATGAAATCAAGCACATCCACGAGAACATCGGCGTGTCGATCGTCTATGTGACGCACGATCAGACCGAAGCGCTGACGATGTCGGACCGCGTCGCGGTGTTCAACGACGGGGTGATCCAGCAGCTGTCGACGCCGGACGATCTCTACGAGAATCCGCAGAACTCGTTCGTCGCCCAGTTCATCGGCGAGAACAACAAGTTGAGCGGGACCGTCACGGCGGTCGAGGGCAGCACCTGCGACGTCAAACTCGACGACGGCACAATGCTCAAGGCAGAAGCGGTCAATATCGACGGGGTGGGGTCGCGGACCACCCTGTCCCTTCGTCCGGAACGAATCGAGTTCGACACGCACGAAGACATGGACAACCTTGTGACTGGCCGCATCGAGGAAATGATCTATCTTGGAGACCATATCCGCGTGCGCATGAACGTCGCGCAGAACGACGAATTTGTCGTCAAGGTGCGCAACCGCGGTCAGAAGCGCGATCTGAAGACCGGGCAATCGGTCGAGATCGGATGGGCCGCCGGCGACTGCAAGGCGCTCGACGCCGTCGCCTGACGCGGGCCGGCCCGCACGACGCCTGCCGCCGGCCGCGCGGCCGGGGGCATCCCATCCCGAGAGCACCTCGGGCGAACACCAAAACGAGGGGACTTACTCGATGAAGCTCAAGACACTCCTTCTCGCTGGCGGCGCCAGCGCGATGATGACGACGGGGGCGCTGGCCCTCGACCTCACCTTCGTCTCGTGGGGCGGCGCCTATCAGGAGTCGCAGAAGAACGCCTACACCGAGCCCTACATGGAGATGAACCCGGACATCAACGTGATCTGGGACGAGTCCTCCAACGAGGCCGTCGCGAAGCTGCGCGCCATGAACGAAGCCGGCAACCTCACCTGGGATCTCGTCGACGTGGTGGCCTCCGACGCCATCCGCCTGTGCGACGAGGGCCTCGCCGAGGAGATCGACTTCGACGAGGTGCTCGCCGCCGCGCCCGACGGCACCCCGGCCTCGGAAGACTTTGGCGACCTGATCGTCTCCGACTGCTTCATTCCCCAGATCGTCTACTCGACGACCTTCGGCTATCGCTCCGACGTCGAGGAGTGGGGCGGCCGCGAGCCGGACGACATCTGCGACGTCTTCGACCTGGAGGCCTTCCCGGGCAAGCGCTCGCTCGAAAAGCGCCCGATCAACAACATGGAATGGGCCCTCCTGTGCGACGGTGTCGCCAAGGAAGACGTCTATGACGTGCTGGAGACCGAGGAAGGCGTCGATCGCGCGCTCGCCAAGCTCGCCACGATCAAGGATCAGGTCGTGTGGTGGTCGGCCGGCGCCGAGACCCCGCAGCTGCTCGCCGACAAGGAAGTCGTGATCGGCTCGACCTACAACGGTCGCCTGTTCTCGCTCATCGAGGAGCAGGATCAGCCGGTGAAGATGCTGTGGGACGCGCAGGTGTTCGACCTGGACGGCTGGATCGTGCCGGCCGGTCTGCCGGAAGAGCGCAAGAAGGCGGTGATGGACTTCCTGTTCTTCGCCACCGACACCCAGCGTCTTGCCGATCAGGCCAAGTACATCTCCTACGGCCCGGCCCGCAAGTCCTCCGCTCCGCTCGTCGGCCAGCACGCGGAACTGGGCATCGACATGGCGCCGCACATGCCGACCGATCCGGCCAACGCCACCAACACCTTCCTCTACAATTACGAGTGGTGGGCGGACTATCGCGATGACCTGGACGCCAAGTTCCAGGCCTGGCTCGCGCAGTAATCCGGCCTGAGGCAGCGCGCGCCGCGCGCTGTCCGCCGACAAGATCGATCCGCGCCGCCTCGGCGCGGATCCCCTTCCGCACCGGCGCGACGTCGGGACCCGACGGCCGACGCGGCTCCGTGCGCCCGCTCTGCCTGCGCCGGCTCAGGGGTCCGCCCGGACCGCGGGGCTCGCGGGGACTGCGGCCCGAAACCATCCCCGGGAAATGGCCAGGGTAGGTGTGGGCGACGGTCCAGGCACGGCGCGCCGGATGCGAAACCCGAGACGCATAACCAGACGCATAACCAGAACAGGCCCGACCCGTCGTCGTCCGCCCGACCGCCGAACCCCGGCGCCGGGGACACGCGGCACCGGGCGACCAGAGATCCTTTCGACGGGGCGGCACGATGACCACGAACACATCCGCAGCCGATCAGACCGGGGCCGACGCCAACGGCGCGCCTCAGGTCCTGACGACACAGGACGGCAAACCGCTCAAGGCCAGTCTGGCCCGCGCGCTGCGGCGCGAGAAGATGCGCTCGCTGGTCCTGATCGCGCCGCTTCTGATCTTCGTCCTGATTTCCTTCGTCGCGCCGATCCTCGACATGTTGTTCCGCTCCGTCGAGAACCAGATCGTGTCCGAAACCCTGCCGCGCACGGTGGTGGAGCTGCAGGAGTGGGACGCCGACAGCGGCGAGGCGCCGGGCGAGAGCGTCTTCAACGCCCTGCATTTCGACATGATGATCGCGGCCGAATACAAGCGGCACACGCAGCTCGGCACGCGGCTGAACTACGAGGAAAGCGGCATCTCCTCGACCTTCCGCCGCACGGGACGGCGGGTCGACGATTTCGGCGAGGTCTATACCGACCAGTTCGTCGCGCTGAATCCGGTGTGGGAAGAGCCCGTCACCTTTGTGATGCTGCTGGCCTCCCCCGAGTGGATCGCCGATCAGGCCGCCTGGGCCGACGAGCGCGCCGCCGCCCGCGACGCGGGAACCGACTTCGAGCGGCCGGAGCCGGCCTTTGCCTTCCGCGACGGCGTCGCCGCGGCGCTGCCGCGCACCTTCGACATCTACGGCGAGTTCGCGCGCTTCATCCAGACCGAGGAGGCCGACAGTCCCACGGATGAAGAGCCGTGGAACGCCGTCTACACCGCCCTCTACCGGGATCTCGTCGCCAACCCGGCGGCGGCCGACGCCTTCTCGGGCGACAGCGCCGCGCTGCTGTCGCAAGCCGCGGCGGCCGTGCCGGGCTTCGAGACGGTCAGCATGAAGGAAGCGTTCATCGACGCCGACGACGACTGGGGCGATCCCGAGAAGTGGGCGGTGATCAAGACCTTCTCGCCGCGCTACACCTCCGGCTATTTCCTGTCCGCGGCCGACGCGCAGCTGACCCCCGACGGCATCGAGCTGAAGCCCGAGGACGAGCGGATCTATCTCTTCCTGTTCGGCCGCACGCTGTTCCTGTCGCTGACGATCACCTTCTCCTGCCTGCTTCTGGGGTACCCGATCGCCTTCCTGCTCGCCGCACTCCCGGCGCGCACGGCGAACCTCCTGATGATCCTGGTGCTCCTGCCCTTCTGGACATCGCTGCTGGTGCGCACCTCGGCGTGGAAGGTGCTGCTGCAGCAACAGGGCGTGATCAACGACTTCCTCGTCTGGGCGCATGTGGTGGACGATGCGGGACGGCTGGTGATGATCAACAACCAGACCGGCACGATCATCGCCATGACGCACATCCTGCTGCCCTTCATGATCCTGCCGCTCTATTCGGTGATGAAGACGATCTCGCCCTCCTACGTGCGGGCCGCCAAGAGCCTCGGCGCGACCGACTGGACCGCCTTCTGGCGGGTCTATTTCCCGCAGACCGTACCGGGCATCGGCGCGGGGGCGATCCTCGTGTTCATCCTGGCCATCGGCTATTACATCACGCCGGAACTGGTCGGCGGCACGAGCGGCATCTTCATCTCCAACCGCATCGCCTATCACATCTCCAGTTCGCTGAACTGGGGCCTGGCGGCCGCCCTCGGGGTGATCCTGCTGGGCGCGGTGGTGCTGCTCTTCTACGTCTACGACAAGATCGTGGGCATCGATAACGTCAAGCTGGGCTAAGGAGACCCGACATGTCCGCTCTTCCCGCCTATGCTTCCACCGGACAGCGCGTGTGGCACTACACGTTCCGCACGATCTGTGGGGTGATCTTCTTCTTCCTGATCTTCCCGATCCTGGTGATCGTGCCGCTCAGCTTCAACGCGGAGAACTTCTTCACCTTCACGCCGGAGATGCTGGCGCTCAATCCGGAGGGCTATTCGCTCAAGCACTACGAGGACTTCTTCACCAATCCGGACTGGCAGGTGGCGCTGAAGAATTCCTTCGCCATCGCGCCGGTGGCGACGATCCTCGCCACCGCGCTCGGCACGCTGGCGGCCATCGGCCTGTCGCAGTCGCATGTGCCCTATCGCTCGGCGATCATGGCGATCCTGATCTCGCCGATGATCGTGCCGCTGATCATCTCGGCCGCCGGCATGTATTTCTTCTACTCGCGCATCGGCCTGCAGGGCACCTATCTGGGCGTCGTGCTGGCCCATGCCGCGCTCGGCACGCCCTTCGTGATCATCACGGTGACGGCGACGCTGGTCGGCTTCGACCGGAGCCTGACGCGCGCGGCGGCGAGCCTTGGGGCCAATCCGGTCACCACCTTCTTCAAGGTGCAGATGCCGCTGATCATTCCGGGCGTGGTGTCCGGCGCGCTGTTCGCCTTCATCACCTCCTTCGACGAGGTGGTGGTGGTGCTCTTCCTCGGGTCGGCCGGCCAGAAGACCCTGCCCTGGCAGATGTTCACGGGCCTGCGCGAACAGATCTCGCCGACGATCCTCGCCGTCGCCTCGCTGATGGTGTTCATCTCGATCATCCTGCTGACGGTTCTGGAGTTCCTGCGCCGGCGCTCCGAACGCCTGCGCGGCCTGACGCCGTCCTGACGGGCGGCGCACACGACCCCGGAGACGCACGCGCTTTTCGCAAGAGGAGCCGGTGACGGAACGCCAGTCACCGGACGGGAGAGATCCTCCCGGGCGCGCGGCTCCGCATCACCCCACGGCCTGGCGGGCCGGTTCCTGACGGGAGCCGGCCCGTTTGCGTCGGTCCGGCTGCCCTGCCTCATGGAGGACCTGATGAGCAAGGACCGGATGACACACAGCGGAACGGACCCCGACGGACTGCTGCGCACCACGCGCTGGCACAATGGCGAGAAGGCGTGGAGCCCCTTCAGCGCCGGCGAAATGGACCGCCGGCAGGACGCGATCCGCACGGCGATGGAGGCGCGCGGCATCGATGCGGCCCTTTTCACCAGCTACCACAACATCTGCTACTTCTCCGGCTTTCTCTATTGCGCCTTCGGGCGGCGCTACGGATTCGTCGTCGACGCACACTCCGCAACGACGATTTCCGCCGGCATCGACGGCGGCCAGCCGTGGCGGCGGACCCATGGCGATGCAATCACCTATACCGACTGGCGACGGGACAATTTCTTCTTCGCGCTTCAGGGCCTGACCAAGGGCGTCAAGCGGCTCGGCATCGAGTTCGACACGGTGTCGCTGGAGCTGAAGGGGCTGCTGGAGGACGCCCTGCCCGGGGTCGAGCTGGTCGACATCGCCGGGGACGCCATGCGGCTCAGGACCGTGAAGTCGGCGGAGGAACACGCGCTCATCCGCGAGGGCGCGCGCATCTGCGACATCGGCGGCGCGGCGGTCGTGGAAGCCGTTGCTCCGGGCGTGCCCGAGCACGAGGTGGCGATCGCCTCGACCAATGCCATGATCCGCGAGATCGCGCGGTCCTTTCCGCAGGTCGAACTGATGGACACCTGGACCTGGTTCCAGTCCGGCCTCAACACGGACGGGGCGCATAATCCGGTCACCAACCGGGTGGTTCAGGCGGGCGACATCCTGTCGCTCAACTGCTTCCCGATGATCTTCGGCTATTACACCGCGCTGGAACGCACGCTCTTCTGCGAGCATGCCCCGGACGCGCATTTAAGGCTCTGGGAGATCAATTGCGACGTGCATCGCGCCGGGCTCGATCTCATCCGCCCGGGCGCGCGCTGCTGCGACATCGCGCGCGAGCTCAACGAGATCTACCGGACGCATGGCCTGCTGCGCTACCGCTCCTTCGGCTACGGCCATTCCTTCGGCGTGCTCAGCCACTACTACGGGCGCGAGGCTTCGGTGGAACTGCGCGAGGACGTGGAGACCGTGCTGGAACCCGGCATGGTGGTCTCCATGGAGCCGATGATCATGATCCCGGAAGGCCAACCAGGCGCCGGCGGCTATCGCGAACACGACATCCTGATCGTGACCGAGACGGGCGCGGAGAACATCACCGGCTTCCCCTTCGGCCCCGAGCACAACATCCTGCGCAAGGGCTGAGGGCCGCGCGCCCGACCGCCTGCAGCGGCGCGTCGCACGGTCAGGGGACGGCCCCGGGCATGGCCCCATTTATGGACCCAGCCCCTGGTCGCGCGGCGCGCCGACGAGGGCTGTCCCCTCGCCGACCTCGTAGCCGTGCTCGAAGCTCGCATCGAGCAGCCAGTCCCAGACGGTCTGCGCCAGGCTTGCCGACACGATCACATCGAATTCCTCCGCCGCGCGGCGCAGGATGACGACCGGAACATGGTCGATGACGGCCTGGGCGAGCGATCCGGGCGGGAAGGCGCGCGGGTCGAAGTCGATGGCGACCGCCTTGTTGAGCACCTCCGGAGCCACCGCGCCGGTGAGCCGCACGCCGCGCCGCGCGGAACCGAGATCCACCACGGCGGCCTCTTCGCTGTCGAAGGCCTGCGCCAGCCGCTCCGCGTCGGCCGCGTCGTCCGACAGCCAGAGGAAGCGGCCGAAGGCGAGCCAGCCGAGCAACGCGCCCTCGCCTTGCGCGAAGCGGCCCGGTCGGCCGGGCGGATCGGCGGCCAACAGATCCGCGAGCTTCTCGGCCACGCCCTGCAAGCGATTCGGCCAGGACCCGATTTCCAGAACGGCGCCGACCGTGAGGTCGGTGAGGTGAAGGGCGGGGTCTTGGCCGGGGTCCGGGGCGCCGCCGCGCGACCCCGGTGGTGGCGGCGCCCAGCGCGGTTCTCCGGCAGGGTGCGCGTCAGACATGCATGCGGCTCCCATCGCGATCGACAACAAGATCGACCGCCGGCAGCGGCGCGGACGCGCGCCGGAAGCGCCGCCCGCCCGGGGCGGGTGCGTCTGCGACGGTCATGCCCCCAGACTCGCCCTGCGGCCCGCATCGGTCAAGGGGCGCGACCTGCGGGCGGTGGCCGCACCGCCCAGTCGTGGCGCAGCCCGGTCACGCGGCCCGGCCTACGGCACCTCGAACACGGGCAAGGGCAGATGCGGCCCCTGCGCGCCGATGACGGACGGGGCCGCGATCTCGACCGATCCTCCGCCGCAGGCCGCGACCGCCGCCATGCCGGCGGCATGTCCGCTCGCGAGGGACGCCGCGAGATCGAACGCCCCGGCCGCGGCGCCGCAAACCCGCCAGTGCTCACCCGTTTTGCCCGCCCCGAGCGGGCGCGGCGTCCAGCCGCCGGAGACCAGCAGGCAGTCGCAGGACGGACGCATGGCGTTGCGGCCCAGGTGTCCGGAGGCCGGGTCGAATCCCCGGATCTCGACCCCGGCCAGCGCCCGGCGTCCGCGCGTCGCGGCGACAACGGCGCCGGCTTCCAGACGCAGGCCGCGCGCGGCCAGTCCGGCTGCCAGGGCCGCATCGATCCGCGGGCGCATGTCGACCACGGCCTTGATCGACACGCCCATATCCGCGAGCGCGCAGGCCGTCGCCGCGCCGCCGTCGGTGTTGGCGAAAACGACGACCGACCGCCCCGCCGCGACGCCATACCGGCGCGCAAGGGCAAGGCCGGTCGCGGCGCGCATGACGCCGGGCCCGTCGTGCGCGGGAAAGACGTGCCCGGGAAAGACGAGCGGGCGTTCGCGCGCGCCGGTCGCGATCACCGTCCGGCGGGCGCGGATCGTCCAGAGGCGGCGCCGAAGTACTTGCGGGAATAGCCCGCCGGTCCTCCGCTCCACCGCACACCAGACACCGTCTTCCTCTGGGTCCTCGACGGTCGTCCGCGTCATCACACGGACGTGCTCCAGCGCCGCCAGACCCGCGCCCCTGCGCGCCGCCCAGTCCGCCGGAGCAAGCCCGTCGACCGTGCCGTCATCCTCGGCCGCACGCCCGCCGACATGCGCGTTTTCGTCAAGGAGAATCACCCGCAGGCCCGCCCGCGCGGCAACGCGCGCGGCGGCAAGCCCCGCCGGCCCGCCGCCGATCACCAGCACGTCGCAGGCGGCCTCCGCCGGCTCCGGATCGCGCGACGGCGCGTCGGCAGCCATCGGAGCGCGGCCGAGCCACCGGCGGCGCGCGCCGAGCCGGATCTCGAGCCCGTCGCACAGCTCCGTCGTCGCGAGCGAGACGGTCGTCGCGCGAGGCTGCGTGCCGGGGAAGACGCACGGCAGGCGTGCGGCCTCGCCGCCCGCTTCCCCGCCCGAGACCAGAGCGTGCCCGCAGGCCAGCAGCGCGGAGGCCAGCGTATCGCCCGCGAACCCCGTTTCCGGTTGCCCGTCGACGCGAAAGGACAGCGGCCTGCCTCGGTCGATGAATCGCCCGCCCGTCCCCAGCCTGTATCCGCCCATGGTCTCTCTTTCCTGCCCTGCGTCGCGGCCCGTTCGACTATCGCCAAAGCGAACGCCCCGCAAGAAACGCGGACCATGAAAAAACCGCGCCGGCGCTTGGTCCGACGCGGTTTCATAAGGCTCCGGTCAGGAGATGCGATCTGGACGGGCGATCAGGCGAGACCGCTCTTCGCGAGCGGCAGGACACCCGGCACCTCGCCGGTCGCCGCGCGGATCGCATTGGCGACAGCCGGCCCGATCGGTGGCGTGCCGGGCTCGCCGGCCCCCGTCGGCGCGGCCTCGGAGGCCAGCACCGACACCTCGATCTCCGGCATGTCCTCCATCGTCAGCGAGCGGTAGGTGTCGAAGTTGAGCTGGTCGACACGCCCCTCGCTCAGGGTGATCTCGTCGAAAAGCACCGCGCCAAGGCCATATCCAATGCCGCCCTCCATCTGCGCCTTGACGTTGTCCGGATTGACGGCGATGCCGCAATCGACCGCGCACCAGACCTTCTCGACCTTGAAGGTGCCATCGTCGCGCCGCGACACCTCGGCGATCTCGGCGACATAGGAGTTGAAGGACTTGTGCACCGCCACGCCGCGGAAGCGCGCGCCGGCCCGGGGCCCGGACCAGCCGGCCATCTCGGCGACCTTGTCCAGCACGGCAAGCTTGCGGGCGTTGTCGGCATCCTTCTGATCGTCGCCGGTCGGCGTGGTCAGCAGCGACCGGCGGAAGGCGACCGGGTCGGCCCCGGCGGCGGCCGCCACCTTGTCGATCATCGCCTCCATCGCATAGGCCGTGTGGGTGTGGCCCACCGCGCGCCACCACAGCACCGGCACGCCGACCTTGGGCGAGTGCAGCTCGCCGCGGAAGTTGGCGACCGGATAGCTCGCGTCCTTCACGCCCTCCACGGAGGTCTCGTCGATGCCATCGTGCACGACGAAGTCCTCCATCATCGTGCCGCTCATGATCGATTGCGTCACGATGCGATGGTGCCAGGCGACGAGCTTGCCCTCGCCGTCGAGACCGGCGCGGATCTTGTGCACGCCCATCGGCCGGTAGTAGCCGCTGCGGGTGTCGTCCTCGCGGGTGTAGACCAGCTTGATCGGCTGCGCCTTGCCCCAGGCCTTGGCGATGGACGCGGCCTCGACGATGTGCTGCGCGTCCGGCGAGGTGCGCCGGCCGAAGGAGCCGCCGGCATAGAGCGTGTTGATCGTCACGTTCTGCGGCGGGATGCCGAGCACGGCGGCGGCCGTGGCCTGGTCGACCGTCTGGAACTGGGCCGGATACCACAGGGTCGCGCGCTCGCCCTCCCAGTGAATGGTGACGACCATCGGCTCCATCATGCCGTGCGCCAGATAGGGAAACTCGAAGGTCTGTTCGACCACCGTCGCCGCACCTTCAAGCGCAGCCGCCGCGTCGCCGTCGGCGCGGAAGACCGGACCGTCTTCCTCGGCAAGCGCCCTGTATTCGGCAAAAAGCGCGTCGGTGGAGCGGGTTTCGGCCGCCGTGTCGTCCCACTCGATCTCCAGAAGCCCCTGCGCCTTGATGGCCGGCCAGGTGGAGGTCGCCAGCACCGCGATGCCCTGCGGCACCTCGATCACGTCGACCACGCCCTTGACCTTGCGCGCCTCGCTCGCATCGAAGGATTTCACCTTGCCGCCGAAGGCGAGCGGGCGGGTGAGGACCGCGACCAGCATGTCGTCGCGCTGAATGTCCATGCCGTAGGTGCCCGGCGCGCCGACGGTCTTGTTCGGCACGTCGAGACGCGGAAATTCCTTGCCGATGTAGACCCACTGGTCGGGTGTCTTCAGGGTGACCTCGGAGGGCACATCCATGCGCGCCGCCGCATCGGCCAGCTCGCCGAAGGTCGCGGACGGGCCTGAAGGATGCGACACGGTGCCCGCCGTCACCGAAATCTCGGATGCCGGAACGCCCCAGCGCTCGGCCGCGGCCGCCACCAGCATGGCCCGCGCCGTGGCACCGGCGGTGCGATACTGCTCGAAGGAATTGGCGATGGCGGTGGAGCCGCCCGTGCCCTGCATGCCGAAGAAGAGGTTCTTGTATTTCTCGGCATCGGCGGGTGCGAACTCGGCGCGTACCTGTTCGGCGGCCGCATCCAGCTCATCGGCCACCAGCGTGGCAAGCCCCGTGGCGTTGCCCTGGCCCATGTCCAGATGCTTGTTGAGCACGGTGACGATCCCGTCCGGCGCGATGCGCACGAAGGGGGTGAACATCTCTCCGGCCTCGGTCGCGCCCCCCGTTTCGGCGGCACCCGCGCCGGTCACGGGGAGTTTCAGGCCGATCATCAGACCGCCTGCGGCGCCGGCCGACATCTTGAGAAAGCTGCGGCGGCTCGGACGCGCGGGCTGAGCCGCAGGGGCCATATGGGCAAAGCGTTTCATCATATGCAGCATGGCCTCAGCCCTCCATCTTCTCGGCCGCGCGGTGGATCGCGGCGCGAATGCGGTGGTAGGTGGCACAGCGACAGAGGTTGCCGCTCATCGCCGCGTCGATGTCTTCGTCGGTCGGCTTCGGCGTGTCGCTCAGAAGGGAGGTCGCGGCCAGGATCTGCCCGGACTGGCAGTAGCCGCATTGCGGCACGTCGAGGTCGCGCCAGGCTTCCTGCACCGCCTCGGCGGCCTTGCCGTTCACCCCCTCGATGGTGGTGATGGCAACGCCCTCGACATCGCCGGCCGCCGTCTGGCAGGCGCGGATCGGCATGCCGTCCATATGCACCGTGCAGGCGCCGCAGGCGGCGATGCCGCAGCCATACTTCGTTCCGGTCATCCGCAGCTCGTCGCGCAGAACCCACAAAAGCGGCGTATCCGGGTCGACGTCGACCGCCCGCTCCTCGCCATTCACGTTCAAACGGATCATCCGTCCCTCCTGAAGCTGTCCGGGCCGACGGAAAACGCGTGCCGCCGGCCTTGCGAAATTGCGATCACGGATTAAGTGGGGCAGCATGTCGCCAGCGTCCAATTGATTTTGGGTATCCGGAGCTATTCAGCGCATGAATATCGCATCGATCGACCTGAACCTGCTGGTGGCCTTCGACGCGCTCGTCAGCGAACGCAGCGTCACCCGGGCGGCGCGGCGCATCGGCCTGTCGCAGCCGGCCATGTCGAACGCGCTCGGCCGATTGCGCGCGCTGCTCGACGACGAGCTGTTCGTGCGCTCGGGCCGGGGCATGGAGCCGACGGCCCGGGCCCGGGCGCTCGCCCAACCGGTGCGCGAGGCGCTTGCCCGCATCGAGGAGGCGCTTGCCCCCGCGCTTGCCTTCGATCCGGCCGATCTCGACCGAGTCGCGCGCCTCGCCATGACCGACAATTCCATGGCCGTGCTGCTGATCGACATGATCGAGCGGTTCCGCAAGGATGCGCCGAGGCTCGACCTGCATGTCAAGAACGCGCGCCCCTCCGGCATGACACCGATGCTGGACGACGGCGAGGTCGATCTCGCCATCGGGGTGATCGGCGATCTGGAAGGGCGACACCGCGCCGCGCCGCTCTACACGGACCGGCTCGTGGGCATCGCGCGGCGCGGCCGCTTCGGCCCCGGCGGCCCGACGCTGGAGGCCTTCTGCGCGGCCGAACACGTGCTGGTCGCCCCGCGCAACGGTCCCGGCGGGGCGATCGACGCGACCCTTGCCGCGAAAGGGCTCGGCCGGCGCGTCTTTTTGACGGTGCCGCAGTTCATCGCGGCACCCTACGCGGTCGCCAAGGCGGATCTCGTCGCCTGCCTGCCCGCGCGCATCGCGCTCGCCAAGGCGGATCTTCTGGACCTGGAGATCTTCGAACCGCCGGTGGAGATGCCCGACTTCACGGTGTCGCTGATCTGGCACCAGCGCGACGACGCCGACCCGGCGCACCAATGGCTGCGCACGACCATCGCGGAGGTCGCGGAAGAGGTCACCCGCGTCGGCGCCGATCCGCGCTGGCCGTTCTGCTGCCTGCCGCAGGGCACCGACCGCCCGTCCGAGGCTCCCGTGTGCCCCTCCGTGCCGGCCACTCCCGCCTGAGCCGCCTGAACCGCCTGAACCGCCTGAACCGCCTGAACCGCCTGAACCGCCTTCAGCGGATTGCAGCGCTTGCTTTTCAATGCCACCTTAAACATGTAAGCGTTACGCTTAATTTGAGCTGGAGCGTTTCGATACCCTGCTCTCAATCGCGGATTGTGCACGCGCCGTCACCGCGCGGTACAATTCCGTCAGATCGATTGAAGCAATCGGTGACATCTGAAGTTGGCGGGACACTGGAGCATTGAAATGTCCATGAGCCACACATCTCTCGCGAAGCGCCGGGCACGGTCCTTTCGTGCGGCTGCGCTCGGTGTCATCGGTCCCGCGCTGATGGTCGCACCGATCACCGGGGGAACCTCACTGCAGCGGGGCGAGAGCGTGACGTCTGCGTGGGACAACACGGCCAAGCTGCTCAGGCGCGCGACGCGAAAAGTCGGGCATGACATCAAAGCACCCCGATAGAGACGTCGGCACCCCGGGTGGCCGGACGACACCGCGCGCCCCGGAAGATACCCAGCCGCAGGACACCATTCGGGACATCGCCCGGGCCTCCGCCGACGATCTTCTGCGCCCGGACGAAGCCGATCGATTTGCCGAGACATTCAGCAGGCAGTTTGTGAACCGGATGATGAGCGGCGAGGCCGGATTCGGTCTTGCTACCATCGAGATGATCGAGAGACACCACGCCGGTCCGATCCCACCGGCGGAAACTCTGGCCGGGTATGAAGATGTCGTTCCCGGCGCCGCCAAGCGCGTGTTCGACATGGCCGAGCGCGATCAGGAAGCCTTTATCGAGTCGCAACGCGCCCAGCAGATCAGCGACAACAGATTTCGCCTCACCTCCTATATCGGCGGGTTCATCGCGCTCGTTCTGATCCTTGCGACGGGCTCCATACTGGCTTTCCATGGCCATGAAGCTTCATCCCTGGCCGCTTTCGGCATGGGCGCGGTGTCGATCATCGGCGTCTTCGTGAATGCCTGGAAACAGAAGAAATAGGAACACCCGCCTGAGCCGCCTTCAGCGGATTGCGTAGGGCACCAGCCCGCGCTTGTTGCTGTCGATGCTGATCGGCCGGTTGAGCGGGGGCACGGAGCGCTGCGGGCAGGTCAGGCGTTCGCAGATCCGGCAGGAGATGCCGATGGGCTCGAAGGCCGCGTCGCGAGTCACGTCCAGATCGTCGCAATAGACGATCTCGCGGGCGTGGGCGATCTCGGTGCCCAGCGCGATCGCGTAATGCAGGACGGGGCCGCTGAAGCCGCCCGACTTCTTCACGATGTGCGCGGCAAGCGAGATGTAGCGCGAGCCGTCCGGCGTTTCGGCCAATTGCCGGATGATCGTGCCATGCGCCTCGAAGGCGCGGTGCACGTTCCACAAGGGGCAGGCCGCGCCGAAGCGTGCGAATTGCAGGCGCGTCGCGCTGTGGCGCTTGGTGATGTTGCCGGCGCGGTCGACGCGGGCGAAGAAGAAGGGAATGCCCTTCAGACGCGGACGCTGAAGCGTCGACAGGCGGTGGGCGACCTGCTCCAGGCTCGCCCCGAAGCGGTCGGCGATCAGATCGAGATCGTGCCGGGTCTCCTGCGCGGTGCGCAGGAACGGCTTGTAGGGCAGCACCAGCGCGCCCGCGAAGGCGTTGGCGAGGCCGATGCGGGCGACGTGGACCGCATCCTCGGTCTGGAAATTCGCCCGCCGCAACACGTCGTCGATGATCTCGGTCGCCTCCAGCAGCGCGATCTGGTGGGCGAGTTGGAAGATGATCGTCGCCTCGGGCAGCGCCTCGTTGAGCACAAGGCGGCGGCTGCCGCCGTCATAGGTGCGGATCTGGCCGCTGTCCTCGCCAGCGCGGCGGCGTTCCACGCTGACGCCATGCGCCGCTTCCAGATGCTGGACGAGATCGCGGGCGAAGACGCGACCCGTGCCGGTGAGCCGTTCGGACAGGGCCTCCGCCGCCACGTCGAGGTCGTGGATGTAGTTGTTCTCGAAATGGAAGAAGTCGCGCACTTCCTCGTAAGGGGTCGGCCGGGCCGCCGCCTCGTTGCGCGCCAGCGTCGCGTCAAGCATGACGAGCTGCTCGCTTGTCTGGCGATAGGCCTGATGCAGCCGCACCAGCCCATGCGCCAGATCGGGCGCGTTCTGACAGACCATCTTGAAGTCCTGCAGGCCCGGCACCGCGCCGGCGAAGACCGGATCGGCGAAGACCTCCTGCAGAGCGGCCAGCAGACGGTCGTTCTCATCCACGCTGAGCGCGGAGATATCGAGGCCGAAGCGTTCGCTGAGCGACAGCAGCACCGGCGCCGAGACGGGCCGCTGATTGTTCTCCAGCTGGTTGACATAGCTGGTCGACAGGCCGAGCCTTTCGGCAAAGTCCCGCTGCGTCAGCGCCGCCTTTTCGCGCAAGGCGCGGATCTGGCGCCCGAGGAAGAGTTTTTTCATCATGACCGGGTCCTGGGCAGGGGCGGGTTGGGCGTCGCGGTGAGTTTGCAAATTCGCAAAATGTGTTTTGCAAACAGATTATATTTGCATTGCGGCTTTTTCAACACTCCCATGACGCCGCCAAACCCGGTACCTGCGGTGCCAGACCCTTGGGATGGACCCTGAGGGATCGGGGGGATCGGACGATATCGCATCTCGCCCGGACGCATCCGTCGCCCGAGCCGGGCCGAAGGGCCCGCCGCCTCCGGCGCTTTGCGGATGTATCCGCGTGCGTCCGGCGGTATCGTTGCGCGGCAAGAGCATGCGCCTCGCGCCCTCTCCCCGGTCCATTGGGCCCCGCCCCTTTGTCGCCCGTCGTACCTGATCCGAAAGGCCCGTCCATGCAGGAAATTTTGCAGGAACTGGAAAACCGCCGCGCCGCCGCGCGGCTTGGCGGCGGTCAGCGCCGCATCGACGCCCAGCATTCCAAGGGCAAGCTGACGGCGCGCGAACGCATCGACGTCTTTCTCGACGAGGGCTCCTTCGAGGAATACGACATGTTCGTCGCCCACCGCTGCATCGACTTCGGCATGGCCGGCACGCAGATGCCCGGCGACGGCGTGATCACCGGCTGGGGCACGGTCAACGGCCGTCAGGTCTATGTCTTCGCCCAGGACTTTTCCGTCTTCGGTGGTTCGGTGTCCGAGACCCACGCCCAGAAGATCTGCAAGATCATGGATATGGCCGTGCAGAACGGCGCGCCGGTGATCGGGCTGAACGATTCCGGCGGCGCCCGCATTCAGGAAGGCGTCAGCTCGCTCGCCGCCTATGGCGAGATCTTCCAGCGCAACATCCTCGCCTCCGGCGTGGTGCCGCAGATCAGCGTGATCATGGGCCCCTGCGCGGGCGGCGCGGTCTATTCGCCGGCGATGACCGACTTCATCTTCATGGTGCGCGACACCTCCTACATGTTCGTGACCGGCCCGGACGTGGTGAAGACGGTCACCAACGAGGTGGTCACGGCGGAGGAGCTCGGCGGCGCCAAGACCCACACCAGCAAGTCCTCTGTCGCCGATTGCGCCTTCGACAATGACGTGGAAACCCTCGTCGCGCTGCGCCGTTTCATGGACTTCCTGCCGTCGAACAACCGCGAAAAGCCGCCGGTGCGTCCCTTCTTCGACGATCCTGAGCGCATCGACAATTCGCTCGACACGCTCATTCCCGACAATCCGAACAAGCCCTACGACATGAAGGAGCTGATCGTGAAGGTCGCCGACGAGGGCGATTTCTTCGAGCTCCAGGAGGCGTTCGCGCCCAACATCGTCACCGGCTTCATCCGCATCGAGGGCCAGGCCGTGGGCGTCGTCGCCAACCAGCCGATGGTGCTGGCGGGCGTGCTCGACATCAACTCCTCGCGCAAGGCGGCGCGCTTCGTGCGCTTCTGCGACTGCTTCAACATCCCGATCCTGACCTTCGTCGACGTGCCGGGCTTCCTGCCGGGAACGACGCAGGAATACGGCGGCGTCATCAAGCACGGGGCGAAGCTGCTTTACGCCTATGGCGAGGCCACCGTGCCGAAGGTCACCGTGATCACCCGCAAGGCCTATGGCGGCGCCTATGTGGTCATGGCCTCCAAGCACATCCAGGGCGACGTGAACTACGCCTGGCCGACCTCCGAGGTCGCGGTGATGGGCTCCAAGGGCGCGACCGAGATCCTCTACCGTTCGGAGCTGAACGATCCGGAGAAGATCGCCGCGCGCACCAAGGAATACGAGGACCGCTTCGCCAATCCCTTCGTCGCGGCGGAACGCGGCTTCATCGACGACGTGATCATGCCGCATTCCACGCGGCGGCGCGTCGCGCGGGCCTTCGCGGCGCTGCGCAAGAAAAAGACCGAGACTCCCTGGAAGAAGCACGACAACATTCCGCTGTGAGGCAGACGCGATGCCGACGATCCTAAGATGGAAGGGGCATCGCTTTCTGTTTTACTCCAAGGAGATCGGCGAACCGCCGCATGTCCATGTCCTGAAGGACGGAAAACAAGTGAAGATCTGGCTGGCCACGCTGACCATCGCCCGGAACGTCGGCTTCGCGCCGCATGAGGTGAATGATATCTTGAAGGTGACCGCGCAACACCAGACGGCTTTCCTGGAGGCTTGGAATGACCATTTTGGACATTGACGAGAAGCAGCTTCAGGTCACGGACGTCGACGTCACCGAGACGGTCCTCATTTTCAAGATGGCCGACGGTCGCCGCATCGAAGCGCCTTTGTGGTGGTATCCACGGCTCCAGGCCGCCAGCCCGCAGGACCGCCGAAAGTGGGCAATCCTGCCTTTCGGCGATGCCGTGGGCTGGGAGGACATCGACGAGTATGTCAGCGCAAAGGCCCTGATCGTCGGAGGCCCGGCCCCCGGCGCCAAGCCCCCGGCGGAGGCGGCGGAGTGACCTTGCCGGCCACAGGCTCGATAGGCGCCGCGGCCGGCCGATTTCGCCGCCGCGGTGCGAGGCCGGCGCCTCGCGACGAAAGCCATCACGCGTGAACAGTGAACACAACGGACGTGTCGACCCGGACCGCCTGACGCGGCACTCAGACTGGAAAGACAACGAATGCTGAAGAAAATCCTGATCGCCAATCGCGGGGAAATCGCCTGTCGGGTCATCAAGACCGCGAAGAAGATGGGCATCGCCACCGTCGCCGTCTATTCCGACGCCGACCGCGACGCGCTGCATGTGAAGATGGCCGACGAGGCGATCCACATCGGCCCGCCGCCGGCCAACCAGTCCTACATCGTGCTCGACAAGATCCTCGAGGCGATCCGTGCGTCCGGCGCCGACGCGGTGCATCCGGGTTACGGCTTCCTCTCGGAGCGCGCGGATTTCGCCGAAGCGCTCGCCAAGGAAGGCGTCGCCTTCATCGGCCCGCCGGCCAAGGCCATCGAGGCGATGGGCGACAAGATCACCTCCAAGAAGCTCGCCGCCGAAGCGGGCGTCTCCACCGTGCCGGGCTACATGGGCCTGATCGCGGACGCCGACGAGGCGGTGAGGATCGCCGCCGAGATCGGCTATCCGGTGATGATCAAGGCGTCGGCCGGCGGCGGCGGCAAGGGCATGCGCATCGCCTGGAACGAGGCGGAGACGCGCGAGGGCTTCCAGTCCTCGAAGAACGAGGCGGCCAGTTCCTTCGGCGACGACCGCATCTTTATCGAGAAATTCGTCACCCAGCCGCGCCACATCGAGATCCAGGTGCTCGCCGACACGCATGGCAACACGATCTATCTCGGCGAGCGCGAATGCTCCATCCAGCGCCGGAACCAGAAGGTGATCGAGGAAGCCCCCTCGCCCTTCCTGGACGCGGCGACGCGCAAGGCGATGGGCGAGCAGGCCGTGGCGCTGGCCAAGGCCGTCGGCTACGCTTCCGCCGGCACGGTGGAGTTCATCGTCGACGGAGACAGGAACTTCTACTTCCTGGAGATGAACACGCGCCTTCAGGTGGAGCATCCGGTCACCGAGCTGATCACCGGCATCGACCTGGTCGAGCAGATGATCCGCGTCGCCGCCGGCGAAAAACTCGCGATCGCGCAAGACGACGTCAAGCTCAACGGCTGGGCCATCGAAAGCCGCCTCTACGCCGAGGATCCCTACCGCAACTTCCTGCCCTCCATCGGCCGGCTGACCCGCTATCGGCCGCCGGAGGAGGGCACGCGCGACGACGGCACCATCGTGCGCAACGACACGGGCGTCTACGAGGGCGGCGAGATCTCGATGTTCTACGACCCGATGATCGCCAAGCTGTGCACCTGGGCACCGCAGCGCATCGAGGCGATCGACGCCATGTCGGCCGCGCTCGACCGCTTCGAGGTCGAGGGCATCGGCCACAACCTGCCCTTCCTCTCCGCCGTGATGGATCATCCGCGCTTCCGCTCCGGCGCGATCACCACGGCCTTCATCGCCGAGGAATACCCCGAAGGCTTCGCCGGCGCGACGCTGGCGGACGGCGACATCGCCAATCTGGTCGCGGTGACGGCGGCCTGCAATTTCGTGTCGGAGACGCGCTCCACCCAGATCAGCGGGGCGATGGACAATCACCAGCGCGCCGTGGGCGCCGACTGGGTCATCGGGCTTGGCAAGACCGAGTATCCGGTGAGCGTCGCCGCGGTCGACGGCGCCTTCCGCGTCGACGGCCCCGGGGGCGCGAAGACCGTCGATCTCGACGGCTGGCGTCCGGGCATGCCGCTGGTGACGGCCACCGTCGACGGCACCGCACTGGCGGTCAAGGCGACGCGGACGATCCTCGGCTACCGCATGCGCATGCGCGGGGCCGATCTCGTCTTCAGTTGCCTCACGCCGCGACAGGCCGCCGCCGCCCGCCTCATGCCGGAGAAGATCCCGGCCGACACCTCGAAGATGCTGCTGTGCCCGATGCCGGGCCTCGTGGTCTCCATCGCGGTGAAGGAAGGCGACGCCGTGGAGGACGGGCAGCCGCTCGCCACCGTGGAAGCCATGAAGATGGAAAACGTGCTCAAGGCCGAGCGCAAGGGTGTCGTCAAGACCATCGCCGCGAAGCCGGGCGACAGCCTGGGCGTCGACGAACTCATCATGGAATTCGAATAGGAGCGCGAGCCATGGCCGAGACGAAGACCGTGCGCGACTGGATGGACCTGGCGTCGAAGGAGCTCAAGGGGCGCGACCCGGAGGAGCTCGTCTGGCAGACGCCGGAGGGCATTCCCGTCAAGCCGCTTTACACCGAAGCGGACCTTGAGGGCATCGATCACCTCGGCACGCTGCCTGGGTTCGAGCCCTTCCTGCGCGGACCGCGCGCGACCATGTACGCCGGCCGCCCCTGGACGATCCGGCAATATGCCGGCTTTTCCACGGCGGAAGCCTCGAACGCCTTCTACCGCAAGGCGCTCGCCGCCGGGCAGCAGGGCGTTTCGGTCGCCTTCGATCTCGCCACCCATCGCGGCTACGACAGCGATCATCCCCGCGTCGTCGGCGATGTCGGCAAGGCCGGCGTCGCCATCGACTCGGTGGAGGACATGAAGATCCTCTTCGACGGCATTCCGCTCGAGCAGATCTCGGTCTCCATGACCATGAACGGCGCCGTCATTCCCATCCTCGCCAATTTCATCGTCGCCGGCGAGGAACAGGGCGTGCCGCGCGAGAAACTCTCCGGGACCATCCAGAACGACATCCTCAAGGAGTTCATGGTCCGCAATACCTACATCTACCCGCCCGAGCCCTCGATGCGGATCATCGCCGACATCATCGAGTACACGGCGAACGAGATGCCGAAGTTCAACTCGATCTCGATCTCCGGCTATCACATGCAGGAGGCAGGGGCGACGCTGGTGCAGGAGCTGGCCTTCACGCTCGCCGACGGGCGCGAATACGTGCGCGCGGCGCTGAAGAAGGGGCTCGACGTCGACCGCTTCGCCGGTCGTCTGTCGTTCTTCTTCTGCATCGGCATGAACTTCTTCATGGAAGCGGCGAAGCTGCGCGCCGCGCGGCTCCTGTGGTCGCGCATCATGGACGAGTTCGAGCCCAAGAAACCAGGCTCCAAGATGCTGCGCACCCATTGCCAGACCTCGGGCGTGTCGCTGGCCGAGCAGGATCCCTACAACAACGTCGTGCGCACCGCCTTCGAGGCCATGTCGGCCGTGCTCGGCGGCACGCAGTCGCTGCACACCAACTCCTTCGACGAGGCCATCGCCCTTCCGACGGAGTTCTCGGCGCGCATCGCCCGTAACACGCAGCTCATCCTGCAGCACGAGACGGGCGTGACCGCCGTGGTCGATCCGCTCGCCGGTTCCTATTACGTGGAAAGCCTCACCAACGAGCTCGCCACCCGCGCCTGGGAGATCATCGAGCGGATCGAGGCGGAAGGCGGCATGACGGCCGCCGTCGACAAGGGCCTGCCCAAGCGCATGATCGAGGAGGCGGCGACCCGCCGCCAGGCGGCCATCGACAAGGGCGACGAAGTGATCGTCGGCGTCAACAAGTACCGGCTGGAGGACGAGGACGATCTCGACATCCTCGAGATCGACAACACCGCCGTGCGCCAGTCGCAGGTGCGCCGGCTGGAGAAGATCCGGGCGACACGCGATCCCGACAAGGTCGCCGAGACGCTCAAGGCGCTGGAGGAGACGGCGCGCACCGGCGAGGGCAACCTGCTCGACAAGGCGGTCGACGCCGCGCGGGCCCGTGCAACCGTCGGCGAGATCTCCGACGCCATGCGCGCCGCCTTCGGCGATCATGCCGCCACGCCGCAGGTCGTGCGCGACATCTACGCCGGGGAATACGCCGACGAGCCGGAGTATCAGACGCTGGTCACGCGTCTCACGGACCTGGCGAAGGATCTCGGCGAGACGCCGCGCGTGATGGTCGCCAAGCTCGGCCAGGACGGGCACGACCGGGGCGCCAAGGTGATCGCCTCCGCCTTCGGCGATGTCGGTTTCGAGGTGCTGGCCGGGCCGCTGTTCCAGACGCCGGAGGAAGCCGCCGACGCGGCCGTCGCGGCCAAGGTGCATGTGATCGGCGTGTCGTCGCTCGCCGCCGGCCACAAGACGCTGCTGCCGCAGCTCGTGCAGGCGCTGGAGGACAAGGGCGCCGGGCACATCATCGTCGTCACCGGCGGCGTGATCCCGCGTCAGGACTATCAGTTCCTGAAGGACGCGGGCGTCTCGGCGATCTTCGGCCCCGGCTCCAACGTGCTCGACGCCGCGCGCACCGTGCTGGATCTCATCGCCGGCCGCCGCCGCAACGTGGCGTGATCGCGCGCCGCCGCAGTGCCGTGCCCTGATCGGCCGGTCGCCCCGCGACCGGCCGTTTCGTTTTCGGCCGTCGTCTCCCCCGCGGGGTCTTGCTCAAAACACCTTGATCCGCGCCGCAATCGGCTCGCCCTTGTAGCGAACGGCGCCGATGAACTCGCCGGTTTCGACGAGTTCCAGCGTTCCGACCAGATCGACCACGTTGTAGAGCAGCTTGTCGCCCTTGATGGTCACCGCGTACCCTTCAGAGCACATAGAGTTGTAATACAGGGAAATGCAGCCCGCTTCGCGATTTCTGTAGGCGACATTGTACACGACGAGTGTCCCGTGCCGTTTGACGAATTCGCGTGCCTGGCGCCCCAGTCCCTGGTCGGAGAGCTCCAGATCGATGCGGGGCATGGCCATCAGCGCGTCGAAGGCGATCTGTTGCCGCAGGAGCGGGTCCCGCGCCGATTTCAAGCCGACGCGAATGGCATAGGAGCGCAGGATCGGATCGTCGGAGCAGGCAAGCCGGCGGTACGCGACAAGGCGATCGATCGGGTCGGCGTCCGCCTGTTCCAGCCTGTCCCTGTATTCCTTCATTTCTCCCGGTGTCAGCTGCGTTGTCGCATCACACGCCGCGACCGGCTGCGCCAGCGCGCTGCCAAGCAGAGCGACCGGAAAGATCAGGTAACGTCGCATCGTCCCTTGCCCCTTTTCCCGTTTCCCTTCGGTTTTCCGCAACGGCCGCAACTTGCGCCCGCCAATCGAGCCACTGACGGCTGGGTGCGCCCCCTCACTCGCGCCGCACCACCGTGAACACCGAAGCCCCCTGCACATCGCGCGCCACAACCGAGACCGCACAGCCGGGGAACACCTCCGTCCTCTCCGCAAGGGCAAAGCGCACCTCGAACATCAGCGCCTCTCCCCGGTACGGAAATGCCAGATCGGAATTCGTGAGAAGAATGTCCTCCCCCCGGCGCTTTGCCCGAAAGCCCCGCCAGCCGCACAAGGAAAACGCCTCGCCCGCCAGGACGCTGACCCGGCGTCCGCCCTCAAGCGCGCTCGACGGGAGCGGACCGGACCGTTCGGACGGCCCCGCCTCCCGAGGCCGCGCGCCTGCGTCCTCACGGGAGGGAACCGTCCCCGGATCGACGCCCGGTGGCGCGGCGGTTTGCTCCCCCATCCTGTCGGTCGAGGAGGTTTCACCGTTTGGCGAGGCCGGCTGCGCAATGGTCTCAGCCGCCTGGTCCGCCGGCGGCGAGCCGCGCGTTTCGTGTGTCCCCGGGGGCGGTCCGACCGACGGGGGCTGGACGATGACCGGAACGGGCGGATCCTGGAAGAAAATGGCGTTAATCCGCGTCGCGATCACATTCGCAACGATGGGCCACGTCAGCGCCGTCATGAGCGGCGCCCCGATCAGCAGGGGCCAGAGCCGACGCCAGTTCAAAGGCTCCTCCACGGTTCCGACAGACGCATCGGCCGATCCGCCCGGCTCTCAGGTTGCGTCAAATAGCGGCCGCTCACAACCCGAAATCGCGGAAGCTCCCCGGAACACGCTTTGGCACATGCGAAAGGCACACGCGGGCTATCGCGACGTGCTCACACTGCTACTATCGACAGATCGTCAGCCTCACCAACGGATCGTCATGTCCCTGTCCCGCGACACCCTCGACCGCAAGCTCATCGCGCTGTTGCAGACCAATGCGCGGATGCCGACCGCGCAGATCGCCCGACGGCTCGGCATCGCCCGCTCCACGGTGCACGAGCGCATCGCGCGGCTGGAGCGCGCGGGCGTGATCGCCGGTTACACGGCCGTGCTCGCCAAGCCCATCGAGGGCGCGCCGGTGCGCGCGCTGGTGATGCTGGCGGTGGAGCAGCAGCAGGTCCGCCAGACGCTGAAGCGGCTTGAAACCTTTCCCGAAATCCGCACCTGCCTGACGATTGCCGGCGAGTTCGACATCTTCCTCGTGGTCGAAGCCCCGCAGCTTGAGGATCTCGACGAGGCGCTCGACGACATCGCCGCCGTGCCGGGCGTGACGCGCTCGCGCTCCTCCATTGTGCTCGCCTCCAAGTTCGACCGGCAGCCGGCGCAGGCCGCGCCCGCCCTTCCGCTTGCACCCGACCCGGTGTGAGCGGGCCGGGCGCCCGGGTCCCGCCGCCTCCGATGGCCCGTCCTTGTGAGCTCCACAGCCGACATATTGCCGATTACGCCGGACAAACGTCGGGAACAGGTCCGCTTTCGACACATTGTGTCCTCCCGCCCGGACATGCTCCGGCGTAGCCTTCCCTCAGGTTTCAACTCGAGGAGGACAGCATGACCCGAAACATGCCGCAGTGGCCGGTCGTGATCGTCGGCGCGGGCAAGATCGGCCGCGCCATCGCAGCGCTCTTGCAGGACACCGGCGACTACGCCGTGACGCTCGCCGACCGCGACGCGGAGGCACTGGCGTCCGCCGCGCGCCCCGGGCTTGCCACGCGGCAGGTCGATGTCGCCGACGAGGAGGCCCTGGTCGCGGCCCTTGAGGGCACGCGCGCGGTGCTTTCCGCCGCGCCGTTCTTTCTCACCGAGACGATCGCCCGGGCCGCCAAGCGCACCGGCGCGCATTACTTCGACCTGACGGAGGATGTCGCCTCCACCCGTGCGGTGCGCGCGCTCGCCGCCGACGCGGACACGGTGTTCGCGCCGCAATGCGGGCTTGCGCCGGGCTTCGTCTCCATCGCGGGCCATGATCTCGCCCGCCGCTTCGAGGCGCTCGACACGCTGACGCTGCGCGTCGGGGCGCTGCCGCGCTATCCGACCAATGCGCTCAAGTACAATCTCACCTGGTCGACCGACGGTCTGATCAACGAATATTGCGAGCCCTGCGAGGCCATCGTCGACGGGAACCGCACGCTCGTGCAGCCGCTGGAGGGCTATGAGACCTTCTCGCTCGACGGGGTGACCTACGAGGCGTTCAACACTTCCGGCGGCCTCGGCTCGCTCGCCGACACGCTGGAGGGCGAGGTGAAGAACCTGCGCTACCTCACCACCCGCTATCCGGGGCATCGCGACATCATGCGGCTTTTGTTGCAGGACCTCGGCCTCAAGGGCCGGCGCGACCTGATGCGCGACGTTCTGGAAACGGCCGTCCCCCTCACCCGTCAGGACATGGTGCTGATCTTCCTGACCGCGAGCGGCACGCGCGAGGGGCGGCACGAACAGATGTCGGCGGTCTATCGCGTCACCGCGCGGGAGATCGCGGGCGAGACCTGGAGCGCGATCCAGACGACGACCTCCGCCGGCATCTGCGCCGCGCTCGACATGGTCCGCGCCGGGACCCTGCCGGCGGCGGGCCTGCTGCGTCAGGAGACGATCCCGCTCGACGCCTTCCTGGCGAACCGCTTCGGTCGGCTGTTCGCGCAAGAAGCCCCCGCCCCGGCCGTCACGGCACCGCAGGTCGCGGCCTGATCTCGGCCTGATCGCTTCACGGGTCCGATCGCAGGTTCGCGGCTGCGCGAGGAGCCGTGGCCCGGCGCCTCTGCAAAAAGGACGAGGCGCCGGGCGCTCCCGGGCTCGGCTATACTCGGTTGTCTGAATGATTCCCGTGCCCGGCCCGCCGGGCGCGGGGTTTCCGCCCGCTCGCAGGGGCGGGACCGGGACCGCCGCCGATGCTCGAAACCCTCAATCTCGTGATCCTGATCGCCGCCGGCCTGATCGCCGTGTCGGTGTTCACCTCCTTGATCAGCTTCCGCGTCGGCGCGCCCCTGCTGCTGGTCTTCCTGCTCGTCGGCCTCGCCGCCGGCGAGGACGGGCCCGGCGGCATCGCCTTTTCCGACACGCGCTCGGCCTATTTCATCGGCTCCATCGCGCTTGCGATCATCCTCTTCGATTCCGGGTTTCGCACCCGCTTCGCGACGTTTCGTCTGGCCGCCGCTCCGGCGCTGGTGCTTGCGACCGTCGGCGTGGCGGTCACCGCCGGCCTGGTCGGCGCGGCGGCGCATCATCTGCTCGGCTGGAGCTGGATCGAGGCGCTGCTGCTCGGCGCCATCGTCGGCTCCACCGACGCGGCCGCCGTCTTCTTCCTGCTGCGCGTCGGCGGCATTCATCTGCGCGAGATGATCTCCGCGACGCTGGAGGTGGAATCCGGCTCGAACGATCCGATGGCGATCTTTCTGACGCTGACGCTGGTCGGCCTGATCGCCAGCGGCGTGACGGATACGACCGCCCTCGAGGATGCCTCGACGCTCGGCACGGGGCTGGCGCTGCAATTCGTCCAGCAAATGGGCCTCGGGCTCGCGCTCGGGCTGGGCGGCGGCTATGCGATCGTCCAGATCGTCAACCGGGTGACGCTCGAGCCCGCGCTCTATCCCATCGTCGTGCTCGCCCTGGCGCTCGCGCTCTCGGGCGCGACCTCGCTCGTCGGCGGTTCCGGGTTTCTCGCGGTCTATGTCGCGGGGCTCGTTTGCGGCAACGTGCGCATCCGCCAGCAACCGGCGCTGAAGAACTTTCAGGGCGGCATGACCTGGCTCGGCCAGATCGGCATGTTCGTCACGCTCGGCCTGCTCGCCACGCCCTCGCAATTCGGCGAGGTCATCGTGCCGGGCCTTCTGCTGGCCTTCGTGCTGATCTTCGTCGCCCGGCCGCTCGGCGTGTGGCTCTGCCTGCTGCCCTTCGGCTTCACCCGTGCCGAGATCGCCTTCGTCTCCTGGGTGGGCCTGCGTGGCGCGGTGTCGATCCTGCTCGCCATCCTGCCGCTGATCGCGGACCTGCAGCACGCGCAGGCGATCTTCAACATCACCTTCCTGATCGTGCTCACCTCGCTGGTCCTGCAAGGCTGGACGATCCGCCCCATGGCGCGCTGGCTGAAGCTGATCGTGCCGGCGCGGCGCGGCCCCGTCGAACGCATCGAGCTCGAACTCCCCGGCGGCCACGATCACGAACTGGTCGGCTACACGGTCAATCCGGCGAGCACGGTGGCGCGCGGCGTGCGCATTCCCCGCTGGGCGCGCCCCACGCTGATCCTGCGCGGCGGACGCAGCGTGCGGCTGCAGAAGGCGGGCCGGCCGGAACCGGGCGACCTGATCTACATCCTCACCACCTCGCGGCAGGTGCCGGTGCTGGACGCGCTGTTCGCCGGCGCGGCGGAAGAGGAACACGATCCGGCGATGTATGGCGATTTTCCGCTCGATCCCCAGGCCCCGCTGTCGCAGATCGGCGCGCTCTACGGGTTTCGCGTGGACCGGCGCGACGCGGATCTGACCTTGAAGCAGGTGATGGAACGCGAGCTCGGCGACGACATCGAACCGACCGACCGGGTGCCTTACGGCGACATCGATCTCGTCGTGCGCGAGATCGACGACGATCACGGCATCACCGGGGTGGGGCTCGCGGTGGAGCATGTCGACCCGGAAGAGCCGATGCTGCCGTTCTTCTTCTCGCGCAAGGATATCGCCCGTGCGGCGAAAAGCGCCTTGCGCCGTCTGCGCATGGGCCGGGCCCGAAAGAAGGTGCGGGCCCGCCGGGCCACGCGCGAATGACCGGCGCGCCCGCTTGTCTTCCAGGTCTCGGCGCGTCAGTCGCCGCCGTCGCCAGCCGCATTGCCGAAGCGCTCCTTCAGGCCCGCGCAAGGGTCGCCGCGTTCGGCGCGCGGGGTGAACCAGACGTAGTCGTAGCGCCGGCCCGCCCCGCTCACCGCCTCGGCATAGGCGGCCGGACGGGTCGCATCGGCGCGCACCTCGACGAAGCCGACGGTCACGGTCGATGCGTCGGGCGCCAGACGGGCGAGATAGACCGGCACGCCGAAGTCGGCGCGCACGTGGCCGCTGCCGGCGATCAGGACGGCCCCGTCTGCGCCGTCGGCGGCGGAAGCGATCATCGCCTCGGCCAGACGCGCGTCGCGCAGCCGCTGGACACCGGCCATCGGCGACAGCGCCGCGCGCGGCATCAGCCCGCAGTGTCCGTCGAAGAGCACGTCGTCGAGCCGGGCCCGCGCGCCCGCGTCCAATGGTTCGTCCAGCGCGAGACGGGCAAGCGTCTCCGCGCCCAGCGCCTCCAGTCCCTGCCGGCCCACCCTGCGCCGCTCCTCGCGCGGCGTGTCGCCGGCCACGACCGGCAACCTCGCGGCCAGCGCGGACTCGAGGATCGGCCGGTACATGGCATAGTCCGGCCATCCCAGATCGGCCCAGCCGACCGCCTCGCCGAAGCGCGCGGCATCGCCCGGCGCGCTGGCGACATGCGCGTCGACGCGCTCCTGCCGGTCGCGCGGCAGCATCTCAAGGACCAGTGCCGGGATGCGCCCCTCCCCTGTCATTTCGGCGACGAGATGGGCCTGCAACAGGTGATGGTCGGGGTTGTCGTGGATCTCGCCGAGAAGAGCGAAATCGGCATCCCGCACCGCCTGCGCGACCGTCTCCGGCGGCACGAACGCCTGCGCCCGGGTCGCCCAGACCCTGCCGGCGAGCGGATGCCCCTCAGCGTCGAGCAGGAAGGCGGGCACCTGCGCGCGGGTCGGCAACGCGGTAAGCAGCATCGCGACGACCAGAAGAAACCCCCAAACCCGGATCATGACACCTCCGCATCCTATCGGTCCATACGCACCAAGATAGACCGCCCGTCCGCCACGGCGAGCCTTTTCGCCGCGACGCGTGGCGCAAGGTGCCGCGACGGGTCGTCACGCCGGCAAAGTCCGCGCGAAACCGAATTGCGCAGTTGACGACGCGGTCGCGCACGGGGCATCCCCCTGAGGCTGGCTCCTTGCGCCAGCCCCTTACGCTGACAGATGGCGGACGTGCGAGAAGGAGACAGGCTTGGCCGCAGACAAGCTGAGGCAGGTGTTCAGCCCCCGGGACGAGGCGCTTTTTCCGCTGCAGGTTCTCGCGGTGCGCGTGACACCGGGCGAGCAGGTCGCGCCGGGTGCCGTGCTGCTGACCCTGAAGACCGCGACCGGCAAGACGCTGGCGATGCGCTCGCCGCTTGCCGGTGCGATTGCCCAGATCGCCGCCGGCGCGGGCGACACGCTGGCGCGCCCGCGTGTCCTCGTCACCATCGCCGAAGATGACGCGGACGTGGTCGACGGGGAGTGGGAGGACGCACCCGAGCCCTCCCACATATCCGATGCCGGCGATGACGGCGCCGCACGGGCCGGCGACGCCACGGCGGCGCCATCCGCCGGCCGCCGCTCCTGGCGCACCCCCGTCCTCGCCGCGATTGCGGTGCTCCTGGCTCTCGGGGTCGCCTATCCGCTGGTCGGCGAGGATCTCCGGCAGGCCCTGCGCAGTTCGCCGCCGCCAAGCCGCACGAGCACGCCGGAGGTCACCGGGTCGCGCGCCGCAAGCAGCCCGGCCGCAGCCACGCCGGCCCGCTACTCCGGCCGGCTTTCGGAAGCCGCGATGCGGGCACGCGACATCGGGGACGCTGTTCTCGGCTGGCGGGACGCGCCACGCTTCGTCGGCCTCGGCGTCCTGCGCATCGAACGCGGCGAGCGAACACCGATCACCTGCGAAGCCGTGGCGATCTCCGACCGCTTCGCCGCGATCTCCACCCTGTGCTACGAGCCCGCCATCGCCGAATACGGCGACCAGGAGGACATGCGCGTCTCCTTCGAGATGCTGCGCCCCGTCGTCTCGGGCAATCGACAGGGCAACGGAGACGAGGTGCCCGGCTTCTGGCGCCTGCGCCGGCTCAACGTGAAGGCGCTCCATGTCTGGCCGGGCCGCGTCGGGGACGAGGGCACCGCCTCCATCGCGCTGGCGGAATTCGCCGATCCGGCCCCGGGGACGCTGGGTGCCTCCGGTTTCTGGCGGTTCACGGAGAAAAGCGCGCCGCCGGTTGTCACCTTTCGCGGCATCGCCCCCGACGCGCCCGCGCGCCTTCACGCGAAGGGGCTGACCTGCCGCTACTGGCTGGCGCAAGGGGCCGACGCGCCCGGCAGCGGCCCGCTGTCGCTCGACGGCGATCCGGCCTGCGGCGCGGATGTCGGCCCGCGGCGCGGGCCGATCCGGGTGCGCCATGCCAATGGCAGGATGTACTTCGCCGGGTTCTTCACCGCGCAACGGCGCACGGGCAAGATCCTGCGCCGCGCCGTGGCCTTCTCCCGCGCCGACACGCAGCTGATGCGTCTGGCCAAGGACGGGGCTGCGCTGCCGCACAATCGCATGACGGTCCGGCCGCTGCGACGGCTCGACGACGGCGCGTCGGGGCTGGGCCTGCGCTTCACCAACCCCTGCGACCGGAAGATCGCCTTTCACATCCTCGGCTCGAACACGATGTCCGGCCGGCAAAACCTGAAGGAATACACGCTGCCCGCCGGGCACGTCACGCCGGTCGAGCACCACCTCGAGCCGGCCTATTTCCACGTCGGGGTCGGTCAGGCCGGGCGCGGCCCCATCCGGGGCTCGAAGCGCGACACCTTCAAGGACCGCACGCTGCACCTCGTTCCCTTCCGGAACAAGAGCGGCATGGAGCTCCAGATCGTTGCAGCCTGCGGCTGAGCGGGACCGTCCGGCCCGCTCCGGCGTCGCCCGGCCGAAACCGGGCGCGCCCGCGCGCCTCAGGCGGCGTTGAGGTTCTCGATGGCCAGGGCGATGCCCTGACCGCCACCGATGCACATGGTGATCAGCGCGTAGCGCCCGCCGGTGCGCTCCAGCTCGTACATCGCCTTCACGGTGATGATGCAGCCGGTGGCGCCCACCGGATGGCCGAGCGCGATGGCGCCGCCATTGGGGTTCACCCGGTTGGAGGGCAGTCCGAGTTCGCGCATCACCGCGCAGGCCTGTGCGGCGAAGGCCTCGTTCGACTCCACGACGTCGAAATCCGCCGCCGTCATGCCCGTCTTCGCGAAGAGCTTCTGCACGGCCGGGATCGGGCCGATGCCCATCTCGTCCGGTGCGACACCGGCATGGGCGTAGCCGATCAGCCGCGCCATCGGCGTCAGCCCGCGCGCCTCCGCCGCCCCGCGTTCGGCAAGCACCACGGCGGCCGCGCCGTCGTTGATGCCCGACGCATTGCCGGCCGTGACCGTGCCGTCCTTGCGGAAGACAGGACGCAGCCCGCTCAGCGTCGAGGGCGAGGTTTCGGCGCGCACGTGCTCGTCGGTGTCGAAGGTCACGGTGCTGCGCCCCGCCTTGACCTCGATCGGCAGGATCTGGTCGCGAAACCGCCCGTCGCGCAGCGCGATGCCGGCGCGCTGCTGGCTGTCGACCGCGAGCGCATCCTGCGCCTCGCGGCTGATGCCGTAGCGTTCGGCGACGTTTTCCGCCGTCACGCCCATGTGCCCGCCGCCGAAGGGGTCGTTCAGCGCGCCGAGCATCATGTCGTACATCGCCGCCTCGCCCATCTTGACGCCGAAGCGGGCGCCGGGGCTCGAAAATGGCGCGCGGCTCATGGATTCCGCGCCGCCGGCCAGCGCATAGTCGGTGTCTCCGAGCAGGATCGACTGCGCCGCCGACACGATGGCCTGCGCGCCCGACCCGCACAGCCGGTTGACGGTGAGCGCCGGCGCTTCCACCGGCACGCCGGCCTCGACGGCGGCCACGCGCGCCAGATACATGTCGCGCGGCTCGGTGTTGATGACATGGCCGAAGACGACATGCCCGATATCGTCGGGCGCGACCTTGGAACGGCGAATCGCCTCCGCGGCCACCTTCGCCCCCAGCTCCGTCGGCGGCACCGACTTCAAGCTTCCCCCGAATGTCCCGATCGCCGTGCGGACGCCCGACACCAGAACCACTTCCCGATCCGTCATTGATCCCTCATGTGTTTTTGCTCGCCGGAACCGTCGCCCGCGCGGTTGACCCGAACGTAACGCCGGCGTGGCGCAAGCGCAAACGCCCATGTTGTGTACGGTTGCGAAATGCAAAGAGGGCGGGAACCTGCGTTCCCGCCCTCTTGTTTCGGTTCCGGTATTCGGGTCGGCCCGGGGTGGTTCTTGAAGAATTCGTCACGCTCCGGCGAGCCCGACCGGGGGTGGCGGTCTTGGACCACGGGCTGACGCCCGCTCACCCTCGACCGCGTTCGCGCCTGCCATCGCCCCGCTTTCCCGGCGCCTCGCGCGACGGACGACAAAGCCGCCCTGGCGAGGCTTGCGGCGATGGCTCGGGCTTCGCCCGACCGGGGGTGGCGGTCTCGACGCGGGCTGACGCCCGCTTACCCTCGACCGCGTTCGCGCCTGCCATCGCCCCACCGGGGCGATGGCTCGGGCTTCGCCCGACCGGCGCTCACTTCATCGTCGGAATGACGAATTCGGCGCCGTCCTTCAGGCCCGACGGCCAGCGCGAGGTGACCGTCTTGGTGCGCGTGTAGAACTTGAACGCGTCCGGGCCGTGCTGGTTCAGGTCGCCAAAGCCCGAGCGCTTCCAGCCGCCGAAGGTGTGATAGGCGAGCGGCACCGGGATCGGCACGTTGATGCCCACCATGCCGATGTTGATCCGGCTGGCGAAATCGCGCGCGGTGTCGCCGTCGCGGGTGAAGATCGCGGTGCCGTTGCCGTACTCGTGGCTCATCGGCAGGTCGAGCGCCTCGTCGTAATCCTTGGCGCGCACCACCGACAGGACGGGGCCGAAGATCTCTTCCTTGTAGATCGACATGTCCTTGGTGACATTGTCGAACAGGCAGCCGCCCATAAAGAAGCCGTTCTCGTAGCCCTGCATGGTGAAGTCGCGGCCGTCGACGGCGAGCGTCGCGCCGTCCTTCACGCCCTGATCCACCAGACCGAGCACCCGGTCGCGCGCCTGCGCCGTGACCAGCGGGCCGAAGTCAACATCGTCGCCGGCCGTATAGGGCCCGATCTTCAGGCTTTCCACGCGCGGGATCAGACGCTCCATCAGCGCGTTCGCCGCTTCCTCGCCGACCGGCACCGCCACCGAGATCGCCATGCAGCGCTCGCCGGCAGCCCCATAGCCCGCGCCGATCAGCGCGTCGGCCGCCTGGTCCATGTCCGCATCCGGCATGATGATCATGTGGTTCTTGGCGCCGCCGAAGCACTGGACGCGCTTGCCGTTGGCGCAGCCGCGCGAATAGACGTATTCGGCAATCGCCGTGGAGCCGACGAAGCCGACTGCCATGATGTCGGGGTCGTCGAGCACGCCGTCGACCGCTTCCTTGTCGCCGTTGACGACATTCAGGATGCCGGCCGGCAGGCCCGCTTCCATCATCAGTTCGGCCAGCATGATCGGCACGGACGGATCGCGCTCCGACGGCTTGAGAATGAAGGCGTTGCCGGCCGCGATCGCCGGGCAGAACTTCCACATCGGGATCATCGCCGGGAAGTTGAACGGCGTGATGCCGGCGACGACGCCGAGCGGCTGGCGCATCGAATACATGTCGATGCCCGGGCCCGCGCCCTCGGTGAACTCGCCCTTCAGCAGATGCGGCGCGCCGATGCAGAACTCCGCGACTTCCAGTCCGCGGATCACGTCGCCCTTGGCGTCGGGGATGGTCTTGCCGTGCTCGCGCGACAGCGCCTCGGCGAGCTTGTCCATGTCGCGATGCAGAAGGCTCACGAACTTCATCAGCACGCGGGCGCGCTTCTGCGGATTGGTCGCGGCCCAGGCGGGCTGGGCGGCGGCGGCGTTTTCCACGGCGGCGCGCAGCTCGCCCTGGCTGGCGAGCGCCACCTTGGCCTGAACCTCGCCCGTCGCCGGATTGTACACATCGGCATAGCGGCCCGAGGTGCCCTCGACATGCTTGCCGCCGATGAAATGTCCGATTGTCTGCATGGGTCGTCTCTCCCTTTGTCGCCCCGTCGTCCACTCTGGCCACGCCGTTCAGATCGAAGCGCCGGCCCGGGCACGCCACCTGCGGAAGCCATGCGGGGTCGATCCTGTCTTGCCTTCGTTTTTTGTCGGATGCAATGTGAGGTTTACCGCATCCGTTGTGCAAATTTGCGCACCACCATCCCGCCCGCTCGCGGAGACCGCATGAACTGGGACGACCTGCGCATCTTCCTCGCGGTGGCACGCTCGGGACAACTGCTTTCGGCCGCCCGCGCGCTCGGCGTCAATCACGCCACCGTGGCGCGGCGGCTCTCGGCGCTGGAGGCCGATCTCGCGGTCAAGCTGGTCGACCGGCGCACCACGGGCTCGCAGCTCACGCCCGCCGGCGAGCGGCTGCTTGCGACCGCCGAGCGGGTGGAGGCGGACATGCTGGGCGCGCGCGCCGAAATCGGCGGCGGCGACGTGGCGCTGTCGGGCAGCGTGCGCATCGGCGCGCCGGACGGCTTCGGCGTCGCCTTTCTGGCCCCGCGCCTCGGCCGGCTCACCGAGCAGCACCCCGATCTCACCCTGCAACTGGTGCCCGCGCCGCGCGCGGTGTCGCTGTCGCGGCGCGAGGCGGACATCGCGATCACCGTGGAGCGGCCCGAGCACGGACGGCTCATCGCGCGCAAGCTGGTCGACTACACGCTCGGCCTCTATGCCTCGCGAGACTATCTCGCACGCGCCGGCACGCCGACGACGCCGCAGGATCTCGCCGCCCACGCGCTGGTCGGCTACGTGGAGGATCTGGTCTATTCCTCGGCGCTCGCCTATGCCGACGAGGTCGACCGCAGCTTCAAGCCGCGCTTCGAGATCGCCTCGACGCTGGGTCAGACCGAGGCGGTCAAGGCGGGTGCCGGGATCGGCATCCTGCATGCCTTCATCGCGCGCGGCGAGCCGGATCTCGTGCCCGTTCTGCCGGAGCGCGCCATCCGGCGCAGTTACTGGATGGTGCTGCACGAAAGCGTGCGCGAGCTGCGCCGGGTGCGGGTCGCGGCCGAGTTCATCGCGCGGTGCGTGGACGAGGCCCGCGATATCTTCGCCTGACCCGCCCGTTCGCCTGACCCGGCCGTTCGCATGACCCGGCCGGGGTCTCAGCCGTCGAGAGCGCCCACATCCTCCCAGCGCCCCGCCTCGAAGGCGCGGGCGGCGGCATGCACCGCGCGTTCGATCTCGAGCCCGTCGTCGAAGGTGACGACCCGCGCCGGCGCGCCGTCGATCGCGCGCAGCAGCTCGCGGCACTCGATCACCTTGAGATCGTTGAAGCCGAGCCCGTGGCCGGGCGCCGGCAGGAAGGCATCATAGGGTTCATGGGCCGGCCCCGTCAGAATGCGGGTATAACCCTGCCCGCTCGCGGCGCCGTCGGCGCGATAGATCTCGACCTCGTTCATACGCTCCTGATCGTAGAGGATGGAGCCTTTTGAACCGAAGATCTGCAACGCGATCCGGCCCTTGCGCCCCCAGGCGGCGCGGTTGACCAGCAGGCTCGCCTGCACGCCGCCTTCCAGCCGGAGCAGCAGGTTCGCCATGTCGTGAGTCTCCACGGCGCGCGGCGCGCCGGCATCATCGGGCCGCGTCGCATAGGGCTTCGCCATGTCGCAGAAGACGCGCTCCACCCTGCCGAACAGCCGCTGGATCAGCGACAGCGGATGCACGGCGAAATCGTCGAGCGCACCATAGCCCGAGGGCGCCGCGCTCTTCCACGAAAAGCGGGTCGCCGCATCGGCCATGAAATCCTCGTCCATCTCGGCGCGCAGCTGCACCGGCGTGCCGATGGCGCCTTGCGCGATCAGCGCCTCGATATGCCGGAAGGCGGGGTTCTGGATGTAATTGTAACCCAGCACGGCGACGCGCCCGCTCGCCCGGGCCGCCGCGCGCATGGCCCGCGCATCGGCGAGCGCCGGCGCCATCGGCTTTTCGCACCACACGTGCTTGCCGGCTTCCAGCGCCGCGATCGCCATCTCGGGGTGAAAGGCATTGGGCGTGGTGATCGACACAACGTCGACGGCCGGATCGGCGATCAGCGCGCGCCAGTCGGCGGTCGCCCGCGCAAAGCCCAGCGCTTGCGCCCGTTCGCGGGCCAGATCCTCGCTCACCTCGCACAGGAACTCGAGGCGCGGGCGCGCGACGTCGCCGAAGACGGTGCGCACGGATGTCCAGGCCAGCGCGTGACACTTGCCCATGTAGCCTGTCCCGATCAGCCCTACGCCGATGCTGCGCGCCTGCTTGTCCGCCCCGCTCATGCCCGTCCTCCCGTCGCTGCGACGACTGCCGCTCGCCGCTTGCGCGAGTGAAACGATAATTCTATGTTCGGGTCAATATGGAACGTACATTCCCTTTTCGCGAAAGGACGCCAACGTGCTCGCCATCGCCGTGATCGGAGCCGGTCGAATCGGCCGCATTCATGCCAGCAATCTTGCCGCCCGCGCGGCCGACCGGGGGGACGTGCGGCTTGCCGGCATCTGCGACGCCCTGCCCGAGGCGGCCGGCGATCTGGCGCGGCGTCTCGGCGTTCCGGTGCTCGATCTCGACCGGGCGCTCACGGGCGCGGATGTGGATGCGGTGCTGATCGCCTCGCCGACCGACACCCATGCCGATTTCATCGAGCAGGCGGCCCGCGCGGGCAAGGCGATCTTCTGCGAAAAGCCGGTCGATCTGTCGGCCGAGCGCGTCGCGCAGGTGGTCGCGGCGGTGGAAGGCGCCGGCGTGCCGCTCTTCATCGGCTTCAACCGGAGATTCGACCCGAATTTCGCCGCGCTCAAGGCCCGGATCAAAGAGGGGCGCATCGGTGCGGTGGAAATTGTCACCATCCTGTCGCGCGACCCCTCGCCGCCGCCGGCCTCCTATGTCGCGCGCTCGGGCGGGCTGTTCCGCGACATGATGATCCACGATTTCGACATGGCGCGCTTCCTGCTGGAGGAAGAGCCGGTGGAGGTGCATGCGGTCGGCTCCAGCCTGGTGGACCCGGAGATCGGCGCCGCCGGCGACGTGGACACCGCCGCCGTCCTCCTGAAGACCGCAAGCGGCAAGATCGCCCAGATTTCGAATTCGCGGCGCGCCACCTACGGCTACGACCAGCGGATCGAGGTGCATGGGTCAGCCGGCCTGCTCAGGGCCGGCAACCAGCACGAGACGAGCGTGGAACTCGCCACGGCGGAGGGCTTCACCAGCGATCCGGCGCAGGCCTTCTTTCTGGAACGCTATGCGGCGGCCTACCGCCTGCAGCTCGAGGCCTTCGTGGCCTGCGCGCGCGGCGAGGCCGCGCCCTCGCCGGACGGCCATGACGGATTGCAGGCCCAGCGCCTCGCCGACGCGGCCACCGAGGCCGCGCGCACGGGGGCGCCGGTGCGGCTGAGCTAAGTCACGAGGCACCAGCGGCGTCGCGGCGCAGTTCGGCCGCCGCGACGCAGAGCGCCATCGCCAGACATTGTGTCCCGGACAGGGAGCGGAAGGCGCCGAGATCCGCCTCCACCACCTCGATCACCGCATCCGCCGACTGGATCAGCGGCGAGAAGGGCGAATCGGTGATGGCCAGCACCGGCACGCCGCGCGCCGCCGCCGCATTGGCCACCTCGACGGTGAGCGCGGTGTAGGGCGTGAAGCTGACCGCGAGCACCAGATCCTCAGGGCCCGCGCCCTCGACCTGCTCCGCCCCCAGCGAGGCGAGATTGTCGACCAGCACGGCCGTGATGCCGAGCTTTGCAAGCGCATAGGCCATATAGGCGCTGACCGGAAAGGCGCGGCGCTGCGCGACGAGATAGATCACCCGGGCGTCGGCCATCAGCCGCGCCGCGCGGTCCATCGCCTCCGCCGGGATCGTGCTGCGCAGGCGCAGCAGCGACGCAACCGCCGTGTCGACGAAATCGGCGAACAGGCCATGCGCGCCCTCGCGCTCGCCGGGGCGATGGCGCAGGACCTCCAGCCGCTCCTCGTAATCCGGCCAGCGCTCGCGCAGCCGCGCGCGAAACACGTCCTGAAACTCGGAGAACCCCTGATAGCCGAGCGACTGGGCGAAGCGCACCAGCGTCGAGGGCTGCACCTCCGCCTGTTCGGCGATCGCCGCCACGGTGCCGAAGGTCACATCGTCGGGCCGGTCGACGGCGAAGGCCGCGACCTGCGCCAGCCGCTTGGGCATCTCCGGCCGGCGCTCGATCAGCAGCGCACGCAGGGCATCGTACTCCCTCGGCGGCTGCCCGAGATCCCGGTCCGTGTCGCGCGTGCTCATCGCCTGTCCTTTCCGCCGCCCGTTTCAACGCCTGTCGCGGCCCTCTTATCGGTCCGCCCCGGCAATCCGCGCAAGGCGACCTTGCGGAAAACCCCGCCCGCCGGCGATGTCGCATCGCCGCGAGTCGTCGCCTCCTTCCATTTCAACTTGACATCGCAGAAGGCAAAATGGAATAAAAATTCCATATGGCGCATTTTAGAACGCGTCATTCCGAGGTCATCGACCGGTGCAACGCCGCCAGCCACCAGCCGTCGCGAGACGGCCGTGGTCTCGCGCACAGAAGGGCGAAGCCCCGTGCCGGGGCCGGTGGCGCGGGCGGCGGGTCGTCGCCCGCGCGACGGGTTCGGCGTCGACCTCGAACGGAGAACGCACGGGAAACGCACATCGCTCGCAAGGAGCGCCAGGGATTTGGGAGGAAACACCATGAAACGCGCAGTCACCCGCCTGATGGCGGCCGTCGCCGCCGTCGGCCTCGCAAGCGCCGCGCCGGTGGCCCCGGCCATGGCCGAGGACGTCAACATCATCGTCGTCAGCCACGGACAGGCGTCCGATCCGTTCTGGTCGGTCGTGAAGAACGGCGTCGCCCAGGCCGGCGAGGACATGAAGGTGAACGTCGACTACCGCGCGCCGGAAACCTTCGACATGGTCGCCATGGCGCAGCTGATCGACGCGGCGGTCAACCAGGAGCCGCACGGGCTGATCGTCTCGATTCCCGACGCGGATGCGCTCGGCGATTCGATCCGCAAGGCGGTGTCGGCCGGCATTCCGGTGATCTCGATGAACTCCGGCTCGGACGTCTCGGCCGAACTCGGCGCGCTGCTGCATGTCGGTCAGGAGGAATACGACGCCGGCAAGCGCGCCGGCGAGAAGCTCGCCGAACTCGGCGGCACCAAGGGCCTTTGCGTCAACCACGAGGTCGGCAACGTCGCGCTCGACATGCGCTGCGAGGGCTTTGCCGCGGGCTTCGGCGGCGATGTGACGGTGCTGCCGACCACCAACGATCCGGGCGAGATCCTGTCGAAGACCAAGGCGGCGCTCGCCTCCGACGGGGACATCGACACGATCATGGCGCTCGGCGCGTCGCTCGCCGGCGAGCCGGTCGTGCAGGCGGTGCGCGACACCGGCATGCTGGACAGCGTGCGCGTCGCGACCTTCGACCTGTCGGCGAACTTCCTGCAGGCGGTCGCCGATGGCGAGGCGGCCTTCGCCATCGACCAGCAGCAGTATCTGCAGGGCTATCTGCCGGTGGTGTTCCTCGCCAATCACGCCCGCTACGGCCTGATGCCGGGCGGCAATGTCCCCTCGGGCCCGAACCTGATCACGCAGGACAAGGCGGCCCAGGTGGTCGAACTGTCGGCCCAGGGCATCCGCTGACGCCCAACGCGAAAAGGGAGCGCGCCGCCGGCGCGCTCCCGACAGTCGAGTGGACATCAGGCGCGGGCCGTGGCCGCACGGATGCGCAAGGATCGCAGGTCGAGAGACCTCCGACAGGAGCGACGGACACATGAGCGACGGACAGGCAGCCCCGGCCGCGACGGCCGAGCGCGACGAACGGCTCAGGGACACCTCCCTTCTCACCAGGCTCCTGCGGCGCCCGGAACTCGGGGCGCTCGCCGGGCTCGTTCTGGTGACGATCTTCTTCATGACGGTCGCCAATCCGGCGATGTTTTCTCTCGCCGGGATCATGAACTTCATGGCGCCGGCCGCCCAGCTCGGCATTCTCGCCATCGGCGCGGCGATGCTGATGGTCGGCGGCGAGTTCGACCTGTCGGTCGGCTCGATGGTCGCCTTCGCCGGCCTCGCCTTCGGCACGGTGCTGGTCACCTGGGACATGCCGCTGATCGTGGCGATCGCCGCGACGCTGGTGTTCGCCGCCGGCATCGGCGCGCTCAACGGGCAGATCGTGCTCAGAACCGGCCTGCCCTCCTTCATCGTGACGCTCGCCTTCCTGTTCATCCTGCGCGGGCTGACGCTCGTCGGCCTCAAGTGGGCGACCGGCGGCGCCACCCAGCTGCGCGGCGTCAAGGAGGCGGCCGGCGACAGCCCGATCCTGGAACTCTTCTCCGGCGAGGCCTTCGAGGGTCTGTTCGCCTGGCTCGCCGCGCAGGGCTGGATCGACACGTTTCGCAACGGAACGCCGAAGGTCACCGGCGTGCCGGTCGAGATCCTTTGGTTCATGGGCATCGCCGGTGTCGCGACCTGGGTGCTGCTGCGCACGCAGTTCGGCAACTGGATCTTCGCCGCCGGCGGCGACGCCAATGCGGCGCGCAACTCCGGCGTTCCCGTGCGGCGCGTGAAAACCATCCTGTTCATGGGCACCGCCATGTGCGCCGCGCTCGTCGCCGTTCTCACCGTGCTCGATGCCGGGTCGACCGATGCCCGGCGCGGTTTCCAAAAGGAGTTCGAGGCAATCATCGCGGCGGTGATCGGCGGCTGCCTGCTCACGGGCGGTTACGGCTCGGCCATCGGCGCCTTCTTCGGCGCGATCATCTTCGGCATGGTGCTGATCGGCCTGACCTACACCGAGATCGACCAGGACTGGTACCTGGTGTTCCTCGGCGGAATGCTGCTGCTCGCCGTCCTGTTCAACAACTACATCCGCAAGCGCGCGACCGGGGAGCGCTGAGGCCATGACCGAGACGACCGATCACTCCACACCGCTGATCGAGGTGCGCGACCTCGTCAAGCATTTCGGCTCCGTCATCGCACTCGGCGGCGTTTCCATCAAGGTGCATGCCGGCGAGGTGCTCTGCCTGCTCGGCGACAATGGCGCGGGCAAGTCGACGCTGATCAAGACCCTGTCGGGCGTGCATGCGCCCACCGCCGGCACGTTCCTCGTGGAGGGCCGGCCGGCCGCCTTCACCTCGCCGCGCGACGCGCTCGACGCCGGGATCGCCACCGTGCATCAGGATCTCGCCATGATCCCGCTGATGTCGGTCACGCGCAACTTCTTCATGGGCCGCGAGCCGATCACCGGCATCTGGCCGTTTCGGCACATGGACATGGCCCATGCCGACGCGGTGACGCGGGAGGAGATGCGCCGCATCGGCATCGACGTGCGCGATCCGCAACAGGCGGTCGGCACGCTGTCGGGCGGCGAACGGCAGTGCGTGGCGATCGCCCGCGCCGTCTATTTCGGCGCGAAGGTGCTGATCCTCGACGAGCCGACCTCCGCGCTCGGCGTGGCGCAGACCTCGATGGTGCTCAAGTACATCGATCAGGTCCGGGCCAAGGGGCTCGGGGTGATCTTCATCACCCACAACGTGCGCCACGCCTATGCGGTCGGCAATCGCTTCACCGTGCTCAACCGGGGCAAGACGCTCGGCACCCACGCCAAGGACGAGATTTCCATCGACGAGCTGCAGACGCTGATGGCCGGCGGCAAGGAGCTTCAGGATCTCGGCGCGGAGCTCGGCGGCACGGTCTGACCGGACCACCGGCACGCGCCGCCGCTTCAGCGCCGTGCGTCGACAGGCCCCTCCTCCGTCAGTTCGATACCCGTCAGGCGGCGGTCGAGGTGTCGGGCGCGCCAGGCGAGCATCTTCTCAGCGTAGTGCAGACGGACGGACGCGTAGGCCGGATCCTCGGCGACATTGCGGGTCTCGTCCGGATCGGCGGCGAGATCGAAGAGCAGCGGCGGCAACGCGGCGAAATGGACGTATTTGACGTCTTCGTCGCGGATCACCGTCATCGTGCAGTCGTCCATCGCAAGACCGAGCGCCTCCTGCGCCTCGCCGGTGGCAACCTCGCGGAAATCATACTCCCAATGCGCCTCGCGCCGCCAGTCGGCCGGCGTCTCGCCATCGAGAAACGGCGTCAGCGCCCGCCCGTCGAGCCAGCCGGGGACATCCGCGCCGATGGCCTCGAGCACCGTCGGCATGATGTCGACGGATTCGGTGAAGGCACTCACGGTCCGCCCGTGCGCCTTCGGCTTGCGCGGATCGCGCACCACCAGCGGAATGTGGAAGGACTGGTCGTAGAAGCCGAGCTTGGAAAAGAGCTGGTGGTCGCCCATCATCTCGCCGTGGTCGGAGGTGAGCACGATCAGGGTGGTGTCCCACGCGCCGGATGCCTTGAGGCCGGCGATCAGACGGCCGATCTGGGCGTCGACCTCCGAGATCATGCCCCAGTAGGTCGCCCGGATCTGCCGGCGGGTGGCCTCGTCCCAGTCGCGCACCTTGCCGCTGGCGCCCCAGATCATGTCCGACTTTTTCTGTCTGGCGAGCGCATAGGAGAGCAAGGGATGCACCGCGCCCGCGTCCTCCGGCGTCGACGCCCCGCGAAACGCCGGACCGTCCTCGGGATCGTACATGGAGGCATAGGGCTCGGGCACGATGAAGGGCGGATGCGGGCGGATGAAGCTCACATGCGCGAACCAGCCCTTCGTGTTGGCCCCCTCCGGCGCGCGGGCCTGCTCGCCCTGCCATTGCAGGAACTCCTCGACCAGAAAGGCCGTTTCGGTCTCCTCGGCCGTGTAGCGCGGCGGCGTGCCGGAGGGCGGATCGGCCGGCCCCTCGGCCGGCAGCCACATGTCTCGCGCCGGGTGCGGCAGCGCGTGACCGCGCGCCTCCAGCCAGGAGAGCCACGGCCCGTGATCCTCCGGCACGCGGACGCGCACGCTCAGGCCGGGCAGAATGCCCTCATAGGTCCTCAGCCAGGGATCGTCGCCCGTGACGGTGCGCGGATCGACCGCCTGGTCGGTGTAGCCGAAGAGGGTCGGATCGTAGCCGGCACGGCGCGCCGCGAGCGCGATGGTATCGTGACGGGCATCGAGCGGCGTGCCGTTGCGCACCACCCGGTTGGTCATCTGGTAAAGCCCGGTGTAGAGGCAGGCGCGCGCCGGCGCGCAGGGCGCGGCCTGGCAATAATGGCGCGCGAAATGGACGCCCTCGGCGGCCAGCGCGTCGATGTTCGGCGTCCTGACCTGAGGATGCCCGGCAATGCCGAGGCAGTCGCCGCGCCACTGGTCGGCGGTGATGAGCAGAACGTTGAGCATGAAGATCAATCCGACTGGAACCTGACGCGAATCCCCTTGGGCCCGCGCCACAGGATGACATGACCTGTCCCGGGATGCCCTGCGGAGTCGACCGCAGAGTGGGAAGACAATCGCGCCCGAGATCCTCCACTGTTCGCAAAACGGAAACAGCGCGTCGCGAGACGACCGGCTGGCGCGCGGGCGTCGCGCGACTATCTTGGGAAACCATGACAAGTACGAGACACTTGGTCTCGTGTAGCCTTGGCGAGCGGGCTTTTCCACGGCCCTTTGAGGTGGCCGGGACCCGGCCCCCGGACGACGCGCAAGCGGAGCGACCCGATCATGACCTGGATGCCAGACTTCGACCCCACCCCCGGCGACGCGAGCGCCTGCGATCTCATCGACACGCTGATCGTGCCGCGGGCCCGCGATCTCGGCGGCTTCGAGGTGCGCCGCGCGCTGCCCTCGCCGAAGCGGCAGATGGTGGGGCCCTTCATCTTCTTCGACCAGATGGGACCGGCGGAGTTTCTGGAGACGGGCGGCATCGACGTGCGGCCGCATCCCCATATCGGGCTCGCCACCGTGACCTATCTCTTCGAGGGCGAAGTGCACCACCGCGACAGCCTCGGCTCGGACATGATCATTCGCCCGGGCGAGTTGAACTGGATGACGGCGGGCTCCGGCATCGTCCATTCCGAGCGCGAGGACCCGGAGTGGAAGACGAAGCGACGCAAGCTGTTCGGCATCCAGAGTTGGGTGGCGCTGCCCAAACACGCGGAAGAAACCGCCCCGGCCTTCGAGCATGTCGGGCGCGCCGATCTGCCGGTGCTGGAGGATCGCGGCGCGACGGTGCGCGTGATCGCCGGCGAGATGTATGGCGCACGTTCCCCGGTCAAGACGGCCTCTGAGACCATCTATGCGGATGTGAGCCTGGAGCCGGGCCGCAGCCTTCCGCTCGATGCGCTCCACGAGGAACGCGCGCTCTACACCGTCGGCGGCACGGTGGAGATCGCCGGCGAGACCTTCGAGGCCGGGCGGTTGCTCGTCTTCAAGCCGGGCGACCGCATCACCGTGACGGCGGCCGGGCCCGATCCGGCGCGCTTCCTGATCCTCGGCGGCGAGCCGATGGACGAGCCGCGCTATATCTGGTGGAACTTCGTCTCCTCGTCGAAGGAGCGCATCGAACAGGCCAAGGACGACTGGAAGCGCATGCGCTTCGACACGGTGCCGGGCGACGCGGAGGATTTCATTCCGCTCCCGGGACGCTAGGATCGTCCGCACGCGGCACGAGCCGGCCGCCGCCCTGCGGCCGGGCCCTGCGCGGGTGCCGCTCCTCCTCCCAGGAAAACGGCGCGAAAAGTTCCGCCGGGGCGACGAGATCCACGCCCGGGAAGTTGAGGATCACGTTGAGACGGGGCAGACCGGCCGCATCGCTCGTCAGTTCCGGATCCTCCGGCAGCACCCGCATGCGCAGGCCGAAGGAGTTCAGATCAATGGCCTGCCCGGCGCGCACGGCTTGCTCCAGATCGTCCGGCCAGGGCCAGCCGTAGCGGCGGCCGATGGCGTCGAGCACGCGCAGGAGTGCGGCGCGCGCGGCCTCCGCGCTCGCCGGATTGTCGCCGGAGAGCTTGAGGCGGACGCTGGTCAGCGCCTCCTCCGCCGGGCCGCGCAGGTTGACGAAGAGCGTCGAGCGTCGCCCGTCCGGCGCCTCGCGTCCGATGCGCACCAGATCGCTCGCGCAGTACCAGAAGCCGGCCACGAAGGGGTCCGGCTTCCAGTCCGACATCGGCACGCCGAGCCGGTCGATCGCCGCACAGAGGTCCTTCGGGTGCCCGCCGTAGGTGCGTTTGAAGGTCGCCGAGCGGTCGAGGGCGGGCGCCAGCAGCCGGGCGCGCGGCTCGGGCGCCAGCGCGCCGAGCGGATCCGGCGGCAGACCGGCGGGCGGCTGCGCGAGATCGGTCTCGGGCACCGGCGCGGGGCCCACGATCCGCGCGGCGACGAGGGCGGCGACGAGCACGGCCACGGCGACCGCGATGAGGGCCAGCCCGCGCCGCAGCGCCTGACGGCGCCTCAGCCGCAGCAGCACGTCGTGGCCGCTCGCGGCCGGCGCCGCGCCCTGCGAAGGCTGTGACCTCGCGTCGTCTGACATGTCCCGTCTCGTTGACCCCGTCTCGTCGCTCGAGCGGTTGGGCATTTTCGCGCAAATGCCTGTCGGCACGCTGGAACCGGGCGCGGGCCTGGTGCACCATGAGGGACGTCACGCGCCGCGGCCGCCGGTCGCTTCGCGTCAGTCGTAGCACGGGAGGGAGCATGCTGGAGGCGCTTTTTCGGCGCATCGACGACAAGCGCGACGCGCTCGTCGCCCTGACGCAGGACCTGATCCGCATTCCGACGGTCAACCCGCCCGGCGAGGCCTACACGCCTTGCGCGGAATACATCGGACGAAGGCTCGCCGCGCGCGGCTTCGAGGTCGCCTACCTGCGCGGCGAGGACACGCCCGGCGACAGCGCGCGCTATCCCCGAACGAATGTCGTCGCCCGCATCGAGGGCAAACGCCCCGGCCCCTGCGTGCATTTCAACTCGCACATCGACGTGGTGGAGGCAGGCCACGGCTGGACGGTCGACCCCTTCGGCGGCACCGTGCGCGACGGCAAGGTCTACGGCCGCGGCGCCTGCGACATGAAGGGCGGGCTCGCCGCCTCCATCGTCGCGGTCGAGGCGCTGATCGAGGCGGTGCCCGAGTTTCCCGGCGCCATCGAGATCTCCGGCACGGTGGACGAGGAATCCGGCGGCTTCGGCGGCGTCGCCTATCTGGCAAGCAAGGGCCTGTTCTCCAAGCCCCGCGTCGATCACGTGATCATCCCCGAACCGCTCAACAAGGACCGCATCTGCCTCGGCCATCGCGGCGTGTGGTGGGCGGAGATCGAGACGCGCGGCTCCATCGCGCATGGCTCCATGCCGTTTCTCGGCGACTGCGCCGTGCGCCACATGGGCTCGGTGCTGGAGCGCTTCGAGCGCGACCTCTACCCGAGACTCGCGGCCAAGCACACTGACATGCCCGTGGTGCCGGAGGGCGCGCGGTCCTCCACGCTCAACATCAACGCCCTGCATGGCGGCCAGCCGGAGGGCTTCGACGGCCTGCCCTCCCCTTGCGTGCCCGACAGTTGCCGGATGGTGATCGACCGCCGCTTTCTCATCGAGGAAAGCCTGGAGGAGGTGAAGGGCGAGGTGATGGATATCCTCGACGATCTCGCCCGCACCCGCGAAAAATTCGACTACCGCATCCGCGACCTGATGGAGGTGATCCCGACCATGACGGAGCGCGACGCCCCGGTGGTGCGCGCCGTCGCCAACGGCATCCGCGACGTGCTCGCGACGACGCCCGACTACGTGATTTCGCCGGGGACCTACGACCAGAAGCATATCGCCCGCATCGGCCATCTGCACGATTGCATCGCCTATGGTCCGGGCATTCTCGACATGGCGCATCGGCCGGACGAATTCGTCGGCATCGACGACATGGTCGACAGCGCCAAGGTGATGGCGCAGGCGAGCCTCGCGCTGCTGACGGGCGCGGTATAGTCTCGTCTCCATCGGGACAGGAACGGGAGGGGATTTTTCATGATGGCATCGGCAACCCGGCGGCGCTTTCTGGCCGCCGTCCTCGCGCTCGGGGCGCTCGGCATCGGCGGCGCGCTGCCGGCGCAGGCCGCGCGCAGCGACCTGACGCTCGGCATACGGCTGGAGCCGCCGCATCTCGACCCGACGGCGGGCGCGGCGGCGGCCATCGACGAGATCACCTATGCCAATATCTTCGAGGGGCTCACCCGCATCGACGCGGAGGGCGCGGTGCGCCCGTGGCTCGCCGAAAGCTGGGAGATTTCCGAGGACGGGCGGGTCTACACCTTCACGCTGCGCTCCGGCGTCACCTTCCACGACGGCACCGCCTTCGACGCCGAGGACGCGAAGTTCTCGCTCGACCGGGCACGCGCAGAGGACAGCACCAACGCCCAGAAACCCCTTTTCGCCGGCATCGAGAGCGTGGAGGCGGTCGATCCGACGACGCTGAAGGTCACGCTCGCCGAGCCGAACGGCGCCTTCCTGTTCAATCTGGGCTGGGGCGACGCGGCGATGGTCGCGCCGGAAACGGCCGACACCAACAAGGCCGAGCCGGTGGGCACCGGCCCCTTCACCCTGGCCCGCTGGGTGCAGGGCGACCGCATCGAGATCGTGAAGAACCCGGATTACTGGGGCGCGCCGGTCGCCCTCGAAAAAGCCACCTTCAAGATCATCGCCGATCCGGCCGCGGGGCTCGCCGCGCTGATGGCCGGCGACGTCGACGCCTTCCCCCAGTTTCAGGGCGTGGAGAACCTTCCACTGCTTGAGGCCGATCCGCGCTTCACCGTGGCGGTCGGCTCGACCGAGGGCGAGACGATCCTTGCCATGAACAACAAGGCCGGGCCGCTCGCCGACGTGCGGGTGCGCCGCGCGATCTCCCATGCCGTCGATCGTCAGGCGATCATCGACGGGGCGATGTTCGGCGTCGGCACGCCCATCGGCACCCATTTCGCGCCGCATCATCCCGCCTATCTCGATCTCACCGACACCTATCCGCTGGACCTCGACGCGGCGAAGGCGCTGCTTGCGGACGCCGGCTATCCGGACGGCTTCTCCGCGACGCTGAAGCTGCCGCCGCCGACCTACGCCCGGCGCGGCGGCGAGCTGATCGCCTCGGATCTGAAGAAGATCGGCATCGAGCTGGAAATCGTGCCTCTGGAATGGGCGCAATGGCTGTCGGAAGTGTTTCGCGGCAAGGACTACGACTTCACCATCGTGTCGCACACCGAGCCGATGGATATCGGCATCTATGCCCGCGACGACTATTACTTCCAGTACGACAGCGAGGCCCTCGACGCGGTGATCGCAAGGCTCGACAGGACGACGGACAAAGACACCCGCTACGCGCTGATGCGCGAGGCGCAGGAGATCGTCACCGCCGACGCGGTCAACGTCTTTCTGTTCCAGTTCGCCAAGGCGGGCGTGTGGAACGCCAAGATCGAAGGGCTTTGGGTCAACGCACCGATCCAGGCCAACGACCTCACGGGCGTGCGCTGGACCGACTGAGGCCGCGCCTGCCCGGCCTGACGCAGGACCCGGGAGCGGGGGCGCACGGCCCCCGCTTTTTTTCATGCGAAGCCAGGCGCCCAAGAGACGCGCGAAAGGGAAGCGCGAAGGGGGAATTCGCGATGTCGCGTCCGCCCCGCTCTCCGTCGTCACCCCGGCCCCCGAGCCGGGGTCCACTCCACGGTGCCGAACATTCCGGCAGTGTCGTAGGGCGGCGCATTTCCGACCGCACCGCGACGATCCGCCACCGCTGAGGGCACCAATGGATCCCCGATCAAGCCGGGGATGACAACTGCGGCGAGTGGAGACGCCGTCAACAGAAACAATCCCGGAACCACTCGGGGCTCGCGGAGCGCAGGACAAACGCCCCACAAACTGTCGTCACCCCGGCCTCCGAGCCGGGGTCCAATCCACGGTGCCGCACATTCCGACAGCGTCTTGGGGCAGTGCATTTCCGACCGCACCGCGACGATCCGCCTCCGCTGAGGGCACCAATGGATCCCCGATCAAGTCGGGGATGACGGCTGCGGCGAGTGGAGACGCCGTCAACAGAAACAATCCCGGAATCACTCGGGGCTCGCGGAGCGCAGGACAAACGCCCCACACACTGTCGTCACCCCGGCCTCCGAGCCGGGGTCCACTCCACGGTGCCGAACATTCCGGCAGCGTCTTGGGGCAGTGCATTTCCGACCGCACCGCGACGATCCGCCTCCGCTGCGGGCGCCAATGGATCCCCGATCAAGTCGGGGATGACGGCTGCGGCGAGTGGAGACGCCGCCCCTCACACGAAGAGCAGCACCCCGCCGGCGACGACGAGGAGAACACGCAACGCCCAATGGAGCGGGGCGATCACGCCGAAGGAGATCGCGGCGAGGCTTGCGCCCACCTTCGCGGCGGCGAGAAGGGCCGCGCCGGGATCCGCGCTCAAGGCGATGAGGGCCGGATTGGCGACCATGCCGAGCGGCACGAGATAGAGCCCGAGGCCGAGCGCCATCGCCGACAGCGCGACCTTCAGCCAGTTCTCGCCCACCATCCCGGCGGCGATGAAGACCGCGCCGCACACCGGCGGCGTGATGGTCGACAGAAGCGCGTACCAGAAGACGAAGAGATGCGCCTGCAGGGGATCGAGCCCGAGCGCGATCAGCGCCGGGCCGGCGACCGAGACGCAGATCACATAGGCCGCCGTGGTCGGCACCTCCATGCCGAGCACGAGACAGGCGACCGCCGTCAGCAGCAGCGCCGGCCACAGGTATCCGCCCGAGCCGGAAAGAATCAGCGAAGTGATCTTCACGCCGAGCCCGGTCAGGCCCAGCACGCCGATGACGATGGAAGCGCACAGGATGATCGCGGCAATCGTCGCGATCTGCCGACCGGCGGTGATGCAGGCGGTTTCCAGACGCAGCGTCAGCCGGGCATCGAAGAACAGCAGCGCCGCGCCGGCGAGGATCGCCAGCGACGCGGCGTATTGTGGTGTCACGCCGAGACCGAACATGCCCCACAGGAGCACCGAAAAGGGCACGAGGAAGAAGGCGGAGGTGATCAGCACCGCGCGCGCGCCCGGCCGGTCTTCCGCCGCAAGGCCCCTGAGCGTATGGCGCCAGGAAAAGGCGTCGATGCCGACCCACACGGCGAGGAAATAGAGCATCGCCGGCAACAGGGCGGCGAGCATGATCTCGGCATAGGGCGTGCCGGTCAGTTCCACCATCACGAAGGCGCCCGCCCCCATCAGCGGCGGCATGATCTGCCCGCCGGAGGAGGCGACCGATTCGACCGCGCCGGCCAGGGCGCGGGGATAGCCGAGCCGGGTCATGGCCGGCAGGGTGATCGCGCCGGTGGAGGCGACATTGGCGGAGGCCGAGCCGGAAATCGACCCGAACAGCGCGGAGGAAATGACGGACACCTTCGCCGCTCCGCCGCGCAACCGTCCGGCGGCGGCGGCCGCGACATTCATGAAGCCCTGCCCCGCCTCGCCGGCGTTGAGCACCGCGCCGAAGATCACGAAGATCGCCACCACGCCCACCGACACGCCGGTGAGCTTGCCCCACAGGCCGCCTTCGGCAATCGTCAGCGTGCCGAAGAGGCTCGCCATCGGCAGACCCGGATGGCCGAATTCGCCCGGGATCGCAGCCCCCCAGACCGCATAGGCGAGCGCCAGGCTCGCGACCAGCGGCAGCGGCCAGCCAATGGCCCGGCGCGCCATTTCCAGCACCACGGCGAGCAGGAGCAACGCCAGCCCCATCTGGACCGGCCCTGAAAGATAGCCGTATTGATCGCCGAGCGCGTCGGCGTTCCACGCCACCCAGAGGCAGGCGGCCATGCCGAGCGCGGCGATCGCCGCCCCCGTGCGCCGCTCGAAGGGCGTCTTCGCCATCAGCACCAGCACGAAGGGCAGCGCGAGCGCCATGTGCAGCGGCCGGCTGACGAGGTTCGGCACGAGGCCGGAGAACACGAGCCCGAGATGAAAGGCGATGGAGACCGCGCCGAGCGACGCCCAGATCAGGCGCTCGAGCGGGGACAGCGTGGGTTCGGACGTCACGGACGGGACCTGCGGGCGGGGACGGGGCTTGGGAAAAACGCCGCCGGCCCGGAGGCATCCGGGCCGGCGGACGCGGTCAGATCAGCGGATTACTTCTGCGCGGGATCGAGCGCAATGCCCGCTTCCTCGTAGTAGCGCACGGCGCCGGGATGGATCTTGCCGGAGATGTTGGCGAGAAGGTCGCTCGACACGCCGTTCCACCAGGGCGCATCCGTTCCCATCTTCGCCTTTTCCTCCCAGAAGGTCCTGGTCAGTTGATAGGCGGTCTCGTCGTCCATCTGGGTGGTGGTGAAGGCGACGACGGGCAGCGAGGTGGTGGTGATGTCGCTCTCCTGGCCTGCATAAGTGCCGGCCGGGATCACCATCCGGGTGCGCTTCGTCGCGGCGATCTGCTCGTCGGTGAGGGAGAGCACGGCGATGCCGGTGCCCGCGGCCGCCTCGATCACATTCGGCGCGGGGTAGGACCCGGCGGTGACGAACCCGTCGATCTGGCCGTTCTTCAGCGCCGGGCCGGCGTTCGACAGTTCCACGTCGGCGAGCGTCACCTTGTCGGTCAACCCGAAGAGGTCGAGATACTTGGCGCCCTCGTTGGCGCCGAAGCTGCCCTTGCCGATCAGGATCGTCTTGCCTTCCAGATCGGCGAAACTCTCCACGCCACTGTCGGCGCGCACCACGAAGTGCATGGTCAGCGAGGGGATCGGAAACAGCGCGCGGATCTCGTCGAAGCGCGGGTTTTCCTTGCCCTCGAACATGGCCTTGCCGCCCTGCGCGAGCGACACCAGCGCCGGCGGCGTGGTGAAGACATAGTTGCCGGGCCTGACGGCGGCTTCCATCACGTTTTGCACCGAGCCCTGGCTTTCCTCGACCGTGACGATGATCTCGCCGTTGGAGCCGGCCTTCATCGCCTCGGCGATCTGCACCGCCATCTGGTAGTAGGACGAGGCCGACGAGGCCGACTTGTAGGTCACGCGGGTCTCGGCCGCGGCCGATGCCGGCAGAAGCGCGGCTGCGGCCGCCGCGAATACGAGCTTGCTCCAGAGCTTCATGGATCCTCCCGGGGGATTCTTGTGTGTGAGGGCAACGCGCCGGCCGCGACAGTCCCGCCCGGTTCGCCCGCCTCGGACCATAATCCGACCGCCGCGCGGTTGCACGCAACCAGGCGGCGAGATGACCAGACCTCTCCGGCCCGGCGATTGCGCGCCCCAAAAACCGCCACGGCCGGGCGCCCCTTGAGGACGCCCGGCCGCCGGACATGCGTTCTTGTGCGGTCGCGCTCAGGCGGCGCGGTTCGTGCTTGCCGGCACCAGCGCGCGCATGATGTCGGGCATCAGCAGCGTGCCGACCGGCTTGCCGTCGCGCATCACGCGGAAGCGCGGCGACATCGCGCCTTCGGCCTTGGCGATCACGCTTTCCAGGTTGTCGTTGTAGTCTACATCGCCGGAGATTTCGCCCTCGATGGGGTCGGTGCGCATCACCGAGCGCGCGCGCAGCACGCGGGCGCGGTTGATGTCGGCCACGAAGTCCTCGATGTAGGCATCCGCCGGGTTGAGCAGGATATGCTGCGGCTCGCCCTGCTGGACAATGGCGCCGTCGTTCAGGATCACCAGGTGGTCGGCGAGCTTGAGCGCCTCGTCGAGATCGTGGGTGATGAAGACGATGGTCTTGTGCAGCTCGTTCTGCAGTTCGATCAGCAGATCCTGCATGTCGGTGCGGATCAGCGGATCGAGCGCGGAGAAGGCCTCGTCCATCAGCATGATCGGCGAGTTCGACGTGAGCGCGCGGGCAATGCCGACGCGCTGCTGCATGCCGCCCGACAACTGGTGCGGATACTGGCCGCCATAGCCGCCGAGGCCGACGCGCTCGAGCCAGCGCTCGGCCTCCGCCTCGTAGTCGGAGCGCTTCCAGCCGCGCGTCGCCAGCGCCATGCCGGCGTTGTCGAGCACGGTGCGATGGGGCAGCAGCGCGAACTTCTGGAAGACCATCGACATGGTCTCGCGGCGCATCTGGCGCAGTTGCGCCTCGTTCCACTCCAGAATGTTCTCGCCGTCGATCAGCACCTCGCCGGCCGTCGGCTCGATCAGCCGGTTGAGGTGGCGGATCAGCGTCGACTTGCCGGAGCCCGACAGGCCCATGATGACGGTGATCTCGCTCTCGCGGATGTCGACATTGATGTCGCGCAGGCCGAGCACATGGGCATGGCTTTCCAGCAGGTCCGCCTTGGTCGCGCCCTCGCGCACCGCCTGCATCGCGGTTTCCGGATCGTCGCCAAAGATCTTGTAGAGACTGCGGATCGACACTTTCACGGGATTGGTCATCGCGCGCTCCTATCGGCTGGACTGGCTGGCGTCGACCCGGGCGAGCGCCGCCTTGGTCACGCGGTCGAGCAGAATGGCGATCATCACGATGCCGAAGCCCGCCACCAGACCGACGCCGAGTTCCAGATTGCGAATGCCGCGAAGGACCAGCACGCCGAGACCCGGCGCGGACACCAGCGAGGCGATCACGACCATCGCGAGGCTCATCATGATGGTCTGGTTCACACCGGCCATGATGTTGGGCAGCGCCAGCGGGATCTGCACGCCGAACAGCTTCTGCCGGCTGGTCATGCCGAAGGCGTCGGCTGCCTCGATCACGCTCTTGTCGACCAGGCGGATGCCCAGATCCGTCAGCCGGATCACCGGCACGATCGCATAGAGGATGATCGCGATGCCGTAGAGCTTCGGTTCCGTCACCGAGAACAGGAAGATCAGCGGGATCAGATAGACGAAGGGCGGCAGCGTCTGAAGCATGTCCAGAATGGGGATCACCATGCGCTGCATCCGGTCGGAGCGGGACATGGCGATGCCGATGGGCACGCCGAACAAGACGCATATGAAGGCACAGACGAAGACGATCGCAAGCGTCTCCATGGCCGGGTCGTAGTGGTCGATGAAGGCGAGCAGCGCCAGCGTCGCCGCGACGAAACCGAGCACCTTCCAGGACCGCGCGACCAGAAACGTCAGCACCAGAAGCACGGGAATGACGATCCACCACGGGGTGGAGGTCATCATCCAGATCATGTCGCTGAGCATCCAGCTCAGCGGCTGGGTCAAGGGGTCGATCACGAAACGTAGCCCGCTGCGGATCGCGAGAAAGCCCTCTTCCAGACCGAGCGTCAGATCGCGCGTCTGCGGGATCGCGCCGCACGCGTCATGAAGGGCATCGAGCGAGGGAAACGGCAGGTCCCACAGCGACACGGCCTTGGCCTCGTCGCCACCGGCCTGCGCCATGAGATCGGCCATCGACATCGGGCCGTCCTTCGTGGAGGCATCGCACCACGATCTCAGGCCGAGTGCGTCGAACACACCGTCATAGGTTGCCATTGGATCTTTCGGACCCCGGGGTCCGCCCATGTTGTTGCCGAGACAAGGTGTAGCAAACAAAAGGACGGAGCCGGGTCCGGCTCCGTCCGCAGTTGGGAAGGGTCGCCCCTTCGAACATCGCGCCGCTTACTGAAGCAGCTTCGCCAGGCGCTCGCGCGCCGCGTCGTTCAGCCAGGAGCTCCACTCGTCCTGGAAGGTGGTCAGGTAGTAGACCGCCGCTTCCTCGCCGGAGGCGTTGTTCTCGTCCTGCCACGCCAGAACCGCACTCATGGTGTCGGTCTTGAACGTCATCTTGGACATCAGCTCCGCGACCTCCGGCTCACGCTGCTCCAGCTCGGTCAGCACGGCCGTGTAGATCTTGGCGGTCGGGAAATCCGACGGCTTGGGGTCCGGATTGTCCTTGTTCTGGTTGGCGGTATGGGCCGCCTCGTCGTACTCGCCGAGGTCCACCTTCACCATGTCGAACTTGCCGAGCGGCACGGTCGGGCCCCAGTAGTAGCCGAACCAGGGCTCCTTGTCCGCGTAGGCCGCGGCCATGGAGGAGGCGAGCGTCTCGCCGGAGCCGTGGTTGAACACCTCGATGCCGGAGGACTCCAGATCGAAGGCGCGGATCAGGTTGTCGCTGACCACACGGCAACCCCAGCCTTCCGGGCAGTTGTTGAACCGGCCGCCGACCAGCTCCGGGTTGGCCATCACGCCCTCGATGGTCGCGAGCTCGGGATGCGCCTCGACCAGATAGGCCGGCAGCCACCAGCCCTCGACGCCACCGGGCGAGAGCACTTCGGCGGCCTGCTTCAGCTTGCCTTCCGCGATGAGGCGGTCATAGACGTCGCCCACGGAATTCTGCCAGAGCTCGGTGACGATGTCCGGCTCGCCGTTTTCAGCGACCGACGCCATGGCCGGGACCGTATCGGAGGGCACGACGGAGACGTTGCAGCCGTAGCCCTGCTCCATGATGAATTCCGCGACCTTGGTCACGACCGCGGCCGAAGCCCAGTTCATCTGCGTGATCGACACGTCGCCGCAGGTGGTGTCCTGTGCCTGCGCCGAAAGCGGCATGAGGCACGTGGCCGCGACGGCGGCCGCCGTCAGGGTCAGTTTCCGCATAATAACATCCTGAATTTGTGGGAGGTAAAACGACCGACGGAAAAAGAAACGCCGCGCGACGAGAAAGGTCGTCGGAAGGACGCACGCACAGCCGCCGCGATACGCGACGTTTCGTCGAACTCATCGATCATTGCGCGTCTGTATAACCGGACGGAACCGAAAATTCAAATCGGGCCCCATCTGCTTACCCGTCGCAACAATGACAGGACGCGTGTCAGCGACAACCTTTCACCACGCCGAAACGTCTTTCGCCACGGGCGGAGCGGGATGCGAAAACCCTAGCATTCATGCGGATGGCCGTAACGTCACTTTCATCGCCCCGAAACACCCCGGTTCGGGCCTCCCCGACGCCCTCCCGCGCGCGGTTTCCCCCTGTGGATAGAGTCCGCCTCGCGGAGCGCCTTGCCGCGGGTACGGCCGGTGTTTTTCGCGCCCGATGCCCGCCCGCGGCTTTGCTTGGTCCCGGTTCCGCGCTAGCCTTCGCCCCCCGCGTGTTACACCGCCGCGCGTCGTTCACCCCCGCACGACAGCGAACGAAGGTTTGCCCCTCGATGCTGGTCTATGCCGCCAAACGCTTCGCCAGCCTCGCCGCGACGCTTCTCGTCGCCACGCTGCTGGTGTTTCTGGTGCTGGAGGTGTTGCCCGGGGACCCGGCCGAGGTGATGCTCGGCGTCAACGCGCAAGCCGACACGCTCGCGGCCCTGCGCGCCGAGCTCGGGCTCGACCGGCCCGCCCCGACCCGCTACCTCGACTGGGTCGCCGGCTTCGCCACCGGGGATCTGGGCACCAGCTACACCTATTCCGTGCCGGTCGCCGATCTGGTGGCCGACCGGGTGACCGTGTCCCTGCCGCTCGCGCTGATCGCGTTGGCGCTCTCGACCCTCATCGCCCTTCCGATCGGTGTCTATGCGGCTCGCCATCGCGGGGGCTGGCAGGACGGCGGCATCATGGCGCTCACGCAGATCGGCATCGCCGTGCCGAACTTCTGGTTCGCGATGCTGCTGGTCTATCTCTTTGCCGTCACGCTGCGGCTGGTGCCGTCGGGCGGCTTTCCCGGCTGGGAGGCGGGGCTCCTGCCCGCCCTGCAGGCGCTGATCCTGCCGGCCGTGGCGCTCGCCCTGCCCCAGGCCGCGATCCTCGCCCGCGTGATGCGCTCCGCCCTCATCGACGCCCTGCACGAGGACTACGTGCGCACCGCCCGTGCAAAGGGGCTCACCCGCCATGCCGCGCTGTGGCGCCATGCGGTGCGCAATGCCGTCATTCCGGTGCTGACCATCCTCGGCCTGCAATTCTCCTTCCTGATCGCCGGGACGATCATCATCGAGAACGTCTTCTATCTGCCCGGGCTCGGACGGCTGATCTTCCAGGCGATCACCCAGCGCGACCTGATCGTGGTCAAGAGCGTGGTGGTGCTGCTGGTCGCAAGCGTCATTCTGGTGACCTTTCTGGTCGATCTGGCCTATGCCGCCGCCGATCCCCGGTTGAGGACGCGCTGAGCCGATGCAGCACGCCCGCGTCCCCCTCGCCGCCCTTCGCCGGCACCGCGCGCTGATCGCCGGCGGCGCGATCGTCGCGACCGTTCTGCTGGCCGCGCTCCTTTCGCTGGTCTGGACGCCCTATCCGATCGACGTGCTGTCGGTGGCCGACCGGCTTCAGGGCCCTTCGGCGGCGCATCTTCTGGGGACGGATCACTTCGGCCGCGACATCCTGTCGATGCTGATGATCGGCGCGCGCACCTCCATCGCCGTGGCGCTCGTCGCGGTGGGCATCGGCGTGATCGTCGGCGTGCCGCTCGGGCTGCTGGCCGCGGCCAGGGGCGGCTGGCTCGACGAGGGGCTGATGCGCCTCAACGATCTCGTCTTCGCCTTTCCCGCGCTGCTCTCGGCGGTGATGATCACGGCGATCTTCGGACCCGGCGCGATCAACGCGATCCTGGCCATCGGCATCTTCAACATTCCGGTCTTCGCCCGCGTCGCGCGCGGCGGCGCGCTGGCGCTCAAGACGCGGGAGTTCGTGCTGGCCGCCCGCGTGTCCGGCAAGCGCGAGATCCGCATCATCGCCGAACACATCCTGCCCAATATCGCCAATCTGCTGATCGTCCAGGGCACGATCCAGTTCTCGCTCGGCATTCTGGCCGAAGCCGGCCTCTCCTACGTCGGGCTCGGCGCCCAGCCCCCGCTCGCCTCCTGGGGGCGGATGCTGAACGAGGCGCAGACCATGATGGCGCTGGCGCCGTCGCTCGCGCTCTATCCGGGCCTTGCCATCGTGGCGACCGTGATCGGGCTCAATCTGCTGGGCGACGGCCTGCGCGACGCGCTCGATCCCCGTCTCAAGCGACGGGTCGCCTGACATGCTGCTGGAAGCGGAGCGACTTTGCGTCGCCATTCACGGAAAACAGATTTTGAAAGATGTCAGCTTCGCGGTCCGGGCCGGCGAAACGCTGGGCCTCGTCGGCGAGAGCGGCTCGGGCAAGTCGATGACGGCGCTCGCGACCCTGCAACTGCTCCCGCACGGCGCCACGGCGCAAGGCCGGCTGCGGCTCGGCGGCGAGGATCTGCTCGCCCTGTCGGAACCGGCGCTGTGCCGGCTGCGGGGCAAGCGCATCGGCATGGTGTTTCAGGAGCCGATGACCGCGCTCAACCCGGTGAAGAGCATCGGCGCGCAGATCGCCGAGGGCATCCGCTGGCACGAACGCACCACGCGCGCGGTGGCGCATGAGCGCTGCCTGCGGCTGCTCGACCGGGTGGGGCTGACGCGCGCGCGGGTCACGCCCGAGCGCTTCCCGCATCAACTGTCGGGCGGCCAGCGCCAGCGCGTGGTGATCGCCATGGCGATCGCCTGCAAGCCGGATCTGCTCATCGCGGATGAGCCCACCACGGCGCTGGACGTCACCATTCAGGCGCAGATCCTCGCCCTGATCCGCGAGATCGTGGAGGCGGAGACCATGGGCTGCCTGCTGATCAGCCACGACCTCGCCGTGGTGGCGCAGATGGCCGACCGGGTGGCGGTCATGAAGGACGGCGAGATCGTCGAAAGCGGCGCGACCGGCACGCTCTTCGCGCGGCTCGCGCATCCCTATTCCCGGGCCCTGATGGCGGCGTCCGATCACGTGCCGAAGCGCGCCCGCCGTCCCTTGCATGTCGGGCGCGCGGCCGCCGATCCCGTGCTCGTGGGCGTGCGCGATCTGCGCGTGAGTTACCCGCAGGGGCGCAAGCGCCTGTTCCGCAAGGCCGACCGGCTCGCCGCCGTCGACCGCGTCAGCTTCGAGATCCGCGCCGGCCAGTCCATCGGCCTGGTGGGGGAATCGGGCTGCGGCAAGTCGACACTGGCACGCACGCTGCTCGGTCTTCAGGCACCGCAGGCCGGATCGCTCCACGTGCTGGGCCAGGATCCGTTTTCCGCCCGGGGCCGCGAGCGCGAGGCGGTCCATCGCGCCGTGCAGGTCGTCTTTCAGGACCCCTATGGCAGCTTCAATCCGCGCCACCGGATCGGACGGATCGTCGCCGAGCCGCTGCATCTCCTGCGCCACGAGATCGCGCCGGCGGAGGGGCGGGCCCGCGTCGCTCAGGCGCTGGAGGACGTCGGGCTTTCGCCCGCCGACGCGGAGAAATACCCGCACGAGTTTTCCGGCGGGCAGCGTCAGCGCATCGCCATCGCCCGCGCATTGGTCACGCGTCCGCGCCTGATCGTCGCCGACGAGCCGGTCTCGGCCCTCGACGTTTCGATCCGGGCACAGATCCTGGACCTTTTCGCCGACTTGCGGGCCCGCCTCGGCCTCGCCTATCTGTTCATCTCGCACGATCTGAGCGTCGTGCGCGCCATCACCGACGACGTGCTCGTCATGAACGGCGGGCGGATCGTCGAACGCGGCCGGACCGCGCGGGTGTTCGATCACCCCCGCCATCCCTATACGCGGATGCTGGTCGCGGCCGCGCCCACCCTGCGCGGCGCGCTCGCCGCCCGGCGCACGGGCGGCCTGCCCGGCACACAGGAGACCTCATGATGCGGCTCGGGATCGACTGGGGCGGCACGAAGATGGAGATCATTGCGTTGGACGCGGCCGGCGCGGAGCGGTTTCGCGCCCGCCGCCCGACGCCGCGCGGCGACTATGACGCCTGCATTCGAGCCGTCGTCGAGCTTGTGGCGGAGGCCGAGACCGTCACCGGCGAAAGCGGCACGGTGGGCCTCGGCATTCCCGGCTCGCTGTCGCCGGCGACCGGCCTCGTCAAGAACGCCAATTCCACCTGGATGAACGGCAAGCCGCTCGACCGGGATCTGGAGGCCGCGCTCGGCCGCCCCGTGCGCATCCAGAACGATGCCAATTGCCTCGCGGTCTCGGAAGCGACCGACGGCGCCGGAGCCGGCGCGCATCTGGTCCATGCGATCATCATCGGGACGGGCTGCGGATCGGGCATCGCCATCGACGGCCGGGCGCTGCGCGGGGCGAACGGGATCGCCGGCGAATGGGGCAATGTCACCCTGCCCTGGATGCGCGAGGACGAGTTTCCCGGCCCCGACTGCTGGACCGGCCATCGCGGCACGATCGACCGGCTGTGCTCCGGGACCGGCCTGCAATGGGACTATGAGACGACCACCGGCACCGCACTCACGGGGGCGGACATTGTCGCGCGGATGCGCGAAGGCGAGCGGGCCGCCGGGGCGAGTTTCGCGCGCTACGTCTCGCGCCTCGGGCGGGCCATGGCGATGGCCGCCAATCTGCTCGATCCGGATGTCTTCGTGCTGGGCGGCGGGTTGTCCAACGTCGCCGAACTCTACGACCGGCTGCCGGACGCCATGGCGCCCTACATCTTCTCCGACCGCTATACCGTGCCGATCCGCAAGGCGCGCCACGGCGACAGTTCCGGCGTGCGCGGGGCCGCCTGGCTCTGGGGCGGCTGACCGCCGTCGCCGGCCCTCATGCGGCGCTCCCCCTCCCCTTGGCCACCGTCGCGCCTATATCGAACGGCGGGGCAGACGCATCGGGGCCGTTGAACCGAGGCACGGGCAACCCGAACAGGAGGGAATTCATGCGCAAGGCTTTTCCGCTTGCTGCAAGCACGGTGGTCGCCGGTCTTCTCGCGGCCGCACCGGCGCTCGCCGAACCGCGCGACTACGTCATCGACAAGAGCCATTTCTCCATCGTGTTCAATGCCGATCACATCGGCTACGCGCCGACCTGGGGCATGTTCCTCGACGGCGAGGGCTCCTTCACCTTCGATGAGGAAACGCGGGACCTGTCGGATCTGCGCGTCACCATCGATCCGGCGAGCGTCTTTTCCAATGACGACGCGCGCGACGGGCATTTGCGCTCCAAGGACTTCCTCGACGCCGAGGCCCATCCCGAGATCACCTTCGTGATGACCGGGGCGGAAGAAAAGACGGAGCGCACCGGCACGGTCACCGGCGATCTCACCCTGCGCGGCGTCACCCGGCCGGTCACGCTGGACGTCACCTGGAACAAGAGCGGCGCCTACCCCTGGGGCGAGAACTACGTCATCGGCATCAGCGCCCGCACGACGCTGACGCGTTCCGACTTCGGCATGACCTATGCCGTCGACAACGGGCTCGTCGGCGACGAGGTCGAAATCCGCATCGATCTCGAGGCGATCCGACAGTAGGCTCAGTAAGTAGCTCCCGCCCACACGCAGGTCGGGCACCGGCCGCGCCCTCTTCGGCGGGGCCGGAACTCCGCCCGCTTGCGATCTAGTCGGCGGACGGCGCCCGCACGTCGCGCAGATGGCCGGTCTTGACGAAGAGGCGCGCGCCCGTCGGCCCGGCCGTCGCGGCCAGCGGCGCACCCACCGGCAGGCGCAGCCAGCCGGCCGGCTCGAAGCTCTCGCCGGCATGCGAAAATCCGCCGGCGACGACAAAGATCTCCGCCCCGCCGTCGGGGGCGAGGCGGACCTCCGCGCCGGGCTCCCAGATCTCGATGCGCACGTCCTCCCGGCCGTCGGCGAAGAGCGGGATCACCGACACGCCCGGCCGGTCGCGATGCGGGACCGGTGTCGCCTGCGTCGTGTCGACGATCACATGAGTGCGATCCTCGGGATCGAACTGCCACAGCTTGACCAGGATGGTGCAGCCCGGCGCCGAGGCCGGCGTGTGGCGCGAGCCCGGCGGATTGCGGACATAGGTGCCGGCGGGATAATCGCCGTGCTCGTCCTGGAAGACGCCGTCGAGCACCAGGAATTCCTCACCGCCGCCATGGGTATGGGCGGAAAAGGCGCTGCCGGCATCGTAGCGCACGATGGAGGTGGCGCGGGCCAGCTCGTCGCCGATCCGGTCGAGCATGCGCCGGCTGACGCCGGGCATCGGCGACGGCGTCCAGTCGAGATCCCCGGCATGCACGACCGCCGGTTCGGCGAAATCCGCGTTGAGGTCCATTGTCCTGCCCCTTTGTTTCCGGGCGACCGCCGACGCCTGTGGGTGGCAGCCGGCGGGCCGCCTTCACTGACAAGGTGGCGCAGCTTTTCCTGGGATCAAGACAGTCAGGCGGCCTTGTGGCCGGCCTTGTAGTCGATCTGGCGGTCGGACCTACACCCGGTTGAGCAGCCGCGCGCGGATCGTGCCGGAGAGACCTCGGATTTCCTCCAGCAGATCGACGGCGTTCTCGACCGGCCCGTCGGCGTCGAGCACGACATAGCCGATCTCGCCGTCGGTCTGGTAATGCTGCGCGGCGATGTTGATCTTCCAGGCGGCGAAGAGATCGTTGAGCTTGCCGAGTTCGCCGGGCAGGTTGCGCTGCACCTGGATGAAGCGGGTGTTCTCCGTGCCCTTGGGCAATTGCACCTGGGGGAAGTTCACCGCGCCGATCGTCGAGCCGACGTCGGAGTATTCCACCAGCCGCCTGGCGACTTCCTCGCCGATCCGCTCCTGCGCCTCTTCCGTCGAGCCGCCGACATGCGGTGTCAGGATCACGTTGTCGAGGCCGCGCAGCCGCGAGACGAACTCCTCGTCGTTCGACTTGGGCTCGCTCGGGAAGACATCGACCGCAGCCCCCGCGAGATGACCGCTTTCCAGCGCGTCGGCGAGCGCGTCGATGTCCAGCACCGTGCCGCGCGCGTTGTTGATCAGATAGGCGCCCTTTTTCATGGCGGCGATCTGCTCGCGCCCGATCATGCCGCGCGTTTCCGGCGTCTGCGGCAGGTGCAGCGACACCACGTCCGCCTCGCGCATCAGCTGGTCGAGCGAGGCGACGGGCTCGACGTTGCCGTGCCGCAGCTTGTCGGTCTGGTCGAAATAGATGACGCGCATGCCCATCGCCTCGGCCAGCACCGCAAGCTGCGAGCCGATGTTGCCATAGCCGACGATGCCGAGCGTCTTGCCGCGCACCTCGTTGCTGCCGACCGCCGTTTTCAGCCATTTGCCGCGATGCGCGGCCATGGACTTCTGGAAGGTGCCGCGCATCAGCATGACGATCTCGGCGACGGTCAGTTCGGCCACGCTGCGGGTGTTGGAAAACGGCGCGTTGAACACGGTGATGCCGCGCCGGTTGGCCTCCACCAGGTCGACCTGATTGGTGCCGACGGAGAAGCAGCCGACCGCGACCAGCGTCTGCGCGGCTTCCAGGATCTCCGCGTCGACCTGGGTGCGCGAGCGGATGCCGAGGATATGCACGCCCTGAAGCGCGTCCTTGAGGGCATCCTTGTCGAGCGCGGTCTTCAGTGTCTGGACGTTGGTGTAGCCCGCGTCGGCGAGCACGGCGGTCGCCGTGGGGCTGATGCCTTCCAGCAGCAGCCAGCGGATCTGGTTCTTGGGGCGCGACAGGCCGGTCATCATGAGAAGGTCATCCGTCGGTCTTGGGAGGTGGCGCGCATGCGCGCGAGGAGACCGCGTTCTCGTGCCCTGTCTGGCGGAAAAATTCAACTGCGCGCCCGCGCATGGCCGCTCAGCGCGCCGCGACCCAATCGCGCATCCGCGCCACGAAACGGGTCAGCCGGTCGCGCGTCGCGTCGAAATCTGCCGTCTTCTCATAGGTTTCGACATCCATGTAGAGCGCGCGGTTCACCTCCACCTGCAGCGAATGCACCCCGCCGCGCGGATCGCCGTGCCGGCGCAGGATCTCCGCGCCCTTGAAGGGATCGTTGATCGCAATGTCAAACCCCAGATCGCACAGGGCCGCATGGGCGGCGGCCAGGAAATCCGGGCCGCAGCTCGTCCCCTCACGGTCGGAGAGCACGATGTCGGGGCGGCGCGATCCGGTCGCATCCTCATGCATGGAATTGGCAACCGGCTGCATGGAATGCAGGTCGAGATGATAGGCGGCGCCGGTTCGCGCCCGGGCCTCGGCCAGGAGATCGGCGAGCGCGGCGTGATAGGGGTGCCAGAAGCGCGCAAGCCGCGCTTCATACTCTGCCCGGGCAAGCTTGCGGGCCAGAAGCGGCGCGCCGTCGGGCGGGGTCGCGGTCCAGATCACCCCCTTGCCGAGGCGTGCCTTGGCGCTCGGGGCGAGCGTCAGACCGTCCGGGTCGGCGAGCGCATCGGGCGCGAGATCGTCCGGCGCCCGGTTCACGTCGCAATAGATGCGGGCGAAGCGCGCGGCGAAGAGCGGGCAGCCGAGATCGGGGGCGGCGGAAAACAGCGCGTCGACATACATGTCCTCCGCCCGCCGATAGCGCTCCGGCGGCTGGCAGGGTGCGAAATCCTCCGGATACCAGGTGCCCGAATGCGGGCTGTCGAGCACCAGCGGCACGGCGACGCCCGAGGGTCGGCGGACCTCGAACAGGGCGTCCGCCGCCGCCCCTTGGCGATGATCCGCGCGCATGGGGCTCAGCCGTCGTTGAGGTGACAGGCGGCGAGGCGGCCCGGGGCGACTTCCTTCAAGGCCGGCGCCTCCTCGCGGCAACGCGCCATCGCATGCGGGCAGCGCGGATGGAAATGGCAGCCCTTCGGCGGGTCGATGGGCGACGGGATCTCGCCCTTGATCGGCTGGAACACCCGCTTGCGCGTGTCGATGCGCGGCACCTCGTCGAGCAGCGCCTTGGCATAGGGGTGGTTCGGGCCGGCGAAAAGGTCCTCCGTCGGCGCGCTTTCCACCACGCGGCCGAGGTACATGATCACCACCCGGTCGGCGAGATGCTCGACCACGCCCAGATCGTGCGAGATGAAGAGATAGGTGAGGCCCAGGTCCGCGCGCAGATCCATGAAGAGGTTGAGCACCTGCGCCTGGATCGACACGTCGAGCGCGGCGATGCTCTCGTCGCACACCAGAAAGTCCGGCTCGACCGCAAGCGCCCGCGCGATGCCGATGCGCTGGCGCTGGCCGCCGGAGAACTGATGCGGATAGCGGCTCTTGAAGCTCGGGTCGAGCCCGACGCGCAAGAGCATCTTGTCGACATAGTCCGACACCTCGCCGGCCGAGACGAGCCCGTGCACCCGGGGTGCCTCGCCGACGATGTCGCGCACCCGCATGCGCGGATTGAGCGAGGACATGGGATCCTGGAAGATCATCTGGATCTTGAGCATTGCGTCGCGCCGGGCCGCGCCCGACAGGCCCGCCACATCAGCGCCACGCCACAGCACCCGGCCCGCGCTCGCCGCATGGACGCCCGCGACCACCCGCCCGAGCGTCGACTTGCCGCAGCCCGATTCGCCGACGAGCCCGACGACCTCGCCTTCCGCGACATCGAGCGACACGTTGTCGACGGCATGCACCACCTCCTCGCGGCGGTTGCCGCCGAACAGGTTGACGATCTTTTCCGCCGCATCCAGGCGCTTGACGAAACGCTTGGAGACCGCATCGAGGCTCAGCAAGGGATGCGCGCTCACGACCGTCCCTCCGCGCCCTCAAGGGCTTCCTCGACATGCGGGTGATGGCAGCGCACGGCGCGCCCCGGCCCCGCGGCCTCCAGCGCGGGCATGGTGGCGCAGGCCGCGTCGGCGCGCGGGCAGCGGGCCGCGAAACTGCAGCCCGGCGGCAGGGCGAGCAGCGAGGGCGCCATGCCGGGGATCTGGGTCAGCCGGGTGCCGCGCCGGTTGTGGCTCGGAACCGAGCCGACGAGACCGCGCGTGTAGGGGTGACGCGGCGCGTCGAGCACCTCGCCCACCGGCCCTTCCTCCACGATGCGGCCGGCGTACATCACCGCGACCCGGTCGGCGAGCCCGCCGACCACGGCGAGGTCGTGGGTGATCCAGATCATCGCAAGGCCCGTGTCAGCGCAGAGTTTCTGCACCTCGTAGAGGATCTGCGCCTGGATGGTGACGTCGAGCGCGGTGGTCGGCTCGTCCGCGACGATCACGTCGGGCTCGTTCAGCAAAGCGATGGCGATCGCCACGCGCTGGCGCATGCCGCCGGAAAACTGATGCGGATAGGCGGCAAGGCGTTCGTCGGGCGATGGAATGCCGACGCGCGCAAGCGCCGCGCGGGCGCGTTCGCGCGCCGCCGTCTCCGAGATCTGCTCATGCGCGCGGATCGCCTCGATCATCTGCGTGTCGATGCGCAGCACGGGATTGAGGGTCATCATCGGGTCCTGGAAGATCATGGCGATGCGCTTGCCGCGCAGCCTGCGCCACTGGTCCTCCGACGCCCCGACGAGATCCTCGCCGGCGAGCCGGATCGTGCCGTCGACCACCCGGCCCGGCGGATCGACCAGCCCCATCAGCGAAAAGCCGGTGACCGTCTTGCCCGACCCGCTCTCGCCGACGATGCCCAGCACCTCGCCGCGCTTGAGCGAGAAGGACACGCCGTCGACGGCGCGGGCCACGCCCGCCTTGGTGAAGAAATGCGTCTTGAGGTCGGACACCTGAAGCACCGTCTCGTCGCTCATGCCGTCCTCACTTCTGCAGGCGCGGGTTCAACACGTCGCGCAGCTGGTCGCCGACGATGTTGATCGACACGATGGTGATGAGGAGCGCCAGGCCGGGGAAGACGGCGATCCAGTATTTGCCCGACAGCATGTATTCGAACCCGTTGGAGATCAGCAGTCCGAGCGAGGGCTCGGTGGGCGGCAGGCCGACGCCCAGGAAGGACAGCGTCGCCTCCAGCGCGATGGCATGCGCCGTCTGCACCGTGCCGACGACGATCAGCGGGGCGATGCAGTTCGGCAGGATGTGGCGGAAGACGATGCGCGCATGGCCGAGCCCGAGACAGGCGGCGGCCTCCACATATTCGCGCCGGCGCTCGACCAGGGCCGAGGCGCGGACCGTGCGCGCGTAATAGGCCCATTGCGCCACCACCAGCGCGATGATGATCTTGTCGACGCCCTTGCCGAGGATCGCCAGCAGGATCAGCGCGATCAGCACCGCCGGCAGCGACAGTTGCAGATCGACGATGCGCATGATGACCGATTCCGTGCGCCCGCCCGCATAGGCCGCGGCGAGCCCGACCGACATGCCCACGACGATGGCGATCAGCCCCGACATGACGCCGACGGAGAGCGAGATCCGAAGTCCGTAGAAGATCGCGGAGAGCAGGTCGCGCCCGGCCCCGTCCGTGCCGAGCAGGAAGGGCACGCCGTCCATGCTGACGCTGCCCGGCGGCATGCGCGCGTCGAAGATCGACACGGTGGCGAGATCGTAAGGGTCCTGCGGCGAAATCCAGGGCGCGAAGATCGCGATCAGGATGATGAGAAAAAGCACCACGGCCGCGCCCACCGCCAGCGGACTGTCGGCGAAATCCGACAGGAAGCGGCGGAAGGGCGTGTCGGCCCGGGCCGGCGCCGGGACGGGCGCCGCCGGCTCCGGACGGGACGGGCCGGCGGTGGCGTCCGCGGCGGTTTCAGGCATGTCGGAGGAGGTCATCGGCGCGCTCAGTTTCCGCGATCGCCGAGCCGCACGCGCGGATCGAGGACCGAATAAACGATGTCCACCAGCAAGTTGATCACCACGAAGACAACGACGATCATCATCAGGTAGGCGACGATGACCGGACGGTCGAGTTGCTGGATGGATTCGATCAGCAGCTTGCCCATGCCCGGCCAGGCGAAGATCGTCTCCGTGACGACCGAGAAGGCGACCAGCGAGCCGAACTCGAGGCCGAGCACGGTCACAACCGGGATGAGAATGTTCTTCAAAAGGTGCACGCCGACGATGCGCGAGCGCGACAGCCCCTTGGCGCGGGCGAACTTGATGTAGTCCTGCAGCATCGCCTCGCGCGTGCCGGCCCGGGTCAGGCGGATCACCAGCGAGATCTTGAGCAGTGCCAGATTGAGGGCCGGAAGCGCCAGATGGCTCAACCCGTCGAGCGTGAAGAAGGACAGCTCCACGCCCAGCACGTCCACCGTCTCGCCGCGCCCTGTGGAGGGCAGCCAGCCGAGGATCACGGCGAAGACCATGATCATCATGATGCCCACCCAGAAGGTGGGCAGCGAGAAGCCGAGGATCGAGCCGGCCATGATCGTCTTCGACACGCCGCTGTCGGGATAGAGCCCGGCGTAGAGGCCGAGCGGAAGGCCCAGCACGACGGCGAGGAAAAGCGCGGCGAAGGCAAGCTCCAGCGTCGCCGGCATGCGCTCCAGAATGAGCCCGAGCGCCGGTTCGCCGAAGACGAAGGATTGTCCGAGGTCGCCCTGCAGCGCGCTGGTGACGAAGGCCCAGAACTGTTCCCAGATCGGCCGGTCGAGGCCCAGCGCGCGCGTGACCTGTTCGATGTCGGCCTGATCCATGTCGGGCGAGACGAACATGTAGACGGGGTCGCCGACGAAATGGATGCCGAAGAACACGATGACGGCCATGGCGACCATCACGAAGACGCTCTGCAGCATTCGGCGCAGGATGAAGACGCTCATGAGGCGATCCGATCCGGGACGGGACACGCGCCCCGCGCGGCCGCCATGTCGCGGGACGCGGCCGGCACGGGAGGGCGGAGGGGCCGCCGCGCATGCGGCGCCCCCTCCGTGGTCGCGTCGTCAGGGTCAGTCCTTCACCACGCCCTGGGCGAGCGTGTACTCGTCCGTGCGCGGGATGTAGCTGAGGCCCTTCTTGCTGGCCCAGGTGTTGACCTGATAGTGGATCGGGATGATCGCGAGATCCTCGATCGCCATCTCGGTCGCCCTGGCGAGCAGGTCGGCGCGCTTCTCGTCGTCGACCTCCGACAAGGCCTCCTCGATCACCGCGTCCACCTCCGGGTTGGAGTAGCGGCCGCGATTGGCCGTGCCCATGCCCTTGTCCTTGTCGTAGCTGGCGATCAGCGCGCGCAAGGGCGAGGACGCCTCGCCCGAGCCGGCCCCCCAGCCGACGAGGATCAGCGAGAACTCCGGCAGGCCGTCCGCCCCGCTCGAGGCGCGCGAGAAGTAGACCGACCGCGGCATCGTCTCGACCTGCGCCTTGATGCCGATCCGATTGAGCATCTGCGCGATCGCCTCCACGATCTTGGCATCGTTGAGATAGCGGTCGTTGGGGCCGTGGATCGTCAGCTCGAAGCCGTCCGGCACGCCGGCCGCGGCGAGCAGCGCCTTGGCGCCTTCGGGATCGTAGGGCTCGGGCTGAAGGTTCTCCGACACGCCGAAGAAGCCCTCGGGCAGGAGCTGGCCGGCCGGGATCGACAGACCTTCCATCACCCGGTCGCGGATCAGCTCGCGCGAGATCGCCTTGGAGATCGCCTTGCGCACGCGCTGGTCCATCAAGGGGTTCTCGATGTCGCCGCCGCCATTCGCCTTCACGAAGGGCGAGTTCTCGCGAAACTGGTCGATGTGGAGATAGATCACGCGGTTCGACACGCCCTGCGACAGGGTCACGTCGTCGCGCGCCTTGAGCGTCGCGATGTCGGTGGTCGGCACGCCCGAAATCAAGTCGACGTCACCGGCAAGCAGTGCCGCGACGCGCGAGGGCCCCGCCTTGATCGGCTTGAGGGTCACCGTCTCCCAGATCGGCGCCCCGCCCCAGTAGTCGGCGTTGGCCGCGAGCACGATGCGGTCACCGGGCACGTATTCGACGAACTTGAAGGGCCCGGTGCCGACGGAGGCGACACCGTCGTTGAAGTCCTGCGTCGTGCCCGAGCAGCCCTTCTCGTCGGAGATGATGGCGACGTTGCCCAGATCGTTGACCATCAGCGGATAGGGCGCCTCGGTCTTCACGTGCACTGTGAAGTCGTCGATCTTCTCGAAGGTCTTGCCCTTGATGTAGGTGCCGAAACCGGCGGGCGAGTTCGGCACGTTGGGCGCCCGCTCGAAGGTGCAGATCACGTCGTCGGCGGTGAAGGGCGAGCCGTCATGGAAGGTCACGCCCTCGCGCAGCTTGAACTCCCAGGTCGTGTCGTTCACCGGTTGCCACGACACAGCGAGACCCGGCTTGAAGTTCTGCCGGTCGTCCGGATTGGCCAGCCGGTCGTAGATCATGAAGCTGAGCTGGTTGTTCGGCCCGAGATTGTGGAAATGCGGATCGATGGAGGTCGCCTCGGAGGCGACGCCGATGGTCAGATCCTCGGCGGTGGCCGGTGCCGCGAGCGCGACGGCGGAGCACGCCGCGCACGCCAGCGCGCGCACCAGGGGCGCGGTGATGGATGTCATATGCAGTTCTCCCCTCCCGATTCCTGTCGATCTTTGAGGCAGCCAGGGCGGAACCGGATGGAAGAACCCGGGCTGCTGCCGATTTGCGGCTCGAGGCCAACGGCTTGTTGGGAAGGCTATTATTCGCTTATATGATCCTCAATCGAAAAACGATAACAAAAGCGCATATACCTATTCCACGGGTACATAGCCGCAAAGGACCCGGACGTGCGAGCACTGCCCTCATGAGCGATGCGACCAGGGTTCCCCCTCCGGCGGGGAGCGCCGTTCTTTCCCCAAAGGCCGGCTCCGCCGGTTTACCGCGCAATGCCCCCAGCCTGCGCGAGCTGGAGGTGTTGCGCGCCGTCATCACCGAAGGAAAGACGACGGCCGCCGCCCACCGGCTGGGGATCTCCCAGCCGGCGGTCAGCCGCGCCATCGCCCATCTGGAGCGCCGTCTCGGGCGCACGCTTTTCCACAGGTCCGGCAATCGCATCCAGCCCACCTCGGAGGGCCTGGCGCTCAACGAGCAGATCGAGCCGATCTTCGCCACGCTCGCGCGGCTGGACACGCAAACGAGCGACCAGGGCAACCCGAAGCGGCTGCGCATCGCCGCGCCGCCGACGCTCAGCCACCGGCTGCTGACCCGGCTGATCGCGGCCTTCCTGAAGGACAATCCGGATGCGTCGGTGCATCTGGAGATCGGCATGTCGACCACGGTCGCGGCCGCCGTTGCCGACGAAAACGCCGACCTGGGCATCAGCGATCATCTGATCCGCCACGACGGATTGCGCATGCACCCGTTTCGCCACGCCATCGCCCATGCCGCGATTCCGGCCGCGCATCCGCTGGCCGAGCGCAGCGAAATCGTGCCGGAGGATCTCGCCGGCGAGCCCTTCATCGCGCTCACCCGGCGCTTTCACCAGCGCAACGTCTATGACCGCATCTTCGCCGAACGCGGCATCCAGCGCGACATCCGCGCGGAAACCGCGACCAGCATCGCCATCTGCGAGCTGGTGCGCGAAGGCGTGGGCATCGGGCTGGTGAACCCCTTTCCGGTCGCGCAGCGGCGGCTGGAGGGTGTCGTCTTCCGTCGCTTTTCGCCGCGGGTCGACTATCTCACGCAATTCTTCGCCCCCGCCGGGCCGGTCACGCCGATCGCCCAGCGCTTCATCGAACACGCCCGGCGCACGGTCGCGCCGGACGCCTATTCGCATCCGGCCTGAGACCGGAGAAAGGACCCGCCCGCATGCTGACCCCCGCCCCGCCCGCCGCCGCCGAAATCCTCGCCGATCTGGTCGGCTTCGACACCACCAGCCGGGGTTCCAACCTCCCGCTCATCGACTATGTCGAGGCGTTTCTGGCGAGGCGCGGCATCGCCTCGACGCGGATCCCGGACGAAACGGGCGAGAAGGCCAATCTGCTCGCCACCATCGGGCCGGCGGATGTGCCGGGCTACGTGCTGTCGGGACACACCGACGTGGTGCCCGTCGACGGTCAGGACTGGACGAGCGATCCCTTCACGCTCACGCAGCGCGACGGCAGGCTGTTCGGGCGCGGGGCTTGCGACATGAAGGGCTTTCTCGCCTGTTGTCTGGGCCGGGTCGACGCCATGCGCTTGGCCGATCTCAAGCGGCCGATCCACCTCGCCTTTTCCTATGACGAGGAAGTCGGCTGCAAGGGCGTGCCAAGCCTGATCCGCCATCTCGTCGCCACCCACCCGCGCCCGCTCGCCTGCTTCGTCGGCGAGCCGACCGAAATGCAGGTCATCGTCGGCCACAAGGCAAAGCGGTCGTACAGGGCCATCGTCACCGGGCGGACCTGCCATTCCTCGCTCGCGCCCCGGGGTGTCAACGCCGTCGACTATGCCGCGCGGCTGGTGCTCAAGATCCGCGAGATGGGCCAGACGCTCGCAAAGGGCCTGCACGACGACCTCTACGACGTGCCCGTCACCACCGCGCACACCGGCACGATCTCCGGCGGCACCGCGCTCAACATCGTGCCCGACCGCTGCGAGATCGCCTTCGAGTTCCGCGCCCTGCCTCAGGAGGACGCGGATGCGCTGGTCGCCGAGGTGATGCGCTTTGCAGCGGACGAACTGGAGCCGGAGATGCGGGCTGTCGCTCCGGAAACGGGGATTGCCTTCGAGCAGATCTCCAGCTTCCCCGGTCTCGACACCGACATCGACGCCGAGGTGACGCGGCTCGCCAAGCGCCTTGCCGGGCGCAACGACCACGCCAAGGTCGCCTATGGCACGGAAGGCGGACGTTTCGTGGAGATCGGCGCCATCCCGACCATCGTCATCGGACCGGGCTCCATCGAACAGGCGCACAAGGCCGACGAGTTCATCGCGCTCGCCGAACTCGAGAAATGCGACCGCTTTCTCGACCGGGTGATCGAGGACGCCTGCCGCTGAGCCCCGCCTTCCCCGCACGTCCCGCACCACCAACCGGAGCCCCGCCATGGATGCCGCGACACCCGCCACGCCGCCTATCGAGATCGAGAAGGTCGACATCGCCCCCTATCGGAAAGGCAACATCGGCCTAGAGGGCGTCACCACCTTCGACAGCGGGGTGCCGGGACCGCATGTGGCGGTCTCGGCCATCGTGCATGGCAACGAATTGTGCGGCCCCGTCGCCCTCGACTGGCTGTTTCGCAACGAGGTGCGGCCAGAGCGCGGCAAGCTCTCGCTGGTTTTCGTCAATCTCGACGCCTACGATCTCTTCGACCCGGACGATCCCTTCGCCACGCGCTTCGCCGACGAGGACATGAACCGGCTGTGGCAGAGCGCGACGCTCGACGACGACACCACCCGCGAGCGCCGCCGCGCCCGCGAACTGCGCCCCTTCGTCGACACCGTCGATCTGCTGCTCGACCTGCATTCGATGCAGAACCCCGGTCCGGCGCTGATGCTCTCCGGCCCCCTGCCCAAGGGGCGTGCGCTCGCCCGCGCCGTCGGCGTGCCGGAGCTCGTCGTCGCCGACGCGGGACATGCCGCCGGCAAGCGGCTGCGCGACTATGCCGGATTTTCGGACCCCAACAGCGCGAAGACCGCGTTGCTCGTCGAATGCGGCCAGCATTGGGAACGCGCCAGCGCCGACGTCGCGCTGGAGACCACCCTGCGCTTCCTGCAGGCGACGGGAACGATCGCGCCGCAGGTCGGCGCGGATGTGCTGGCGCGCCGTCCGGCCCCGGCCGCCCAGCGCTTCATCGAGATCGTGGAGGTCGTCACCATCGAGACGGACGCCTTCCGCTTCACCGACGATTATCTCGGCGGCGAGGTGGTGCCCAAGGCAGGCACCGTGATCGCCCATGACGGCGCACGTCCCGTGACCACGCCGGAAGACGACATGATGCTGATCATGCCGAACCGGCGCCCGGTCGCGGGCACCACGGGCGTCAGACTCGGCCGGTTCGTGCCCGACGGGCAAAATACTTTAGAGTTCAAGTAAATCTGCGATCCGTGAAAAATGACCTGTCGCGCATCTACAGCGTTGCGCGGCCCGTCGCCTTGCGCTACTGACAGGGTATGAGTATCGCGACGATCAAGATCAACGGCTGGTGGTGGCGCCCCTGACACAGGCGGCACACGACCGATCGTGACCTTGCGTCACTTGCGACAATCGGAAAGGCCGCCGCGGGACCCCGCCGGCGGCTTTGTCATGTCCGGGGCGGGACGACGCGGGCGGCCCGGCGGAGGACGACGAGACATGCAGACGCACAACGCGCAAGCCTTCACGACAAAGGGCGGGATCGGCATCACTGTCACCACCCGAGAGGCGGATTACGCCAAGGGGACCGGGCCGTGGATGGACCGGCTGGACGCGGAACGCGGTGCGGTGTTCTCCTCGTCCTACGAGTATCCCGGGCGCTACACGCGCTGGGACATGGCCCTGGTCAATCCGCCGCTGGTGCTGGAATCGACCGACCGCGACGTGACCGTCACCGCGCTCAACGACCGCGGCCGGGTGCTGCTGCCGGCGATTGCGGCGCATCTGGAGCCACTTGCCGAGCTGGAACATTTCGCCCGCGACGGCGACCGGCTGGAGATGCGGGTCGCCCGGCCCGGGCGCGCCTTCGCCGAGGAGGAGCGCTCGCGCCAGCCCTCGGTCTTTTCCGTGATCCGCGCCGTCAACGCGCTGTTTGCCTGCGACGACGGCCATCTCGGCCTCTATGGCGCCTTCGGCTACGATCTCGCCTTTCAGTTCGAGCCCATCGAGCTGACGCTCGAGCGCCCAGCGGACCAGCGCGACGTGGTGCTCTATCTGCCCGACGAGATCCTGCTGGTCGACCACTACGGCAAGAAGGCGCAGGTGCGCGCCTATGAGTTCGCCGTCGGCGACACATCGACGGATGGCCTGCCCCGCGCCGGGGGCGCAACCCCTTATGTTCCCGCGCAAGGCGATCCGGGGCGCGGCGATCATGCGCCGGGCGAATACGCGGAGCTGGTGCGCGCGGCCAAGGATCATTTCCGCCGGGGCGATCTGTTCGAGACGGTGCCGGGCCAGACCTTCTACGAGGCCTGTCCGGCCGCGCCCTCGGCCGTCTCGCGGCGGCTGCAGGAGATCAACCCCTCGCCCTATGGCTTCTTCATCAATCTCGGCAACGCGGAATATCTCGTCGGCGCGAGCCCGGAAATGTATGTGCGGGTGTCCGGCGGGCGCCGGGTCGAGACCTGCCCGATCTCCGGCACCATCCGGCGCGGCAAGAACGCCATCGAGGACGAGGCGCAGATCCGCAAGCTGCTGAACTCGGCCAAGGACGAAGCGGAGCTCACCATGTGCTCCGACGTCGACCGCAACGACAAGAGCCGCATCTGCGTGCCCGGCTCCGTGCGGGTCATCGGCCGCCGGCAGATCGAGATGTATTCCCTCCTCATCCACACGGTCGACCACATGGAGGGCACGCTGCGCGACGACCTCGACGCGCTCGACGCGTTCCTGTCGCACACCTGGGCGGTGACCGTGACCGGCGCGCCGAAGCGCTGGGCGATGGAGTTCATCGAGCGCCACGAGAAGAGCCCGCGCGCCTGGTACGGCGGCGCCATCGGCGCGATCCTGTTCAACGGCGACATGAACACCGGGCTGACGCTCAGGACCGTGCGCATCAAGGACGGCGTCGCGCAGATCCGGGCCGGGGCGACGCTGCTCTACGACAGCGTGCCGGAGGACGAGGAAGCCGAGACCGAGCTGAAGGCCGAGGCCATGCGCGCCGCCGTGCGCGAGGCGGGCCTGGTCCGCACCGCCACGGTCGATGCCGACACCGCCCTGCCGGGCGCCGGGCTGAAGATCCTCCTCGTCGACCACGAGGACAGCTTCGTCCACACGCTCGCCAACTACTTCCGCCAGACCGGCGCGGAGGTCGCCACCTATCGCTCGCCGGTGTCGGACGCCGTCTTCCACGACGTCGATCCGGATCTGGTGGTGCTGTCGCCCGGTCCCGGCAATCCGCGCGATTTCGACTGCGCGGCCACCATCGGCCGGGCGCGGGCGCGCAATCTGCCGATCTTCGGGGTCTGCCTCGGCCTGCAGGCGCTGGTGGAAGCACTCGGCGGCACGCTCGCCCAGCTCGACGTGCCGGTGCACGGCAAGCCCTCGCCGGTGACCTTCACGCCCGGCTCTCTGGTCTTCGACGGCCTCGCCTCCCCGGTCACGGTCGGGCGCTATCACTCGCTGCATGCGGTGCGCGACACGCTGCCGAAGGGCTTGCGCGTCACCTCGCAAACCGAGGACGGCGTGATCATGGGCGTGGAACACGAAAACGAGCCCATCGCGGCGGTGCAGTTCCACCCCGAATCGATCATGTCGCTCGATCAGGACGCCGGCCATCGCATCGTCCGGAACGTCGTGACGAAGCTGGTGGCGCGGCGCACGGTCGGGCTCGCGGCTGCGGCGGGCTGAGGCAGGGATCTTTCAGAAGCCGGCGAAACGGGTGAACGCGTCGACCGGGGCGCGTTCGGTGCGCAAGGTGTTGATCAGGGCCGTCTCGTCCATGTGCCCGAGCGCGATGGCACAAAACAGCATGTGCTCGGCCGGCGGTGCCAGATGCGCCCCGACCAGCGAATGCCATTGCGCCCAGGCCTCCTGCGCGCAGGTATGGAGCCCATGCGCCCGCGCCGCCAGCATCACGCTTTGCAGGAACATGCCGCAGTCGGCCCATTGCGGCGGGCCCATGGTGCGGTCGAGATAGACAAAGAGCCCGACCGGCGCGCCGAAAAGCTCGAAGTTCCTTCGAAACTGGCGGCCGCGCGCCGCCTTGTCGTCGCGCGTCACGCCGATGGTCGCATAGAGATCCTCGCCCGCCTTGAAACGCCGCGCCGCATAGGGCTCCTTCAGCTCGGGCGGATAGACGGCGTATTCACCCGGCTCCCCACGCGGCAGATCGGCCATCTTCGCCCTGACCGCCGCGACCAGCCGCGCCAGCGGCGCGCCGCTCAGCGCATGCACGTGCCAGGGCTGGAGATTGCCGCCCGACGGCGCGCGGGCAGCCGCCCCAAGGATCGCGCGCACGGTCTCCTCGGGCACGGGATCGGGGCGAAAGGCACGGCAGGAAAAGCGGCTGTCGAGCGCTTCGAGAACATGCATGTGGGACAGGCTCCGCAAGACGACGGACGGAACGGGACGGCGCAGGGTAGCGCGCCGTCGGGCTTGCGTCAGCCCGTCCCGGTGGCCCGTGCCGCCGGTCCATCCGGGCGGCCTGCGCCGTGGCGCGTCACTCCGGCAGGATCGCCGTGCCCTCGATCTCGACCATCGCCTCGGGCTCGACCAGGGCGAGCACCTGCACCACCGCCATGGCCGGAAAATTCTTGCCCATGACTGAGCGATAGGCGGGACCGAGATCCTTCAGGCAGGCGCGATAGGCGTCGATGTCGGTGACATACCAGGTCAGTCGCGCGATATGCTCCGGTCCGCCGCCGGCCGCGCCGACGACCGCCACGACGTTTTCCAGCGTCTGACGGATCTGCTCCACGAAATCGGACGAAAACCGCCCGTCCGGGGTCCAGCCGACCTGCCCGCCGGTGAGCACGAAGCGGCCCGACCCGGCCATGCCGTTGGCGTAGCCCCTGGGCTGGGGCCAGCCCTCGGGCAGCAGCGCGGTCAGAAGCGAGCCGGACGCGGTGTCGTTGGCGGGCGCGGTGGAGGCAGCGGTCGAAGCGGGTGTCGTCATGTGTCTGAAATCCCGTTGTCAGGAGGCGGCGCGGTGCGCGGTGTCGGAGGCGGCCGGTGCGCCGGCGGCGATCTCGCGCAGGGCGAAGCGCTGCAGCTTGCCGGTTTCGGTGCGCGGCAGCGTGTCCACGAACTCCACCGCGCGCGGATACTTGTAGGGAGCCAGTTCGGCCTTCACGTAGTCCTGCAGCTCCTTGACGAGCGCCGCGTCGCCGCGCACCCCCGGCTTGAGAACGATATAGGCCTTGACGATGCGCCCGCGGTCGGGATCGGGCGCGCCGACCACGCCGCATTCGGCGACCGCCGGATGGGCCAGAAGCGTGCTTTCCACCTCCGGACCGGCGATGTTGTAGCCCGAGGAGATGATCATGTCGTCGGAGCGCGCCTGATACCAGAAGTAGCCGTCGGCATCGCGGATGTAGGTGTCGCCGGTGACGTTCCAGCCGTCGATGACGTAGTTTTTCTGGCGATCATCCGCGAGATAGCGGCAGCCGGTCGGCCCGCGCACCGCGAGCCGGCCCGGCGTGCCGTCGGGCACCTCCGTCCCGTCGGGTCCGATCACCTTGGCCTCGTAGCCCGGCACCGGCTTGCCGGTCGCGCCGGGGCGCACCTCGTCCTCGCGCGCGGCGATGAAGATGTGGAGGAGTTCGGTCGCGCCGATGCCATCGAGGATCTTGATGCCGGTCGCCGCATACCAGTCGTCCCAGGTCGCCTTGGGCAGCGCCTCGCCCGCCGACACGCATTTGCGCAGCGACGAGAAATCCGCATCCCCCTTCTTGGCGAGGATCGCGCGATAGGCGGTCGGCGCGGTGAAGACGACGGTCGGCTTCATCGCGGGGATCGCGGCGAGCAGCTCGTCCGGGCCGGCCTTTTCGAGCAGGATCGCGGTCGCGCCGACGCGGAAGGGAAACAGCACCAGACCGCCGAGGCCGAAGGTGAAGGCGAGCGGCGGCGAGCCGATGAACACGTCGCTTTCCACCGGGCGCAGCACCTCGCGCGCATAGCAGTCACAGATCGCCAGCATGTCGCGGTGGAAATGCATGGTCGCCTTGGGTTCGCCGGTCGTGCCCGAGGTAAAACCGAGCAGGCAGACGTCGTCGGCGGCCGTGTCGCAGGGCGCGAAATCCGCCGAGGCCCGCGCCATGCGCGCCTCCAGCGTGTCCTCGCCCTCCCCGCCGCTTTCCAGGATCGTGGTGAGCCGGTCCGTCCGCTTCCGCGTGAGGTGCATTTCCTCGCGCAGCCGGTGATCGCAGATGGCGAGCGACAGCTCCGCCTTGTCGACGATCACGGCGAGCTCCTTGGCGCGCAGCAGCGGCATGGTCGCCACCACGACGCCGCCCGCCTTGAGCACCGCGAAATAGACGGCCACCATCATCGGCGAATTGGGATAGCGCAGCAGCACGCGGTTGCCCGGCTGAAGGCCGAAGTCGTCCTTGAGCACATTGGCGATGCGGTTCACCTTTTCGGCGAGCTCCGCATAGGTCCAGGTCTCATTGGGCGAGACCACCGCGCGCTTGTCGCCACGGCCTTCGGCCACGTTGCGGTCGATCAGCTCGACGGCGCAATTCAACCGCTCGGGATAGCCGAGGCGGTCGAGGTTGATGAACTCCGGCCATTGCTCCCGCGGTGGGAGATTGTCCCGGGTGAAGGTGTCGAGATGCGCTGACTGGGCCATGCGGCTCTCCTCTGGAGGCTGGAAGACGGCCGGTTGTCCGGCTCTGTAGCGTGCTCTGTGTCGTGTCGTTATTCGGCGGCTTGCGCGGTTTGCGTGCGGGCCGCGTGATCGGCGATCGCCTGACGGGCGATCACCACCTTCTGGATCTCGGTCGCGCCCTCGTAGATGCGAAGCGCGCGCACATCGCGATAAAGCTCCTCCACCTTGGTGCCGACGCGCACGCCGTGACCGCCATGCAGCTGCACCGCGCGGTCGACCACCTTCTGGGCGTTTTCCGTCGCGACCATCTTGGCGAGCGCCGCCTCGCGGGTGACGCGCGCAGCACCCGCGTCCTTGGTCCAGGCGGCGCGATAGACCAGAAGGGCCGCCGCATCGACGTCGGCGACCATGTCGGCGAGCGCGCCTTGCGTCATCTGCAGGTCGGCGAGCGGCGCGCCGAACAGCTGCCGCCGTGTCGTGTGGGCCAGGCTCTCGTCGAGCGCGCGCCGCGCGAAGCCGAGTGCGGCCGCGCCCACTGTGGAGCGGAAGATGTCGAGTGTTGCCATCGCCACCTTGAAGCCCTCGCCCGGCTTGCCGAGACGGGCGGCGACCGGCACGCGCACGCCGTCGAATCCGAGGGTCGCCAGCGGATGCGGGGCGGTCGTGTCGATGCGCTCGCGAATGGAGAAGCCGGGCGCATCCGCATCGACCACGAAGGCGGAGAGCCCGCGCGCGCCCGGCGCCTCGCCGGTGCGCGCGAACACCACATAGTGGTCGGCGATGCCGCCGTTGGAGATCCAGGTCTTTTCGCCCGTGATGCGCACATGGTCGGAGCCGTCCGGTTCGGCCACGGTGGCGAGCGCCGCGACATCGGAGCCCGCTTCCGGCTCGGACAGCGCGAAGGCGGCGATCCTCTCGCCGCGCCCCACGGGCGGCAGATAACGCGTCTGGATCTCCGGCGTGCCGTAGAGCGAGATCGAGCCGGTGCCGAGCCCCTGCATGGCGAAGGCGAAATCGGCGAGCCCTTGGTGGCGGGCGAGCGTTTCGCGCGCAATACACAGGCGGCGCACGTCGAGCCGGTCGCTCAGACCGCCATGGGCCTCAGGCACCACCGCGCGCAGGAGCCCGGCGCGCCCGAGCGCGGCGACCAGCCGACGGCAGGAGCCGTCGACGTCGTGATGGTCGACCAGATCCGCGACCTCGCGGGCCGCGAAGGCCTCGACCTCGGCGGCGAAGGCGCGGTGTCCGTCGTCGAAGAACGGCCAGTCGAGAAAGCTCGTGTCGGTCATGGCGCGGCCTCTCAATTGCCTTCGAAGACGGGCGTCTGCTTGGCGGCGAAGGCCTCGAACGCCCGGCGGTAATCCTCGGTCTTCATGCACACCGCCTGGGCGAGCGCCTCGGCCTCGATGGCCTGGTCGATCGACATGTCCCATTCCATGTGCATCATCCGCTTGGTCATGGCGTTGGCGAAGGTCGGTCCGGCCGACAGCGTGTCGGCGAGCGCGCGCGCTTCAGCGTGCACGGTGTCGGGCTCGGCCAGCCTGTTGAAGAAGCCCCAGCGCTCGGCCTCCTCGCCGCTCATCACCCGACCGGTGTAGAGAAGCTCCGACGCGCGGCCATGACCGATGATGCGCGGCAGGATCGCGCAGGCGCCCATGTCGCAGCCGGCGAGCCCCACACGGTTGAACAGGAAGGCGACCTTGGCCTTGGGCGTTCCCACCCGCAGGTCGGAGGCCATGGCGATGATCGCGCCGGCGCCGACGCACACGCCGTCGATGGCGGCGACGATCGGCTGCGGGCAGGCGCGCATCGCCTTGACCAGCTCGCCGGTCATCCTGGTGAACTGCAGCAGACCCGGCATGTCGCGCGACAGAAGCGGCTCGATGATCTCGAAGACGTCGCCGCCGGAGCAGAAATTGCCGCCCGCCCCCGCGATCACGATGGTCTTGACCTCCTCGTCGAACTGCAGCGCGCGGAAGAGGTCGCGCAATTCGGCGTAGGAGTGGAAAGTGAGCGGGTTCTTGCGCTCCGGCCGATTGAGCGTGATCGTCGCGGTCTTGCCGTCGACCTCCAGCTTGAAATGCGCCGGCGTATAGGCGCGCACCGGCGGCGTGATCGCGTAGGATTCTTGCGCGGCGGTCTCCGTCATGGACGCATCAGCCATCGTGTCTCTTCCCTTTCTCGGACGCGCGGGGCGCGCGCGCCGTCTCCCTGTCGGCGGAGGCGCGGGCCGACGCCTTGGTCCTGGCCAGCAGCGCCATCAGCGTGTCGATTTCCGTGTCATTGAGCCCGGCGAACAGGTCGGCGACCCAGTCGCCATGGGCGCGCGCCATGGTCTCGAAGCTTTCCCGCCCCTCCGGCGTGAGCGTGACCAGCGCGGAGCGGCGGTCGCCCGGCACGGGCCTGCGCTCCACCAGCCCGTCCTGCACGAGCCGCTCGACCAGCCCGGTCACATTGCCGGCCGACACCATCATGCGGCGCGACAATTCGCCGAGCGTCAGCCCGTCCGGCGTCTTCTCGAGCTGGGCCATCAGATCGAAGCGCGGCAGGGTGACGTCGAACTGCGAGCGCAGATGGGTGCGGATCTCGGTCTCGATCAGGTTGGTGCAGGTCAGCAGACGCAGCCACAGGCGCAGTTCGAGACGGTGATCGCCGCCCGCCTGCATGCGGGTTTCGGCGTCCAGCGTGTCGGACAGGGGCTGACCGGGGCCGGTGGCGGGATCGCGTGTGTCCATCATCGCCTCACATCACCTCGCCGCCGGCGACCGCCAGCGACTGCCCCGTGACCGACCGCGCGCCCCCGCCGCACAGCCAGGCCACGCAATCGGCCACCTCGTCCGGGTCGATCAGCCGCTTTTGCGGGTTGTCGCGCACCATGTCGGCGACGATCTCGTCGTCGCTGCGCCCCGTCTTTTCCCGGATGCGGGCAACGCTTTCGCGCACCAGATCGGTGTCGGCGAAGCCGGGACACACGGCATTGACCGTCACCCCGCTTTCCGCCGTCTCCAGCGCCAGCGCCCGGGTCAGCCCGACCACCGCGTGTTTGGCGGCGACATAGGCGGAGACATAGCGATAGCCCTTGAGCCCGGCGGTGGAGGCGACATTGACGATGCGCCCGCTTCCGGCCGCGATCATGCCCGGCAGAACGGCGTGACAGGCGGTTACCACGCTGTCGAGATTGACCGACAGCATGCGTGCGAACTGCTCGGGCGGCGTCTTGAGAAAGGGGGAACTCTCCGCCGATCCGGCGTTGTTGACGAGGATCTCGACCCCGCCGAGACGCTCCTCCGCCGCGCGGATCGCGCCCGTCAGGCCATCGCGGTCGGTGACGTCGGCGGCGGCGAAACCGGCCGCGCCGATCTCCTTCGCCGTCGTCTCCGCCCGCACCGCATTGCGCCCGAGGATGGTCACGCTCGCCCCTTCCGCGACGAGCCGCCGGGCGATGGCCACGCCGATGCCGCGCGTGCCCCCGGTTACCAGTGCATGCCGCCCGTGGAACGGACCCTGTGCCATCGTCTCACCCCCTGTCCCTGTCGGTCATGGCTCGCCGGACAATTTACCCCTTGAGCGTCCTCGACGGGAGATCGGCATTGCGCGTCGAATTATTTTAAGCTTAAAATATCTCCACGACGGACGCAAGCGTCGACGCGATCATCGCCGGCAGGGTCATCATCCCGAGACCGACCGGCACGAGGATCACCGTCACGCGGGACCATCGTCACGAGGGACGAGGGCGCCGAACCGGCGGCAAGGCCGGGGCGCGAACGAGGGAAGGATCAGGTCATGCGTATCGAGGTTATCGGCGGCGGCCCGGCGGGCCTGTATTTCGCCATCCTGATGAAGAAGGCGCAGCCCGATGCGCGCATCACCGTGCACGAACGCAACCGACCGGACGACACCTTCGGCTTCGGCGTCGTCTTCTCCGACCAGACGCTGGAGACCTTCGAGAAGTACGATCCGGAGAGCTATCGCGCGATCACCGAGAATTTCGCCTATTGGGACGACATCGCGATCCACTACAAGGACGAGGTGTTTCGCATCGGCGGCAACGGCTTTTGCGGCTGCTCCCGACGCACCCTGCTCCTCCTGCTGCAGGATCGCGCCCGCGATCTCGGCATCGAGATGAATTTCCAGGCGGAGATCGCCGGCATCGAGCAGTTCCCCGACGCCGACCTCATCGTCGCCGCCGACGGCATCAATTCCGCCGTGCGCGAGGCCCATCGCGATCACTTCCAGCCGAGCGTCGATCTGAGGCCCAACAAGTTCACCTGGATGGGCTCCACCAAGCCGCTCGATGCCTTCACCTTCTACTTCAAGGAAACCGAGCACGGCATCTTCATCGCCCATACCTATCAGTACGAGCCGGGGCTTTCGACCTGGGTGCTGGAGACCGATCCGGAGACCTTCGACAAGGCCGGACTGGCGGACATGAGCGAGCAGGAATCGGCGGATTTCCTGGAACAGGTCTTCGCCGAGGAACTCGACGGCCACAAGCTGCTGATCAACCGCTCCATGTGGCGGAACTTCCCGATGATCCGCAACGCGCGCACCACCATGGACAACGTGGTGCTGCTGGGCGACGCCAAGTCGACCGCGCATTTCTCCATCGGCTCGGGCACCAAGCTCGCGATGGAAGATGCCATCGCGCTCTACGAGAGCTTCCGGCGCACGCAAGACGTGGCGGGCGCCCTCGCCGACTTCGAGGACACCCGGCGCGAGGAAGTGGAAAAGACCCAGCACGCGGCGGATGTCTCGCTCGTCTGGTTCGAGCACGTGAAGCGCTACTGGCACATGGACCCGGTGACCTTCGCCTTCGGGGTGATGACCCGCTCCAAGGCGATCACCTATGACAATCTGGAGCTGCGCGCGCCGGATTTCGTCGCCAAGGCCACCCGCGCCTTCGCCGAAAAGGTGCGCGCCTCCGGCCTCGACGTCGATGTGGAGACGCCAACCGTGCCGGCCTTCCAGCCCTTCAAGCTGCGCGAGATGCGGCTCGACAACCGCTTCGTCGTCTCGCCCATGTGCATGTATTCCGCCGTCGACGGCGTGCCGCAGGATTTCCATCTGGTGCACTACGGATCGCGCGCCATGGGCGGGGCGGGTCTCGTCTTCACCGAAATGACCTGCGTGTCGCCGACCGCGCGGATCACGCCCGGCTGCACCGGGCTTTGGGACGACGATCAGGAAGCCGCCTGGAGCCGCATCGTCGACTTCGTGCACGGCCAGTCGGCCGCGAAGATCTGCCTGCAGCTCGGCCACGCCGGGCGCAAGGGCGCCTCGAAGCTGATGTGGGAGGGCATGGACCGGCCGCTGCCCGCCGACGAGGCCTGGCCGATCCTGGCCGCCTCGCCGCTCCCCTACTACCCCGAAAGCCAGGTGCCGAAGGAAATGGACCGCGCCGACATGGACGCGGTGAAGGCCGACTTCGTGGCAAGCGTCAAACGGGCCATCCGCTGCGGCTTCGACATGATCGAACTGCATTGTGCCCACGGCTATCTGCTGGCGAGTTTCCTGTCGCCGGTCACCAACCGGCGCGACGATGCCTATGGCGGCTCGATCGAGAACCGGCTGCGCTTCCCGCTGGAGGTGTTCGAGGCGATGCGGGAGGTGTGGCCGGCGGACAAGCCGATGTCGGTGCGCCTGTCGGCGACCGACTGGATCGAGGGCGGCATCACCGGCGACGACACGGTGGTGATCGCGCGCGCCTTCGCCGAGGCTGGCGCCGACCTGATCGACGTGTCGACGGGACAGACGAGCCCGGAATCGAGCCCGGTCTACGGCCGCATGTTCCAGACGCCGTTTGCCGACCAGATCCGCAACGAGGGCGGGCTTGCCACCATGGCGGTCGGGGCGATCACCTCGGCCGATCAGGCCAATACGATCCTGGCGGCGGGGCGCGCCGACCTGATCGCGCTCGGGCGCCCGCATCTCGCCGATCCGGCCTTCACCTTGCGCGCGGCCGGCGACTATGGCGTGGGCGACGTCTTCGCGCCGAAGCAGTATCAGCCGGGCAAGGTCCAGTTGCTGCGCAACGCGGAGCGGGCGCGCGAGGAGCTGAAGGACCTGAAGCTCAAGGCCAAGCCGAAGACGCACAACCCGGCCTTCAGGGAAGCGGCCGAATAGGACCGGCCGCCGGCGCGGACATCTCCGCGCCGGTCGCCCCCTCGGATCAGATCGCGAGGCCGTGGTCGGAGAGGTATCTGGCGCCGCGCCGGATCTGACCCTTGTCGAAGAGTTCAAGGATCAGGCGCGGGCGTTCGCAATGCTCGGCAAGCGCGGCGAAAAGCGGCTTCCACAGAACCGTGCCGTCGCCCGGCGCCCAGTGCCGGTCGGCATAGCCGTCCGCATCCTGCAGATGCACATGGGCGAGCCGCTTGCCGGCCGCGCGCACATGGTAGTCGACCGGGCGTCCGCCGGTCGCGACATGGGCGTAGTGCGCATGGCCGGTGTCGAGCGACACCGCCACGTGATCGCTGCCGAAGGCGTCGGCCAGCGCGATGCGGTCGCCCGGTTCCTTGTCCTCGACGTTTTCGATCACCAGCGTGCAGCCGATTTCCTCGGCCCGCGCGACGACGGGGGCGAGCGTGTCCCGCGTCGAGCCCACGATCCACTCGCGGCTGCCGACGAAATACGGCGCATTCGCATAGTCCCAGGTGGTGAACGGGCTGTGCAGCACCATATGCGTCGCGCCGAGTTCGGCGCAGACCTCCAGCGCCTGCAGCATCCGATCCTGAACGACCTTGCGGATCGCCGGATCGCTCGCCGCGATCGGCAGGTTCCAGAAGGGTCCGTGGATGCCGATCCGCCCTTCGTGTCCGTCCAGCAGATCGCGGTAGCGCGCCACCACGGATCGCCAGTCGCCGGTCAGCGCCTCGGCGCCGATGAAATCCTGCAACTCGAGATCCCGGTGATGTTCCATCACCCAGTCGAGCAGGTCCGGCAGGTGGTCGAGCGTGAGTGCGGCCCCGAGGACCGGCAGCGTAGCGTCGGGCGTCGTCGTCATTCTGTTTCAAACCTCGAATTTCTGCGCTCGGAAGTTGGCAAGCGTCGTGTCGCCGTCACCCTTCCTTTTCGCCAGCTTGACGTGACAGGCGGATGTCCGGCGCCGGAAAACAGGAATCGGACACGGCGGTCCCCAGGCAGCGCCGTCGCCCCCTACTGCGTCTCGACGGAAATGCCCTCGTCGCCGACCTGGATGAATGATGCCGGAGGTCTGTTGCCGGTGCTGATAGACCTTGCAACCGAGAACGCCGCCGCAACGGCGAGGACAATGATGATCAAATACAATCAGTCCCGTTTCACCGGACATTCCTTTCAATTGGCATCACGGGTTCGCTCACGCCATGCCCTGACCCGATACGCCATGGTCAGTCAACACTCTGATCCCGATGCAGCTGGCGGTGGGCAGACGGTAGTCTTCTTACCGGCCAAAGGCAAAACGGCGTCCCGCAAAGCGGGTTCGGCAGTGTCCGCTCGCAGATGCCCAATACTCATGCAAACGGAAACGGGCGGCCAAGAGCCGCCCGTTTGCTTTCGAGACAGGAGATGTCAACGCCCTCAGGCCGCGCCTGCCCTGGCGAGGCTTTCCAGGCTCTTCTGAATCTCACCGGTCGTGTGACTGATCGTGCCCTTGATCTGCGCGGTCTGCTCCGACAGGGTCTTGATGCTCTGCGCGATATCCCGCGTGGCACTGTCCTGCTGTGACACGGATTGAGTGATCTCGGCCGCAATGTTCTGCGCACTCGTCGTCACGGAAGTGATGCTCTGGATCGCCTCCACGGCACTGCGCGCCTGGGCTTGCACATTGTCGATCTGCTGCGCGATTTCCTTGGTCGCGTTGCTCGACTGGCTCGCAAGCTGCTTGACCTCATTCGCCACGACCGCGAACCCCTTGCCGGCTTCGCCGGCCCGGGCCGCCTCGATGGTGGCGTTCAGCGCCAGCAGATTGGTCTGCGCGGCTATGCCGTCGATGAGCTTGAGTACGTCCACAATGCCGCTGATATCCGAGACCAGCGCATCGACCTTGTTTGCCGTGACATCCGCATGTTCCGACGCCTTGGACGCGGCATCGGCCGACAAGCCCACCTGCCGGTTAATCTCGCCGATCGAGTAGGAAAGCTCTTCCGTGGCACTGGCGATGCCCTGAACGTCATCCGCGGTTCTGCCGATCGCACTTTCCATGTCCCTGCTGAGACCTTCGGTCAGTTCGGACATCCTGTCCTGAAGCTGCAGCTTACGGCCAGCCTCGAGCTCCGCCTCCTTCATGACGTGGATGTCGATCAGCGACCCGCAAGCGCGCAACGGCACACCCGACGAATCCCGGGACACCCCCCCGACGGCGCGGAACCAGCGGTATTCACCGGATTTCAGCTTGAGCCGATAGGTGACGTCATAGCCGGTGCGGCCGGATCGGTCCGACATGCAGGCGTTGAACGCATCGAAGGTCGGGCCGGCATCCTCGGGATGCAGGCGGTCTGCCCAGGATCCGACCACATCCGGGAAGCCGATCGTGTCGTCGGGATCGAAACCGCAAAGACGCCTGAATTCCGGCGACCAGCTCCACCGGCTCCGGGGGCCCACCGCGTCACCATCGACGATGATCGCATCCCAAAGCCCAACGCCCGCATACCGGTCGAGAAGGTTGGATCGTTCCGCCGACGACGTCTGTTCGTGAACGTCGATGAGCGCGCCACAGGCGCGTTCGGCGATACCATCCCGGTTGCGCTTGACACCTCCGATCGCCCGGAACCAGCGGTACTCGCCGCTCTTGAGCCTGAGCCGATACAAGACATCATACCCGGTCTTGCCGGAGCGGTCGGCAAGGCAGGCGCCAAAAGCATCGAACGTCGGCTCGACATCCTCGGGATGCAAGCGGTCTGCCCAGGATCCGACCACATCCGGGAACCCGGCCGTGTCCTCCGGATCAAACCCGCAGAGACGGCGAAATTCATGCGACCAGCTCCACCGGCTTTGACGATGCATCGGGTCGCCGTCGACCAGATGCGCATCCCACAGACCGACACCACTGTGTCGGCTGAGCAGGTTCCAGAGTTCCTCAACCCCCGCGTCCGCACCCGAACGACCACCTAAAACCTGGTCCATGAACCCAGTTTTCATCGCACCTATCCCACTCTGGAAGCACACAACACGACGCCGCAAAAACCGGCTTGTCCGGTTATGTCATTCGTATGATTGGAATGTAAAAAATCGTTTAAGCAGATAGAATTACAATTTCTCATTGATCTTTTATGCGATACAATCAACGTGTTTTCTTAATTTACTACAGCATCTTCAATAAAACCACCCAGAAATACATATACCCACCGGGAGCCGGTGCCCGGAGCGCGAATCATCGCGTATTTGGATTTGCTGACGCTCGGCAGCGGACTCACGACGTTTCAATCCAGATGCGGAGTGCGGCACGTTTGATAGCTGCGAGGTGGTTGGCAGGACGGCGGTCATGGCGGGTCGCGATACCGCGCATCTGCTTGAGTTGCTGGAAGAAGCGCTCGACCGGCTTGCTTGACGATAAACCCGGCGACTGAAGCCGAAGATGCCTTTGCGAGTGATCCGTAGCGGAATGTTTGCCCAGCCACAACGCGCGGCCACGAAGGCCCGGATGCCGTCGGTATCGCAGGCCCTTTCCGCCAGCACAGTTGCACCCCTCGACACCGTTTCCAGCACCTTGGTGGCCGCGGGCGCGGCGCCGGCCTGTCCGGCGGTGAGTTCGATCCGCGCCGGGCGGCCTGCGGCATGAACGAGCAGGTGGATCTTGATCGCCAGCCCGCCGCGGGACTGTCCCATGCACGGATCAGCAGAGCCCCTTTTTGCGCCGGCACCATGCCGGTGGACGCGGACGCAGGAGCTGTCGATCATCACGATGTCGCCGTTGCAAGCCTCAGACACCGCGTCCAGAAGCCCGTCCCGGACGCCTGGTGCCCGCCATCGGCAAAACCGATTATAGAGCGTCGCGCGCGGGCGGTAGCACTCCGGTACGTCGCGCCGGGATGAGCCGGTGGGAAATCACCAGAGGATCCCGTTGACCACCCGACGATCATCGACACGCTTCACGCCCCGGCCCCAGCGCGGCAAAAGCCGTTCGATGATCGACCATTCCTTATTGCTCAACTCGTGACGGCGCATGGCAACCTCCTCCTCAAGGAGGCCGAATCAAATCTCACGCCTCAACGGAACCCGTTTCCGGGAACACGCCCTAGAGGGCGGTCCCGGCATCGGAGCCCGCATGCCCGCTGCCGACGAGCAGGACGGAAAAAGGCGGGCTCACCGAACCCGCCAGCCGTCTCGTCTCTGGATCGAACCGCCTGCCCGGTCTCAATCGACCTTGCGCACCGCGCCTTCCGCGGCGGAGGTCGTGAGCATCGCATAGGCCTTGAGCGCGGCGGTCACCTTGCGCTTGCGCGTTTCCGCGGGCTTCCAGGCATCCGCGCCCTTCGCCTCCATCTCCGCCCGGCGGCGCGTCATCTCCTCGTCGGAAATCGCGAGATGGATGGTGCGGGCGGGAATGTCGATCTCCAGCCGGTCGCCTTCCTGCGCGAGGCCGATGGCGCCGCCTTCCGCCGCTTCCGGCGAGACATGGCCGATGGACAGGCCCGAGGTGCCGCCGGAAAACCGCCCGTCGGTGACCAGCGCACAGGCCGCGCCGAGCCCCTTCGACTTCAGGTAGCTGGTGGGATAGAGCATTTCCTGCATGCCGGGGCCGCCGCGCGGGCCCTCGTAGCGGATCAGCACCACGTCGCCGGCGACGATCTTGTTGGTCAGGATCGCGCTCACGGCGCTGTCCTGGCTCTCGAAGATGCGCACGCGGCCGGTGAACTTCAGAATGGACTCGTCGACGCCCGCCGTCTTCACGATGCAGCCGTCCTCGGCGATGTTGCCGTAGAGCACGGCGAGCCCGCCATCCTGCGAGAAGGCATGCTCGCGGGCACGGATGACACCGGCCTCGCGGTCGTCATCGACGCTGTCGTAGCGGCAATCCTGCGAAAACGCGGTCTGCGAGGGCACGCCGGCGGGGCCTGCGCGGAAGAAGTCGCGCGCCGTCTGGCTGTCGGTGCGCTTGATGTCCCAGCGCTCGAGCGCATGGGCGACGGAGGGCGCATGCACCATCGGCAGCGAGGTGTCGATCAGCCCGGCGCGGTCGAGCTCGCCGAGAATGCCCATGATGCCCCCGGCGCGGTGAACGTCCTCCATGTGCACATCCGGCACGGAGGGCGCGACCTTGCACAGGACCGGCACCTTGCGCGACAGCTTGTCGATGTCGGACATGTCGAAGTCGATGCCGCCTTCGCGCGCGGCGGCGAGCAGATGCAGCACCGTGTTGGTCGACCCGCCCATGGCGATGTCGAGCGCCATGGCGTTGTGGAACGCCTGACGGCTGGCGATCTCGCGCGGCAGCACGGACATGTCGTCCTGCTCATAGTGGCGGCGGGTGATGTCGACGATCAGGTGCCCGGCCTCGACGAAGAGGCGGCGGCGGTCGGCATGGGTCGCCAGCGTCGAGCCGTTGCCGGGCAGCGACAGGCCGAGCGCCTCGGTCAGGCAGTTCATGGAGTTGGCCGTGAACATGCCCGAGCAGGACCCGCAGGTCGGACAGGCGGAGCGCTCGATGGCGGTGACGTCCTCGTCGGACATGCGGTCGTCGGCGGCCGCGACCATGGCATCCACCAGATCGAGCGCGCGCTCGGTGCCGTCGGCGAGCTTCACCTTGCCCGCCTCCATCGGTCCGCCGGAGACGAAGACGGCCGGGATGTTCAGCCGCATGGCCGCCATCAGCATGCCCGGCGTGATCTTGTCGCAATTGGAGATGCAGACCATGGCGTCCGCGCAATGGGCGTTGACCATGTACTCCACGCTGTCGGCGATGATCTCGCGCGAGGGCAGCGAATAGAGCATGCCGTCGTGGCCCATGGCGATGCCGTCGTCCACCGCGATGGTGTTGAATTCCTTGGCGACGCCGCCGGCCGCCTCGATCTCGCGGGCGACAAGCTGGCCCAGGTCCTTCAGGTGCACATGCCCCGGCACGAACTGGGTGAAGGAATTGACCACCGCGATGATCGGCTTGCCGAAGTCGGAATCGGTCATGCCGGTGGCCCGCCACAGGCCGCGCGCGCCGGCCATGTTGCGGCCGTGAGTGGTGGTTCTGGAGCGATAAGCCGGCATGAGCGCCTCGACGGTTTGGTGAAAGTCGGTGTCAGACGGTGACTAAATCGTCGACCATCGAAAGGCAAGGCCGCGCGGCGTGCCCACCCGGCGCGGCCGCACGGTACCCGCCCCCTTCACCTGCGCAGGAACAGCGTCCGCCTCACCGGCCGTCGATCTCATCGCTCCCCGGCAGGCGATCGGACGGCGGCACGAGACGCGCTCGCACCGGACGGTAAAGCTCTTCCAGCACGACCGGCAAGAGCCGGCAGGCGTCGGACCGATAGGGCAACACCCGGACCGCCTCGGCGACGGGCATGTCGGCGAACGTCCGGTCGATGCGTGCGATCCGCGCACGGTCCCGCGCGTCCCGCACCTCCGGCAGCGGCTCGAACCCCGCCGGGTCGCCCACGCCCAGGGCTTCGGCCAGCCGGACGAGATAGATCCCCCGGTCGCCGGCGGCCTTCAGATCGCCGAGATGCGGCTCGAGACGCAGCAGATCGGCCAGCGCGCCCGGGTCGTGATGGCAGGTGGCCAGTACTTCCAGCGTCGACACGGCTGAAGACAGAACCCGAGTGTCCAGTTCCACGGGTCGGATCGCGTCGTGGCGGCCGGTCTCGATGAAGAACTGAACCTCACGGGCGGTGACCGCAAATCCCACATCGTCGCTCATGCGGCGCGCCTCGCCGACCAGCGGCCCGATCAGCGCGAGCGCCCGGCAGCGCGGGTAAGCCTGCGAGAGGAACGGGTAGATCTCACCTTGGAAGAGCTCGGCCACGTCCGCTTCCGCGAAGGCGACGCGCAGGTCCGCATGGGCGCGCGCGACGGCGGCCGTTTCCATGGCGCGGACCTCGTCGCAGCGCCCCTGGCGGATTGCCTCTTCCACTGCGCGCGCCTGCCCGTCGCGCATCAAGGCCGAGAGCGGGCGGTCCAGATACGGGGACCAGGGGCTGGCCGGCGACATCCACATTCGGGCGCGACTGCTCGCCGGCGCGTAGTAGATGCGAAGATGAACCGCATATGTTCGAACGGCCTGAAGGAAATCCCCGGACTGAAATGGGTCCGCCTTCGCCGCATGACCGAGCATAAGACAAAGACCCAATACGGCGAGAAATCTGCAGGAACTAGCCATTCGACGGGATCTCCATCCGCATCGGTTCGACACCCCATTGTCTTTTCACCCGAAGCGCGAAACCGAAGCGCCCCCGTCGCGCCTCAAGATCCGGTTTCCGATGACCCATGGCGACGCAGACTGGAACCGGGCGACATCGGCAAGGCCTGCTGGATCGACGGCGCGACCACCAAAGATCGCTGCATCTCGTCTCCGCCCCGGATCACCGTGCCGCCTTGCCGGCCGGCGGCACGAGGCGCGTGCGTTCCGGCCGGTAGAGCTCCTCCAGCACGACCGGCAGCAGCCGGCAGGCCTCGGCTTGATAGGGTAACACCCGGACCGCCTCGGCGACGGGCATGTCGGCAAACGTCCGGTCGATGCGCGCGATCCGCGCGCGGTCCTGCGCGTCCCACACCTCTGGCAGCGGCTCGAAGGCGGCCGGGTCGCCCACGCCCAGGGCTTCGGCCAGCCGGACGAGATAGATCCCCCGGTCGCCGGCGGCCTTCAGATCGCCGAGATGCGGCTCGAGACGCAGCAGGTCGGCCAGAGCGCCCGGGTCGTGATGGCAGGTGGCCAGCATTTCCAGCGTCGACACGGCTGAAGACAACACCTGATTGTCCAGTTCAACGGGCCCGGTCGCGTCGTGGCGGCCGCTCCTGATGAAGTATTGCACCGAATGGGCGTCGTATATGTCGCCCTTTTCCTCACTGAACCGGCGCGCCTCGGCAACAAGCGGTTCGATAATCGCGAGCGCCCGACAGCGGGCATAGGCATGGGAAAACGACGGATAGATCGTCTTTCGAAACAAGGGGCCAATATCCGGCTCTGCTAGGGCCGGTTCCAACTCCGGGTACCGCCGCACGAAGGCCGCCAGTTCCGTGGCGGCGACCGCGTCGCAGGCCCCCTTCGCCGCATCGCGCATCAGGCGCCGACGCGCATCCAGGCTCAGGGTTTCGGTCATCTGTTCGCTCAGAAACGGACGCCAGGGACTTCCTGGCATGAGCCAGTCGATCCCGGCTTCGTCGGCGATCACACCCGCGCTTGTCATCAGAAGACGGTACTCGCGCACATCGCGCAAGAATCCATCGCCATCGAACGGCTGGGCCCTGATGGATGGAGACAGGGACACAATGCAGGCGACCAGCACGACAATCTGCACCCACCCCCGTTGCGGCACCCGGAACCCCTTCATGATCAAATGTTCTTCCGCATCGGCAAGAGAGTTACCCGCGACCGTGAAGGCCGAGCGTATTCTTGATCGGCACATACATGTTAGCGACGAAATCAGGGGCAACTCAATGACTGATTGCAAAAGGGCGTCGACAGTCAATCACGCGACGAAGGCGCATGTCGCCGCGCCGGAGCAATGCATGTCGCTCACGCCGTATGACGTCGTTTTGCGCGAGAAGTGCCGCACGCTCGAGAGCCAAATGGGACGGCTGCGAACCGAGATCGCGCAGCTTGACGCCGAACGCGAGCGGACCGACCAAGAGTGGCACGAGGTCACGAGGCAGCGCCATGATGGCAAGAATGATGACCGGATCGACTTCCTCAAGTCGGAGCAATTTCGCCTGAAAGGGCTTGTTGATCAACTCAAGGCGCGCATCCGTCGCGCCAACGAGCATCTTGAGGAACTTGAGAACGACTGGAAAATCAGCCGCTGCGACCTTCTGTGAGCCGCGCCGCCCGGAAGGCGGCCTGGCGGCTCCGGACCGGGATCGGCGACCCCGGTCCGGCGCGTTGGAAGCGCGCCCGTGTCAGCTTTCGACCCAGGTCGCATTGAGCACGTGGAACTTGGAGGGATGCGCCGGGAAGCCGTGCACCTTGTCCGAGGTCATCGTGTAGATCGGCCGCCACAGCGGCTGCACGATGACGCCGCTGTCCTGCAGCAACCGCTCGACCGTCTCCATCTTCTCCCGCCGTTCATCGGGGTCGAAGACCGCCTCTGCCGCGTCGAGCGCGGCGTCGAACTCCGGATTGGAAAACCGGCTTTCGTTCCACGGCACGCCCGCGCGATAGGCCTGCGACAGCACCATGGTGCCGAGCGGGCGATGCGCCCAGGAGGTCGCGCCGAAGGGCGTTTCGGTCCAGATCTCCCAGTATTTGGTCGCCGGCATGAGGTTCACCGTCAGCCGGATGCCGGCATCCGCCATCTGGTCGCGCATCGCCTCGCAGACCGTCTGCTGCCAAACCCCGTCGGTGTTGCCGACGTCGATGGTCAGCTCGATGCCGTCGGGATAGCCGGCTTGCGCGAGCAGCGCCTTTGCCTGCTCCACGTCGCGCGCGATGGGCGGCAGCTCGAAATACTCCGGATGCACCGGCGAAACGTGGTGGTTCTCGCCGGCTTGCGCGTCTCCCGCGAAGGCGAAAGCCGCGACCGCCGCATTGTCCACCGACAATTGCACCGCCTTGCGCACCCGGACATCGTCGAAGGGCGCGGTGTCCATCCGCATCCGGCAGACGAGGCAATAGGCGGTCTCCACGGGCAGGATCTTGCCCGAAATGCTCTCCGCCAGCGGCTTCTGCTCCGGGCCGAACTCGAAGATGGCATCCACGTCGCCGCCGGCCAGCGCCAGCAGCTGGTTGTCGACGCTGAAGTCGTAATAGTGGATCTCGTCGAGCATCACCTCGCCGCCCCAGTAGACGAAGGACTCGCCGTCGGTGCGGGTCGTCATCCGCTCCAGGATGCAGCGCTCACCGACCACCAGCTCCTTGAGCCGGTAGGCGCCGGTGCCGATGGGGTTGTCCGACCACGGCGCAGTGAACGACGGATGCACGATGGGGCAGGAGAAATTGCTGAAATCCTCCGGCACCGACAGCACGGGCTTGGCAAGCTTCAGGCGCAGGGTCAGCGGATCGACCACCTCGATGGCGCCCTCGATCGGCCGGCGCACCGGCGTGCCGTCGGCTTCCGTCTCGCCGCTTTCCTCCACCAGCGCGCTGAAGGTCGACAGGCCGATGTTGGCGGAGCCGAGCGTGCCGTCGAGCCAGCGCCGCACGTTCCAGGCGACATGCTCGGCGGTGAAGGCGTCGCCATTGTGCCAGGTGATCCCCTCGCGGAAGGTAATGACCCACGTCTTGAGATCGTCCGACGGCGTCCACCCGGAGGCGAGCATCGGCCGGGTGATATTGTCCGCGCCCGTCAGCGCGACATAGTCGAGGATGTGGCGGGCCTGATTGGCCATCTCTCCCCAGGAAAACAGCGCCGGGTCGTCCATCTTCTGGACGCCCATGCCGATGCGCAGGGTGCCGCCGCGCGTCGCGTCGGCGTCCAGCGGGGGAAAGGGCGAATCGGTAAGGTCGCTCGCGCGCGCCGGCGCCGGCAATCCGGCCAGCGCATAGGCGCTCGTGGCACCGAGGCCGAACAGCGTGGCCAGCCGCAGGAACTGGCGGCGGTCGAGCCGACCGTCCTCCATCTGGCGCCGTGCGCGACGCACGAGCGTGTGATTTGGCCGAGAAGTCATGGCATGTCGCCCTTTGCGGCTGAATGCGGATCATCGTCGGGCGCCCCGAGGGGATGACGCCCGTGCCGTGTTCGCTTGCGATGATCGATAAGTGGTGACGCCCCCGTTTCCGCCCCAATCGAAACGAGAGGATGTGACCATTCCGTGACTTTTTCCGTCGCGGGAAGGAAAGGATGCCTCGGGTTTTCAATACCATGCCCGTCCGTCACACGCGCAGGCTGCAAAGCCGGATCGCAGGGCGCGGTCGATGCGACGTGGGAGGCCCCTCAGGTGCCGGTCAGATGCCGATCAGGCGCCGGCGCGCGCCGCGGCAATCGCCTCCAGCCTGGTCCGGAATTTCGCGGCCACGACCTCATATCCCTTTCTGGTCAGGTGAACCTCGTCCTGCCACCAGTCCGGGCCGGTGCCGATGTCCCGTCTGAGATCAAGAAAATGAAACCTGCCACCGAATTTCGGCTGGGCCGCGAGCGCCGCGATCCGCTCATTGAAGCGGTCGAGCATCTGACGGACCACGCTTTTCCAGATCGTCCGATCATGAATGTTGCGTTCGCGACTCAACGGACCGCCGATCAGGAAGCCGCCCTCGTCGGCCGGGCGCCCTTCCGCATAGCCATAGCCGTGGGTGATCACGTCGCAGCCCAGATCGACGAGGCGGGTTGCCCAGCGCTCCGTGTAATAGACGATCTTGTTGAGTTCGTACTGAAATTCTTCGTTCACATAGGCGTCGGTCGGCCGGTCCGGGGACCAGGGATGAACGAAGGTTTCGATCTGGCCGAGAACGTTGTTGCCGCCGACGCTCAGAAGAACGACGTCCGGGTTTTCCTCCGCGACCGTGGTGAACAACTCGTCCTGTCGCAGCACGCTCTCCCAGGCATCGCCGGCCTTGGCCAATGACAGGATCGCATAGTCGTCCCACAGTTCCCGCAGGATATCGGTTGCGTAGCCGATGGGCGGCAGTTCGAACCAGGAATCCCCTTCCGCGACGCATTTCAGGCCGGAATAGCCCTGCGCAAGGTGCCGCCGGTACCTGTCGCGCTTTCGCCGGCGATAGAAATCGAGGAGGGAAAACAGGCGGAGAATGTCCGCATCGTCCGCCCGGCGCCCGGTGAAGGCCGTCGGCTCGATCACGAAGCCGCCGCGGCCGTCGCGGGCGAAGCGCAATCCCTTGAAGTCGAACGTGTCGCCGGAGGGATCTCCGCCGTTCCGGCTGCGCCTTGCGCCTGCCAGTTTCGCGGCGTCGATCTCGTCGATGAGACGTTCGAAGTCCGTCGTCAGATCCATCGCGGTCCCCCCGCGTTACACACGCACGCAGGGGAGAATGGCGGAGGCGCTCCACCATTTCAACTGGCATCGCCTGAGATCAAACGCTCAGGTAGCGATCGCGGATCGTCGGGTCGCCGGCAAGCTCCGCCGATGAGCCGGTCCAGGCCACCTGCCCTTTCTCCACGATGACATGGGCATCGGCGAGTTTTTCCAGCGCGTCGACGTTCTTGTCGACGACGAGGATCGACTGCCCCTCTCCCTTCAGGCGCTCCAGACAGGCCCAGATTTCCGCGCGCACCAGAGGGGCGAGCCCCTCGGTCGCTTCGTCGAGGATCAGGAGCTTCGGGTTGGTCATCAGCGCCCGGCCGATGGCCAGCATCTGCTGCTCGCCGCCGGACAGCTCGTTGCCCATGTTGGTGCGCCGTTCGCGCAGGCGCGGAAAGAAGTCGTAGACGCGCGCCAGCGACCAGCCCGGATCGGCGGCGAAGCGGTTGGCGCTGGTGGCGATCAGGTTCTCCTCGACACTCAGGGTGGGGAACACCTGCCGTCCCTCCGGAACCAGACCGATGCCGGCCTGCGCGATGCGATAGGAGGGCGCGCCGGTCATCTCGACGCCGTCGAAGACCACGCGGCCCGCGCCCGGCGCGATCATGCCGAGCACGGTGCGAATGGTGGTCGTCTTGCCCATGCCGTTGCGGCCCATGAGCGTCACGACCCGGCCGGTCTCGACTTCAAAGCTCATGCCGAACAGCACCTGCGCCGCGCCGTAGGAGGCTTCCAGCCCCTCGACCTGGAGAAGCATGCTCATGCCACGGCCTCCTCGCCGAGATAGGCCTCGCGCACGCGCGGGTCGTCGCGGATGGCGTCCGGAGCGCCGGTGGCGACGATCTCGCCGTAGACCAGCACGGAAATCCGGTCGGCGAGCGCGAAGACCGCGCTCATGTCGTGTTCCACCAGCAGCATCGCGTAGCGGCCCTTGAGCGCCCGCAGCACCTCGACCAGCCGGTCGGTCTCCTCGCGCCCCGTGCCGGCCATCGGCTCGTCGAGCAACAGGAGCTTCGGCTCGCAGGCGAGCGCGATGGCCAGTTCCAGCGCGCGCTTTTCCCCGTGCGACAGCGTGCCTGCGGGCACGTCGGCGCGCTCGGCAAGGCCCAGTTCGGCAAGACAGGCGTCCGCGCGGGCGTTGAGATCGCCGTCGCGCGCCACCGGCCTCACGAAGCGGAAGGAATGGCCATCGCGCGCCTGCAGGGCGAGCGCCACGTTTTCCCGCGCGGTGAAGGCGGGCAGGATCTCGGTGATCTGGAAGGAGCGGGCCAGCCCGGCCCGGGCGCGCGCATGCATCGGCAGGGCCGTCACGTCGCGCCCGTCGAAGCGCACCGTGCCGCTGTCGGGGCGCAGAGATCCGGAGATCTGGCCGATCAGCGTCGTCTTGCCGGCCCCGTTCGGGCCGATCACCGCGTGGATTTCGCCCGGACGCACGTCGAGCGTCACGTGATTGGTGACCTTGAGCGCGCCATAGGCCTTGCACAGGTCGTCGAGGGCGAGGATCGGCTCGCTCATTGCTTGCGCCCTCCCGGGATCAGCGCGATCAGACCGCCGCGCCCGAACAGCACCACCAGCACCAGGAACGGCCCGAAGAGCAGCCGCCAGTGCTGGGTGATGTGCGACAGCACCTCCTCCAGGATCAGGAAGCTCGCCGCCCCGACGATGGCGCCGGCCAGCGACCCGAGCCCGCCGAGCACCACCATGACGATGAGCTCGCCCGAGCGGTGCCAGGACATATAGGCGGGGGAGACGAATTCCGCGGCGTTGGCGAGCAGCGCACCGGAAAGCCCCGCCATCATGCCGGCGATGACATAGGCGACGAGGCGGTAGGGATAGGGATCGAGGCCGACGGCGCGCAAGCGCATCTCGCTCTGCTTGGCGCCCTGCAGCACGCGGCCGAAGCGCGAGGCGACGATCATCCGCGCAAGCGCGTAGCAAAGCAGCAGGCAGCCGAGCACCACATAGTAGAAGGTCGTGCGGTCGGTGAGCGCCGTGGAGCCCAGGATCTCGGTCCGGCCCCACATGGTGAGCCCGTCGTCGCCGCCATAGGCGGAAAGCGAGGTCGCCGTGTAATAGGCCATCTGTCCGAAGGCGAGCGTGATCATGATGAAATAGACGCCGCGCGTCTTCAGGCTGATCGCCCCGGTGACGAGGGCGAACAGCCCGGTCACGGCGAGCGTCACCGGCAGGGAGACGGTCACGTCCCACACGCCGTGCTCGGCGAGGATCGCGACCGAATAGGCGCCGAGCCCGATGTAGGCGGCGTGGCCGAAGCTCACCATCGCGCCATAGCCGAGGATCAGCGACAGGCTGACGGCGGCGATGGCGAAGACCATCACGCGGATGGTGAAGAAGACGATGAAGGTGTCGTCCATCGCCGCCGCGACGACCGGCAGCGCGGCGAAGAGCGCGAAGAGCACGCTCGCGAGCAGCGCCTCGCGCGACCATCGGCGGGCACGGGGGCGGGTCCGGGGGAAGGATGCGTCGGTCATGGCCCTCACCCGCCGCGTGCCGGAAACAGCCCCGTGGGGCGGAAGAAGAGCACGGCGGCCATCAGCACGTAGATCAGCATGGAGGCGATCGCCGGGCCGACATCATTGGCCGCCGACGGCGAGAGCGCGAGCTTGGCGATGTCGGTGGCGAAGCCGCGTCCGAGCGTGTCGACCAGCCCGACGATCAGCGCCGCCAGGAAGGCACCGCGAATGGACCCAATGCCGCCGATGACGATGACCACGAAGGCGAGGATCAGCAGGTTGTCGCCCATGCCCGGCTCGACCACGAGGATCGGCGCGGCGAGGATGCCGGCGAAGCCCGCGAGCATCGCCCCGAAGCCGAAGACCAGCATGAACAGGCGGCGGATGTTGACGCCGAGGGCCGCCACCATCGGCGCGTTGGTCGCCCCGGCGCGCACCAGCATGCCGGCCCGCGTCTTGGCGACCAGAATATAGAGCAATCCGGCGACCGCGAGCCCGGCCACGATCAGGGCGATGCGGTAGACGGGATAGAGCAGCCCGTCCATCAGCACGATGGAGCCCGACAGCAGCTCCGGCATCGGCAGGGTGAGCGGGGCCGCGCCCCAGATCACCTTCACCGCCTCGTTCAGGAACAGGATGATGCCGAAGGTCGCCAGCACCTGATCGAGATGATCGCGGTCGTAGAGGTGACGGAAGATCAGCATCTCCAGCGCCAGACCGACGAGGAGCGCGCCGACGAGCGCGATCACCAGCGCGCCCCAGAAGGTGCCGGTCACCGCATAGGCCGCGACCGCGAGATAGGCGCCGAGCATGTACTGCACGCCATGCGCCAAATTGATGAAATCCATCACGCCGAAGACCAGCGTCAGGCCGGCGGCGATCAGAAACAGGAGGATGCCGAGTTGCAACCCGTTGAGGGTCTGCACGGCAAACAGGGTGACGCTCAACGGGCCGGCCTCGTCGGTTGCGTGAAGATGCGGGTTGGAAGGACGTGGGAACGCACGCCGGCCCGGACGCGAGGCCCGGGCCGGACAGGCGGATCAGTTCATCCGGCACTCGTCGACATAGGCGTCGATCTTGTCCTCGAACACCTTCGCGACCGTGTTGGTGACAAAGGTGCCGTCCTCGCGCTTCACCGCTTCCACGACATAGACGTCCTGGATGGGGAAGTTGTTGGTGTTGAAGGAGAAGTCGCCGCGCACGCTGTCGAAGGGCGCTTCCTTGAAGGCCGCGAGCAGCGCGTCCTTGTCGTCCTTGCCACCGGCTTTCTTCAGGGCCGCGTCGATCAGGCGGGCCGCGTCATACCCCTGTGCCGCATAGACCGCCGGCGCATAGCCGTATTCGGCCTCGAAGGCCTCGACGAAGGCCTTGTTGGCGGCGTTGTCGAGATCGGGCGCCCACTGCGCGCCCGACACGAGGCCAAGGGCCGCGTCCTGGGTCGCGGGCAGCGTCGTCTCATCCACGGTGAAGGCGGAGAGGAAGGGCGTGCTGTCGGCGAGGCCCGCCTGACGGTACTGCTTCACCAGGTTCACGCCCATGCCGCCCGGCATGAAGGCGAAGACCGCATCGGGCTTTTCCGCCGCGATCCGCGTCAGTTCGGAGGAAAAGTCGAGCTGGCCGAGCTTGGTGTAGACCTCGTCGACGATCTCGCCCTTGAAGTGCCGCTTGAAGCCGGCGAGCGAATCCTTACCGGCCTGATAGTTCGGGGCCATGATGAAGACGCGCTGATAGCCCTGGTCCTGGGCGTATTTGCCCATCGCCTCGTGGTTCTGGTCGTTCTGATAGGAGGTGGTGAAGAAATAGGGCGAACAGGCCCGGCCCGCGATCGGCGACGGCCCGGCGTTGCCGCCGATGAAGATCGTCTCGCTCTCGATCACCGGCTTGTAGACCGCCATCATGACGTTGGAGAAGACGACGCCGGCCATCATGTCGACCTGATCGCGCTCCAGCAGGCCGCGCACCTTGGTCAGCGCCGCATCGGGCTTGAGTTCGTCGTCGACCACGATCACCTCGGTGTCGAGGCCGCCGAGCTTGCCGCCCGCCTGCTTGACGCCGAGCAGGAAGCCGTCGCGCATGTGCTGACCCAACACGGCCGGCGGTCCGGACAGGGTCGCGAGGAAGCCGATCTTGAGGCTTTCGGCCTGCGCGGCCGCGCCCGACAAGCCAAGGGCGGCCGCGGCGACGGCCGCGGTAAGGATGCGTTTCATTGCTCTCTCCCCTCTCAAGAGCCCGCGTGCCGCCCACCGGCCCGGCGCGCCCCTTCGGATGGTCTGGTGTCATTGGTCGTCGCGACGCTGACGACGCCCCGCTCTTTGGCGGCTGGAATTATTTTAAGACTAAAATAATTCCCCTGTGAAGCCCCGCCATGCGTGGACAGCCGAGTTAAGCACGCGCAAAGGGAATTCCGAATAGTCTCTCCGGAGTTTTCAAGAGGCCGAGCGCGCGTCCGGAGAATGCGCGCGAAGCTGATCCCGCGCGGGCGATGCGCTAGACTGGATGCGCCAGACTGGCGGACACGCGACCACAGGGACATCGGCCAGCATGGCCGGAATGGCCACCGGCAACGAGGAGCGGGCGATGCAGCAGGGCATCTCAGGCGACACCCCCGGACCCGGCGAGCCCCGACCTGCGACGCGAGGGCGGGGCCGGACGGGAGGGCGCGGGCCCGTGCGGCTTGCGCTCGGCCTCGCCGTCGCACTCACGGTCGCATTCACAATCTCCAGCCTTTCAACCGACGCGCGGGCGGACTCCGGCCCCGACCCGGAGCTTTGCGCCCTTCAGGCGGCGGCCCATGCGGATCGCTCGGTCTCCGGCCATCCGACGGGCGAGGACGTGGCGGGCGCGGCGGTCGAGGGGGCCATTGTCGGCGCGCTGGCGGGACCGGGCTCGTCTCCCGGCGGCTGGAGCGTGCGCGGCGCGCGGCGCGGAGCCCGGCTCGGCGGCGGGCTCGCCGCCCTCGACCAGCTGGATCGCCCGGATCTGTCGGCCTGGCAACGCGCCTTCGACGCCGCTTATGCCGCGTGCCTCGCCGGCCAGCCGCTCCCCCTGTCCGACCAGGAACGCTGCCGCTCGAGCGGAACCGTCACCGGATCGGGGCACGGCGGTCTCTACGGCGCCTCATCGCGCCGCGATTGCCGCTGAGGCGCGCGGCGCCTCCCCGCCCTCGTCTCTTCCGGCGAAGGCGTTGCCGCGAATCTCCCGCAGCAGCTTGCGCTTCATGGCGTTCGCGTAGTCGTCGAAGCCGCTTGCCACCTCGAGAAAGGCGTCGGGACCCCGGATCACGTCCTCGCGGTAATAGGCGACCGGGTCCGGATCGGCGCCGGCGATCACCAGCCCGTTGACCGTGATGCGCGTGAAATCGAAGGCCCGATAGGCGCTGGCCGGCGGAAAGCCCTCGTTGTTCACGCCGTCGCCGGACACGTCGACCACCTGACGCGCGCAGGGGCGCGGCAGGCGGGAGAAGCGCGTGGCCGCATGGCCCAGCGCATAGCCGAGCGCGGTGGGAAATCGCGAATGGCTGCGCGGGGCCCCCGACAGGCGGTCGGCAAAGGCCAGGATCGCCGCGTCCGTCTCGAGCCAGGTCCAGCCGGCCACGGCGACCTGCTTGTCGCGCCCGCTCCACTCGAAGGCGGTGGCCATCATGCCGCCGTTGACCTGGATCGCCTCGATGACCTCGGGATCGCGAAAGGCGGTGCCGAGGCCGCGCATCTGGAAGCGGTACTCGCGCGCATCGACGCTGGAGGACACATCGAGCGCCAGGACGAGCGCAAGCTGGCAGGCCTGCGCGGGCGCAGCCCCCAACGCAACACCGGCGGCCAGAAGACCCGCCCCCATGGCGCGCGCGGCGGCGCACAGCCGATCACGTGTCCCGCCGCCTGTCCGATTGTCCCGTGGGTCGCGCCTTATCATTCCTTCCAGAGTAGAGCGCTGACGCCACGGCGCAAGCGTCCCCGTGCCGAGACCCGGCCCCGGCGGCGGTCACGCGGCCGGGCGCGTGTCGCCCGCGACACGGCGGATCAGGGCTTCCAGCGGGCCCTGACGCCCCGACCGCACCCAGGCCCAGGCGAGCAGGAGCTGCAGGGCGTTCAGCCCGAAGGCGATCTGCAACACCGTCACATGCTCGAACTCGCCGAAGAGACCGAGCCCCGGACCGTAGAACAGCAGCGCGCAGAGCACCGACTGGCTGACGTAGATCGTCAGCGCGACGCGTCCGGCCGCCTGCAGCGGCGCGAGCAGCCAGCGGGCCGCGCGTATCCGCGCCAGAAGGTGAAAGGCGCCCACCAGCCCCAGACACAGGCTCACCCGGCGCGGATTGTAGAAGTAGCCGATCGCCTCCCCCGGATCGTAGGGCGACCAGGCGACGAGCACGCTGGGGGCGTTGACGATCATCCCGAGCGTCCCGCCGACGCTCAGCCCGACGACCGCCATCGCCGCGTAAACGCGCCACGACCAGCGCCCGGACAGCCCGCCGAGGCGATAGAGCGCCATGCCGAGCACCATCATCGCGCCGACGTCGAGCAGATGATCGGCCACCAGCCGCCGCGTCTGTTCCTCGAAGGTCAGCGGCGCGATGGTCGCCAGCAGACCCGAATAGGACTGAAGCCGCTCGTCGATCTCCGCCATGGCCTGCAACTCCACGTCGGCGTAGAAGGCCTCCTCCTCGGAAACGGCGCCGTCTGCCGGTGCACCGCCGCCGCTCGCCTGTTCCGCGACCGCACCCTGCGCCGCTTCTTCTTCCCCAAGATCGAACGCCGGATCGGGGACGTCGCCCCCGGCGATCCCGACCGCGTCGAAAGGATCGCCCTCCAGCCCCCAGCCCAGTCCGTCCTTGAGCGTGGAGACCGACAAGAGAACGAGGGCCAGCACCAGAAGTCCGCGTGCCGAAACGGACCGCAGCAGAAAGAGGAACATCCCCACGACGCCATAGACGAAGAGAATGTCGTTGGGCCACAGCAGCAGATAGCCGTGTATGACGCCCAGCGCGATCAGACCGGCGAGGCGCCGGAAGTAGAGATCGGCGGCGGCGAGCCCGTCGGGTCTCAGCGCATATTTGTCGAGCAGCAGCAGGGCGCTTGCGCCGAACAGCAGGGAGAACAGGCCGCGCATGGTGCCGTCGACGAAACCGGCGACGAACAACCAGGTCGCCACATTGGCGCCGACCGCCGTGCCCCATTCCACCGGCAGCGAAAAGGCGACCGACGGCATGCCGAAGACGAAGATGTTGCGCCACAGGATCCCGAGCGCGGCGAAGCCGCGCAGCGCGTCGAGCACGGGCAAACGATCGGACGCACGCAGCGGCGCCCCCGCTCCGGCCGGGGCCGGACGACAACTTTGTTCCACGCGCGTCTTTTCCGAAATGTCCAAGAGGATGTGCTGTCGTTTCCCGTAAGCCCGCGCCGCGCGTCGCACAAGCAAAAAGAATGGCCCGGCGCACAGGACGCCGGGCCACATTTTCACAATTGCATCGAAGGCCCGGAGAGCCCCGGCTGCCGCCTCAGCGCGGCGCCATGCGGATCGCGCCGTCGAGACGGATGGTCTCGCCGTTCAGCATCGGGTTTTCGCAGATCGCGGCGACGAGATCGGCGTATTCGTCCGGCTTGCCGAGGCGGGAGGGGAACGGCACCTGCTGGCCGAGCGAGTCCTGCACCTCCTGCGGCAGGCCGAGCAGCATCGGCGTCTCGAAGAGGCCCGGCGCGATGGTCATCACGCGAATGCCGCTCTTCGACAGATCGCGGGCGATCGGCAGCGTCGCGGAGGCGACCCCGCCCTTGGACGCGGCATAGGCGACCTGGCCGACCTGCCCGTCGAAGGCGGCGATCGAGGCGGTCGAGACGATCACGCCGCGCTCGCCGTCGCCGGTGAGCGGCTCGAGCGCCGACATGGCGGTGGAGGAATGCGCGATGCAGCGGAAGGTGCCGACGAGATTGACGGCGATCACCTTCTCGAACAGGTCCATCGGATGCGGTTCGCCGCGCGACGTCGTCTTGGCGGCCGGGGCGATGCCGGCGCAATTGACCAGGATGCGCTCCACGCCGAAGCGCTCGCGCGCCGCGGCAAAGCCCTTCGCGACACTGTCGTCGCTGGTGACGTCGACGGCGACGAACGCCCCGCCGATCTCCTTCGCGACGGCCTCGCCGGCCTCCACGTTCATGTCGAACAGCGTGACCTTGACGCCCGCCTTCGCCAGCCGGCGGGCGGTCGCCGCACCGAGCCCCGACGCGCCGCCAGTCACGACCGCCGATACACCTTCCCCGAGCTTCATTGGAACTCCCCAAGTAGTTGTCCTTGCAACCGTTACCGACGCACGGTCGCGGCGCGACACACAGGTGGCAGGAAGCATGCCGGGGGTCAAGGCCGCTCAGGCGAGCACCACCAGGTCGACCGGCTGGCCCAGCCCCGAAACGGCGCAGGCATCGCGTATCTCGCGCGGCGCGCCGGCGAAGCCTTGCGCGCGGGCCGCCTCGAGGCTCGCGCGGTCGGTCAGCACCTGCGAGCCCTGCTGCTTGTTGGCCTCCTCCAGCTTGGCCGCGCGGTTGACCGCATCGCCGATCACCGTGAACTCCAGCCGGCTGGCGGCGCCGATCACCCCGACCGTCACCGGGCCGAAGGCGACCGCCGCGCCGATGCGCAACGCACGCGGCCAGCCGCAGGCCGCCACCGGCGCGGCGAGATCGGCGGCCGCCCGCGGCAACGCCTGCGCCGCGCGCAGCGCGTCGGCGGCCGCCGTGGCGCTCGCCTCCACCGCGCCGAAGGTGGCGAGAATGCCATCGCCCAGGAACTTGTCGACCCGCCCGCCGTGGCGCGCGATCACCGCCATCATGCCCTCCTGATAGCAAGCCAGCACCCGCATCACCGTTTCCGGCGGCAGGCCGGCCGCCGTGCCCGTGAAGCCGCGAATATCGATGAACAGGATCGCCGCCTCGCGGATCTCCCCGCGCCCGGCGGTGACCGCCTCGTCCGCTCCGGTGATCGAGGTCGCCACCTCGGGCGCGAAGAAGCGCTTGAGATCCTCGGCGGCCGCGTGGTCGCGCACCGCATGCACGAGCACGTCGCGGGCCCGGTAGAGCGCGGCCGACAACACCAGCGTGACGCCCAGGATGACGATGGTCTTGTCGAGTTCGGCGCCAATCAGGATCGCGTTTGACGTCAGATACTCGACGTAGTTTCGGGTGATGCGCATCTCGCCCATGTCGGCGGTCACGGCATAGCCGACCAGCGCCGCCCAGCCGAGCGCGCCGAGCAGGCCGGTGATCAGCACGAAGCGGGGATCGAAGCGCAGCGCGCGCAAGGCGATGAAGATGAACAGATACATCAGCGTCGGCGCCTTCAGATAGAAGGTCGGCGGCTGCGCGTATTGGATATGGAAGGAAAAGATCAGTCCGCACAGCAGCGCCACGTCGACGACGATCGAGACGATCAGATACCATTCGGGCAGTTCGACCCGATAGGCGAGCGCGACGCGCAGCAGCGTGAACAGCAGATAGGCAGCGAGCGCCAGCGGCACGAAGTTGAAGCCGTCGCCGCCCTCGGCCCTGGGCGCCAGCGAATAGAGACCCGCGAAAAAGCTGACCATGGCGAACTGCGCCCAGCCGATCAGCCGTTCGGCGCGCGCCTCGCGCTGGCGGATCTCGGCCCGCACGCGCGCCGGAATGCCGGTCTCGTCCGGTCCGCCGCGCAGGATATCGCGAAAGACCCGACGCAGCCCGCCGCCGCGCGCCGTATATGGACCCGCCGCCGGCGCGAGCGCCGACGCGCCCTGCACCGCTTCAGGCACGGTTTCGCGCACGGTTTCGCTTCCGTGTCCGGGGCCTGTGTCGTCCTGATTGCCGGCGTCCGGGATCATGCGGCGCTCCTTGCGCGGCGCGCGCCGCGCCGCTTCCGTCCCGGTCCGGATCTTGCCGGTTTCCGGCGTTCACCGGCAAGTCACCGTTGCGTCGGTCTCCGGTGATCGGGGCTACGGGGTCAGCACCATGCCTTCGCGCGCCACCAGAACGCCCGGATGACGCGCCGCCGCCGCCTCGCCGATGGCGTCGAGCTCGTCATCGCTGCGCCTGGGGTCGTGGTGGAACAGCACCGGCTGGCGCACCCCGGCCTCGAGCGCCAGTTCCACGCCCTTCTCCCAGGTCGAATGCCCCCAGCCGACGAAGCGCGGATACTCCGCGTCGGTGTACATCGCGTCGTAGATCATCACGTCGGCGTCCTGAACGAAGCGCCGGACCGCGCGGTCCACCTCCGGGTCGCCGTGTTCGTGGTCGGTGATGATGCAGATCGACTTTCCGCCGTGCTCCAGCCGGTAGCCGGTGGCGCCGCCGGGATGGTTCAGCGCCACGCTGCGCAGCGTAATCGGCCCGTCGCGCGCCACGGTGTCGCCGGCGCGGAAATTGCGGAACGACACGGCGCGCAGCTTGTTGGCGGCGACCGGAAAGATCGGCGGCGACATGATGCGGCAGATGATGTCGACGAGACCGGCGCGGTCGGGAAAATGGCCGGCCCAGGCCGTGATCTCGAAACGGTCGTCATAGGCGGGGGAAAAGAACGGCAGCCCGCAGATGTGATCCAGATGAGTGTGGGTGAAGAACAGGTCCAGCGCGCGCGGCGGCGCGGCATGCAGCGCGACGCCGAGATTGCGCGCGCCCGAGCCGCAATCGATCAGGATCGCGTCGTCGCCGGCGCGCACCTCGAAACAGGTGGTCTCGCCGCCATAGCGCAGCGTCGTCTGCCCCGGGGTGGGCGTCGAGCCGCGCACACCCCATAGCTTCATCGACAGGGAAGGAGAACTGCTCACACCGATACTTCGCCTCACGCCGCCGTGCCGGATGCCTTTTGCGCGGCCAGATCCTGGGTCGTGCGCTCCAGACGTTGCGCGAGCGTGCGCATGACTTCAAGCGACATATCGGGAAATTCCTTCAAGAGACGCAGGAAATCGTCCTTCGACACCGTCAGCACGTCCATTTCCGTGGCGGCGACCACCGTGGCGGTGCGCGGCACGTCGCACAGGATGGCGATCTCGCCGACGATCGCATATTGCTCGAGCCGTGCCACGGTCTTCTCGCCGTCGGACGTGCGCACGCGCACGTCGGCCTCGCCGTCCAGGATGATGAAGGCGGAATCCCCGTCCTCCCCCTGGCGGCACAATTCCTCTCCGGCGGCGAAATGCGTGCGGTCGGAGATGAAGGCCAGCAGCCTCAGTTTGGTGGCGTCGATCCCGCGAAACAGAGGTACCTTCCGCAGCGCATCGACTTCCGCTTCAAGGGTCACATGTCCTCCTTCGGCCCGCCGATGCCGCGCATGGCCGGCCTTGCTTTCCCTACATCCGCCTCGACCCCTCGTCGGGGCCCGTGCCGGGCGGTCCGCGGACCGCGCCGATGTCCATGGTTGTCCGCGTCGCGGTCACTTCGCGCCGCGTCCCTCCGTGTCGTGCCGGTCCGAGACGATCCGCCCCTGGTCCATCACGATACTATGGTCGAACTCCTCGGCCACGATCAAATTCGACGCGCCGAACAGCAGCATCCGCCCGGCCAGTTCCTCGCGGATCGCCTTGCGCAGGGCCTTCTCGTCCGCGCTGTTGCCGGCCGCGGTCTCGTCGAGGACGGTGATCGGCGCGTTCTTGACCAGGGCCCGCACCAGCGCGACGCGCCGGCGCTGCCCGGCCGACAGGCGCGATCCGGCGACGCCGACATGGAAGTCGAGGCCGGCGCGAATGACCGGTTGGCGCAGGTCGAGCTCCTCGATCAGCGAGCGGATCACCTTGTCGATCTTCTCGCGCGCGTCGCGCCGGTCGACGCGCGGGCGGCCGAACAGCAGATTGTCCTCGATCGTCAAGGGCGCCAGATAGGCGTCGCGGTCGAAGACGACGAAGCGCTCGTCGGCCTGCGCCAACCGCTCGTGGAAGGCGGCGCGCGCGGCGACGATCTCGCCGCGCATCTCGTCGTCGAGCACGCCGAGACGATGGCGGGCGGGCACGAGCTTGAAGGCAAGGCCGATGAGGCGCCGCTCGTCCGCCGTCTTGAGCTTCGACTTGCGCCCGTCCGCCCGGGCGATCCGGGTGATGCGCTCGAACTCCGGCAGTTCGTCCCGGGTGATGAAGGAATAGTCGCCGAGCAGGCCGGAATCGTCGCTGACGTTGGCGAACAGCTCGACCATGGTTTCGGCGATCTGGCGGCCGATCTCCACGAGCCTGTCGTAGAGTTTCGCGTCCTTCAGAACGTCCAGAACGTCGGCGTCGCCGGCCAGCGCCTCGACCTCGACCGAGGCATCGGCGGGGGCGGCGAACAACAGGTTTTCCGCCACGCTCGCGCTGTTGTTGAAGCGCTCGATGTCCCAAAGCTCGACCATGGCCGAGATCTTCTCGTCGTTCGACACCCGCTCGGCAAGCGCCCGGCGGGCGGCGAGAATCCGGTCGGCGATGCCCGGCAGCCGCGCCGGATCGATGGCCGCCTGAAGGCCCATGCGGAACAGGTCGGCCGACAGCCCCGTCGCCTCCACCAGCCGCAGGCCACGCGCGACGAGTTCCTCCTCGTCGGCGCAGCCGACCGCCTCCAGATCCTCCCAGGACGCCTCTATGTCGTATTGCGGGTTGCTCGTGGCGCGCGCCTCGGCGAGACGGCGCGCGTAGTCCGCCTTGGCCTCGCCGTCGCGTTCCGGCGGGCGCATCGGGCGATGGCGCAGCCCATAGAAGATGTTGTCGCGCACCGTCCCGGTCCACACGTGCACCGCCGGGCCGACATAGGCGATCTGCCGGCCGAGCACGGATTCGCTCAGCGGCTCGAGATTGCGCCCGCCAACGCACACCCGCCCGCTCGTCGGGCCGAGCAGACCGGCGGCCAACTGCAACACCTCCGAGCGCCCCGATCCGTCGGGACCGACCACGGCGACATGGGCGTCCGCCGGCACCGTGAGATCGATGTTGAACGCTTCCTGGCCCGCCGCGCCGCCGGTGACGGAGGCGTTCTGGATTTCCAGGTCGCCCGACAGCGGGACCTCGTCGTCCTCGGTCAGACGGCCGACGGGATAGATGTCGGCGGGATCGAAGTTCTCGACGACCGTCTGATACTTCACCTCGACGTCGGCCGTCATCTGGTAGTAGGCCAGCAGCTCCTTCCAGGGGCCGGCCAGATCCTTGTAGGCCGCGATCACCGCCAGCAGCGCACCGATCGACAACTCGCCCTCGATCACCAGCCAACCGCCGATCAGATAGAACAGGAACGGCGTCAACTGATTCATGAAGTTATTGAGAAACTTGATAAAATACTTCCAGTTGAAGATCTTGAAGCGGATCTTGTAATTGGCGTACAGCCGATCCGACAGGTCCGCCGAATGCCAGGCCGAGGCGTCATTGGCGTGGATTTCCGCCACGCCGGTAATGCTCTCGCCGATCTTGTCGGCGATCACCCGCACGTTGCGCACGCGCTGGCGCGACAGCATCACCACCTTCCGCTGCAGCTTGGGGATGATGTAGGCCTGCATCGGATAGGAGGAGATCGCCGCGAGCCCGAGCAGCGGATCCTGCATGAAGATGAAGCCGATCTGCACCACCAGCATGCCGCCCTGATAGGCCGGCAGCGCCACCGCCTCGCCGATGAAGCCGCCCACATCCTCCACCTCGGAGGTGATCATCGGGATGATCTCGCCGGAGCTCACCTTCTTGAAGTGCGGCAGCCGGAAGCGCAGCACGCGCTGGAACAGCTCGAATCGCAGCCGCCGCAGCATGCGCTCGCCGAGCCGGCCCTTGTAAATGTTGAGCACCAGCTTGATGCCGTTCGACAGGACGACGAGCCCCAGGAACGTGAAGCACAGCAGAACCAGATAGGAGACCTGATCGAATTCGACGCCGAAGATCTCGCGCGGGAACAGCTCGCCCTGGATCGCGTCGTTGACGATCAGCTTGGGCAGTTCGAGCAGCGCATAGGTGACCGGATAGGCGCAGATCGTGATCAGCAGGATCGCCAGCTGCTGACGCGCGCTGTAGCGCCAGATGAACTTGAAAAGGCTTTTTTCCATGGGGCTCTGTGCCGACTCGGTCGTGCGCGCGTCGTGTGTGCGGCCATCATAACGCGGGGATTTCAAAGTGCCAGTTCGCCCCGGCACGCCCCTGTGGGCCGCTCCAGCCTTGCATCGCGGAGATCACGGGGCTAGAGCAATAGGGTCCGGGGAGTAGCGATGGGCGTCGGACGGTTGCAGGCACCACATGGGGCTCCATGACGAACACATCCCCGAAAGTTCTCATCTACAGTCATGATTCCTTCGGCCTCGGGCACCTGCGGCGGTGCCGGGCGATCGCGCATGCGCTGGCGCGCCGGTTTCCCGACCTCTCCGTCCTGATCCTGTCCGGCTCGCCGATCATCGGCAGCTTCGAGTTCCGGTCGCGGGTCGACTTCGTGCGCATCCCCGGCGTCATCAAGCTGCGCAACGGCGAGTACACGCCGCTGTCGCTGTCGCTCAACATCGAGCACATTCTCGCGATCCGCTCCTCGATCATCGAGCACACGGCGCAGGTCTTCGATCCCGACATCCTGATCGTCGACAAGGAACCGCTGGGACTGCGCGGCGAGATCCTCGGCACGCTGGAAATGCTCAAGGCGCGCGGCAAGGCGCGTCTCGTGCTGGGCCTGCGCGACGTGATGGACGATCCCGCCTTCCTGCGCGAGGAATGGACACGCAAGAATGTCGATCCGGCGCTCGAGGAGCTTTACGACGAGATCTGGATCTACGGCCCGCCCGACCTGCACGACCCGCTCGCCGGCATGAACCTGCCTGCCACCGTGCACGCCAAGGCGCTCAACACCGGTTATCTGCGCCGCAACGTTCCGGCGGACGCGCGCATCACCGAGCCGCTGCCCTTCGACGACGAGCCCTTCATCCTGGTGACGCCCGGCGGCGGCGGCGACGGCGTGGAGATGGTCGACTGGGTGATGCGGGCCTATGAGGCGCGCACGCGCCCGCTCTTCCCGGCGCTCATCGTGCTCGGCCCCTTCATGCCGGCCTCGGCGACGGCGGATTTCATGGCCCGCGCGGAGCAGCTGCGCGACGTGCATATCCTGCGCTTCCTGCCGACCATCGAACCCTACATGGCGGCGGCCAAGGCGATCGTCGGCATGGGCGGCTACAACACCTTCTGCGAGATCCTGTCCTTCGACAAGCCGACCCTGCTGGTGCCCCGCGTCGTCCCGCGCCGCGAGCAGTCGATCCGCGCGACCCGCGCCGAGGTCATCGGGCTCCTGAAGGTCCTTCCGATCGACGACTATCCGGACGTCGACAAGATGATCGAGGCGCTCGCCGAACTGCCGCAGACCCCGCCGCCCTCGGCGGCCGGCATCGACAATCTGCTCGGCGGCCTCGAGGTGATCGGCGACCGGGTGGAAAGCATTCTCACGGGCGACAGCGCGTCGGTCGCACCGCGCGCGGCCGCCGGCGGCGACTGATCCGCCGGTCCCGCGCCCGCTCCCTTGCTCCTCACAGGCTTGTTGTTCCATGTCCCGCCTCGCCGTCGTCGTCAAAGGCTATCCGCGCCTGTCCGAAACCTTCATCGCGCAGGAAATTCTGGGCATGCAGAAGCGCGGGATCGCGCAGCTCATCGTGGCGCTGCGCAAGCCCTACGATCCCTTCATCCACGAGGTGCACCGCAAGATCACGGCCGACGTGCTCTATCTGCCGGAATACCTGAAGGACGATCCGGCGCGCGTGCGCGCGGCGCGCCGCTGGGCCGAACGGCAGCCGACCTACAAGGCCGCGCGCGCCCTCTTCGAGGCCGATTTCGCGCGCGAGCCCAACGCCAACCGGCAGCGGCGCTGGGGCCAGGCCTGCGTTTTCGCCCATGAACTGCCCGAAGACGTCAGCTGGATCCACACCCATTACCTGCACACCCCCTGCTCGGTCGCGCGCTACGCGGCGCATCTTTCGGGGCGCGAATGGTCGTTTTCCGCCCATGCCAAGGACATCTGGACGAGCCCGGAGTGGGATCTGCGGGTGAAACTCGGCGACGCGGCCTGGGGCGTGAGCTGTACGCGGCTCAATGTGGCGCATCTGAAGGGATTGACCGACGATCCGGACAAGATCGAGCTGGTCTACCACGGGCTCGACTTCTCGCCCTTCCCCCGCCCGGACCGCGGCGCGATGCGCGGCGACGGCGGCGCCGGCGGTCCCGTCCGCCTGCTGTCGGTCGGGCGCGCGGTGGAGAAAAAGGGCTACGACGATCTGCTCGCCGCGCTTGCCCGCCTGCCGCGCGATCTCGACTGGACCTTCGAGCACATCGGCGGCGGCGAACAGTCGGAGAAGCTTAAAGCGCTGGCCGCCGGGGCGGGCCTGTCGGAGCGTGTCGTCTGGCACGGTGCGCGCCCGCGCGAGGACGTCATCGCCGCAGCCACGCGGTCCGACCTCTTCGTGCTCGCCTCCAAGGTCGCCAAATCGGGCGACCGCGACGGCCTGCCGAACGTGCTGATGGAGGCGCAGGCGATGGGGCTTGCCTGTGTCGCGAGCGAGGTGTCGGCCATTCCCGAACTGATCCGGCACGACGAGACCGGCGTGCTGGTGCCACCGGCCGATCCGGCCGCCCTGGCGCGGGCGCTGGACCGCCTGATCCGCGATCCCGATGCCCGTTTGCGGATGGGACAGGCGGCGGCCGAGGACGTGCGCGCCCGCTTTTCCGCCGAGCCGGGCCTCGACAGGCTGGCCGCGCGTTTCCGCGACGTGCTGTAAGCCGCATGCTGTAGGCTTAATGCGATGCAGATCGCCTTCACCGCCCCCATGAAGCCGCTCGACGATCCCGTGCCCTCCGGCGACCGGACCATGGGACGGCTCATCGTGCGCGCCCTGCAAGAGCGCGGGCACAGGGTGGAGACCGCGAGCCGCTTTCGCGCGTGGCGGCGCGACGGCGGCCTCGCGCAGCAACAGGATCTGGAACGCGCGGCGCGCGCCGACGCCGAGCGCATCGCGCAGGACTGGCGCCGCCGGGGCCAAGTGCCGGACCTCTTTCTGACCTATCACCTCTATCACAAGGCCCCGGACTGGATCGGCCCGGCGCTCGCCGACGCCTTCGACCTGCCGTATGTCGTCGTGGAAGCGAGCCGCGCCCCCAAGCGACGGACGGGGCCATGGGCCCATGGCTTCGCCGCCGCCGATGCAGCGCTGGCCCGCGCCGACATGGTCGTCGCGCTCCATCGCGCCGATCTGCAGTGTCTCACGCCCGCTGTCGCGCCGGAGCGGCTGGCCGTGTGCCCGCCGTTTCTCGACGCGACACCGTTCTTCGAGGCGGCCCGGGTGCCGCGCGCTAAGGGAGAGCCCGTCCGCCTGCTGGCCGTCGGCATGATGCGCGACGGCGACAAGGCCGCCTCCTATCGCCTGCTCGCCGAGGCCCTGGACAGGCTCGGCGACCGCGACTGGACGCTGACCATCGTCGGCGACGGCCCGGCCCGCGCCGGGATCGAACCGCTCTTTCCGCCCGCGCGCACCACCTTCGCCGGCGCCCTGCCGGGCGAGGCCATGCCCGCGCTCTACGCCCGCCACGACGTGCTGGTCTGGCCGGCGATCCGCGAGGCCTTCGGCTTCGCCTTTCTGGAGGCCCAGGCAAGCGGGCTGGCGGTCGTCGGCGGCGATGCCTTCGGCGTGCCGGATGTGGTCGCGGACGGCGAGACCGGACTGCTGTCGCGCGAGGGCGATGCGGCCGGCTTTACCGCCAACCTGCGCCGTCTGATCACCGACGCCGCCCTCCTGGACCGCTTGAGCTCGGCCGCGCGGCCCTATATCGCCCGCCGGCATGCGCTCAATGCCGGGGCGGAACGGCTCGACACACTGCTCGACGCAGCCTTGCGGAACCACGGCGGGCAGGCTACCGATCCGCCGTCATGACGTTCTCCGCCTTCATCCACGTGCAGCATCTTCTCGGCACCGGCCACCTGATGCGCGCCGCCGCCATCGGCCGCGCGCTCGCCCGGCGCGGCGTTGCGGTGACGCTTGCGACCGGCAACACGCCGCCGCCGCTCGCCGATCTCGACGGACTCGACGTCGTTACTTTGCCGCCGGTGCGCGCGCGCGATGCCCGCTTCAAGTCCTTTGTGACGCCGGAGGGGACGGAGATCGACGCGACCTGGAAGGCGCATCGGCGCGATGCGACGCTGGCCGCCTTCGCCGCGCGCGACGTCGATCTGCTGCTCACCGAGACCTGGCCCTTCGGCCGGCGGCCCTTCGCCTTCGAGATGGAGCCGCTCGTCGCCGCCGCGCGGGCACGGGTCCGCCGCCCCCTGATCGCCAGTTCCGTGCGCGACATTCTCGTGCGCAAGCAGGAGCTCTGGAAGGAAGAGGAAATGGCGGCACGCGCCGAGGCCGCCTTCGACCGGGTGCTCGTCCACTCCGACCCGGCCTTCATCCGCCTGGCGGACAGTTTCCCCTTCACCGACCGGATCGCCGACCGCCTGCGTTACACCGGATTCGTCGAGACGGGTGGCGCGCGCCCGCCGGCGCCCGCCGGCGACGGGGAGGACGAGGTGGTGGTCTCCTGCGGCGGCGGCGCGGTCGGCGCGCATCTGCTGGAGGCGGTGTTCGACGCGCGCGCCCTGTCGCGCCGCGCCGGAGACTGCCGCTGGCGGCTGCTCGCCGGACACGACATCGACGCGGAGACCTTCGCCCGGCTGCAGGCGCGCGCCGGCGAGGGCCTGATCGCGGAACGCGCGCGGCCTGACTTCCCCGCGCTGCTCGCCCGCGCGCGGCTCTCCGTCAGCCAGGCCGGCTACAACACCGTGCTCGACGTGCTGCGCGCGGGCGTGCCGGCCGTTTTCGTGCCCTTCGCGCAGATCAAGGAAACCGAGCAGCAGCAGCGCGCCGAGGCACTGGCCCGCCACGGCCGCGCCGTCGTCACGGCGGAAGCGACCCTCACGCCGGAAGCCCTTGCCGCTTCGGTCGACGACGCGCTCGCCCTGCCCCGGCGCCATGTCTCGGTCGAGGTCGGCGGCGCGGACCGGGCGGCCGACATCCTGCTCGCCGATCTGGAGGCGCGCGCGCGATGAGCGGCTTCCATGAGTTCCGCGCGTTTCGCGACACGCTCGTCCGGCATCTCGACTGGTTCGCCGCCCGCGATCTCAGCGTGCCCGTGTGGTGGCGCGACGACGACGCCATCGAACCGACGCCGGCGCTCGACCGGCTGATCGCCATCGCCAACCGCCACGGGATCGAGGTGGCGCTGGCCGCGATCCCGGCGGGGGCGACGGCAGAGCTTGCCGCGCGGATCGCCGGCGAAGGCTTCGTCAGCATCCTCCAGCATGGCGTGGAGCATCGCAACCATCAGGACAAGGGACGCGGCGAGAAGGCGGCGGAGTTCGGGGCGCGGCGCGATCCCGATGCGGCGATTGCGGGGATCGCCCGGAGCCGAGCGCGGCTGGCGGAGCTCTTCGGCGACCGTTTCGTGCCCGTCTTCGTGCCGCCGTGGAACCGCATCGCGCCGCGCATCGCTGCGCGCCTGCCGGAGGCCGGCCTTGTCGCGACCTCCGCCTTCACGCAGTTTCACCCGCGCGCGCTGCCCTTCGTGCAGACGCATGTCGACATGATCAAATGGAAGAAGGGCGCGGGCTTCATCGGCTGGCACGCGGCCGAACTGCGCATCGACTATCACCTCGCCCGCCGGCGCACCAATGCCGACGACCCGCTCGGTCTCCTGTCGCATCATCTGGCGCAGGACGATGCGTCCTTCGACTTTCTGGACCGCACCTTCGAGATCCTGAAGAGCCATCCCGGCGCGCGCTTCACGCGGATCGCGGATCTTGTCCGTGGATCGGGACAAACGTAGGCGCGCCGGATCAGGCGTCCTGCGTGACGGCGCCGGCCGGCCGGATCAGCCGCAGCCGCCAGGTGACGCTCTTCTTGTCCGACGTCAGCCGATAGTCGTCGAGCACCTCCCAGTCGGGACCGTCGGTCGCCTCCCACAGCCGGGCGATCAGGCGGTTCGCGCCCGATTCCAGACGCTTGGGCGAATACATCGAGACCGCGATCACGCCGCCGGGCGCCAGGAACGGCAGGTAGCGCGTGACGGCGGCGGCCGGATCGTCGGAGAAATGCAGCACCTCGTTGAAGACGATGGCGGAGAACGTCTCGCCCTTGTCCGGCGTGAAGGTGTGCAGATCGCCGGCCCTGAGCGCGGCGATCTCGGGGTCGACATCGGCGATGCCGAGTGCGGCCGGCGCCAGATCGACGCCGACGTAATGCCCGATCCCCATCGGCTGAAGCCGCTCGTAGAGCAGCCCCTCGCCGCATCCGATGTCGAGCACCTTGTCGAGCGCGCCGTTCAAGGACAGCCACATGCCGATGATGCCGTATCGCCCGCTTTCGGAGAGGTCACGCAGGAAGGACCAGCGCCCGCGCCGGTATTCCTCGTCCCAGCCGTTGGCGGTCGATGCGTTCTTGGCCATATTCGTCTCCGGTCTCGCACCCTCTGGCGGCCAGCACCCCGTCATCAGGCACGCGAGCGTCCAGCACCCGCCTCACTTATACGGGTCGGCGGCGTCGCGCAAACCGTCGCCCAGGAAATTGAAGGCGAGCACCACGATGACGATCGGCACGACAGGGGCCATCAGCCACGGATAGACCACCACAACGGAGATGTCCTGCGCCTCGTTGAGCAACACGCCCCAGGACACGGCCGGCCGGCGCAGGCCCAGATTGAGGTAGGAGAGCGCCGTCTCGCCGAGGATCATCGCCGGGATCGACAGGGACGCGGAGGCGATGATGTGGCTGGTGAAGCCCGGCAGCAGGTGCTTGCGGATCACGCGGCCGGGCCTGGCGCCCATCAGTGTCGCCGCGCGCGCGTATTCCTCCTCGCGCAGCGCCAGCAGCTTGGAGCGCACGGCCCGCGCGAGCCCGGGCCAGTCGAGAAGCCCGAGAATCACGGTGATGCCGAGATAGATCCAGCCCGGCGACCAGGTGACGGGCAGAGCGGCGGAAAGCGCCATCCACAGGGGCAGTTCGGGCAGCGAGCGCAGGATCTCGATCATGCGCTGCACCGCGCTGTCGATATAGCCGCCGAAGAAGCCGGCGAGCCCGCCGAAGAACAGGCCGAGCACGATGGAGATGGTCACGCCGACGAGACCGACGGTCAGCGACAGGCGCGCCCCGTAGACGAGACCGGAGAAGAGATCGCGCCCCAGCCGGTCCGTTCCAAGCAGAAAGAGCGTGCCGCCCTCCGCCGCGCAGACCAGACGGAACCGGGCCTCGAACAGCCCCCAGAACATGTAGGGCGAGCCGGAACAGAAGAAGCGAAGGGGCTGCACGTCGTCGCGGTTCTCGGTGAAGACCCAGCGCACCGTCTCCAGGTCGACGCTCGCCTCCAGCCCGTAGACGAAGGGCCCGACGAACTCGCCGTCGTGAAAGAGGTGCAATGTCTGCGGCGGGGCGTAAAGATGATCGTTGGAGCGATCGTTCGCGGTATAGGGCGCGACGATCTCGGCGAAGGGCACCAGCAGATAGAACAGGATCAGGATCGCGCCGGACCAGACGGCGAGCTTGTGGCGGCGAAACTTCCACCACATGATCGTCCACTGCGACGCCTGATAGAAGCGCTCCTGCTCCGGCGTCAGCTCTTCCGCCACCGTCGGATTGAAGGGCTCGGGATTAACGTAGTGATCGGTTCCGGACACGCGGTCGTCCTCGCGCACGCTCATGACGCCGCCTTTCCGCCCAGGCGAATGCGCGGATCCAGCACCGCCAGCAACAGGTCGGAGACGAGCATGCCGATCAGCGTCAGGATCGCCACGAACAGCAGGATGAAGCCGGACAGGAACTGGTCCTGGGACTGAAGCGCGTTGAGCAGCACCGGCCCGACGGTCGGCAGGTTCAGCACCACCGACACGATGACCGAGCCGGACACCAGCGACGGGATCAGATTGCCGATGTCGGCGATGAAGGGATTGAGCGCCATGCGCAAGGGATACTTGAGCAGAAGCCGCGCCTCGCTCATGCCCTTGGCGCGTGCCGTCGTCACATATTGCTTGTGCAACTCGTCGAGCAGATTGGCGCGCAGCCGGCGGATCATCGCCGCCGTGCCGGCCGTTCCGATCACGATGGTGGGCACGATCAGATGCGCCAGGATCGACAGCGCCTTGTCGACGCTCCACGGTTCGCCGACGTATTCCGGCGCCATCAGGCCGCCGACCGACAGGCCGAACCAGCGATTGCCTAGATACAGCAGAATGAGGCCCAAGAGGAAGTTGGGCGTCGCAAGGCCGATGTAGCCGACGAAGGTGAAGCCATAGTCGCCCCAGGAGTACTGGCGCGTCGCGCTGTAGATGCCGATCGGGAAGGAGACGACATAGACGAAGAGGATCGTCGCGAAGTTCAGCACGATGGTCAGCGGCAGGGTCGGCCCGACCACCTCCGCCACCGACCGGTCATATTCGAACGACCAGCCCCAATTGCCCTGCAACAGGCCGTCGAAGCCGTGCGGGCCCGGCCACAGCCCCACCCAGATCAGATACCGCTCCCAGAACGGGCGATCGAGCGCGAACTCGGCGCGCATGAACTCCAGCTTGGCGATCGAGGCGCTTTCGCCGGCCGTCTTCAACGCCGCGATCTGGTTGGAGATGTAGTCGCCCGCCGGGAGCTCGATGATCACGAAGGTCAGCAGGCTGATCACCAGCAGCGTCGGGATCATCGTCAGCACCCGGCGCAGGATGTAAAAGGCCATCAAGCGGTCCCCCAGACCGGGAGGGGCGCGGCCCGGGGCCGCGCGCGCCTCATTTCACGAAGAATTCGTCCATGCGGTGAATACCGAAATGGGCGCCGGGATCCCAGCCGTAGATCCCTTCCTTCGGAACATTGCCGAGCCCGCGCACCACGACCGGCTGACGCACCCCGGACACGAGACCGATGTGGATCGTCTCCTCGGCGTGGATCTCGAGCATCTCGTGCCAGATCCGCGTGCGTTCTTCCCTGGAGCTCGACACCAGCCAGGCGTCATAAAGCTCGATGAGCCGCGCCGCCGGGCCCCAGTCCGGCGCCTCGCCGGTCTGCCCGTCCGTCTCGTAGTAGTCGCCCCACAACGCCCAGGAGAGAAAGTCGCCGCGCACCGGCGCGAAATCGATGGGCGGCATTTCCGAGGTAGGGATACCGTTCTCGAAGCCGGTCCAGACCGACATCTGCAGCAGGCCGGAGAGGGCCCGCTCGCGGATGATGTCGCGCTGGCTCGGCTTGGGGAAGAGCCTCACGCCGATCTGGCGCCAGGTCTCGCCGACCAGTTCCAGCGCGTCGAGCTGCTCCTGCGCCTCGCCGGTCGCCTCGACGATGATTTCCAGCGGGCGGCCGTCCGGCAGCAGGCGGGTGCCGTCGCCGCGCCGCTCGGTCAGGCCCATCTCGTCAAGCAGCGCGTTCGCCGCATCGAGATCGAACTCGGCGTGCAGGTCGCGGTAGCGCTCCTTGAACAGCGGGCTTTGCGCCAGCACCGTATCGTTGCCGGGCGTGCCGAAGCCGAGATAGAGCACCTTGTTGATCAGGTTGCGGTCGATGGCGAGCGACAGCGCGCGGCGGAAGCGGGTGTCGCGCATCACCTCGCGCCAGACCGGGTCCTTGACGGTGAGATTGGGCTTGAGCGTGATCTGCGAGCCCTTGGAGATCGGCCAGAGATAGGTCTCGTAGCCGCCGCTCTTCTCGCCCTGCTTGAGGATGGTGATGTCGGAAAAGCCGATGTTGCGGGCCTGCAGATCGGATTCGCCCGCCTGCGTCTTGGCGGCGATGATCTTGCTGTCGGCGACCGTCATGACAACCCGGTCGATATAGGGAAGCTGGTTCCCGGCCGTGTCGACGCGGTGATAATAGGGGTTGCGGTGCAGCACGAAGCGCCGCTCGCCGTCGTCGGCAAGCCGGATCCAGGGCTGCAGGCTCGGCAGATCCGGATTTCCGGCATTGTACATGTCGTCCATCTTGTTGAACAACGAGGCCCAGTTGCGCAGCTTGCGCTCCGACGCCATGCGGGCGATCTCGTCCATGTCGCCGTATTTTGCGTGAAACTGCTTCAGGTAATGCGCCGGGCGATAGATGAAGGGCGGACGCGACTTGGCGAGTTCGGGCGCGAACAGCGGATTGGGCGCCTCCCAGGTGAAGCGCACGGTCGTCTCGTCGATCACCTCGAACACCGGCGGCTTGTCGCCCGCCAGCATGAAGGACGGCAGGCCGGAGGGACGCAATTCGGGATTGCTCGCGACGTCCTCGAACCAGAAGCGGATGTCCTCGGCGGTGAACGGCGCGCCGTCCGACCACTTGTGCCCCTCGCGCAGATGCAGGGTGAAGCGCTTGTCGTCCTCCGACACGAGGTCCTTCAGCAGATCCGGCACGAGGTCCAGATCCTCGGTGTAGCCGACAAGCCGGGCATAGCCCCACACGTTGATCAGCCGCACATCCTTCGAGCGGCCGATGATCGTCTGGATCTCGCCGCCGGAGCGGCCGATTTGCCGGCCCTTTGCCGCCAGATCGACAACCAGCGGCTCCCGCGGAACCCGCTCGGCCACCGGCGGCAGATCCTTGCCGACCCGGTCGGCCAGAGCCGGCGGTTCCTTGAGATCGAGCGCGAGCGCGGCGCCCGCCCCTAGCGCCCAGATGGCGGCCATGCTCCCCAGTGCGGTGACGATATGTCTTGGGCACAGCTTCATGATACGGCCTCCCTGACCGGTGATGCGGATGCGCGGCCGGCGTCGCCCGGCGCGCACACGAAATGGCCCGGCGCGGCTTCCACCAGCACCGGCGTCGCGCCCTCGACGAGCCGATAGGGCTCGGGCCAGGCATCCGGTTCGGATGCGCGGCCGGCGTCGAGGGCCTCGAAATCGAGCGGCGCGTCGAGGTCCGGCTCGGGCACGGAGTCGAGCAGCGCGCGCGTGTAGGGGTGGATCGGCTGCTCGATGAGCTGCCGCGTCGGGGCGAGTTCGACGACCCGGCCCCGGCACATCACGGCGATCCGGTCGGCGATATAGTCGACCACCGCGAGATTGTGGCTGACGAAGAGATAGGTCAGGCCGAGTTCGGTCTTCAGATCCTTGAGAAGATTGAGGATCTGCGCCTGCACCGAAACGTCGAGCGCGGAGGTCGGCTCGTCGCACAGCAGAAACTCGGGATTGAGCGCAAGCGCCCGGGCGATGCCGATGCGCTGGCGCTGGCCGCCGGAAAAGGAATGCGGATAGCGGCGCAGGTAGCGCGGATCGAGCCCGACCAGGCGCATCAGCTCGCGCACCCGCTCCGCCCGCTCCTCCGCCGTGCCGACCTTGTGGATGATCAAGGGCTCCAGAAGGATGTCGTTCACCGTCATGCGCGGATTGAGCGAGGAAAACGGATCCTGGAAGATGAGCTGCACCCGGCGCCTGTAGTCGAGCAGATCGGCGCCGGCGAGATGCGCCACGTCGCGCGGCCCGTTGCCCGCGTCGTAGTGGATCTCTCCTTCGTCGATCTCCAGCGCGCGCAGGATCGCCTTGGCCGTCGTCGTCTTGCCCGACCCGGATTCGCCCACGAGCCCGAGGCACTCGCCGCGATTGACGGTCAGATTGACGTTGTCCAGCGCCAGCAGCGTGTTCGCCCGGGAGCCGAAGAAACTGCCCTTGCGGATCGTGAAGCGCTTGGTGACCCCGGTCAGCGTGACGAGCGGCGCGCCGGTGGCGACATGCTGCGCCCGGCCGCTTTTCAGAAAGCCCTCGGCATGCGGCTCGATCGGGCGGATCGGCACGAGACGCTCGCCCGCCTCCATGCCGAAGCGCGGCACGGCGTGAAGCAACGCCTTGAGATAGTCGTGACGCGGATTGGAGAACAGCGCCTCGGCGCTGCCCTTTTCCATGATCTGGCCGTGATAGATCACCACCACCTCGTCGGCCATGTTGGCGACGACACCGAAATCATGGGTGATCAGCAGCACCGACATATGCAGCTCGGCCTGCACATCCTTGATGAGCTTGAGGATTTCCGCCTGGATCGTCACGTCCAGCGCGGTGGTGGGCTCATCCGCGATGAGCAGCGCGGGACGGCAGATCATCGCCATGGCGATCATCGCGCGCTGGCGCAGCCCGCCCGACAGCTCGAAGGGATAGGACTGCAAGGCCCGGTCGGGATCGGGAAAGCGCACGAGGCGCAGCATGTCGCGCGTCAGCTCGCGCGCCTCGGGCAGCGAGACATTGCGATGCAGCGCCGCCGCCTCGCCGATCTGGTCGCCGATCGTGTGCAGCGGCGACAGGGAGGTCATCGGCTCCTGGAAGATGATCGCGATGCGGTTGCCGCGAATCGCGCGCATGGCCGGGCTCTTGCGCCCGAGCGCCGCGATATCGACCGGACCGCCGGACTGTTCGACGTCCTGGAACAGCACGCGCCCGCCGGTGATCTCGGCCTTTTCCGGCAGCAAACCCATGATCGTCTGGGAGATCACGGTCTTGCCGGAGCCCGACTCGCCGACCAGCGCGACCGTGCGATTGCGCGGCACGTCGAAGGAGACGTCCCGCACGGCGCGCGCGCGGCCCTCCGCCGTCACGAACTCGACGCTCAGTCGGTCGACCGACAACACGTTCACTGGCGACCGCCCTCCTCCGGCATGCGTTCCCTTTCGCCTCTCGTTCTCACTCGTTCTCTTTCACCCGGTCGCCCGGCCTCTCCGACCGTCCAGCCTGCCCATGTCCGCTCAGCCCGGCTCAGGCCGTGCCTTTCCTCGCGACACGACCGTCCGGCGGACGGGTCGCCCGCAGACGGATCACCCGCACACAGGTCGGGCAGCGGCGCGATTGTCCAGTCCGCTCCGGTCTTCCCTCCGCTCCGATCTTGCCCATGGGGCACGGAGACGGCCGGATCCAGAATGGCATCGCAACTGTAATGACAAGTGATGCAAATCACAAAAGAATGTCGTGCCCGTAACACAGCGGCTCAGTCGCCCGCCGCATCGCGCGCGTAGCGCGCCTGCGCACCCGCCATTCCGCCCTGCTGATCCTCGGCCGGCAGGCCCTCGGGCGGGAGATCGAGCCGCCAGACGCTGACCGCGCTCTGGCGGCCGCGCAGCACATGCGTTCCTTCCGCCCGGGCCGGAACGTCCGCCAGACGCGCCATGGCCGCGTCACTTGCCAGGATCACCACATCCGAGTCCGGCGCGATGTCGCGACCGAGCGCCTGCAGGCGCTCGCACAGGTTCACCGCATCGCCGACGACCGTGTAATTCCAGCGGTCGCGCGCACCCACATTGCCCACCACCACCCGGCCGGTGTGCAGGCCGATCCGAACCCGGACGGGATGGCCGCCGTCGGCCTCGGCCCGCGCGTTGGCGCGGCGCACGGCGGTCGCGATGGCAAGGCTCGCCCGCACCGCCGCCTCGGCGTGGTCGGGGCGCGTGTCGGGCGCGCCCCAGAAGGCCAGCATGCCGTCGCCGACGAATTTGTCCACCGTGCCCCCTTCCGCCTCGACCGCCTCCACGAGCAGCGCGAAGTGATCGTTGAGCATGCGGGCGGTGTCGGCCGCGCTCAGATGCTCCGACAGCGAGGTGAAGCCGACGATGTCGGTGAAGATGAGGGTGAGATCGCGCTCCTGCGCCTCGGCGGCGGTATCGACGCCGAGCCGCATCAGCTTGCGGAACAGGGAGCGCGGCACATAGGGGTTCATCGCCTTCAGCCCGTCGACCATGGCGTTGAAGGCCCGGTAGACCTGATCGAGCTCGTTGATGCGGCTGCGCGGCAGCGGCGCCACGCGGTCGAACTCGAGCGCGGCGATGTGGTCGGCGCGATCCGCGATCTCCTTCAGGGGCCGCGCGGCGCGGCGCACCAGCAGGATGGAGAGGACGACCGCGATCAGGATCGACACCAGCCCCACCGCCGCCGACCCGATCAGCCGGCGCACCTCGCGCGTCACGCTCGACGCCTCGTAGTACTGACCGACCGTCCACAGGCCGGGCCCGTAGCCGGCCAGCGTCTTGGTCATCGCCAGATAATCCGGCCCGTCGCCCTCGGTCTCCAGATCGCGAACGGTGACGCCGGCCGCGCTCGCCTGCTGGAAGTTGTCCAGCGGCGGACTGTCGCGCAGCCGCATGAGCGCGGGATCGCCGAGCTCGGCGATCGAGGCGGGAAGGCGCGGCACCCGGCCGTCGACCAGCGGCAGGCGATCCAGATCGGAATGGGCGATCACCTCGTCGCCGTTGGCGATGATGAACACGGTGGCGAAGGGGCCGTCGTCGAGCTGGCGGACCGAGCGCGCGATTTCCTCGATCGAGATCGCCGCCGTGAGATAGCCGGACAGCGCCCCGCCGGTGACCAGCGGCACCGTGACATTGGCATAGAGCGTGTCGTCGGCCGGCAGCAGCGGTCCCCAGGTCGGCGGCGAGCCGGCCGCCACGCGCGGCAGCGCGTAGCGGCGCGCCGCGTCGGGCACCTCGCGCCGGCGGAACGGCCACAGCGTGCCCGACGCCGCGCGAAAGATCCCGAACTCCTCGTCCCCGTTCGGACCGGAGACGACCAGCACGTCGATCGAGGGATTGGCATGCACGGCGGCGAGCATGATCGGCCGCAGCTCGTCGAAGGCGGACAGGTCGTGCGAACGGTCGTCGAACTGCGTCTTGAGCGCCTCGACCGCGTCCTGCGCCAGAGCGAGATGCCCGCGCACCCGCCGTTCCAGCGCGTTGGTGGCGAGGATCGCCTTGTCGTTGAGAAGAGAAAACGTGTTGCGCACATTGGCGGTCACGGCGAGCGAGAGCACGAGCAGCATCGACACCGCGAGCAACGTGCCGAAGGCCGCGCCGACGAGCAGCGTCATCGAGATGCCCCGTATCCGCTTGCGTGAGTAGTCCCTGAGGCGTGCGATCATCGTTTTGTTTCCCGGTCGGTCCGCTCCGCTCCGGTTCACGCCCGGCGCCGGCGGTCCTTGTCCTGACGCGCCGTCTGCGGGTAAGACGGCAGGTGCGAACAGGAGCGGTGCAGCGTGATAGATTACGAAGCGGAATACAACAACCGGGCGCTTGTCCCCGAGCACCCTGCCCTTATCGAAGGCTGGGCCCGCGATGCCTCCGCCTTCCGCGCGGTGGCGACGGCGGACCTGGCGGTTCCGTATGAACTGTCGGAGCGCACCACCTACGACCTCTTCCTGCCGGCGGGTGGCATGCCCGCGCAGGGTGCGCTGGGGCTCTTCATCCACGGCGGCTACTGGCAGGCGCTCGACCGCAGTTTCTTCTCGCACATGGCGCGCGGACTGGTCGAAAACGGCCTTCCCTGCGCGGTCGCGAATTATTCGCTGTGCCCGGACGTGCGCATTCCCGACATCATGGAGGAAATCCGCCGCCTTACCGGTCATCTGTGGGAGCGCTATCGCAAACCGGTCGTGGCCTTCGGGCATTCCGCCGGCGGCCATCTGACGGCCACGCTGCTGGCGACCGATTGGGGACAGCGCGGACTGCCGCCGCGCCTCGTGCCGGCGGGCCTGTCGATTTCCGGACTGTTCGACCTTCAGCCGCTCATCGACACCTCGCTCAACGCCAAGCTGCGGCTCACCCGCGCGGAGGCCATCGCCGCCTCGCCGATCGCCTTCGGCGCCCCGGCGGGCACGCGGTTGATCGCCGCCGTCGGCGGCGGGGAATCCTCGGAATTCCTGCGCCAGTCGCGGGTCGTCGTCGACGTCTGGGGACGCGGCGGCGTCGCCACGGAGCTCGACGTGCGGGGAACGGACAACCATTTCACCGTCATCGCGCCGCTCGCCGATCCCGGCAGCGATCTCACGCATACGCTGGCGGGCATGCTGCGCGGCGCCTGCTGACCCGACCCCGCGCGCAACCGACACACCACCGAACATCAGGACATGCAGATGCGCCCAGACACCCCCGCGCCCGTTCGCCTCGAGGACTATCGTCCGCCCGCCTTCGCGATCGACGCGGTGCATCTCGACATCCGCCTCGCGCCGCGCGCGACCCGCGTGACCGCCCGCCTCGTCGTGCGCCGCGCGCCGGGCGGCGATCCGGGCGAGCCGCTGGTGCTGGACGGCGACGACCTGCAGCTGACGGGTCTCACGCTCGACGGCCAGGCACTGCCGGCGGAGCGCTACAGCGTCACGCCGCGGCGGCTGGAGATCGCGCGCGTGCCCGACGGTCCCTTCACGCTGGAGATGGAAACCCGGCTCGACCCGGACGCCAACACCAGGCTGATGGGCCTCTACCGCTCCAACGGAACCTATTGCACCCAGTGCGAGGCCGAGGGCTTTCGCCGCATCACCTATTTCCTCGACCGGCCGGACTGCCTCTCCGTCTACACGACGCGGATCGAGGCGCGCAAAGGCGAGGCGCCAGTGCTGCTGGGCAACGGCAATCCGGTCGAGGCGGGCGATATCCCCGGCACCGACCGCCATTTCGCGGTGTGGCACGATCCCCACCCCAAGCCGAGCTACCTCTTCGCCGTCGTCGCCGGCGATCTCGCGTGCGTGTCGGACCGCTTCACGACGGCGGAGGGCCGCGCAGTCGCGCTCAACATCTATGTGGAGCACGGCAACGAGGCGAAATGCGACTGGGCGATGGACAGTCTCAAGCGCTCGATGCGCTGGGACGAGGAGGCCTACGGGCGCTGCTACGATCTCGATGTGTTCAACATCGTCGCCGTGTCGGACTTCAACATGGGGGCGATGGAGAACAAGGGTCTCAACATCTTCAACGACAAATACGTGCTCGCCGATCCCGACACGGCGACCGATCAGGACTACGCCGGCATCGAGGCGGTGATCGCGCACGAGTATTTCCACAACTGGACCGGCAACCGCATCACCTGCCGCGACTGGTTCCAGCTCTGCCTCAAGGAGGGGCTGACGGTCTTTCGCGACCAGGAGTTTTCCGCCGACATGCGCTCGCGCCCCGTCAAGCGCATCTCCGACGTGCGGCTTCTGAAATCGCATCAGTTCCCGGAGGACGCCGGCCCGCTGGCGCATCCGGTGCGCCCGCGCCTCTACCACGAGATCAACAACTTCTACACGGCGACCGTCTACGAGAAGGGCGCCGAAGTCGTGCGGATGCTCAAGACGCTGATCGGCGCCGACGCATTCCGCAAGGGCATGGACCTGTTCTTCGCCCGCCACGACGGCGAGGCCACGACGGTGGAGGCCTTCCTCGCCTGCTTCGCGGAGGCGAGCGGACAGGACCTGTCGCAATTCGCGCGCTGGTACGACCAGGCCGGCACGCCGGGGCTTCACGTGACCCGCGACTACGACGCCGACGAACGCCGGCTGACGCTCACCGTGCGCCAGCACACGCCGCCGACGCCGCAGCAGAGCGCGAAACAGCCGATGCACATTCCGCTCCGCGTCGCGCTGATCGGCGAGGACGGCCAGCGCCTCGAGCCGCAGGCGGTGAGCGGCGCCGAGATGACCGGCGACGTCCTTCACATCCGCACGCCGGCGCAGACCGTCGTCTTCTCCGGCGTGGACCGGCCGGCGGTGCCGTCCCTGCTGCGGGGGTTTTCCGCGCCGGTGACGCTCAGCACGGATCTCGACGATGCGGAGCTCCTGTTTCTCGCCGCGCATGACGACGACGCGTTCAACCGCTGGGCGGCGCTGCATCGGGTCGTCACCAAGACGCTGATCGCGGGAACGAAGGCCCTCTCCGGGCAGCAGACCGTCGCGGTCGATCCGGCGCTTCTGTCGGCGATCGAGCGCACCGTGACCGACGAGACGCTCGAACCGGCGTTCCGTGCGCTGTGCCTGCAACTCCCGGGCGAATCCGATATCGCGCGGGAGCTTGGCAGCAACGTCGATCCGCAGGCCGTGCATCTCGCCCGCGGGCGGCTGCGCGCGGCCCTGAGCGACGCCCTGCACGACACGCTTCGCGCCCTCTACGACGCAACGGCAAGCCGCACCGCCTATACGCCCGACGCGGCGGAGGCCGGCCGGCGCGCCCTGCGCAACGGGCTGCTCGACTATCTCGGACATGGCGAACGAGATGCCGACGGCGCGCTGGTGACCGCGCATTTCGACGCCGCGGACAACATGACCGACCGCCTTGCCGCGCTGACGACGCTGGTGCATGCCCGACTGCCCGGCGCCGACGCCGCCCTCGACGCATTCGCCGAGCGCCATGCCGGCACGCCGCTCGCCATGGACAAGTGGTTCCTGGTTCAGGCCACCGCACCGGCGCCCGACACGCTCGACACCGTCAAGGCGCTGATGGCGCATCCCGGCTTCTCGCCGGCCAACCCGAACCGGGTGCGTGCGCTGATCGGCGCCTTCGCCAGTGGCAACCAGAGCCAGTTCAATCGCGCGGATGGCGCCGGCTACGCCTTCGTGGCCGACTTCGCCCTGCAGCTCGACGCGCGCAATCCGCAGACCGCCGCGCGGCTTCTGTCCGCCTTCCGCTCGTGGCGCGCGCTCGAGCCGGGACGGCGGTCGAAGGCGGAGACCGCCCTGCAGCATCTTGCCGCAAGGACGGACCTGTCGCCGGATCTGCGCGACATCGTCGACCGCTGCCTGCAATAGGGCCGGCGAGGTTCGCCCGGGCGCCGGCGAAGGATCTCGCCGCGCCCGTCAGGTCGAATCGCCTCCGAAACAAAAAGACTCGTGGGAGTTGTGCGCGACGGCCAAAAATTAACCTTCGATTAACTATATTTTTCTTCCCGACGTCTGGACAAACCCCGCGAATGCGATTCAAATGAAGTCGATTCGAGCGCCGGTTGCGTTCAGTTTGCGGCCAAAATCGACACATCGGGAGCCAACGACATGGCGCGCGCCTTTACAGGCACTGCGTCCGCGCGTCGATTCGCGGACTTGCTCAAACGACAGCGCGACGCCCGGTCTCTGACCGGTCACATCCGGCTGCTTGCCCACCCCGCCTATCAGCGCCTCCTCACGGCCGAACCCTTCTTCCGGCGCGCCATTCCCGTTCTGTGCGTGGTGTTCATCGCCGCTATTGCCACCTACCGCGCGCTCACGCTGTCCTACGAGCACGAGGAAACGGATCAGCGCGCCCGCGACGATCTGACGATGATCGCCACCACACTGGCGACCCGCCTCGCGGCCGCCGAGGCCGATCTGCCCGAACAGGGGTTCCACACCGCGCTTCAGGCCGCGCTGGCCGACAGCCTGCCGCCGCGCGCCACGGGCGACGGCCGCCGCATCCTGATCGCCGATCCAGAGGGCCAGATCGTCGCCACCGCGCCGATGCGCACCGATCTCGAAGGGCGCGCGCTCGCCGAGGTGCTCGGCGCCGGCCAACCGCTCACGGTGTTCGGCGCGCGCGCCGGCGTGCTCACGATTGCCGCCGACACCGACGACGCGGCCTATGCCACCGTCCATCACCTCGACGGGCGGCTCGGCATGGTGGCGCTCGTGCAGGACAAGGACATGATCTTCGCGCAATGGCGGGCGAACGTATCGGCCAACGTCACGCTGTTCGTCGGCACCGCCTCGGTCATGCTGATCCTGATCTATGCCTTCTTCGCCCAGGCGACCCGGGCGGAGCAGGCCGACCAGATCTATGCGGCCACCCGCGCCCGCATCGACCTCGCGCTCAACCGCGGCCGATGCGGCCTGTTCGACTGGGATCTCGCCCGCGGCCGCCTGTTCTGGTCCGCCTCGCTCTACGAGATGCTCGGACTGCCGCCGCGCGACGACATCCTCGGCTTTTCCGAGATCTCCGCGCTGACCCATCCCGACGACATCGATCTCTATGCGCTCGCCGAGTCGCTCCTGGAAACCGGCGAAACCACCGTCGACCGCCAGTTCCGCATGCGCCACGCCAACGGCGAATGGGTGTGGCTGCGCGCCCGCGCCCAGGTGCAGAGCGAGCCGGGCGTCAGCGAACCGCATCTGATCGGCATCTGCATCGACATCACCGAGCAGAAGAAGCTCGCCGAGCAAAGCCGCACCGCCGACCTGCGTCTGCGCGACGCGATCGAGACAATCTCGGAAGCCTTCGTGCTGTGGGACACCGAAAACCGTCTGGTGATGTGCAACTCGAACTACCAGACGCTGCACAACCTGCCGAATGCGGCGATCCGCGCGGGAACGCCCTATGCCGAGGTGATGTCCGCCGCCCGCCAGACCGTGGTGTCCGCAAGCCCCACCATCGGCAGCGATGGCAGCGACCCCTCCTCAAGCTACGAGGCACACCTCGCCGACGGGCGCTGGCTGCAGATTTCCGAACGCCGCACCAAGGACGGCGGCTTCGTGTCGGTCGGCACCGACATCACCGCGCTCAAGCGGCACGAGGAAAAGCTGATGGACAGCGAGCGGCGGCTGATGGCTACCGTCGCCGACCTGCGCCAGTCGCGCCAGAAGCTCGAGGTCCAGGCCCAGCAGCTCGTCGAACTGGCCGAGAAATACTCCGAGGAAAAGAACCGCGCGGAAGAAGCCAACCAGGCGAAGTCGGAGTTCCTCGCCAATATCTCGCACGAGCTGCGCACGCCGCTGAACGCCATCATTGGCTTCTCGGAAATCATGAACCAGGGCATGTTCGGCCCGCTCGGGTCGGACAAATACTCCGAATACTGCAACGACATTCACGAAAGCGGCCGGTATCTGCTCAACGTGATCAACGACATTCTCGACATGTCGAAGATCGAGGCAGGCCGGATGGACCTGAAGCGCGAGGATGTGGATCTGGGCGCCATCGTCGGGGATGTCTCGCGCATCATCTCGGCCGCCGCCTCGGAGAAGAACATCTCCGTCTCCAGCGAAACCGCCGAGGCGCTTCGGCTCACCGGCGACCGCCGGGCGATCAAGCAGGTGCTGCTCAACCTCCTGTCCAACGCGGTCAAGTTCACGCCGGACGGCGGCGCCGTGGAGCTCAAGGCGGAGGCGGTGAAAACCGGCTCGACCCCGACCATTCGCATCGCCATCTCCGATACCGGGATCGGCATTCGCGAGAGCGACATCGCCCGCCTCGCCAAGCCCTTCGTGCAGGTGGAGAACCAGTTCACCAAGACGCACAAGGGCTCGGGGCTGGGACTGGCGATCGCCCAGTCTCTGGTGCGCCTGCACGGCGGCGAGATGCAGATCCGCTCCACCGTCGGCCGAGGCACCACCGTCACGGTGACGCTGCCGGTTGCCCCCGCGCAGACCGCGGCGGCCTGATCCACCCAGGATACTCGGAACCGGCGTGGGGGCCGCCAAACCGCCCCGCATACATGCGACGGAAAATGGCGCGTCAGTCGCGGGTCACCGGTCCGACGAGGCGCTCGAAGACCGCGCGGACCGCCGCCTGACGGTCCCGCAGCACCGCTTCGAGATGCGCGAAATCCGGCGCCTCGCCGGCATGGATCAAGAGTTCCTTGACGCCCTTCGGCGCCGTCGCGGGCTCGAACTTGCCCTCCAGTGCCAGCCTCAGGACCTGCGTCAGCGCGTGGTACAGCCGGATCGCGGGCAGCAGCACGTCGGCATCGCCGGGCGAGAGCAGACCCGCCCTTGCCGCGCGTTCCAGCGCGGTTTCGGTGGTTTGCGACAGAACCTGCGGCGTGTCGTGCGCGTGGACGAGTTGCAGGAACTGGGCGATGAACTCGATGTCGACGAGACCGCCGGCGACCTGCTTGAGATCCCAGACGTCCCGCGTGCCCTTTTCGGCCTCGATGCGCGCGCGCATGGTCGCCACCTCGCGCGCGATCGCGGCGCGGTCGCGCGGGCGCGCCAGCGTCTGCGAGATCAGGGTCGAGATCCGCTGCGCGAACGCGTCCGACGAGGAGGCGATGACCCGCCCACGCGTGAGCGCCATGTGTTCCCACGTCCAGGCTTCGCTGACCTGATAGGTCTCGAAGGAGGCAAGCCGCGTTGCGAGCGGGCCGGCATTGCCGGACGGGCGCAGCCGGAAGTCGACCTCGTAGAGCCGCCCTTCGGCGGTCGGGGCGGACAGGGCCGACACCAGGCGCTGCGTCAGACGGATGAAATACTGGCTGGGTGCGAGCGCTCGGCGCCCGTCCGTCTGCGCGGCGTCCTCGCCGTGGTCGTAAAGCAGGATCAGGTCGAGGTCGGATGCCGCCGTCATCTCGCGCCCGCCGAGCTTGCCCATGGCGAGGATCGCCCAGTCGCTGTCCGGCAGATGGCCATGGTTTTCCCCGACATGGGCGATCACACGCGGCATCAGCCCGTCGATCACCGTCTCGGCGAGGCGGGCCAGCGCCTCGCCCACCTGATGCGCCGTCAGCGTGTCGGAGATCAGCCGCAGACCGATCAGAAACTGCTGCTCCTGCGCGAAGATGCGCGCCCGGTCGAGCGCTTCCTCGTAGAAGCGCGACTGGTCGAGCGTGCGCTTCAGCCCGGCGGCGAATTCCTCAGAGGTCGGCATCGCGCCGAAGAAGGCCGGATCGAGCACGGCATCCAGCACATGCACGCGTGTCGACACCAGTTCCGACAGGCGCGGCGCCGCCCCCATCACGGTGGCCAAGAGCCGCAAGAGATGCGGATTGGAGCGCAGCAGCGAGAACAACTGCACGCCGGCCGGCAGCTTCGACAGGAAGCCGTCGAAGGCGAGCAGGGCGTGATCGGCGTTGTCGCTGCTCGCCAGCGCCGTGAGAAGCACGGGATGAAGCTCGGTGAGCCGCTCGCGCGCCTTGGCGGAACGCACCGCCGGATAGCGGCCGAAATGCCAGGCGCGGATGATCTTCGACGCCTCCTTCGGCCGCGCGTAGCCGAGCTGCGACAGGGTCTCCAGGGTTTCCGGATCGTCGTCGTCGCCGGTGAAGACGAGATTGCCGAGATCGGAGGCAAGGTCCGGCTCGTTCTCGAACAGGGCCGAATAATGCGCCTGGACCGTCATCAGACGCGCCCGCAAGGCCTCCTCGAAGGCGGTGAGATCGTCGAAGCCCATCAGACAGGCGACGCGCCGGCGGGCGCTGTCGTCGGCAGGCAGGATGTGGGTCTGCTCGTCGTTGAGCATCTGGATGCGATGCTCCACCGCGCGCAGGAAGCGATAGGCCTCGGTAAGTTCGTCGCGTGCGTCGGCCGCGATCCACTCCAGCCGCGCCAGGGTGGCGAGCGTGTCGAGCGTGCGGCGCTGGCGCAGATCCATGATCCGCCCGCCGGCGATCAGTTGCTGCGTCTGGGCGAAAAACTCGACCTCGCGGATGCCGCCGCGCCCGAGCTTGACGTTGTGGCCGGCGACCGCGATCTCGCCATGCCCCTTGTGGGCGTGGATCTGGCGCTTGATGGAGTGGACGTCGGAAATCGCCGCGAAATCGAGATACTTGCGCCAGATGAAGGGCGCGATCTCCTTCAGGAAGCTCTCGCCGCAGGCGATGTCGCCAGCGCAGGCGCGCGCCTTGATGAGCGCGGCGCGCTCCCAGTTCTGGCCCAGGCTCTCGTAATAGACGAGCGCACCGGGGATCGACATGGCGAGCGGCGTGGCGCCGGGGTCCGGCCGCAGACGCAGGTCGGTGCGGAAGACGTAGCCGTCGGCCGTGCGGTCGCCCATGATCTTCACGAGCCGCTTGGTGAGCCGCACGAATTCCACCGGCGCCTCGGCGCCGCCGGCCATCGGGGCGACGTCGGGGTCGAAGAGCACGATCAGGTCGATGTCGGAGGAATAGTTGAGCTCCAGCGCGCCGTATTTGCCCATGGCGAGCACCACGAGGCCGGAGCCCTCTTCCGGCCGCGCGGCATCGTGCGGCGAAAACCGCCCGCGCCGCTCCAGGTCGCGCAGGCAGAAACGGATCGCGGCGGTGAGCGCCGCATCCGCGAAACGGCTGAGCCCCTCGGTCACCGCATAAAGGTCGACCGCCCCAGCGATATCGGCCAGCGCAAGCGTCAGGGCGAGGTCGTTCTTCAGGCCCCGCAAGGTGGCCATCAGGCCCGCCTCGTCGTCGGCGGTCGCCGCCTCAGCCGCCTCGACCAGATGGCCGATGCGCGCCTGCGGCGACGTCGTGAGAATGTCACCGAGGCGCTCGGGCGCGAAACAGGCGAGATCGCGCAGGTACGGCGCATTACCCAAGGCACCGGCGAGAAACCTGCGCGCGGTGTCCCCCTGCCCGTCGTCGAGCCGCGCGAGCGCCGGCGCAAGATCCGTCAGGATCGCCTCGGCGGCGTCCGCGTCCTCCGTACGCGGAATGATGCGTATCGCCTCGATCAGCGTGTCGCCATCGTCCTTCGTCGACCTATCCGGCTGCCCCTGCACGCGCCTCTCCCCCGCTCGATCCCGTCTTTTCGGCCCGTGCCGCGTCTTGCGCGCACGGCATGACCAGTTCGGCCCGCAAGCCCGGCTCCGCATCGACCAGCCGGAAGCGGCCGCCGTGCAGGCGCGCCACCGCCGCGACCAGCGACAGACCGAGCCCGGAGCCCGGCGCGTTGCGGCTTTCCTCCAGCCGCACGAAGCGCTGCACGACGCGCTCCTTGTCGCTATCCGCGATGCCCGGCCCGAAGTCCCGCACGCTGAGCAGGACGTCCTTGTCCCGGCGCGCGGCCTCGAGCACCACCCTTACGCCATCGCCCTCGGGCTGCCTTGCGTATTTCACCGCATTTTCCACGAGGTTGATCAAGGCCTGCACGAGAAGTTCGCGGTTGCCGCGCACATGGAGCCCGGACGGGGCCATGACCTCCAGCGCGCCGCCGGCGTCTTCCAGGACGGGCTCGTAGAGCTCGCCCACCTCGCTGACCAGCGCGCCGGCATCGATGTCGGCAAGCTCGGCGTCCGAGGATCCGGCCTCGACACGGGCGATCCGCAACAGCGCGTCGAAGGTCCGGATCAGCGCGTCGCAGTCCTCGATGGTGCGTTCCAGCGCCGCCTGCGCGGGGCCGCCGGGGGCTTGCGCGCGCAGGGCCTCCTCGACGCGCGAGCGCATCCGCGTCAGCGGCGTCTTGAGATCGTGGGCGATGTTGTCTGACACCTGCTTGAGGCCCTGCATGAGCCCCTCGATCCGGTCGAGCATGGTGTTGAGGCTGATCGCCAGGCGGTCGAATTCGTCGCCCGTGCCCTCGACCGGCAGGCGCTCGGCGAGATCGCCTGACATGATCCGCCGGCTCGTCGCGCCCATGGCATCGATCCGCTTCAGCACCCGCCGGCTGACATAGACCCAGGTGATCAGTCCGAGACCGGCGAGCACCACCAGCCAGAAGCGCATCACCTCGGCGAGCAGGGAGCGGAAATAGCGCTGCTCCTGGAGGTCGCGCCCCACCAGCAGGCGAAAGCCGCCGGAAAGCTGAAACACCCGCACCAGCGCCTCGCGCGCCTCGCCGCCGCCCGGCGGCGTGTAGCTCACGCGCTGCAACTCGCCGCTTTCGCGGGCGAAGACGCGTCCGTCGAGCGTCTCGATGTTGCCGACGATCTGGTTGGCGGCAAAGTCGGTCACGAGATAGAGGCTGGCGCCGGGCCGGCGCGAGCGCGCCTCCACCGTGGCGACCAGCCCGCGAATGCCGCCGATGCGGTATTGATCGGCAAGGCCCGCGATCTCGGCATCCACCGTCTCGACGATCTGCTCGCGCAGCACGGTCGCGGTGTTCTGCGACAGATAGACGGCGACCGCGCCGGAGGCGAGCGACAGGGCGGCCAGATAGATCAGCGCGAGCTTGATCGCCGTGGTGCGCAGCAGCCTAGCGAGCGGGGTCACGGATCGTGTATCCGGCGCCGCGCACCGTATGCAGCAGCGGCGTGTCGAACTCCTTGTCGATCTTCCCCCGAAGCCGCGAGATGTGCACGTCGATGACGTTGGTTTGCGGGTCGAAATGGTATTCCCACACGTGCTCGAGCAGCATGGTACGCGTCACCACCTGCCCGGCGTGCTGCATGAGATATTCCAGCAGCTTGAACTCGCGCGGCTGAAGCGGAATGTCGCGCCCCGCGCGCGTCACCGTGTGGCTGAGCCGGTCGAGCGTGAGATCGCCCACCGTATAACGCGTCTCGATCTCCTGCTGGCGCGGCCGGCGGCCGAGCGCCTCGACGCGGGCGAGCAGTTCCGAAAAGGCATAGGGCTTGGCAAGATAGTCGTCGCCCCCGGCCCGAAGGCCCGTGACCCGGTCGTCAACCTGCCCAAGCGCCGAGAGAACGAGCACCGGCGTATGATTGCCGGCCGACCGCAGACCCGAAATCACCGACAGGCCGTCGCGCTTGGGCAGCATCCGGTCGACGACCAGAACGTCGTAGGGCGCGGCACCCGCCATCTCCGAGCCGGCCTCGCCATCGGCGGCGTGATCCACCACGTGCCCTGCCTCGCGCAGGGCCTTGGCGAGGTAATTCGCCGCCTCCAGGTCATCCTCGACGATCAGTATCCGCATGCGTCTCCCGCCCCTTCGCCAGCGTCTTCGTTCCAGCGTCTTCGTTCCAAGAGGCCCGGTCGAGGGCTCTCTCCAGCGGCGCAAACCCTAGCACCGCGTCCGGCCCCGGTCTAATCCCGGCGCCGCCGGGCACGCAACGGCCCACAGCGCGTGCGCGCTGCGGGCCATCGCATGGTTAGGTGATCGCGTCAGCCGCGGGCCACGGGCACGGCGACGAAGCGGGTGGCGCGTTCGCTCTTGACCCGCATCAGGATGGCGCCGCGCCCGGCCTCGCTGGCCTCCAGCACCGCGCTCGCCACGTCCTGCGGCGTGGACACGGGCTGGCCGGCGATTTCCAGGATCACGTCGCCGCGCGACAGGCCCTTTTCCGCGGCCGCGCTGTCGCGGGCGATATCCGTCACGACGACGCCCGCGTCTCCGGCGCCCACTGCCTTGGCCGAGGCAAGCTCGAGACCGAGGCTGTCGACGAAGGCGGTGCTGTCGCCGGTGGGCTCGACGGCCGCCCGCTTGCCGGGTTCGCGCAGCTCGCCGAGCGTGACCTCGACCGTCTCGGTGCGGCCCTCGCGCCAGACCTCCAGATCCACCGCGCTTTCCGGCGGATAGCTGGCGATCTTGCGGGCCAGATCGCGCGGGCCGTCGATCGCCTCGCCGTCGACCGACAGGATCGTGTCGCCGGAGCGGATGCCGGCGGCGCGCGCCGGGCTGTCGGCCTGGGCCTCGGCGACGATCGCGCCCCTCGCATCCTCGAGACCGAGGCTCTCCGCGATGTCCCTGGAGACAGGCTGGATCTGGACGCCGAGCCAGCCGCGCACCACGGCGCCGTCATCCTTCAGATCGGCGATGATATTGGAGGCGGTGGAGGCGGGAATCGCAAAGGCGATACCCACATTGCCGCCCGAGGGCGAGAAGATCGCGGCGTTGACGCCGATCACCTGCCCCTTGGTGTTGAAGGCCGGGCCGCCGGAATTGCCCCGGTTCACCGGTGCGTCGATCTGGATGAAGTCGTCATAGGGGCCGGCGCCGATATCGCGGCCGCGCGCCGAGACGATTCCGGCCGTCACCGATCCGCCGAGGCCGAAGGGATTGCCGACGGCCACGACCCATTCGCCGACAAGCGGCGTTTCGTCCGCGAATTCGACGTAGGTGAACTCGGTGTCCGCATCGACCTTCAGCAGCGCAAGGTCGGTGCGCTCGTCCATGCCGATCAGGCGGGCGTCGTATTCGGTCCCGTCGTCGGCGACGACGGTGAATTCGCTCCCGTCGGACACGACATGCTCATTGGTCACGAGGTAGCCGTCGGCGGAAATGAAGAAGCCCGAGCCTTGGCTCGTCGCGCGCTGGCGCGGGCCGGGACGGCCCTGGAAGGGCTCGCCGCCGAAACGGCGGAAGAAGCGCTGCAGCGGATGATCGGACGGCAGGTCCTCCATGCCGGGCAGCCCCGGGGCCGACATCATGCGCGGCGTGCGGTCGGAGGTGACGCGCACACTGACGACGGCCGGCTTCACCGCCTGAACGACAGGGGCGAAATTCTGCGGCGCGGCCGCCTCGACCCGCACCGGGTCGGCGAACGCGTATTGCCCCGGGACGACGGTCTGGGCGCTCAAAACGCCGGCAAGCCCGAGCGCGGTGGCTCCGGCCAGGAGACCGACCGCGCGACGCCGGGCGGGACGACGAACGGGGGTGGGGATGCGTTTGGTCGACATGCTCAACTCTCCAAAACCTGTGTCGGGGTCGCGGCGGAGGAAAAGCGGGGAAGCGATCCTCCCGACCGTCACGCACAGATATGGAGGCAGCCGCCTTACAGCCGCCTGTCGACGCGATTAAGCTTTGGTAATGTCGCCCTTGTCAGGTCGCGGGTCAGGTCGCGGGGCGGATCAGCTCTCGTCGTCCGCGCGCGTCGCGATCGCCGCGCCGGCCTCCAGCGTGCGGTGCACCGGGCACTTGTCGGCGATCTCGAGCAGTCGGCTGCGCGTCTCCGCGTCGAGGTCGCCCTCGACCCGGATCACCCGCTCGAAGCGGTCGATGCGCCCGCCCTTGCCGCGCCGGTCGTCGGAACACTCCGCGCAGTCGGCGGCATGCACCTTGGCGTGATGGACGGTCGTTGTGATCCGGTCGACCGGCAGCTTCTTGTGCTCGGCATACATGCGCAGCGTCATGACGGTGCAGGCGCCGAGCGCGGTCGCGAGATAGTCGTAGGGCGACGGGCCGCTGTCGAAGCCGCCGACCGCCTCCGGCTCGTCCGCGATCAACCGATGCGCGCCGACACGCACCATCGACTGGAACTTGCCGAGCCCCGTTTCGGACACGGTGACACCGGACGCCGCCTCCGCAGCCTCGGCGGGCCGATCCGCGTCCAGATAGCGTTCCGCCCAGGCGGCGATCACACCGGCGGCGTAGGCGGCATCGGCCGGCTCGCTCAGCAGATGGTCCGCCGTGTCGAGCGACACGAAGCTCTTGGGATGTTTGGCCGCCACGAACAGCGCGGTCGCATTGTCGATCCCCACGATCTCGTCGCGCGGGGCATGCAGCACCAGCAGCGCCTTTCGGAGATGGGCGACCTTGTCGCGGATGCGCTGGGTCTCGATGTCGTCGAGGAACTGCCGTTCGATGGTGAAGCTGCGCCCGGCCAGATCGACCTCGGCCCGCCCCTCGCGCCGGATCGTCTCCAGATCGGCGTGGAAATTGTGCACCACGTGATCGGCGTCCGCCGGCGCGCCGAGGGTTGCGACAGCCACGGCCTCCGGGATCTCGCTCGCCGCCGCGAGCACCGCCGCACCGCCGAGCGAATGCCCGATCAGCAGCCGCGGCGCCTCGTAGCGCGCGCGCAGGAAGGCGGCGGCCTCCAGAAGATCGGCGACATTGGAGGAGAAATTCGTCGAGGCGAAATCGCCGCCGGAGCCGCCGAGCCCGGTGAAATCGAAGCGCAGCACCCCGATGCCGGCCGCCGTCAACGCCTCGGCGATCCGCCGCGCGGCGATGACATCCTTGGAGCAGGTGAAGCAATGGGCAAAGAGCGCGTAGGCCCGCACGGGGCCGGTCGGCAGATCCAGTCGCGCGGCAAGCTCGGCCCCGTCGTGCCCGTCGAACGTCAGTCTGAGCGGCTGTCCGGCCATGGTTTCCCCCGGTTCTGGATGTTTCAACGCATCAGGGGCCGCGCGTGCGCGCGGCCCCCGTCAGGATCATTGTTTGACGGCATTGCTCCGGCGGACCGAAGGCCGGTCAGGACTTTTCGCTGAGGATCCGGTCGAGCGCCGCCTGTTCCTCCGGCGTCAGGTTGCTCCCCGTCCCCGCCCCCGTCGCAAGAACCTTGCGCCGCCGGCGCGCACCGACGATCAACACGCCCGCACCGACAGCCAGCGCCAGCGGCGCCACGCCCCACAGGAACAGGGTGTTCCAGGAGAACCGGGGCTTCAGGAGCACGAACTCGCCGTAGCGCGAGACCAGAAAGTCGATCACCTCGCCGTCCGAATCGCCGGCGACCAGCCGCTCGCGCACCAGAACCCGCAGGTCCTTGGCCAGCGGCGCATCGCTGTCGTCGATCGACTGGTTCTGGCACACCATGCAACGCAGATTGGCGGAGAGCGCGCGGGCGCGCTCCTCCAGCGCCGGATCGTCCAGGATCTCGTCGGGGGCCACCGCCTGCGCCGGCAAGGCCGCCGCGATCAGGGCGCCCACGAGCGCGAGTGTGGCAAGAAGCCGTGTCATGCCGGACCTTTCCTATTCCGCGGGCAGCGCCGACGGCGTCCTGGGCCTCTGGCGCGCCGGCTTGGGCGCCCCCACCCGCAAACGCCGGTCCATCAGCGACAGGATGGCGCCGAACGACATGATCAGCGTGCCGATCCAGATCAGCGTGACGAAGGGCTTGTAGTAGAGGCGAATATCCGCCCCGCCGTCGCTGTGCACCTCGCCGATGGACACATAGACCTGCGACAACCCGTAGAAGGTGACGATGCCGGCCTCCGTGGTCGGCATGCGCCGGGCCGTGTAGAGCCGCTTGGCCGGATCGGCCTCGGCCACCTTCACGCCGCCCTTGTAGATGTCGAAATGGCCGACGTCGTCGATGTAGTTCGGTCCGGTGCGCCGCACCAGCCCGCCGAAGGTCAGCGAGTAGTCGCCGACGGTCACCGTCTCGTTGGGCCGGATGGTCAGCACCTTCTCCACCTGGAACGCGGTCACCGCGACGATGCCGAGCACCGTGACGCCGACGCCGATGTGCCCGAGCGCCGTGCCCCAGGCCGAGCCGGGCAGGCCGACGAGGCGCCGGAATCCAACCGCCAGGCCAACGTCGGGGAAGCGGGCACGCGAGACGATCTCCGCGACCGCGCCCGCGATCACCCACACGCCGAGACCGACGGCGAGTGCTGCGAGGATCTTCTCGGTGCCCTGCCACCAGGCGGTGACGAGTGTGCCGGCGAGCGCGACGCCGAGCGCCACGTAGAGACGCTGCGACACCGCGTAGAGATCGCCGCGCTTCCAGGCGAGCAGCGGACCGAAGGGGATCGCGATGAGCAGCGGGATCATCAGCGGCCCGAAAGTCAGGTTGAAGAACGGCGGACCGACCGAGATCTTCTCGCCCGTCACCGCCTCCAGCGCCAGCGGATAGAGCGTGCCCACGAAGACCGCCGCCGTGGCGACCGTCAGCAGCATGTTGTTGAGAACGAGCGCGCCTTCCCGGCTGACGGGCGCGAACAGGCCACCCTGCTTGAGCATCGGCGCGCGCCACGCATAGAGCGCCAGCGAGCCGCCGATGAAGACGATCAGGATGCCCAGAATGAAGGTGCCGCGCGAGGGGTCTGTCGCGAAGGCATGCACGCTCGTCAGCACGCCGGAGCGCACCAGGAAGGTGCCGAGCAGCGACAGCGAGAAGGTCAGGATGGCCAGCAGCACGGTCCAGATCTTAAGCGCGCCGCGCTTTTCCATCACGATGGCCGAATGCAGCAGCGCGGTGCCCGCGAGCCACGGCATGAAGGAGGCGTTCTCGACCGGATCCCAGAACCAGTAGCCGCCCCAGCCGAGCTCGTAGTAGGCCCAGTAGGAGCCCATGGAGATGCCGAGCGTCAGGAACATCCAGGCGAGCAGCGTCCACGGACGCACCCAGCGCGCCCACGCGGCATCGACACGCCCGAGGATGAGCGCGGCAATGGCGAAGGAAAAGACGATCGAGAAGCCGACATAGCCGACGTAGAGCAGCGGCGGATGGATCGCGAGACCGATGTCCTGCAGCAGCGGATTGAGGTCGTTGCCCTCCATCGGCGGCTCGGCGATCCGCAGGAACGGATTGGAGGTCGCCAGCATGAACAGCAGGAAGGCCGCCGTCACCCAGCCCTGCACGCCGAGCGTGGTGGCCCGCAGTTCCGGCGGAATGTTGCGGCCGAAGGCGGCGACCAGCGCCGCGAAGAGCACCAGGATCAGCACCCAGAGAAGCAGCGACCCCTCGTGGTTGCCCCACACGCCGGTGATCTTGAACAGCATCGGCTTGGCCGAATGGGAGTTCTGATAGACGTTCAGCACGGAGAAGTCGGAGGCGATATACGCCATCGTCAGGGCCACGAAGGAAATGCCGACCAGCAAGAACATCATGCCCGCGACCGGTGGGGCCACCGCCATCATGCGCTGATCGTGACGCAGCGCGCCCCAGACCGGGACGACGGACTGAACCAGCGACAGCACGAAGGCCAGCACCAGGGCGAAATGGCCGATTTCCACTATCATGTCACGCGTCCCTCCCCGAAACGGCCCCCCGCCTCGGGTTCAAGTGTTTCAACCTGGAAGTGTCGCCGCAAGTCCGCAATGACCGCATGCACGCCTTTGTGAACCGTGCTTGCGGCCGGCCGGGCGGGCGATCACTCCTCGCCTTTCCACACGCCCTTGCCCTTGAGCGCCTCGGCGACTTCCTTGGGCATGTAGTTCTCGTCATGCTTGGCGAGAACGGTGTCGGCGTGAAAGATCCCGTCGGGCTTCATCACGCCCTCGGCGACGATCCCCTGCCCTTCCCGGAAGAGATCGGGCAGCAGGCCGACGTAGACGACGTTCACGCTTTCGACCGTGTCGGTGACGGCAAAGCTGACCTGCGCGTCCTGGCCGCGCACGACGCTGCCGTCCTGCACCAGCCCGCCCAGCCGGATCCGCTGGCCGTCCGGCAGCGCGTTCGCGGCAATGTCGCTGGGGCTCTGAAAGAACGCGATCTGGTCGTTCAGGGCGTAGAGAATGAGACCGGCGGCAACGGTCAGAACACCGCCGGCGGCTGCAATCATGGTCATGCGTCGCTGTTTTCGGGTCATCTCAGTCTCGACCAGGTCCTCTCATGTCCGCCCCCGCACATCAACGCCGCCGATGAAGGACACGATGCCTTCCCGACGCGTCATCCTCAAGAGCCGCTGCCCAGATCCCGGGCCAGACGCCGCACCTGGGCGACCGCCACCGGATCGTTCTTCAGCGCCTCGACGGCCCGCTCCGTGACGGAATCCAACCGCTCGACATCGCCCAGAACGGCGACGGCGCGCATCAGCCGCAGCCACTCCTGCAGCGACCCGCCGTCCTCCGACAGGCGCTGATCGAGCCCGTCGACCATCGAACGGATCATCGCGCTGCGCTCCTCGCCCGACATCTGAGCGGCGGCCGCCACGTCGTCCTGCGACGGACCCGGAGCCGGCCGCTCGGCCACGGCCGGCGGCTCGACACCGAGCTTGACGAGTTCCTGGCGCACCGCTTCCGCCCAGGCTTCGCCGCCGCGCGCCTCGGCCAAGAGGGCCTGCCAGGCCGCGATCGCCTCGTCCCGTCGGTTTTCCTGGCTCAGCGCCAGCGCGAGAAAGAACCTCGGCTTGATGGCATTTTCGTCAAGGGCGACCGCGCGCTCGAAGGCGGCCCGCGCCTCGGCGCCGACGATCCCGTCGTTGGCGATCACCAGCGCCTCGCCCCGGTCGGTCTCGCGCCGGACATTCGAGCCGAGCAGCCGGATCGCCGAGGCATAGGCGGCGGCCGCGTCCTCGGCGCGCCCCATGCGCATGTAGACCGGCGCAAGCACGTCCCAGCCGCGCCCGTCAGACGGGTTTTCCGCGAGCCGGCGCTCCACCAGCGCCACCATTTCCGGGAGAGATCGCTCCCCGGCCGGAGCCTCGAGGCGCGCCTCAAGGGGCTGGTCGGGCTGATCGGGGTTACCCAGCACGAGGTACAGGCCGATCGCCGCCAGCGGCACAACGACCACGCCGATCGCCTGTGCGGCGCGCAGGCTCCAGGACCGGGCCTGGGATGCACCGTTTGCAGGTTGCGCCTCGCTCCCCTGATCCGCCGCGATCAGCCGTCGCGCGATCTCGGTGCGCGCCGCCTCGGCCGCTTCCGGAGCGATCAGCCCCCGGTCGAGATCCTTGTCGATTTCCTCAAGCTGCGCCTTGTAGACCTCGACGTCATGCGCGCTGGAGGGCACCGTCTGATCCGCGCGTGCACGCCACAGCGGGACGAGCACCGCCAGGGCGGCGAGGAGAGTGAGAAGCGAAAAAACGATCCATAGCATCATACCCGGCATATAGACCGCTTACGGGCCAATTCCGCAAGTAAAACCGACGTGTGACAGGGGGTCGCGGGTTCCCCCCACGGGAAGGCTCGAGACGCTGTCCGAGGCGCCCCCGGCGACCGGTGTGCGCGCCGTCTCAGCCGCCCGCCCGACGGGCCGTCTGGTCGCCGTCGGCGTCCGGTGCCGGCGCCGACAGCGCCGCCTTGCGGCTGCGGCGCAGCTGATCCGCGTAGTCCTTGCCGTAATAGCGCTCGCACAGGGCGATCCCGGCATCGACGGCGACGAGCTGCGCCGTGCGGGCCGCGCCGGAGGTCTTCGCCAGATCGCCGAGAAGAGCCCGTGTCTTGAACTCGAGCGACTGGTCGATCACCTGCCGCGTGCGAGCGGTCACCTCGTTGACGGCAAGGCTGTCGGCGGCATCGCGCATCCGGTCGAGCAGCATCAGGCCGCGCAGCGCCTCCTCCAGCGCCAGGGCGTCGACCTTCGGCTCCCCGTCGGCCCCGATCTTCGGCACGAGAAGGGCGCGGCGCAGATTGCCGGCCGCCGCCTCGAGGTCGCGCGTCACGAGCTGCGAGATCGACCGCCGCGTGGCGGCGACCTGCTTCTGCCAGGCCGGCCATTCGTCAAGCTCGAAGCGCCGGTCGATGAATTTCACGAGACGGATGTAGTGGTTGAGATGCTCCGAGAGTTCCGCGTTCGTGCAGCTCCCGCACACCAGACCGGACAGCCGCTCGGCCTCCGAAAAGGCCATTTCCGCGAAGACCGCATAGGGCGAGGCGGCCATCTTGCGCACCGAATCGCTCCCGGCCAGACCGGCGCTCAACGCCATCAGCGCCTCCGGCGCATCCAGGCGGGCCAGCACGACCGACGCCACGAGAAACGCCTGCTCCCCCTGACGGTCGCTGACCGCCTTGATCCGCTTCAGGGTCGGACTGCCCGGCTTGAAATCCCATTCGCTCATGCGGGTGGGAAGGCTTTCGCGCAGACCGTCCAGCCATCCGCGCGCGGAAAACACCGCGATGATGTCCTCCAGATCGCGGAAGGCACGCTCGCCGCCCACCAGCATCATCAGCTTCTGGTGCCGCCGGTCGTCTCCTTGCGCGTCCGCGTAGAGATCGCGCATGTGCGGCAACAGCGCATCGCGCAAGGCATCCGCCAGGGCAAGGATCTCGGGTGACGTCGTCTCCAGACGCGCGGCGCGCTCTTCCGTCGAGGCCACCGCCTCGGGCGCAACGTCGCGGCTGAGCCATGTCCAGATGCTGTCGAGACTGGAGCGCGTGATGCGCCCGCGCACCTTTCCGGGCAGCGGCTCGTCGAGCAGAAAATCCTCAAGTGGATGGAAAAACACGCGTTTCAGGAAATGCGCGCGCGGCTCCCAGTCGGTTGGTTCGATAGCCCGCGGTTTGCGCACGGCGCCAAGACAGGCATCCAGGATCAGATCGAGATGGGGGTCGTCGGAGCCCTTGGCGCGCGCGTTCTCCAGTCCGCGAACCAGCGTCTGTACGGCGCGCGGGGACAAGGCATCCAGATAGGAGCGGATCTTCGATGTCAGATGCTGCCTGTCCGGCATCGGGGTTTCTCGCCAACCACGCGACTGCTCTACGTTGCGTCATCGTGACGCAAAAGGATTAAACAAATGTTGGCAAGGCATTGGCGAACGGGCAGGAAATCGGGCACGGCGCGGGGTCGGACAGGCTCTCAGGTGATGGGTTGCCAGCCCGCGTCGTCGGAGCGGCACGCGGCCCCGCGCAGGGAGGTCTCCCGCCCGCCGATGGTGACGAAGTGGGTGTAGTCGCGGCACAGCGTGCTGTTGACCTGATAGCTCGGCCCGGTCACGACGCGTCCGGCGACACCGCTGGAGCGGTTGCGCCATTCCACGGCCTCGCCCGCCCGGCCGGCCGCGAGCGCGCCCTGCAGGGCGGTGGCGGCCGCGCGGCGGTCCTGTTCGCTCAGGCCTTCGCCGACGTCGCTCGCCAGCAGGTCCGCCAGCACCCGGTCGGCATCGGTCTGCGTCACCGTCGGCGCGCGAAACGCGCTGGCGAACAGGCCGTCGCCGACGACCACAGGCCCGACACCGGAGGTCGTGCCGGTTCCGCAGGCCGCCAGAAATCCCGTCAGTGCGACAATCGCAGCGAGCCTTGCGCCCGTCATCCGTCCATTCCCAATCCTGAGCCGTTCAAGGCTTGAAGCTCTCGGCGCCGACCGCGACGAACGCCCGAGTATGGCGGGTCGTGCCGGGTCGTGTCCATCCAAGACGGCGCGCGCCGCGCAGACGCCACGCCGAAACGTCGCGTATCCGTTGCGTCGAGGTTACACGCCTTTGTGGCTGAACTGCGTCCGCTCGCCCCGCCATATACCCTTATCCGCCAGCGACATTCGCCTCCAGCGCCGGCAGCGTGACCAGGGCCTGAAGCCCCTGCCCGCCGCGGCCCGGCTGAAGCGCCAGGCGACCGTCGTAGACGGCGGCGAGATCCACCACGATCGACAGGCCGAGCCCCGTTCCGGGCACGGTTTCATCGAGCCGCCGGCCGCGTTTCACCGCCTCGCGGCGCTGCTCAGGGGTCAGGCCCGGGCCGTCATCCATGACCGAGAGCACAAGGCGTTCGAGCACCCCGTCGGTGCGCACCGTCTCGACGGCGACATCGACGCGCGAGGTCGTCCACTTGCAGGCGTTGTCGATCAGGTTGCCGGCGATCTCCTCAAGGTCGTGCTCCTCCCCGCGAAACCGCACGCCATCGGGAACCTCCAGGGAAAAGACGATGTCACGCTCCCGGTGGATCTTGGACATGGCGCGGATCAGGCGCGAGAGCACCGGTTCGACGGGAGAGGACACGCCGATGACCCGGCGTTGCGCGGCCATGCGGGCGCGCTCCAGATGCTGGTCGATCTGGGCCCGCATCACGGCGGCCTGTTCGTCGATCTTCGACAGGTCCGCGCCGCCGCCACCTGGACCGCGCACCTCGTTGACGATCACGCTGAGCGGCGTCTTGAGCGCATGGGCGAGATTTCCGACATGGGTGCGGGCGCGCTCCACAACTTCGCGATTGGAGCGGACCAGTGCGTTCAGTTCGCGCGCCAGCGGGCGCAGATCGGGCGGCAGCGCCTCGTCGACGGCCTGCGCATCGCCGCGCCGCACGGCCGCGAGCGAATGGCGCAGCGCGGTCACGGGACGCAGGCCGACGCGCACCTGCAGGACGATGGCCGCGATGAGCCCTAGCCCGAGGACAAGCAGCGTCAGGGCCACCTGCCAGGCGAAGGTGACTTCGCGGGCGCGCAAGTCCGCCGTCTCGCCCGCGACCGCGATGCGAAAGGCCGCCGCCTCTCCGAAGACGATCCGCCTTTGCAGCACGCGCAACTCGCCGCCGCGCGGGCTCTCCACGAAGGAGCGCAATTCCCCGCGCGCAGGCAAGTCCGGCAGATCGAGCCGGTCGCCGAAGAGCGAGGGCGATGCGAACAACAGATCGCCGCTCTGCCCGTCGAAGACAACCCAATACCAGCCCGAAGCCGGCAGATCGAAGCGCGGTTCGCCGAGGTTGCCCGGTTCCGCCGGACTGTCGGGCGTGCCGCCGGCCATTTCCCCGACGATCGCCTTCACGTAGACGTCGAGGCGCTCGTCGAAAGCGCGCGCGCTGTCCTCGCGGTAGAGCGCGACGAGCACTACACCGGCCACCGCCAGCGCAAGCGCCGACCAGACCACGGCGACGAGGATCAGGCGTTGGGCGAGCGAGCGGCGTTGCACCCAGGACGCGGACGCCGTCTCATTCAAGGGCTCGGGCATCGGCTCGGGCATCGGCTCGGGAGCGTCCGCGCTCATCGCGGTCCGTCGTCGCTCACGGCGATGCGGTATCCCAGGCCGCGCACGGTTTCGATCAGCTCGCTGTCGACCTTCTTGCGCAGGCGTCCGACGAAGACCTCGATGGTGTTGGAATCGCGGTCGAAGTCCTGATCGTAGAGATGCTCGATCAACTCGGTGCGCGAGACGACCCGGCCCTTGTGGTGCATCAGATAGGAGAGCAGGCGAAACTCATGCGAGGTCAGCTTGACCGTCATGCCGTCGCGCGTGACCTTGCCGGCGCGCACATCGAGCCGCACGTCGCCGGCGGTGATCTCGTTGCTCGCGTGGCCGGCCGCACGGCGCACCAGCGCCCGCAGGCGCGCCACCACCTCCTCCATGTGGAAGGGTTTTGCGACATAGTCGTCGGCCCCGGCGTCGATGCCCGCGACCTTGTCGGACCAGCGGTCGCGTGCGGTCAGGATCAGCACCGGCATGAGGCGTCCGTCGCGGCGCCAGCGTTCCAGAACGCTCAGCCCGTCGAGCACCGGCAGGCCGAGATCCAGAACCACCGCGTCATAGGGCTCGGTGTCGCCGAGGTGATGGCCTTCCTCGCCGTCGAACGCGGTGTCGACCACATAGCCGACCTCTTCGAGGCCGGCCTTGAGTTGGCGATTGAGATCCGGATCGTCTTCCACAACAAGCAGACGCATCGCTACGACACTTTCCTTCGTTCGCTGCTGCCATCGACAGAGCTTGAGCGCGCGTCAGCGCAGGATCTGCCCCGTGCGCGCATCGACGACCCGCTCGCTCACCCGTCCCGAAACCAGCACGGAGAGCACATAGACGAGACGCCCCCCCTGCCGGCACAGATCGGCCCGCACGATTTCCCCGCCCAGCCGGCCGGCAATGCTGCCGAGCGGCAGGGCCTCGCCGCTCGCCACGGCCGCGCGCGCCGCGCCCGCGCCCAGGCATTCCGCCAGCGCCGGCCCGGTGGCGCCGAACCCGAGAGCGAGCGCAAGCAGGAGCGCCGCCGGATTGGCGCGCAGGCTGCGAAAGAAGGAGGAAGCGCGGGACGTGATCATGCGTCTCTCTTAGCCGTTGGCGTCTGAATAGCACATGAATGTCGCCGGCAGGAACACGACAGGCCCGGCGGCGCGCGGGCCGCTCAGCCCCCGTCGCGCCTGCGGGCCCGCGCGGCGCGCAAGCTCCCCTGCACGCCATCCACGAGAAAGAGCGACAGCAGGATGCCGCCGGCCCAGTCGTCGAGCGGCGACGGCAGGGCGGCGATGTCGAAGGAAAAGGCGAAAATCGAATCGGCGATCACCGCCGCCCACCAGACGCCCAATGGCACCACGAACAGGAGGCGTCCGAGGCGGGCGGCGGACAGGAAATGCCCCTGCTCGGCGATGAGCACGGCCCGGGCTTGCGCGCGCGCAGCGAGTTCGGCGCGGATGCTCTCCTTCGCAATCTCGGCGGAAAGCCCCTCCGCGCTCGTGCGCGCCGCCATCCGCCGGTCGAGATGCCCCAGCAGGAGCGTGAGCAGCGGGCCGGTCAAGGCCGTCATGAGCCAACTCATCGGCCGGACTTCCGCCAGCCCGCCGGGCGGTCGGTCACATGACGCAGCGCGATGTTCGCCACGTTGACGAGCACCAGCATCCACAGCGCGGTGGCGGGCGGCAGATGCGCCGCCCAGTCCACGCCGACGAGAAAGCGCGAGACTTCCAGCGCGAGCGCCGCGCCCGCCGCTAGGGCATTGAGGGTCAGGGTTCTCCAACCGCGCATGACTGTCTCCTATCTTGAGGGCTCGTTGTCCGGGAAAACTGGAACCGCAGGGCGTCACCGGCGCCGCCACCGCACCGTCAGAAGGGCCACGCAGGCGCCCGCCGCCAGGCCGGCGGCACCCCACATCCAGGCGGGCGCGCCGGCGAGCCAGGCTCCGACGCCGCCGATGGCGAGCGCCCCCAGACCGCCGCCAGTGGCGCGCTTGCGCGTTCGCGCCGCAAGGGCCGCGAGCGCGGCGGCGCGGCTCGCCGGGCCGAACAGCCCGTCGACGCGCAGGGGCGGATGATCGCGCTGGAAGCGGCGCACGAGGGCGCGAAACTCCGGACCGCGATAGCCGAGCGACGCCAGCAGCTCCATATCCTGCCGGCGTTCCTCGGGCCGCGTCGCCGGTGCGCCTTGCGTCGCATAGACGCCGGTTTCGAGCAGCTGCGCCTCTTCGCGGCGGCGGCGCACGAGGCCCGCGAGCCTGCGTCCGCCGGCGGTGTTGTAGTTCCTTGCGAGAATGGCGGCGGCCCGGGCGACGTCGCCCTTCTTCAGCACCCGCGCCCAGGCCCAGCCCAGCGCGCGCGGACCCAGGTTATAGGCAACCGAACAGGCCGCATCGAAGCGGTGTTGCGGCAGCGGGCCGAACGCCCGGGTCACGGCCGGGCCGTATTCCTCGTCGACGAGGCGCCGCAGAAGGCCCTCGGCCTCGCGCCGCGACAGCCGGTCGCCCATGCGCAGATCGCGGCCGTGCAGTCTGCGCCAGTAGTCGGCGAAGACCCGGCTGCGCATCGTGAAGCCGAAGCCGATGGTGAGCACGCCGACCGGATCGCGATAGGCGCGCGCGACGAAGCCTTCGTGGCCGGCGATGAAGGCCAGCCCCCGTTCACTGAGTTTCATGGACCGGTTCTCCGGATTGGCGTGACGATGATGGGCCGCGCGTTGCGTCAAACGGTCAGATCGGCGACCGCTGGCAGGCTGTCGCCGACAACGGCGGAGATCTGGACCACGCGCAGCCGGAACGTGCTCGCGGGCCCGCCGAAGATCGAGATCTCTTCCGCCGAGCCAAGATCCACTTGCGGCGCGTCGACCTCGCGGCTCCAGACCGGCAGATCGCCCGCTCCGAGCAACTCGGCGCGGTAGCGCTCGCGTTCCTCGCCGATGGGCACATCGGTCTCGCGCCAGCCGTCGCCGCCGATCCGCGTCCGGCGCACCCAGGAAAAGCGGACATCGCCGCCGGACAACCGCCTTGCGCTCAGATGAGAAGGGGCGAAGGGCTTGAGCCCGCGTGCTTTTGCAACATGCGATAGGTTGCGGCGCGCCAGGCTGTCGAGCGGCTGGCCGGCCGGCAGCACCGCATAGTCGAAGGCAATCCCGATCTCGTCGAGCTTGAGCGGCAGCGGCGCAACCGCGTCGTCCAGCAACACGACCCGCGCGCCGGCCGGCGTCACCCGGGCCGCCGCCGCCTCCGTGCCCAATCCGCCCCGGATCAGATCGCTCAGGCGATAGCGGCGCGGACCGACAAGCTCGGCCCGCGCGAACTGCACGATCTCCAGCCCGCCGTCGGGCGCCAGGACCGCCAGCGGATTGGCGCCGCCGAGCACCTCGCTTTCTCCGGCGCTGTCCAGCGTTCCGTCGGAGATCTCGACCTCGAGGACGTTCATCCGGTCCCACACGGCCACCGGCCCGGGGACCAGGTCCTGCGTGGTCTCGCCCATCACCGCCGGCCGGTCGAGGCGTGTCAGAAAGCCGGGGGACCCGCCCTCGCGGGCGCGGTAGACGTCGAGCCCGCCGGGCCAGGGCCGCGCGAACGCCGCCATGCGCGGGGCATGCGCCTCGTCCGTACCCGGAAGCGGCGGCAGATCGAGGATCAGCACATCCGGCGCGGCGGCGGCGGCGCGCACGGTCGCGGCCCGCCCCTCGCCGCCGACCCGGCGCGCACGCAGGGAGAGCGGCGGGCGTGCCTCGCGCGCCACGATGCGCAGGGCCCCCGCCTCTTCCAGAGACTCGATGCGCGCGGTCATGGCCTGCGCCAATCCGGTTTGCGGATCGGCGGCAAGACGCACGACATCGCCGGGTTCCAGCGCGAGATGCGCCGGCCCGGCGACAAAGCGCAGTTCCTCGCGCGCGCTCCAGCGCCGGACGAGCAGGCCGTCCGCCAGCCCCGCCGCGATGCCCGGATCGAGGGTCGCGGCCAGATCGATTTCCTCCACCCGGACGCTGTGCCCCTCCCGCCGGCGCGAGGACACCACGTAGCGGCGGTGATCGCGCGCGCCATCGCGGGCCGAAATCCGCACCTCGGCCGGAAGATCGGCCGCTTGCGCGCGCAGGCTCGACAGCACGGGCTCGTCGCGCGAGGCCACGACGAGATCGTCGCCGCCAAGCTCCGCGGCGACCGGCGACCAAGCGGGCCGGAAGCCGATGCGCGGGCCGAGATCCGCCGCCACCACGCCATGCGCCTCGAGCAGCGGCGCGAGCACCGCGCGCAAGGTGCTCGGCCCCGCCACCGCCAGCCCGTCGATCGTGCCCGGCACGGTTTCGACCGTGTAGACATCCGGGGACAGCCCGTAATCGGTCGCCAGCGCGCCGATCAGGCCGGCGAGCGACACGCCCCCGAGCCGCCCGGTCAGCCAGTGGCCGGCGCGCCAGTTCTCGCCGTCGCTCCACACGTCGAGCTGCCCGGGAAACGCGGGATAGGGCCGCGCGTCCCAGCACCACAGGAAGATGCCGCCGGCGTCCAGCATCGGCCCGCCGTACACCGGCGAGACCGGATTGGCTCCGGCGGGAAGCGCAGGGTGATCGCCGGACCAATAGGCGAGCACCGCCTCCAGCGCCCGGCGCTGGATCAGGTCGTCGCGACCGCCGTTGGAAAAGCGCGGCCAGCCGGACTCGGAGGATTTTTCGTCGAAGAAGATGTTGGGCTGGTTCGCGCCCCGGTCGATGGCCGGCACGCCCAGTTCGGTGAGCCAGATCGGCTTTGTCTGCGGCGCCCAGTCGGTCGCGGTGGCGAGTTCCGCGCCGCCCACGCGTTCCACATGCGGATTGGACCACCAGCCCACCAGATCCTTGGCGCGATAGACCCAGGGCTTGCCGTAGGCGCCGTCGGCGATGGGCGTGCGCACGCCCGTCAGCCGGTCGGCCTCGCTGGCATAGAACCAGTCGTAATCCTCTCCCCCGGCGACGGCCGCGTGGAGCGCCTGCGCATCGTGCGGCGCGATATTGCCGTCGGGATCGCCCTCCTCGCGCATGTCCGCGAGCGGGAAATAGGCATTGATGCCAACCGCCGAGATGGCCGGATCGGCCCACAGCGGATCGAGGGGAAAGCGCAGCTCGCCGGCGCCGACCTGATGGGCGCCGTATTCCGTCCAGTCCGCGCCATAGGTGATCGCGGCACCGGGCAGGATCGCCTGCACCTCGCTCGCCAGCGCCTTGAGCGCGGCGACGAAGGGATAGACGCCCGACCCCGACCGCAGCCTTGTCAGGCCGCGCAACTCCGAAGCGATCAGGAAGGTGTCGACCCCGCCGGCGGCGGCCGCCAGATGCGCGTGATGCAGCACGAAGCGGCGGAAGGACCATTCCGCCGGCCCCGCATAGCCGACGCCGTTCGGCCCCTGCAGAAAATCGCCGGGCGCGGCCGTGCCGACGAAGGCGTCGAGTTCCGCCGTTACAGCGCCCGTGCCGTCGGGCGTTCCCGGCAGTCCCGGCGCCAGCGAGGCGGTGATCCGCCCGCGCCAGGGGTGCGGCGCCTGCTCCGTTCCACCGTAGGGATCGGGCAGAGCGTTGCCGGCGGGCACATCCATCAGGATGAAGGGATGCAGCGCGACCTTGAGCCCGCGCGCCTTCAGATCCTGAATGGCGCGGATGACGCTTTCGTCGGCCGGCGTCCCGCCATAGGCGGGACGGTCGCCCGCGCGGCTCACCTCGGCGGCCGTGGCCGTCGTTTCGCCGGAGACGGACCATGTCATGCCCGACGTCGCGCGCCCTTGCGTTTCCACCCTGGGCCGGACGGTGCACGTGCCACAGCGCAGGTCGTCGCCGAACCAGGAGACCACCAGCGCCACCTGCTCCAGGTTTGGACACAGCGCCTGCAACTCGTCGAGCGAGGCGGTCCAGTTGCTGTCGGCGTGGGTGACGTGCCGGTTGATGCGCTCGGCGACGCCCGGACGCTCGCTCCAGGTCACCGGCAGCGGCGCATAGACGAACTCGCCGGCGCCCGGGATCACCGTGATCGCCCGCACCAGCGCTTCCAGCGGCTCGACCGCGCGGATCACCTCGAAGGTGAGCTGCGGCAGCCGGTCGCCGTAGAGGTCGAGCGGCAGACGCTCGAAGACGACATAGGCGACATTGCGGTAGGCCGGCGTCTCGCCCTGCAGCGCGGCGATGAGCGGATCGGCGGGCTGGTTGGCGGTGCCGTGATGCACGCGCCAGGTGACGCCGTCGAGATCCATCGGCTTTCCGTCGGCCCACACGGCACCGATGCGCGCCACCGGCCCCTCGCACAGCGCGACGGCGAAACTGGCGTAATAATGATAGCTGCGTTGGGTGACGCGGGCCCCGCCGCCGCCCTTGCCGCCCTGGCTTTGCTCGCGCACCTCTTCCTCGAGGCGCGTCGCCCAGATCACCTGCCCCGCCAGACGCACGCGGCCGTAGACCTTCGGCAGCGAGGCGCCCTCCGTCGACGACTGGATCGACAGATCCGCCAACCGCCGTCCCTCGTTGACCTGGGACGTGCCGAAGAGCGCATCGTCGATCACCGAGCCGGCGAGCGCACCGGCCGCCTGACCGAGAATCGCGCCCGCGCCGCCGAAGACCGCGCCGCCGATCGCCTTGCCGGCGGCCGCGAGGATCAGGGTTGCCATGGTGCCGCTCCGGGAAAGGCGAAGACACCGGCCAGCCGCCGCCGCCAGGCGGAGCCGAGCGGGCTTTCGGTCACGGCGATGCCTTCATAGGCATGGATCAGGGTCGTCGGGGTGGCGAGAATGCCGGCGTGTTTGGCCGGCGCGCCGGCGCGCCAGCGAAACAGCAGCACGTCGCCGGGCTCGGCCGCGCCGGGGCTGCGTTCCTCAAGATGCCGCCGCGCGGCCAGAAGCAGCGTTTCCGCCGGGTCCGCCTCGGCCCAGTCGCGGGTGTAGGGCGGCGGCCGTTCGGGCTCGCGTCCGAACAGCGCCCGCCACACCCCGCGCACGAGACCGAGGCAATCGGCCCCGCTTCCCCGGCAGCTCGCCTGGTGACGATAGGGCGTGCCGATCCACGCCCGCGCCTCGCGGACGATTGTCGCGCGCTCGATCATGTCGGGTCCTTTCGACAAGGAAGGGCAAGGGGAAAAGCCGGCTCAGTCGATCAGGTCAGTCGATCAGGCGGCCACCGTCGTTGCGGGCATCGCCGCGACTGGGATAGGCGAGCACGAAATCCGCCCCCGGCATGTGCGGGAAGCCCTGAAAGTTGGGCGCATTGGCGAATTTCTCCCGGCAGGTCGCAAAGCGCTTGTCGCAGCCGGCGACGAGACGGATCTCCCACGCGGGCTCCGGCACCTGCGGCAGGGGCCCGAGCAGCGTCACGACACGTTCGCTCCCCTCGCGCCGGTCGGACACGATCTCGCGGACAACCGCCGGGCCTGCGTCCGGCGTCACCTCGACGCGCCCGCCGGTGAACCAGTCCGCTTCCGGCCCCGCGACGCCCTCCAGACGCAGCGTGTCGCGCGTCGACCCGGCGGCAAGCGTGGCCGTGGGCCGGAATCCGCCGGCGTCCAGATCCACCCGGCAGCGCGCGTCGCCGAGATCGGCGTCGCACAGATGCGAGAAGACCCGTCCCTGCGGCTGGTCGAAGAGATGCGCCAGACCGCGCAGTTCGGCGCGAAACGCCTGCCCCTCGCGGCGCACCTCGCCGATCACCGCCCGGCGCATCAGCACGCGGGCGGAAGGGTCCTGCCAGTCGACCGTGAAAACCTCGACCTCGGCGCCGTCCCACAGGCCGGCGGCAAGATCCGCCTCGGTCAGGCTTTGCGAAGCGAGGATACCGCTCACCTCGGCCGAGCCGGCGGCCAGATCCGGCTCCTGGGTGGCGGCGGTGGTCTCGAAGCCGAGATCAGGGCGGTAGGTCAGCCCGTCGAAGGCGACCGGCCGGTCGTGATCGGTGAAGCCCAGCGTCAACCCGTCGGCGCGGGTGACACGCCAGCAGGTGGCGCGCGTCGTCGTCGGCGCTGTCAGCCGGTCGCGGGTGGTTTGCGACAGGGTTTTCATGCGCGTTACGCCTCCGTCAGGGGATCGATCTCGACGAGCGGGATGGTCGGCACCCGTCCGGCGCGCACATGCGTGAGACTCATGTCGAGCCGGTCGATGTCGAAGCGCACCGGCACGTCGAAGCGAAAGCCGGCGGTCAGCACCGCACCGGGCGCGGGCGCTCCGCCGAGAAAGGTCACGAGGCCGGTCGCGGAATCGCAGGTGAAGTCGCTGCCGTCGGCGAGTTCGACGCCGTCGCGCGCGATGCGCACCGACCCCGCGACGGGCTTGGCGATGCGCCGGACATAGGCCTGCGCTCCGCTCCCGTAGGTCTTGACGAGGGCGAAGACGTCGGTGGCGCCGTCGCCGATGCCGAGCGGTCCGTCGAGCGCATTCGGGTCGCCGCCTGCGCCGGGTGCGGCGGAGGACAGGTGATCGAAGGGATCGCGAAACCGAAAGCCGGTGAGCCGCCCGCGCATGCGCTCGAAGAAAAGGGCCACCGCCTGAAGGTCGGAGAGCGAGCGAATTCCCGATCCGGCATCGTAGCGCCGCCGCGATCCGGCCCAGCGCGCGTTACGCGCTTCCGCGCCCGAAGCGAGCGTTACGACATCGGTGCGCCATTGCGGTCCGCCGCTGGCGCCAAAGGCCACCCCCAGCGGAAACCGGTCTTCCACGAAACCCGTCATCCGGCATCATCCCCATCTTAATCTCCGCGGATCCACAATGGCGGGCGCGCTTTGATCTCCCTCAAGGCGAAGCCCGACGAGGGCGCGCATTGTCGGCGCAACAACGGAGGTAAGCCCACACATGAGTCACGTTCCCCACGAGCTGCACGAAGAGTTCCCGGACAAGACCGACCAGCTGCATCAGCTCAAGGTGTCCAACGCGCACTTCGCCAAACTCGCGGACGAGTACCATTCGGTGAATCGCGAGATTCATCGCATCGAGAGCGAGGTTGAGCCGGCGTCCGACGAGGCGCTCGAAAACCTCAAGAAGCAGCGCCTCCATCTCAAGGACGAAATCGCGGCCCTTCTCGCCGCCGCCTGATACGCCGGTGCCTGAGCCCCTCCTCTTCAGGCCCGACGTCAAAGCCCGCGCCGTCCCCGTCCGGCGGCGCGGGCTACCATTGTCGCGACCTGCGCCTCGGAGCGCAGGAAACTCTCCGCGTCCCGCGTTTCCACGTTGAACACGATGGACGGCGCGCCGCCCGGGGCATCGCCGAGCGCACTCACGCCGAGCCGCCCGCGCGCATCGCGCGACAGGGGCAGGATCGCTTCCGCCCCCGCCTCCCCCATCAGCCCCGTGCCCGACGCCGAGCCCGGCAACGGGAAATAGGTGGGCGCCGCGACGACCCCGCCCTTGGCGAAGGGCATTGGGGCGTCGGAGCCGCCGTTCGACGGGGTAGCAAAGAAATTCGAGACGAAGCTGCCTGCGATCTTTTCCACCCTTGTGCCGATCAGATCTCCGAGGTCGTCCATCGATCGCTGGAGCGACCACTGCGACAGGGATGTGGCGATCGACTTGAAGACCACATCGAGGCGCTCGCCACCGCGCACTGCGGTTTGCAGGGCACCAGCGAGCGTCGATCCGATCTGCTTCGAGGTCTCATGCACCTCCGTCATAATGGCAGCAAGTCTTTGTGCTTCCTCAGATTCTGAATCCGAGTTTTCCGCATCGGTGTCTGTCTGATCGTCAGAACATGAGCCGGTCACGTCGGTTCTCCATCTGGATAGCGTTGCATCAGAAATTCGAAGGCCGCGCGCGGCAGCGGTCCGCGCTGCGTCGCCCCGACCGGACGCAGGGCGGCGGCGACCTCACGCGGGGTCGCCCGCCAGAAGGCCTCCGGCGTCCAGCGCAGGCGTCCGAGACAGGCCGCCATCACGTCGCGCCAGGGAAAGGCCGCGGGCCGGCGCCCGCCCGCGGCCGTCAGCGGTTTCCCGGGTCGGGTTCCCCCGCTGCGGTGGAGGGCGCGGCCCCGTCTCCCGGGACCTCGTCTCCCGGGACTTCGTCTCCCAGGAAGGTGACGCGCAGCAGATCGGCGACGGCGCGCGCCAGCGCCGGCAGGCCGCCGTCCGGGCGCATGGCGGCCAGCGCCGCATCGTCGATGGGCTGGCCCGCGCCGCGCAGACCCGCGCCGACGATGGTGAGCAGATCCCGGGACGACAGATGCCCGCTCGCGAAGCGGGCCCCGAGCCCGTTCAGGCTCTCGCTGTCGAAGGCGGCTTCCAGTTCGGCCAGCGCGCCCAGCGTCAGCACCATCGTGTGCCGCCGCCCGTCGAGCGTCACCGAAACCTCGCCGCGATGTCGGTTGACCATGGTCAGACGCCCGCGAAGGTGAGTTCGCCGGCCGATTCCAGCGCGAGCTCATAGGTCAGCTCGCCGTTGTGCGTGCCGGCATAGTCGAGCGCGACGATCTGGAAGGGACCGGTGATCGTGCCGAAGTCCGGCACCACGACCTGCCAGTCGCGGATCAGCCCGTCGAAGAACAGCCCGCGCACCGTTTCGTCGGCGGCGGCATCGCGAAAGATGCCGGACCCCGACACGCTGGCAGAGCGCGTGCCGGCACCGGCAAGCAGTTCCCGCCAGCGCCCGGCACTGTCCGTGTCGGTGATATCGACGCTGCCGGCATTGAGCGCGATCCGCCGTGCGCGCAGGCCCGCGACCGTGACGAAGGCGCCCGCGCCGGTGGAATCGCATTTCAGCAACAAGTCCTTGCCTGCCTGTGCGGCCATGGCCCTCTCCTTTTTTCAGGTCCGTCCGTGTCAGTTCGCCGGTTCGGTGACGACCGTCACGCGCAGCCTCCCGCGCCAGCCGCGCCCGCTGCGCAGCCGTTCGCTGCGCATCACGGGATCGCTCACATGCACGAGGCGGTGCCCGGCCAGATGCGCGCCGAGGCCGGCGAGCGCATCGCGCATGGCAGCGACCGCCGCTGTCGTTTCGCCGCGCGCAGGGGTCCGCGAGATCACGGTAAGGTCGAGCGTGTGCCGCTCGCCTTCCGCCGGATCGCCGGTCAGCAATTGCGTTTCCATCGGCCCCAGATCGACGAAGGGGGCGGGTGTCGCGCGCGGCGCGCCGTCGTGCACGCGGCCCGGGCCGATCAGCGCGGTGAGCGCCGCGTCGCCGCGCAGGGTTTCCACCAGCGCCGCCCGCAGGGCCTGCTGACCGCTCATCGTCCCTCCTCCTCGACGAGACAGGTCACGTATCCGCTGCGCCTCGGCGCGTCGTCGACGGCCAGCACGCGGAAGACGCGCGCGCCCTCCACGAGCCGCCAGCCGCCGGCGATCCCGCTGCCCGCGCGCAACGTCGCGCTGTGACTGGCAACGCCGTCGACGCGCTCCAGAACCTGTCGCTGCGCGAGACTTGCCGGCGCGAGCGCCACGAAGACGGCCCCCATGTCGGTGAAGACGATCTCCGCCTCGCCGTCCGAGGCCTCGATACGATCGGGCCGCTCGAGCCGCATCGGCCGGTCGAGGTCTCCCGCGCGGGTCACAGCCGCAGGCTCCGGTAGGGCGCGATCAGCGCTTCGAGCCCGCCCGGCACCTGGGTGGTGGCCATCTCGGCTCCGAGATCGCGATGGTCGAACCAGTGGGCGACGAGCATCAGGATCGCCTGGATGAGGGGTGCCGGAACGTCCGTCGCATTCGCGCCGTAGCCGGCGGTGAAGTCGATCTCGATGCCGTTGAGGCCCTGCCCCGGTGCCATTGCGCCGAGCGCCACCTTGAGACGCGGCGGCGTGCCGGCGCCGTCGAGCGTCATCGCGGAGGCCGTGAACGTCTCCGGCACCCCGTCGCCGTCGTAGACGGTGAGCGCGTCGACCGACTGCACGGGCGCCACCGGCAGGCGGACGATGCGCCCCGGCGGCCAGGCATCGAGATAGAGCCGCCAGCCCTGCGTCAGCAGCGCGCGTCCCGTCGCCCGTTCCACATGGGCCCGCGCGGTCGCGACGAGGCGCGCGATCAGCGTGTCCTCGTCGCTCGCGGTAACCCTCAGGTGGGCGCGGGCCTCGTCCAGCGTCACCGGTTCCTGCGCCGGCGGCGTCGTGAGGAGTGCGGTCATGGCCATCCTTTCCAGAAGACGGAGAAAAGACCCGCGCGCCGCTCACGGAAGCGGGAGACCGGCGCGCGGGCAAGTCGCGGCAGGGAGCCGGCGGGTCAGATGGAGGAGGTCAGGCGGAGAAGGTCAGCAGCTTGATGGCCTCGAAGTCCTGGATGCCGCCGCCCACGCGCTTGGTGGTGTAGAAGAGCACGTAGGGCTTGGCGGAATAGGGATCGCGCAGGATGCGCACCCCGGCGCGGTCCACGATGAGATAGCCGCGACGGAAATCGCCGAAGGCGATGGCCGGGGCGTCGGTGGCGATATCCGGCATGTCCTCCGCCTCCACCAGCGGGAAGGTCATGAGGGTGGCCGGCGCGCCCACGGTGGCCGGCGGCTGCCACAGGTAGTTGCCGTCGGCGTCCTTCATCTTGCGCACCACCGCCTGGGTGCGGCGGTTCATCACGAAGGTGCCGTTCTGGCGATGGCCGCTCTTGAGCGCATAGACGAGGTCGATCAGCACGTCGGCGGGATCGCTCGCGGGAAAGGCGCCGGCCGTGCCGGTCGCGATCTCGCCCAGGTTGCCCCAGCTCCAGGAGGCGTCGGCGACGCGCGGATAATCGAGAAACCCGCGCGGCTTGTTGACGCCGTCGCCGGTCACGAAGGCCGTGCCCTCCTGTTCGGCGAAGGCGGTCTCCACCTCCTCAGCGATCCAGGCATCGACGTCGACCACCGCGTCCTCCAGCAGCGAGGGCGTCGCCGCCGGCATGGCGTAGAGTTCCATGGTCGGGAAGGAGAGTTCCGCCAGCGTCGGCGCGGAGGTCTGCGGCCGCGCCGCCGTTTCCGCGACCCAGCCGGCCTGCGGACCGGAGATCGAGAACGGCTTCTTGAACACGCTGGAGGACACCTGCCGCACGCCGGCGATCGCGCGGATCGGCGACACGCTGGCCATGCGGCGCAGGATCTCGCTCTCCGTCTCCTCCGGCACCAGATAGCCGCCGTCGGGATCGGAGCCCACCGACATCGCCTTCATCTCGAGCGCCCGCAGGCCGTCCTCGCGGCCCTTGCGGATATAGGCGTCGAAGGCGCCCTTGTGTTCGCCCGCGTGGCCGCCGCGCGCGCCGGTTTCCAGCGGATCGATGCCGCGCGCCGGACGGGCGGACTTGAGCGCGAGGCGGTCGAGGCGCTCCTGCTGGCGGTCGATCTGGGCGGAAATCCGGGCGAGCTTGTCCTCGCTCAGCGGATCGCTCGCACCGCGCGTCTCGATGTCGCTCAGCCGCTCGTCATTCACCTCGCGGAAGGCCTCGAAGGCGGCACGCATCTCCTCCAGATCGCGGCGCAACCCGTCGGGGGAGGCGGCGTCGGTCACCGCCTTGCGTTCGGGGGCGGACGGGTTCGGTCGGAACGTGGGAACGCTCATGGATCAACTCCTGGAAAAAGGGGCGCGGGGACGCGCATCAGGACGCCACGCGGAGCGCGGCGGCGGGACCGGGCGCGGCGATGCGCGCGTCCGGATGAAGGGGAAAGGTCACAAGCGACACTTCCCAAAGGTCGATGTCGAAGACCCGCCGCACGCCGGCGCGCGGATCGCGGCGGGCGCTGCGGGTGCGAAAGCCGATGGACAGGCCGTCGAGGGCGCGGTTCCTGACGAGCTGGGCCGCGTCGCGGCCGAGCGCGGTGCTCGTGAGGATGCGCCCGCGCACCCACAGACCGCGCCGGTCCTCGCGCAGGGCGTCCCACACGCCGATGGGGCGGGCGGGATCGTGCTGCCACAGCAGGCGGATGCCTTCCGCCCCGCGCTCCTTGAGGCTGCGGCGGAAGGCACCGCGCATGACGAGATCGCGCGCATCGTCCGCGACGCCGAACAGGCTCGCATAGCCCGCGATCACATAGCCGCCGGGGCCGCCGGGGCCATCGGAGCCGCCGGGCGCGGGCGCATCGGCCCCGGTCACGCGGCCTGCCCCCGGACCTTCGCGCGGGCCCGCAGCACCATGGCGAGGCGGGCGGCGAAACCGGCGAAGACACGGCGGTGCCGGTCCCGCGCGCCGGGCGCGCGGGTCGGGAAGCTGACGGTCATGGGAACTCCTCGGTCTTTGTGGCCCTGCCTTGCGGGCGGGCTCAGTCGTCGTCGCTGAGGGCCCGGTTGAGCCGGGCAATCGCATCGACGAAATCGTCGAAGCGGCGGTTGGAGCGCACCATCTCGCGCAGGCTCCAGACCAGCAGGCTGGAGGCGGAACTCGCCCACAGCAGCAACACGAGATGGGCGAGATCGCCCTGCCGGGCGACGGCGTGCAACACAGCGTCCATCACATGTCCGCCGGGGCAGCTTCGGGCCGGTCCGCGGCGGCGTCCGGGTCAGGGGCGGCGGCGGGATCGGCATCTGGGTCGTAGCCGACGGCGACACGCTTTTCCGTGCGGGTCAGGAAACTCGCCTGTTCCAGCCGCTGCCACAGGGCGGCGCGTTCGCTCGACAGCGCCTCGACCCGGTCGAGATCGGGGGCCAGCCGCAGCCGCGCGTCGTCGTCGTCCGGCAGCCAGCGGGCGAGCGCCTCGCCGACGCGGGCGGCGAGCGGCAGCACGGTCTGGCGCCAGAAGGCACGGTTGGCCTCCTGGAAGTTTGAGTAGGTGTTGTCGCCGGGGATGGCGAGCAGCATCGGCGGCACGCCGAAGGCCAGCGCGATCTCGCGCGCCGCCTGGTTCTTGGCGGCGATGAAGTCCATGTCGCGCGGCGAGATCCCCATCGGCTTCCAGTCGAGACCGCCTTCCAGCAGCAGCGGACGCCCGGCGTTGCTTGGTCCCTGATAGCCCTCCTCCAGCTCCTTCTTCAGCCGTTCGAACTGATCCTCGGTCATGTTCGAGGCCTGCGGCCCGCCATAGACCAGCGCGCCGGACGGCCGCGCGGCATTGTCGAGCAGCGCCTTGTTCCAGGCCCCGGCGGCATTGTGCAGGTCGAGGCTGATCTGCGCCGCCTCCAGCGGCGCGAAGCCGTAGTGGTCGTTGAGCGGATGGAACACCTTGAGGTGCAGCACGCTGGCCTGCCCGCTGCGGCGGTCCGCCCCAAGCCGTACGGTGCGCCCGGCCACCGAATAGTCGAAGGCCTCCGGCCAGCCGTCGCGGCCGAGCACGATCTTCACCCGGTCGGGGCGCAGGCTGTGCAGTTCGCGCAAGGTGCCGTCGACGCTGACCCCTTCGACATAGGCGTTGCCGGCGACAAGCAGATGCCCGTAGACCTCCTCCAGAAAGGTCGTGCCGGACATCGCCGGATTGGGCGCGGCCAGCAGATCGAGCGCCGGATGGCGGTCGACCTCGCGCTCCCCCTCGTAGAGCACGAAGGGCACGCTCGCCGCCGACTCGGCGATCATGCGCACCGCCCGATGCACGACCGGGTTGCGGGCGTAGCCCTCGCGGGCGAGCGCGGCATAGTCACGCGGGGTCCAGACCGGACGCCCGGCGCCATGCAGGGCGAGCAGCGGACCGGTGCGCGAGGCCTTGCGCTCCTCGGGCCGGCGCATCAGCGTGTCAAATACCGATCGCAATCCCATCATCAAGGCTCCTTCATTCGGCGGCGAGGTCGGCGGCAGCGGCGGCGGCGAAAACGTAGGGTCGGCTCAGATGCTGCGCAGGCGCGGCGTTCCCCGGTCGGCGAGCGCCAGCTCGTGCAGCGCATAGACCAGCGCGTCGAGCCGGTCCGGCGAGCGTCCGTTCGACAGCCCTTCGCGCGTGAAATCCGTCATTTCGTCCTCCAGATCGGGAAAGGCCCCGACGTGGCGGACCCGGTCCTGCTCGTAGAGCATGGCGACCGGCTCGGCGCGCAGCCACTTGCCGCGCCGCGCCCGCACGGCGCGCACCGGCACGCCCGGGTCGACGTTCGAAATCACCGCGCTCACCATCTCGCCCCCCTGGTTGACCTCCGCGACCAGACAGTCGGCGTCGAGATCGCGCCACAGGACGACGGCCGCACGGGCCCATTGCGCCGGCGTCGCGGCGGCAAGGCTGCGGTCGGCGAGCACATGCACGCGGTCCTGCTCGTCGATGCCGGCCGCAATGATGCCGCAGGCGTCCGAGCGCTTTCCCGAAGACGCCGGCGGATCGACGGCGACGACGATGCGTTCGAGCGGCGGGATCTGGCGGACGCGGATCGCGTCGAGCCCCTCGCGGCTCCACATCGCGCCCTCGCGCGCCTCCACCAGTTCGCCGTCGAGTTCCTGACGTGCCAGCCGCGTGCCGGCGTAGCGGGCGCGGATCGCGGCGACAAAGCCGGCGGCCAGATGCGCCGCGTTGCTCTCCGTCGGCGCGCTGACCACCCGTGTCTCCGGGTCGGCCATGACCTCCTTGAGCAGCGGAACGGGACGCGGCGTGGTGGTGACGAGCTGGCGCGGCCGCCTGCCCAGCCGAAGTCCGAACTGAAGCATGTCCCAGACCTCCCGGGCGTGGCGCCATTTGGCGAGTTCGTCGCACCAGGCGAAGTGAAACTGCGGCCCGCGCAGGGCGTCGGGATCTTCCGAGGAGAAGACCTGCGCCACCGCGCCGTTCGGCCATTCCAGCCGCCGGCGCGAGGGCTGCCATTGCGGGCGCTCGTCGCGCGGATGCACGGCCAGCAAGCCGGACACGCCCTCCACCATCACCTCGCGCGCATCGAGATGGGTCTCCGCGATCAGCGCGATGCGCAGCCCATCGTCCGTCCGCCCGCCCTGGGCGGTGGCGACCAGCGCGCGGATCCACTCCGCGCCGGCGCGCGTCTTGCCCGCGCCGCGTCCGCCCATCAGCAGCCAGCAGCGCCAGTCGCCCGTTGGCGGCAGCTGATGGGGATGCGCCCACACCTCCCAGTCATGACGCAGGAACGTCAGTTCCCGGCGGCTCAGGCGGGACAGGAAGTCCGGCAGCCTTCCCCTGCCGGCACAGTCGATCAAGGCGCTGCGCAAGCTCTCGCCTGAGTGCATCTTCGTCCTCTCCGGAAGGGGCGAGCTCGGCGACGCCCGCGCGCAGTTCGATCAGCACGTCCAGCGTCTTGGCGAGGCTGCCGAGCGTGCGGGCGTTGCGTTCCAGCGTGCCCGCCTGGGTGTCGGCGCCGGCCTCGGACCCGCGCGTGGCCTGCAATTGCGTCTCGATGGCCGCGATCTGGTGTTCGAAGACCTGCGCCAGCCGCGCGACCATGCGCGCCAGACCACGCGTGTCGCCGGCATCCATCAGATCGCGCAGGCGCCCGGCCCGGACCCAGCCGTCGCGCCGCACGCGCCGGGTGATCGTCGCCGCCGTGACATCCATGCGCCGGGCGATCTCCTCGACGTCGACATCCTCGGTCTCGTACAACCCGCGCGCCACCTGCCAGAGGTCCGGCGTCAAATGCACCGGACGCTTGCGCGCGCTCGACCCGCCGGCCGCCTCATCCTGGCTCATGGCATCTTTCGCTTTCTGTCATGTGTCCTCCTGACGGCCGGCGGTCTTGCCCGATCCGTGACCAGGGCGTAGAAGGGTTCCATCGGCGAAAGCCGATGAAACCGGCCGTCCACCGCCCGCCCGAGCCCTTGCCCGAGACCCTGCCCGAGCCCCTGAATGGCATCTGACCAGACCTGCCCCTGCACGGGCGACCGGCGCGCCGAGCGCGCCGACGCCGGCTCCCTGGAAGCCGGGCTCAAGGCGCTCGCGCACCCTGTCCGGCTGGAGATCCTGCAGATCCTGTCGACCCGCGAGACGGCGTGCTGCGGCGACCTGGTGCGCCGTCTGCCCCTTGCCCAGTCGACGGTCTCGCAACATTTGAGCGTGCTGCGGCAGGCCGGTCTGATCGACATGCGCGGCGACGGCCGATGCTGCCACTATTTCCTGGCGCGGCCCGCGCTCGACCTCTTGTCGCGCGACGTCGCCCATCTGTTCGCATCGCTGTGCCCCGCCTCGGGCGCGGCGACGCCCGCCGCGTGACCCGCGCGCCTGCCGCGCGCCGAAAGGACCGTTCATGACCTCCCGCCGTTCCGGCACACCCGCTTCCGCCCCGCGCATTTCCGCCGACGAGGTGTCGACGCTCACGACGCTGCGCCAGCTGTGGCCCTACATCTGGCCCTTCGACCGGCCGGATCTGAAGATGCGCGTCGGCCTCGCCGTGCTCGCGCTGATCGTGGCCAAGATCGTCACGGTGCTCTCGCCCTATTTCTTCAAGTGGGCGACGGACGCGCTCACCGCCGCCAATGACGGCGGCACGGCCGAGGCGAGCCCGCTCGGCATCGGCGCCCTGCCCGCCTGGCTGGTCGCCCCGGTCATGCTGGTCATCGCCTATAATGTCGCCCGCATTCTCTTCGTCGGCTTCAACCAGCTGCGCGACGCGCTGTTTGCCCGCGTCGGCCAGCATGCGGTGCGCCAGCTCGCCTTTCGCACGTTTCGCCATCTGCATCTGCTGTCGCTGCGCTTTCACCTGCAGCGCAAGACCGGCGGCCTGTCGCGCGTCATCGAACGCGGCATCAAGGGCATCGAGAACATCGTCCGCTTCACGATCCTCAACGGCATTCCCACGATCTTCGAATTCGCCATCATGGCGGCGGTGATCTGGTACCAGTTCGGCGCGATGTATGTGCTCGTGGTCGCGGTGATGATCGTCGCCTACACCTGGTTCACGGTGCAGACCTCGAACTGGCGCATCGGCATCCGCCGCGCCATGAACGCCAGCGACACGGACGCCAACTCCAAGGCCATCGACAGCCTTCTGAATTTCGAGACGGTCAAGTATTTCGGCAACGAACGGCTCGAGGCCGACCGTTTCGACCGCGCCATGGAGGGCTACGAACACGCCGCCACGCGCACCTGGACGTCGCTCGCCTGGCTCAACTTCGGGCAGGCCGTCATTCTCGGGGTCGGAACGGCCGTGTGCATGGTGATGTCGGCGCGCGGCGTCATGGCCGGCACGCAGACGCTCGGCGACTTCGTCATGATCAACGCGCTGCTGCTGCAGCTGTCGATCCCGCTCAATTTCATCGGCTTCCTCTATCGCGAGATCCGCCAGGGGCTCGCCGATCTGGAGGCGATGTTCGCCCTGCTCGCCGAGCCGGCCGAGATCACCGACAAGCCCGGAGCCCCTCCGCTCGCCGTCGACGGCGGAACGATCCGCTTTCAGGACGTGGCCTTTCACTACGACGCCAACCGCCCGATCCTGAAGGGCATCTCCTTCGAGGTGCCGGCCGGGCACACGGTCGCCATCGTCGGGCCGTCGGGGGCCGGAAAGTCGACCATCTCGCGGCTGCTGTTCCGCTTCTACGACGTCACCGGCGGACGCATCACCGTCGACGGGCAGGACCTGCGCGACGTCACGCAGGCTTCCGTGCGCGCGGCGACCGGCATGGTTCCGCAGGACACGGTGCTGTTCAACGACACCATCGCCTACAACATCCGCTACGGCCGCCCGGACGCCAGCGACGACGAGGTGCGCGAGGCCGCGCGCCTGGCGCAGATCGCCGAGTTCATCGAGGCGCTGCCGCAGGGCTTCGACACCGAGGTCGGCGAGCGCGGGCTGAAGCTGTCGGGCGGCGAGAAGCAGCGCGTCGCCATCGCCCGCACGATCCTCAAGGCCCCGCCGATCCTCATTCTCGACGAGGCGACCTCGGCGCTCGACACCCATACCGAGCGCGAGATCCAGGCCGCCCTCGACCAGGTGTCGAAGAACCGCACCACCGTCGTGATCGCGCATCGGCTGTCGACCGTCGTCAACGCCGAGACGATCCTCGTCCTGGAAAAGGGCCAGATCGTCGAGCGCGGGCGTCACGACGACCTGCTCGCCGCCGGCGGTCTCTACGCCTCCATGTGGGCGCGCCAGCAGGAGGCGAGCGAGGCCGAGGAACGGCTGCGCGCGGCCACCCGCGACGACACGGGCTTCGTGGTGCGCGGGCCCCGCGCCGGCGAGGACATGCCGGCCGAATGATCGCCGCGCCGCCGTTCGCGGCGAACGCAGCAAGCCGGGTCGCGGATTGATTTTCCGCGCGCCAGCGGTGAAAAGGGGCGGTCGGGCACGCGCCGTCGCGTGCCCCCGCCCATTCGAACGGACCCGTGCATGTCGCTGAGCGATACGATCTCCAAGACTTTCGTGCCCATCCATCGCGAGGGCTGGCCCTTCATCGCGATCGCCGCCGGCGTGACGCTGGTCGTCGGCTGGTTCGCCGATCCGCTGTTCTGGATCGGCCTGATCCTCACCGGCTGGGTGTGCTATTTCTTCCGCGATCCGCCGCGCGTCACGCCGGTCGACGACAGTCTCGTCGTGTCGCCGGCCGACGGCACCGTGTGCCAGATCGGCCAGGCCGTGCCGCCGCCGGAGATGGACCTCGGCGCCGAGCCGCTGATGCGGGTCTGCATCTTCATGAATGTCTTCAACTGCCACGTGAACCGGGCGCCGGTCGGCGGGCGGATCACCCGCGTCGCCTATCGCGCCGGCAAGTTCCTCAACGCCGAATCCGACAAGGCGAGCGAGGACAACGAGCGCAACGGCCTCGTCATCGAAAGCGGCACCACGCGCGTCGGCGTCGTGCAGATCGCCGGTCTCGTGGCGCGGCGCATCGTGTGTTTCGTGCGCGAGGGCGAGAACCTGCGCGCCGGCGAGCGCTTCGGCCTCATCCGCTTCGGCTCGCGCCTCGACGTCTATCTGCCGCTGGAGACGCGGGTGAGCGTCGCCGTCGGCCAGACGATGATCGCCGGCGAGACCGTGATCGCCGATCTCGCGGCCGAGACCCGCGACGCCGTTCTCACCCGCGTGAGCTGAAGGTCCCGTCATGTCCGCGCCCTTCGCCCCTTACGATCCGGGTCCCACACGCCGCCGGCGCGGTCGGGCCCCGCGCTTCCGCCGCGTGCCGCTCCGGCTGATCCTGCCCAATCTCGTCACGCTGCTGGCGCTGTGCTCGGGCCTCACCGGCATCCGCATGGCGCTCGAAGCGCGCTGGGACTTCGCCATCGGCGCGGTGGTCATCGCCGCCGTGCTCGACGCGCTCGACGGGCGCGTCGCGCGGCTGCTGAAGGGCACCTCGCGCTTCGGCGCGGAACTCGATTCGCTGGCCGATTTCGTCAATTTCGGCGTGGCGCCGGCGATCATCCTCTATTCGTGGCTACTCGACGAGGTGCGCTCCATCGGCTGGATCGCGGCGCTGATCTTCGCCATCTCCGCCGCCCTCAGGCTCGCCCGCTTCAACGTCTCCATCGACGATCCGGACAAGCCCGCCTGGGCGGTCAATTTCTTCACCGGCGTGCCGGCGCCTGCCGGGGCACTCAGCGTGCTGCTGCCGGTCTATCTCGAACTCATCGGCCTGCTGCCGCACTGGGCGGGGCTCGCCCCGGTCGTCGCGGTCTATGTGGTGGCCATGGCGCTGCTGATGGTGTCGCGCCTGCCGACCTACTCGGGCAAGAAGCTCGGCAGCCGCATCCGCCGCGATCTGGTGCTGCCGCTCTTCGTCGCGGCGGTGCTCTTCGTGGCGCTGCTCGTCACCTTCCCCTTCGAGATGCTCGCCATCGGCGTCACGGCCTATCTGATCTCGATTCCACTCGCCTGCCGCGCACATGCGGCCTATGCGTCGGGCAACAGGGTGGAGACGTCGGAGGCCGATGCGGCGGAAGACGACGCGCAGGATGCCGAGACCGACCTCGATCATCTCGACGATCCCGAAACACCGGACGCGACGCCCGGCGAGACGTCGAAAGACGGGAGCGGATCCGACCGGGCGCGCTGACGCCCTTCGCGGCTCCCCCGCAGGTTCGCCCAATAAAAATGCGCCCAAGGCTTCCGCCCGGGCGCACCATTTCGACCATGCCTGAACCCTAGTCGATCAGCGGATCGCTGTCAAGAATTTTTTCCTATTTCTTGACACTTCCGCCTGTCGCCGCCGGGCTGTCCCCGCCGCTGACGTCCTCGGCCATCGGGTTTTCGCCGGGCCAGTCGACCACAAAGGCCTCGTAATCCTCGATGGCGATGCCGTCCTCGCTGCGACACTTGCCGCGCACGGAGATGCCGGCAGCGTGCACCGTGTGGGGATCGCCGGACACGAGCGGGTGCCACCAGTAGAGATCGTGTCCCTCGGCGAGCAGGCGATAGCCGCAGGTCGGCGGCAGCCAGGTCAGTTGCGGCACCGTCTCGGCGTCGAGCGGCAGACAGTCAGGCACCTTGGCGAGGCGGTTGTCGTAGTCGCGGCAGCGGCAGGATTGATCGTCGAACAGCGTGCAGGCGAGTTCGGTCCACACAATCTCGCCGGTGTCCCAGTCTTCCAGCTTGTTGAGACAGCAGCGCCCGCAGCCGTCGCAAACCGCCTCCCATTCCTCGCCCGTCAGTTCGCCGAGCGTCTTGCGGCGCCAGAACGGCGCCGCTTCGGCGTCCGAGGCGTTCTCGCCATGGTGTGCGCTCACCTGTGCCCTGCCTTTTCTTGAATCCGGCGCCTGAACGGGAGTACAACGGGGCGACCGGCGCGTGGCCTCCCAGATCTGGCCCGCGCGGCGCTCCGGCGGGCAGCCCCGGCCACGTCCCCGTGGCCGCGTCGCGCGTGCCCCGCATAGCAGAACGGACGGACAAGGTGAACCAGCGATCCGGCGCCCCCGATCCCGGCAACTCCTCCGAAGGTGGGCCGCCCCGGGTGCCCGCGTCCTCGAAACTGCGGGCGCGGCTGCTCTCATGGGATGCCTGGGTGGACACGACGCTCTGGCGGGTCTTCACCGCGCTGCGGCGCGGGCTTGAGGGCTACTCGGCCTGGCTGCGGAAGTTCCGGGCGCGCGGTGCGGGGCGGGTCGCGGCGGAACTTGCCTCCGACGGCGTCACCTTCGGCGTGCTCGGTCTGATCGTGATGCTGTCCTTCGCCCAGGACGCGATGGACAAGACCGCGCGCTCGGACTGGCGCACCACCAACGACTTTTCCGTCACCTTCCTCGACCGCTTCGGCAATGTGATCGGCCACCGCGGCATCCTGCTCAACGACACGGTGCCGCTGGAGGAGATCCCGGACCATCTCGTCAAGGCGGCGCTGGCGACGGAGGACCGCCGCTTCTTCTACCACTTCGGCATCGACGTCTTCGGCACCTTCCGCGCCATGGTGGAGAACGTGCGCGCCCGCACGGTCGTGCAGGGCGGGTCCTCGATCACCCAGCAGCTCGCCAAGAACCTGTTCCTGTCCAACGAGCGCACGCTGGAGCGCAAGATCAACGAGGCGTTCCTGGCGCTCTGGCTCGAGGTCAATCTGACCAAGCGCGAGATCCTGAAGCTCTATCTCGACCGCGCCTACATGGGCGGCGGCACCTTCGGCGTCGCGGCGGCCTCCGAGTTCTATTTCAACAAGAGCGTGCGCGACCTCACGCTGGCGGAATCCGCCATGCTCGCCGGCCTGTTCAAGGCGCCGAGCAAGTTCGCCCCGCACATCAACCTCCCGGCGGCGCGCGCGCGCGCCAACGAGGTGCTCACCAACATGGTGCAGGCCGGCTTCATGACCGAGGGTCAGGTGATCGGCGCGCGGCGCAACCCGGCGGTCGCGGTCGACCGCAGCCGCGAGCGCTCGCCCGATCACTTTCTCGATTATGCCTTCGCCCAGGTCCGCGAGCTGGCGCGCACCAACCCGGCGCTTGCCAACGACCGCATCCTGACCGTGCGCACGACGCTGGATCCGGGCCTGCAGCGCCAGTCGGAACGCGCGATCCTCGACACCCTGCGCCAGTACGGCCAGCGCTACCGGGTGGAGGAAGGCGCCGTCGCCGTCGTGGTGCCGGAAACCGGCGCGGTGCGGGCGATGGTCGGCGGCAAGGACTATGGCGCCAGCCAGTTCAACCGCGCCGTCGACGCGGTCCGCCAGCCGGGGTCTTCCTTCAAGCCCTTCGTCTATATCACCGCCTTCATGAACGGCTATTCGCCGCGCTCCATCGTGCCCGACGCGCCGATCAGCATCGGCGGCTGGAGCCCGCGCAACTACGGCCGCAGCTATCGCGGACCGGTATCGCTGAAGCTCGCGCTCACCAAGTCGATCAACACGATCCCCGTCCGCCTCGCCCAGGCGCTCGGCCGCGACAAGATCGTGGAGATCGCCAAGGCCATGGGCATCACCACCGAGTTGAAGATCACCCGCGCGCTGCCGCTCGGCGTGGCGGAGGTCACGGTGCTCGACATGAGCGCCGCCTATGGCGCCTTCGCCAGCGGCGGGCTGAAGGTGACGCCGACGCCGATCCTGGAGGTTAAGAACTCCGCCGGCGAGACGGTCTATGAGGCCGCGCGCCACCGCACGCCGCCGCAGCGGCTTTTCCCGGCGGAAAAGGCGGCGGAGATGAACGACGTGCTGGTCAACGTGGTGGAAGCGGGCACCGGCCGGCGCGCCCAGGTGCCCGGCGTCACCGCCGCCGGCAAGACCGGCACGACGCAGGCCTATCGCGATGCCTGGTTCGTCGGCTACACCGGCAATTATTCCGCCGCCGTGTGGTTCGGCAACGACGATTTCAGCTCGACCGGGCGCATGACCGGCGGCAGCCTTCCGGCGATGACCTGGCAGACCATCATGGACTATGCGCACAAGGGCATCGAACTGAAGCCGATGCCGGGCGTCGACCGGCCGCCGCAGGCAGACGATCCGGCGCTGGTAGCGGATGGAAACGGCGGTGCGCCGGGCAGCCCGCGCCTGCTGCGCGAGCCCTCCATGGCGGTTCTGGAAGAAATCGGCGCCCGGCTGGAGGCCCTCGGCGCGCGGGCCGCACTGCCCGCCGACACGCGCGTCGCGAACGCGGAGCCGGCCCGCCCGTGACCCTTGCCCTTGATCGCAATCCGGAAACCGACGGGTATCGCGCCGATCCGGTTCCCCCGATCCTCGCCCGTCCGCGCCGCAGCCTCGCCGCCACGCTGGCGGCGGTGCTGACGATCGCGCTGGTGTCGGGGCTCGGCAGCGCCTATCTCGCCATCGAGCGCGGCGCGACCTTCGACCGGTTGCGGCTTGGCGCGTGGGAGGCGCATCCCGTGGAGGGCACGCCCGAGGCCGATCCCTATTCCGCCGCGACGCACGCGCGCACCGGCCGCGTGCCGCTGGCCTCCGGCGAGGGGCTGATCTTCTTCGCCACGACCGACAGCGCCGGCGCGCCCCTCACCCCGGCCTGCGAATATCTGATCACGGGCAAGGCCGCCCCGGCCCGGCTGTGGACGCTGACGGCGCTGGACGCATCGCTCAGGCTGACCGAAACGGTCAATCCGCGCGCCGGCCTTCACAGCCGGCAGATCCTGCGCCGGCCGGACGGCACCTTCGAGATCCGCACCGCCGCGCGAGCGCGGCCCGGCAACTGGCTGCCCACCGCGCCGGACGCCGACGGTCTTGTGCTCGCGTTGCGGCTCTACGACACGCCGCTCACCACCGGCACCGGCGTCGCCAATGTGCCGATGCCCGAGATCCGGCGGGGACGCTGCCGATGAGCCCGCACGCCCTCCGCTTCGCCCGCTGGGGCGCGATCGCGCTGGCCGGACTGTTTCTCGGCGGCATCGTGCATGTCGCCGCGGTGATGAGCGTTCCCGCCGTCGTGCCTCAGACCGCGCATGCGCGCGTGGCGGTCTTCGGCCCCGACGGCGTGTTCAACCGCCTGCCGGAAACGCGCGCGGGCGCCGAGCCGCTGCCGCTGCTCGATCCGCAGATGCTGCATGCGGCCTGCCGCTTCGACCTTGCGCGCGGGCCGCTGCGCATCGAGGCGGCCCTGCCGCCGCCCTTCTGGTCCTTCGCCCTGTTCAATGCAAGGGGCGAGGCCGTCTACAGTCTCAACGACCGCACGTCCGGCAACGACGGCCGGCTCGACGTGCTGGTTCTCACGCCGCAACAATTGAGCCTGCTCCGGGAAAACCCGCCTCCGGGGCTTGAGGATCTGATCGTGATCGAAACCGCGGAAATCCAGGGCTATGCGCTGCTGCGCGCCTTCGACGGCGATCCGCTCAACCGCGCGCGGATCATCGCGGAACTGGAGGCCGCGCGCTGCGCGACGCTTGGCGAGGAGACGCCCGCCCCCACCCTGCGCGACTTCTAGGCCGCATCGAAAGAGGACCGACCCATGAGCGAACCGACGACCGGCCGGGACGCGAAAACGCTCGCGGCGACGCGGCATCTTCTCGGCCTCGTGCGGTCCGCGATGGACGCGCATTTCTCCGTGCGCCTGTGGGACGGTTCGATCGAACCGCTGGGGCAGACCGTCGTGCCGGATCTGATGCTCGAGATCAACGCGCCCGGCGTGTTGCCCTCGCTGCTGCGCCGGCCGTCGCTCGACCGCCTGATCCGCCACTACGCCCACGGTCACATCGACATCTCCGGCGGCACGCTCATCGACATCGGTCGTCCCTTCGCCATCGACCGGGCGGCGCGGCGGCGTCTGCGCAAGCTGGGCAAGGCCACGCTCGCCCGCGCCGCCTGGCCGCTCCTCACCGCGCCGGCCATCTCGCCGGACGCGACGCGCGGCTTTGCCGGCGCCGCCGACGGGCGGACGCGCCAGGGGGCGCGCGACAACAAGCGCTTCATCGGCTTTCACTACGATGTCGGCAACGACTTCTACCGCCTCTTCCTCGATCCGGAGATGCAATATTCCTGCGCCTGCTTCCCCTCCCCCGAGGCGACGCTGGAGGAAGCCCAGCAGACCAAGCTCGAGGTCACCTGCCGCAAGCTGCGGCTGACGCCCGGGGAGACGCTGCTCGACATCGGCTGCGGCTGGGGCGGCCTGCTGTGCCACGCCGTGCGCCACCATGGCGTCACCGGGCATGGCGTCACCCTGTCGGAAGAGCAACTCGCCTTCGCCCGCGCGAAGGCGCAAGCGCTCGGGATCGCCGACCGGGTGACCTTCGAACTCAAGGATTACCGCGATCTCACCGGTCAGTTCGACAAGATCGTGTCGGTGGGCATGTACGAGCACATCGGGCTCGACAACATCCCCGCCTATTTCGCGACCGTCCAGCGGCTGCTGGCGCCGAACGGGCTGTTCCTGAACCACGCGATCTCCCGGCGCGCGAAACGCCGACGGCGCCGGCTGATCAAGCGCCCAGAGCAACGCGCCCTGCAGAAGTACATCTTTCCCGGCGGCGAACTGGACGACATCGGCCACACGGTCGCGGAGATGGAGAAGGCCGGCTTCGAGGTGCAGGACGTGGAGAACTGGCGTCAGCACTACGAACGCACGACGCAGGTGTGGTGCGAGCGGCTGACGGCACGCCGCGCGGAGGCAGAAGCGCTGGCCGGTCCCGAGCTTTATCGCTTGTGGGTCGCCTATCTCGGCGGCTGCGCCCTTACCTTCCATCGCGGGTCGGCGCGCATCTATCAGACGCTTGCCGGAAAGACCGCGAAGGGACCGCCCGCCATTCCCCTGACACGCGCCGATCTCTACCGGTAGCGGGCGCCTCTCCGGCGCCGGTCCGCGCTACTTCTGCGGTGCGGCGCGCTCCGTGCCCCAGTTGGAATAGATGCGCGAGCGGCGCGGCGGCTCGCTCTGGCCGTAGCGGTTGTCGTCGTCGCAGCCCTTTTCCAGGCGGATGATCTCGGCCGCCAGACGCTTCCAGGCGGTGTTGGCGTCCCAGACCTTGTCGCTCGAGGGGGTCTCGATCTCCAGCGCGTCGATCGCCTGCCGATAGGAGACCAGCCGGTAGCGCAGCGCCTGGGCCGCCCAATCCGTGTAGCGGCGGTTTTCCCACACCCGCGCCTGGGCGCCGGCGAGTTCCTCCGCCGTCGACACCTTGCGCCGGCCGAGCGCGCGCAGGCGTTCCTGATCGGCCTTTTCCACCCGCATCACCACGCGGCAGAACGGATCGACGAGGGCGGCGTCCGCCGTCACATCGGCGATGACCCGGTCGTAGCGCACTTCGCTGGAGGCGTAGCGGTCGGAGCGCAGATAGGCATAGTAGCGGTTCGCATCCGCGCTTCCGCCGGTCTCGGGCAGGATGCGGGTGCGCATCAGCTCGGTGCGGCTGCCCTCGATCCAGTCCTTGGAGGACGGCGGGCGGATCAGCGTCCAGCCCCGGTCGCGCAGCTCGCGTTCGTCGTCGGTGAGATTGAAGCGCGACACCGGCTCGCCGCGCCGTGTCGCCAGTTCGGCCCCCGCTTGCGGCATCAGCCTGTCGTGAACGACGGAAGGGGCGGCGCGCCCGAAATCGCCCGTCGGCCGCTGACAGGCCGCGAGCGCAAGTCCGACGCAGGCCAGGGCGACCGCCGTGCGGCACCGATGCGCCGCGCATCGCCTCGATGTGGTCGTCACTCCCCCGCCTTTCCGCTCGCGGGCCTTGCCGCCGGGCGCATCCCGCCCGGCTTCAGCGTGCGTCCATGTCGGCACGCATCCGTGTCAGAGCGTGCGTCCGGTGTCCCGATCCGCGCCGCGTTGCGGATCGCCCGAACTGTTGCGCCCGATTCGTGCGGCGAGATCAAGCGCATGCCGCTCCATGCGCACGCCGGGAAAGAGAATAATCTCGCCGCAGTCCGCTCCGCTGCGCGGTGCCCGACGCTCGACAGAGCGCGCCGGGCGTGCTGTGGCATCGAAAGTCAGCACAGTGCCCATGGCATCCTCCATGCGCCCCGGCGCAGGATCGCGTGCCGTGTCCGGGGCCGGCGGCCGGCCGCTCATCGCCCTGCCGCAAGGTCAGTAGGCGCGAGTCAGGGTTAACAAGCTGTTAAGAGCGCCTTGCGGCAATGCAATTTGCAAGCGAGCCTGAGGGGGTGCGGAGATCCCTGCGGCGCAGGCGGCCGTGCGCGGCCAACATGTTTAACAGCTCGCTAATTCTTTTCTGAGACTTTGAACCGGTCGGGCGGTCTTCAGGCCGCGCGACGCCCGTGGTCCGACGGCGCGGCCGTCCCTGTTCAGCGTCTCCGTTTCCGACCGTGTCGACACCCGTGAAGAGCCCCACCGATCCGCGCAAGGACCCTCGCACGCCGGCCGACGGCGGGGCGTCGGCGTCCAGACCCTCCGGCGTTTTGCCGATGGAGGGGGTCGTGGATCTGCCCTATGAGGGCGGGCGCACCCGCAAGGCCCATGTGCTGCTCGCCGCGACGGAGCTCTATGTGGCGGCCTCCGCGCATACGCCGCGCGAACGCCAGCAGTTCGAGGAGCTGTTCCGCCAGTTGCTGCGCGACACGCCCGTGCCCCATCGCCGGATCATCGCACGCCTGCTCGCGCCCTATCCGCATGCGCCGAACGGCTGCCTGGCGCTGCTCGCCTTCGACCCGGACCCGGAAGTGTCGGCCGCCGCGCTGGCCACGCCGCAACCCATCGCCGAGGCCTCGCTCGTCAACCGCGTGACGCGTGGGCCCGAGACCGTGCGCGCCGTGATCGCCGACCGCCGGCCGCTGCCGGCGCGGGTTGTGACGGCCCTCTTCGCGCAAGCGGCCCCCGACACCCTGCGCGCGCTGCTCGCCCGCGACGATATCGCCCCCGACGACGACGCCCTCGCCGCGCTCATCACGCGCGCGGAGGTGCTCGAGGCGGTGGCCCCGGATCTCGCGCGGCGCAAGGCGCTGTCCGCGCCGCTGCTCTTTCGTTTGTTTCTGGCGCTCGACGCCGCTGGGCGCATGGAAGCGATCGCGGCGGCCGAGGCGCGCACCCTGTCGGAACTGGCCCGCAAGGGCGATCCGCGCATCCTTGCCGCGCATTTCAAGCCCGACGTGCTGAAGTCCCTGGTCGAGGCCGCGCTGTCGGGGGGGCGGGCCGCCTTCGCGGCCCACCTCGCCTATACGCTCGATCTGCCGGCCGATGTGGCCGCCGGCATTCTCGACGACGCGGGCGGCGAGGCCATCGTCGCCTGCCTGCGCGCGCTGGGTACGAGCGACGCCGACACGGGCCGCATCCTGGTGCGCCTGTTCGGCGAGACGCTGCCGCTGGAGCGCATGCGCGATCTCCTGCGCCTGCATGCCGCGATCACCCCGCGCGCCGCCATGCTGCTGGTGAACGGCCTGCGGGCGGATCTCGCCGATCTCGCCCCGCGCGCCGAGACCGGCGACGAGACGAACGCCGAAACGACCGCCCCCTCCCGGACCGCGACCCACCGACCTTTGCAAGACGGGATCGCTCACGCGGAGCGCCGCCGGGGCGAGGCGGAGACCGCGCCCGCGCCGGCCCGCCGTTCGCTGCCTTCGGGTCGCCGCACCGCCGGCTGATTTGCCGCGATACGTCTTTCCCCGTAGAAATCGTCGAAGCCGCACAACAAACTGTTACATGGCGTTGGTAAGGCGCGTCATCGCCCGCGCCGCGGGCCGCGACCCATGGGGAGACGATGATGAAGACCAGACTTCTGGCCACGCTGCTGGCCGCCACCCTCGCGACGCCGGCGCTTGCCGACGTTTCCGGCAAGCTCGTCCTCTACACCTCGCAGCCGAACGCCGACGCCCAGCAGACGGTGGATGCCTTCGTCGCGAAACACCCGGACGTCGAGGTCGAGTGGGTGCGCGACGGCACCACCAAGATCATGGCGAAGCTGCGCGCCGAATTCGCCGCCGGCAATCCCCAGCCCGACGTGCTGCTCATCGCCGACATGGTCACCATGGAAGGCCTGAAGCAGGAAGGCCGACTGATGGCCCATGAGGCCGCCGACGTCTCGGCCTACGATCCGGCGATCATGGACGCCGACAAGACCTATTTCTCGACCAAGCTGATCACCACCGGCATCGTCTACAACACCAGCGCCGAGATGATCCCGACCTCCTACAAGGACCTTCTGAAGCCGGAGGCGAAGGACCGCATCGCCATGCCCTCGCCGCTCACCTCGGGAGCGGCGACCATCCACATGGCCGCGATCACCGGCCATCCCGATCTCGGCTGGGACTACTACGAAGGCCTCGCCGACCAGGGGGCCAATCCGCAGGGCGGCAACGGCGGCACCTATCGCGCCGTCGCCGGCGGCGAGAAGCTCTACGGCTTCGTCGTCGACTTCCTGCCGATCCGCGGCGCGGCGGACGGGGCGCCGGTCGCCTTCGTCTTCCCCGAGGAAGGCGTGTCGGCGGTGACCGAGCCGGCCGCGATCCTCTCCACCGCGCGGAACCCGGACGCGGCCAAGGCCTTCATCGACTTCCTTCTGTCGGCCGAGGGGCAGCAGCTTGCCGCGGATCAGGGCTATCTGCCCGCCCACCCGGACATCGCGCCGCCGGCCGGCTTCCCGGATCGCGCGGACATCAAGCTGCTCGACTTCGACCCGGCCAAGGCGCTGGAGGAAGACGCCGCCAACAAGATGACCTTCGAAGAGATCTTCGGCGGATAATCCGTGTTCGCACCGCTTCGCGCGTTTCGCGGCGGCGAGGGCCTGTCCCTTGCCGCCGTTTGCGTCGTCGTCACGCTGTTTTGCGGGCTGCCGCTCGCGCTTCTGTTCGCCGTCGGGCTTGCGCCCGAAGGCACGCTTACGCTCGCGCCCCTCATGGAGACGGCCGACAGCCGCTCCGTGCAGCGCGCGCTCTGGAATTCGCTGGAAAGCAGCTTCCTGTCGGCGCTGGTGGCCACCGTGGTCGGCACGGTGCTTGCGCTCGGCATCGGATTGACGAACGTCCGCGCCAAGGGCGCGCTGGTCTTTCTGATCCTCATCCCGATGATGATCCCGCCGCATGTGACGGCGATCGCCTGGAGCCAGGCGCTCGGGCCGGCAAGCCCCGTGCTGCAATGGCTCGGCCTCGCCCCGCCGCCGGGCAGCGCCCATCCGGTCTATTCGCTGCCCGGGCTGGTGGCGCTTCTGTCGCTGCAGCACATGCCCATCGTGTTTCTCGTGGTCCGCGCCGCGCTGCGGGCCTTTCCGCGCGAGTTGAGCGACGCCGCGCGGGTGTGCGGCGCACGCGCCCCGCGCCTGCTCCTGCGCATCACCCTGCCGCTGCTCGCGCCCGCGCTTGTCGCCGGCTTCATGCTCGCCTTCGTCAGCGCGCTCGGCAATTTCGGCATCAATGCGCTGATCGGCATTCCGGCGCGCTACACCACGCTGCCCGTGCTGATCTGGCGCCGGCTCGCCGGCTTCGGTCCGGACGTGATCGGCAACGTCGCGCTGATCTCGGTGATCCTCGCGCTGGTGACGCTGGTGCTCATCGCGCTTCAGTTTCTGGTGCAATCGCGCATGCGCAATGCCCTTGTCGGCCTGCCGCAGCAGCCGCTGGCCGTCGATCTGGGCCGGATGCGCCCGCTCGCGGAGGCCGGCCTGTGGGGCTTCATTGCGCTCGCGCTTGTGCTTCCGGCCGCCTCGCTGCTCGCCACCGCGCTGGTGCGCACCTACGGCCTGCCGCTCGCCGCCGACACGTTCACGCTGGCGAATTTCGCGGAAATCCTGTTCCGCCAGTCCGTCACGCTGCGCGCCTTCGCCAACTCCACGCTGATCGCCGGCATCGCCGCCGTGCTGATCGCCGGCCTGTCGATCCTGCTCGGCTATTTCCTCGTGGTGCGGCGCGGGGCCGCGCAGCGTATCGCCGGTGCGCTCGCCGCCCAGGCCGATGTCGCCTACGCGGTGCCGGGCCTCGTCATGTCGATCGCCTTCATCCTGATGTTCCTGCGCCCGCTGCCGGGTCTCGGCGTCAGCCTCTACGGCACGCTCGTCATCATCCTGATCGCCTATGTCGGCGTGTTTCTCGCCATCGGGCTGAAGTCGGTGACGGCGGCCTATGTGCAGATCGACGGCTCGCTCGACGATGCCGCCCGCGTCAGCGGCGCGGGCTTCGCCCGCCGTCTCACCCGCATCTATGCGCCGCTGGTGGCGCCGGCGGCGGCCTCGGGCGCGATCCTGGTGTTTCTCACCGCCTACAACGAGGTCACCGTGTCGGCGCTGCTGTGGTCGGCGGGAAACGAAACCATCGGCACGACGATCTTCAATTACGAGGATGGCGGCTACACGACGCTCGCCGCCGCCATGTCGAGCGTCACGGTGGTGGCGACGGTGGTGGTGATGATCGCGGTCAATGCGCTCGCCCGCCACGTGCCGCCCGGAACCATTCCCTGGCGGGACTGACGGTCATGGCCGAGGGCTGCTGCGCATCGTGCCCGCCGGGCACCCCCGCGTCAGTCCTGCGGCAGCACCCAGCCGCCGGTGAGCGCGACGGGCACCCGCTCGCCGGGCGCGACACGGCCGCGCGCATGCGCAACCAGCGGGGCGCTCACGCCCTCCACGTCGAGGTCCACCTCCCAGAAGCCGCCGCGATAGGTCGCCCGCGCCACCGTGCCCCGCACCGCCTCCGCCTCGCCCGAAAGCCGCACATCCTCGGGCCGCAGGACGAGACGCCCCGGACCGGCGGGCGTGCCGGGCGCAAGGTCGGCGACCAGCGAAAACGGCCCGCAGGTCACATTGCCCGATGCACCGTCCGTTGACTCGATCCGCGCGTCGACCAGCGCCGAGCGGCCGATGAAGCGGGCGACGCGTTCGCTCGCGGGACGGCGATAGAGCGCTTCGGGACTGTCCGCCTGCAGCAGCCTGCCCTCCCACAGCAGCGCGATGCGGTCGGCAAGCGCCATGGCCTCGCGCTGATCGTGGGTGATGTAGAGCGTGGTGGCGCCGTTCGCCCGGTGAAAGGCGGCCAGTTCCTCTTCCATCGCCTGGCGCAGATGCGGATCGAGGTTGGCGAGCGGCTCATCCATCAGGATCGTCGTCGCGGCCTGGGCGAGACAGCGCGCCAGGGCGACGCGCTGGCGCTGGCCGCCCGAAAGCGAGGCCGGCTTGCGGGTTGCAAACCCGGCGAGACCGACCGTCTCGAGGCTCGTGTCCACGCGCCGCCGGCGCTCTTCCGCGGGCAGGCCGGCCGTTTCCACCGGAAACGCCACATTGTCGCGCACGCTCATGTGCGGCCACAGCGCATAGGACTGAAACACCACGCCGACATTGCGCGCTTCCGGCGGCACGTGATGGCGGGGGCTTGCGACCGTTTCGCCGCCGATGGCGATTTCGCCCGCGTCCAGCGTCTCGAGGCCGGCGATCAGCCGGAGCAGGGTCGACTTGCCGCAGCCCGAGGGCCCGAGCACCACGAAGAAGCTCCCCGGGTCGATCTCCACCGACACATTGTCCAGCGCGGTATGCGGGCCGAACCGCTTGGTGAGGGCGCGAATGGAAACCGACATGGCGGGCGGTCATCTCCCGGTGGCTGATGCGGCAGGCGAGCGGAGGATCGCCCGGCGCCGCGAGCATATGGAAAGGAGCGCGGACTATGAAAAGCCTATGTGACCGGCCGGTGACAAGCATGGGGTTGGGGCAGCGCCGGCGGCGTCAGTCGTCCGCGACGTCCCAGAAGATGCGCCCCTCGCGGTCCTCGATCTCGACGATCCAGATATCCGGGTCCATGCGCCGTTCGGAGGCGATCACCGCGTCGACGGCCTCGCGCGCGGCCTCGCTCAGGCGCCGCTCGAACATGCGCGCGCCGGAGGTTTCCTCGTCGAAGACCGATTGCGGCGCGGGCGTGTAGAGGTCGTTGCGCCCGTCGCGGCGGTCGACGATCAGGAAGATCGCGCCGGCCTCGCGCGCCCCCCGTGCCAGCACCGTTGCATAGGCGCCTTCCGCGAAACAGCGGCGCACCAGGGCCGAGACGAAGAAATCCGATGTGACGCGCATCCCGGTCCCCCTGGCCTATCGCGGCAAGGGGCGCCCGAGCACCCGTTCGATCTCGCGCTCCAGCTCGGCATCCGCCTCGCCGGTGATCGCCATGCCCCGGTCGAGCTCGAAGCGGCGGATCGCACTGGCGGTCTGGCTGCCCATCAGCCCGTCGATGTCGATGGGACCGTAGCCGAGGTCGGCGAGCGCCTTTTGCACGCGGGCGAGGCGTGCATCTCTTTGGACGGACGCCGTGGCCCCGCCCTGCGTGCCGGCAACCGGAGCGGGCGGCACGGGCGCGGACGCGGCGCCGGTTGCCTCCGGCGCGCGCGGCGGGATCGGCGGCCCGGAGGGTTCGGCCGTCGTCCCGCCGGTGTCCATCGCCAGTCGGGCGAGCAGCGCGGTGTCGACGAGCCCGGTCTCGGGCAGGCCGCGCGTGCGCTGATAGGCCCGCACGCCGCGCTCGGTCGCCGGGCCCTTCAGCCCGTCGAGCGTGCCTTCGTAGAGCCCGAGGCGCCGCAGTTCGACCTGCACGTCGCGCACCAGCCGCTGGCGCTCCAGCTCCGCCGGGCTCGGCTCCACAACCGGCGCCTCGCTGGCGACCGGCTGGGGTGCCTCGCGGGTCGCGACCAGCGGGGCGGGATGCCGCGCACTCTGGAACAGCGTCGCATTGGCGACGATCAGAAAGCCGGTGAGCGCCATCACCAGCCAGCCGCCGGCGGCGACGGGGTTGTCGAGCGCGGAGGAACCGGACCCGGACGGGTCCAGCGCCTCCTCGAGGCCGGGACGGGGGTCGGATGAACGCGGCTGGTGCCGGGAGCGGCGCATGGACATCTCCGTCACGCGATCCGCTGGAGCGGGGTGGTGCCGTCCTCGGCCGACACGGGCGCGGCGGCGGCCCCGGCGGTCTGGTCCAGAACGGCGACCTTCGCCGGTGCGTTTGCGGCGCGCGCGGGCAGGAACACGCTCGCGCAGGTGCCTTCGTTCGGACGGCTGTCGAGCGTCAGCCGCCCGCCGTGCAGTTCGGCGAGCCCCTTCACCACGGCAAGACCCAGACCGATCCCCTCGTGCGAGCGCGCCAGACCGGTGCTTGCCTGCACGAAGGGTTCGGTCACGCGCGCCACGTCCTCGGCCGACATGCCGATGCCCGTGTCGCGCACACCGAAGGCCAGCCCGCCGTTCTCGCGACGGGCGAACAACACGATGCGCCCGCCCTCCGGCGTGAATTTCACGGCATTCGCCACCAGATTCAGCACGATCTGCCGGCAGGCGCGGCTGTCGCCGACGAACAGGCCGAGATCCTGCGGGATGTCGGTCGACAGGCGGACGCCGGCGCGGTCGGCCTCGGGCACCATCATCCGCCGGCAACCGTCGAGGCAGGCCCGCGCATCGAACGGCTCCGCCACCAGACGAACCTGATCCGCCTCGATGCGGGCCATGTCCAGCATGTCGTTGACCACCTGCAGAAGATGCGCCCCGGAGGCATGCATCAGTTCGGCGTACTCGCGGGTTTTCGCGAGTTCCGGGGTCGCGTCCGGGGCCTGCGCGCCGGTCTGGCGCAGCAGGTCGGAGAAGCCGAGGATCGCGTTGAGCGGGGTGCGCAGTTCATGGCTGACGGTCGCCAGGAAGCGCGAGCGGGCCTCTTCCGCGGCGGCCGCGCGGGCAAGCGCGGCATCGCGTTCGGCCTCGAGCGCGCGGACCGGTTCCAGATCCCGCAGCACCGAGACGACCGCACCGGCCTTCCCGTCATGTTGTCCGCCCTCGCGCAGGATCGACAGGCCGAGCGTGCGGTAGCCGGCGATGCCGGCCTCTCCGGGGCGCGTGTCGCCCGTGCGCAGGCGCAGGGCGATGTCGCGCGCCACCCCGTCGGCGGCCGTATCGGAGAGCGCCTTCAGAAAGAGCGGACGGTCGGCCACATGCAGCCGGGCGAAGAACCCCTCGCCGATCAGGGCCTCGGGCGACAGACCGGTGACGGTGCGCGCGTTCGGCGTCAGCGTCACGATGCGCCCGCCCTCGCCGTGTTCGGCCACGGCCTGTCCGCCGTGGGCTGCAAGACGCGCCTGACGCGCCCGGGCCGTGTCCGTCTGACGCTGCGCGGCCCGCAGCTCCGTCACCAGTCGCAGGGCCAGCAGGGTCGCCAGCGCGAGACCGAGTGCCAGCGCAAGGGTTTCGACGGAGAGCCACCCGGCGACCTGCGCGGTCGGGGCGGGCGCACCGACGCCAAGAAGCGACGGCAGCCAGAGCCCGGCGCCAAGGGCAAGGCACCAGACGAGCACGCCGGCGACCGCACGCCGGCTCGACGTGAAGGCGGCCTCGAGCGGCGCCAGCAGCAGCAGCGGCAGCACCGGCGAGGCCGGCCCGCCGGAGAGCGCGGCGAGCCCGGCGAAGAAGGTCGCCGACAGCACGGCGGCGATCGTCTGCGCGCGGGCCAGTTCGCCCGAGCGCGACACCATCATGGCGAGCGGGATCTGCGATGTCGCCCAGGCGAACACCAGCGCCAGCGGCAGCGGCGCCGGGCCGTGCAGCGCAAGCACCATCGGCAGCGCGGCGAGCGCCAGGGCGCCCCCGGCGAGATGGCCGACGATGAAGGCGCGCTGACGGCGGAACTGGGCGGCGTCCTGCGCCACCGAGGAATGGACCAGCGCATCGACACTTGCGTTGAGGTGCCGCAGCAGGTCCGCGAAAACTGACATCATGATTTGGTCCCGGCCCTCAGGCCGCCTGGTTCCCGGTCTTGTCCGCAATGGTGGCGGGAACGGCTTAAGGAACCATGAAACCACCGCTTTTCGCGCCGCGCGCGTCGGCTCGGGGGACGGGCGGACCGGGCCAGACACCGCCTAACCGGGCCTGTTCCGGGCGGTAAACGCGATTGCTAAAATTCGAGACGATTTTTCCGAAAAGTCGAGTCGACCTTTATGAAAATGCCCGTTTGCCGCGCAACCGCATCTTCGCACGCCTCGTCTAGGATGCCTTTCATAACGGATCGCGGCGACCCGTTCCGGGCGACCGCGGCCGACGACAAGAACGACCTGAACGAACGTACTGACGAGGGCGGCGACCATGTTCTTTCTGCTGAGAAGCGCATTCTGGATCGGCCTGGTTCTTCTGCTTCTGCCGATCGACACCGGCTCGGACACCGAGCAGACATCCCCGGGCGTGTCCCCGGTCGCGGCCTTCGTCGCGGCGCAATCCACGCTGAGCGACCTCAGCGGCTTTTGCGAGCGCAATCCCGAGACCTGCGCGACGGGCGGCCAGGCGATCGCCCAGATCGGCGCGCGGGCCAAGGTCAGCGCTCAGGCGCTTTATGAGTTCATCGACGAGCATGACGACGGGCAGACCCCCGGCGCCGCGACTCAAGCGCCCTCAGGAGACGGCCTGACGACCGGCGCGACCGGGACGCTGACGCCCGCCGACCTGGAGCCGGAATGGGCGCTGGAGTTGCCCGAGACCATGCCCTCGGCAAGCCGGCCTGTCACCGAGCCCGCGCCGGGCGCAGCGGCGGTCCCGCACCCCAAGCCGCGCTCGGGCGCACCCAGCGTCTGAGCCATCCGCGATTTCCTTTACCGGCGCCTGCACACTCCAAGACCTCAGCGCCTTCCTTGGCGGTTCGTCCCGCCACCCGCCGGCGATCTGCTGCCCTGATCGCCGGCGGCTTTTCTCTTCTCCCGCCGCCCGCCGACCGCGGGAACGGTTTCCTCCGGCCGCGCGAGCCCCTATATAGGCGGGCACGCCCCTATCCGTCCGCGAGCAAGACCAGGTGTCATGATCCCAGCGCTTTCCGAAATCCTCGACAACTTCGAGTTCCTCGACGAGTGGGACGACCGGTATCGCTACGTGATCGAACTGGGCCGGATGCTTCCGGAGTTTCCCGAGGACGCACGCACCGAGGACAACAAGGTGCGCGGCTGCGTCTCGCAGGTGTGGCTGACCAAACACGTCGAGCCCGATGCCGACGGCGCGCCGCATCTCGTCTACCAGGGCGACAGCGACGCGCACATCGTCAAGGGTCTGGTGGCCATCGTGCTCGCCACCTACTCCGGCAAGACCGCCAGCGAGATCGTCGAGACCGACATCGACGCGGTGTTCCAGCGCATCGGCCTCAAGGAACACCTCACGCCGCAGCGCGCCAACGGGCTGAAGGCCATGGTGGAGAAGATCCGCGCCGACGCGCGCTCGGCGCTCGCCGCCGCCTGAAATCCAACTGAGCCGCCCCTGCGCCTACCGCGCCGGGCCGTCCAGACCGTAATGCCGGGCGAGCCGGGTCAGCGCGAGCGCAAGCACCACCTTGCCCGTGCGCGGCGGCCAGCCGCGCGCCTTCTCGCAGTGCTCCAGACCGCGCAACTCGCAACACACGTCGATCAGAATGCCGGCAAGCTCCGGACCGACGGCGGCCAGCGCCCGTTCCACCCGCACACGCGCCGCGATCCCCGCGTCGGTCAGATCGGCCAGTCCGCCGCCCGGCCCCGTGCCGCGCCCGGCCCCGCCGGTCATCAACCCCTGCCAGGAAGGCCGGGCCAGATCCGGTCCGATGCGACCGAAGGTGACATCGGCGCGCAGCCGCTCGCCGGCCTCGAACTGCGCCGCATCGAGAAGCGGCTTGCCATCGCGACCCTTGCGGGTGCGCAGCCAGGCGAGCGGGCTTTCGCTCGTGTTGACGGTGAGTGTCCGGTCCGTCCCGCCCGACTCCGCATGCCGGGCCTCGGCCCAGGTCTGGTGCTGCCGGCGATACCCGTCCTCGCCTCCGGCCTTGCGGGCAAGTCGCGCCCGGCCGAGATCCGAAAGCGCCAGCGCGCCGTCCCCGCTGCGCTCCAGAAGCTGGGCGCGATGCGCGCGCCGCAGCACGGCGGGCGCGACCTCGACAGGGCGCAGGGAAGAGTCGGCACTCCCCTGCGGCGCAAGGGCGAGGATGGCCCCGTCCGCGCGCGGCTTTCCGGCTTGCGGAGACCAGCGCGGGGCACGCGCCAGCCGCGCCAGCAGACGGTCGAGATCGCGCTCGCGCGCCGCCTGCGGTTTCGCCCTGTCCCCCGGCATCGTCACGCGTCCCCCTCCTCGCCGCTCAGATGGGCAAGTCCGGCGCCGATCGCGCGCTCCAGCGAGAGGATCAGCGCGTCGAAGGCCGCGTCGTCCCGCCGGTCTTCCACCGTCTGGCAGGCATGGGAGACCGTCGTGCGGTCGCGCGCGAAACAATGCGCCACCGAGCTCAGGCTTTGCCGCAACACCACATGGTGCAGATACATCGCCACCTGACGCGCCAGCGCGATCCGCGCCGGGCCCCGGGTGGGGCGGAAGATCTCCTCGTGAGACACCCGGAACACCGACATCACGCAGGCGGTCACCAGAAGATTGACCCCGCGCGGATCAATCCCGCCCGCGGCCTGATCCTGCCGACGCCCCCCCGCGCCGTGCCCGGCAGGCATCCCGCCCGCCGGTCCCTGTCCGCTCTTTTCGACCTGTGACACAAACATATCCTGCTCCATGAACTCCTGCTCCCCGAACAATCATAGGTTTTTATTCCTATATCATTACGCGGATGAGATGCGCCCGGGGATAAGTCGTGCAGGCGCTCCTTTCGATTTTTCACAAGTCGGCTGCAGTTATCCGCGAGGGGCGTCCACGGCGGTATCCTTGGCTGCGCCGCGCGGTCCGCGCCGCTGGTCCGCGCCACAGAGAGAGATGCGCCGCGACACTGATGCCGACCGCACAGGCGTCGACTGCACAGGCGCCGACCGCACGGGCGCCGCAACAAGGGCCGGGGGCCCTGCGGGTCCTTCCCCCGCCCCGATTACCGGAACCGCCGCCATGTCCCCTGTTTCACCCGAGAGGGTCCAGTCCGCCGACACCGCACGGGCAAGTCTCATGGGACCGGCTCCGGACGTCCCGCACAGAGGCTGGCACAGAGGCTGGCACAGAGGTCGGGTCAAAGGCCGGCACGGCGGCGGGACGGGGGTCTGTCCCTTTTCCGCCCCCTGCCCGCATGGAGCCGGACGGCGCGATGCCTGCGACGCGCTTTTCCAGCGCCTCCACGCAAGGCTGCGGTGGCCCGCAGGCGCTTTCGGGGGGACTGCCGCAAGTCTTGGCGATGTCGGACATGCGGCGCGCCGCGCGCCCTTCGGCGATCAGTCGGGCGGCGCAACGGCGGATAGCCCTGCGCCGGACACGGCGGACGCCGCAGCCTGGCTGCGCGGGGCGCTCGCTGTGGCGCGCCACCATGCCCGCGACGGCTCCTGGCTGCACGATCCGAACCGTCTGGCGGCGCTCGCCCAGCTAAACGCCATGGCACGCTGTCTGGCAGCCCGCGACCGGCGCCCCTGACCTCGCCGCCTGTGACCTTGCCGCCTGTGACCTCGCCGCCTGTGACCTCGCCGCCGTTGCCACGCCGCCGGTCCCGGCCGCGCCGCGACGGCCCCTGTGGCAAGACCTGCCCGAGCCGCCCGGCACACAGGTCCCGGAATCAGCCCCCCGGACGCTGGGCAAAGTCCGCGACACGGGCAAAATCCGCGCTCCGGATACGACAAAGCCGCCGTGAGGGTCACGGCGGCTTTGCTGTCGGAGCGCGAAAATCGCGTCTGATTACTTGGTGCGCTTGCGCTGCTGGCCGAGGCCCATCTTCTTGGCGAGCTCGGAGCGGGCCGCCGCATAGTTCGGAGCCACCATCGGGTAATCCGGCGCAAGACCCCACTTCTCGCGGTATTCTTCCGGAGACATGTCGTAATGCGTGCGCAGATGGCGCTTCAGCGACTTGAACTTCTTTCCGTCCTCGAGACAGATGATGTAGTCCGGCGTCACCGACTTCTTGATCGGCACGGCCGGCTTCAGCGGCTCCGGCTCCGGCTCGACGGCCGCGGTGCTGGTGCGATGCAGAGCGCTGTACACCTCGTTGATAAGTCCCGCGAGGTCGGTCGAGGCAACGGTGTTGTTGGAGACATACGCCGAGACGATGTCCGCGGTCAGATCGATAAGGTTGTCGTCGGCGACCGTTTCAGTCATTTTCCACCCACTAGTTACGACGGAACACATCGGTAATAGATCGACGATTGAGCCTGCCCAAATGCGCAAAACGTACTTGTCGGATATTGCCGCCAAATGGGTTCTGACTGTGATTCTGTCGTCAGATCAGCATGTATTCCCTATATATCGCCGTCTATGAGACGACAAGCAAAAACTTCAGTGAATTCGACCTTATCGATTATAATCCCGCACGAAATCGGGAACGTTTCGTAGTTTAGCGCCCCGCGTAACAAAGCAGACCCCTAATAACCTGCGGGCGTAAGCCGACCGGTAACGGGCGCAAACCGGACGCGGCGCACAGTGGCTCACCCGTCGCGTTTCGGCATTTCGTCGATCTTGGTGTCAGCGCAGGGGCGATATCCCGCCTCGAAGGCGGCCTTCGCCAGAAGATGCGCGGCGATCGGCGCTGTCAGCAGGAAGAACACGACCCCGGCGAAGGCGCGGGTGATCACATCGATCTGATGCGCGTGCACCGCCAGGGCGATGAGCATGAGGCCGGAGCCGAGCGTTCCCGCCTTGGAGCCGGCATGCATGCGCATGTAGACGTCCTTCAGCCGCAGCAGACCGAGCGAGGCGATCAGCGCGAAGATCGAGCCCACCACGAGCACGATCCCGACGGCGATTTCGAACAGCGGCGTCATTGGCCCGCCTCCCTTCTGGCGATGGTCTCGTTGACTTCGTCCACGATGGTCGGATCCTTGGCCACGCCGCGGTTGAGCACGAAGCGGGCGAAGGCCACCGTCGCCAGGAAGCCCACCAGGCCGAGCGCGATGGCGATGTCGACATAGAGGTAATAGTCGGTCTTCACGCCGATGGCCGCGATGAAACCGATGCCCACCGCCACCAGCATGTCGAGCGCCACCACCCGGTCGGGCAGCGTCGGACCGCGCACGATCCGCACCACGATCAGGAGGAAGGCGACCGTGAGGATCGCCAGCGAGATGTTCACGCAGGCCTCGAGGAACTGCGTCGAGAAGGCGGCCATGCCACTCATCGGAAGGCCTCCAGGATCTTGCGTTCGAACCCGTTCTTGATGTCGTCGATGGTGCCTTGCGGATCGGGCACGTCGATGCAGTGCACATAGAGGTGCTTGCGGTCCTCCGACACGTCGACGGAGAGCGTGCCCGGCGTCAGCGTGATCAGGTTCGCCAGCATGGTGATCTCGAAGTCGCGGTCGACCGTCAGCGGATAGGCGATGATGCCCGGCTGCAACTCGATCTTCGGCCTGAGCACGATCCCCGCGACGCGCAAGGCCGAAAGCACCAACTCGTAGAGGAAGGTGAAGGCAAGGTCCACGATCTGCCAGGCGCGCGTGAGGTAGCTGCGGGTGCCGACCTGTTCGCGGATGATGTAGAGCGCCCCCGCCCCCAGCACGAAGCCGAAGGCGAGATTGACCGCCGCGAAACTGCCGGTCACCGCGCCCCAGGCGAGCGCCAGCAGGATGTTGATCAGAAAGAGACTTGTCATTGCACCGTGTCTCCGAAGACCGACCGCAGATAGCCCGTCGCATCGCTCAGCCCCGCGCCGCCCCGGCCCGAGATCTGCATCATGAACTCGGGCTGCAGGCCGATCAGCACCACAAGCCCGAGCAGCAGCCCGAGCGGCAGCCAGACGTTCGCCCCGACCGTGCCCGGCGCCGGCGCGGCGAGCGCCGTCATCTGGCCGTCGGCCGTGCCTTCCGGCCCGCCGCGCCAGAAGGCGTAGATCCACACCCGCCCGACCGCGATGGTGGTGAGCAGACCCGTCAGGAGGATCGCCGCCGCGATCCAGCCGTGCCCGCCGACCAGCGCGGCATCGACGAGGATCACCTTCGGCCAGAAGCCGGAAAAGGGCGGCAGTCCGGCGACCGCGAAGCCGAGCATCAGGAAGACGCCGGCGAACGCCGGGCTCGCGCGGTAGAGCCCGCCGAGCTCGCGCAGCGAATAGGAGCCGCCGAGCGCGCGCATCATGCCGGCGGCCATGTAGAGCGCCGTCATCACCAGGATCGAATGCACGGCGTAGAAGATCGCGCCGGACAGCGCCGGCGTGGTGCCGATCGCCAGACCCGCCAGCATCGAGCCGATGCCGGAGATCACCAGATAGCCGAGCAGCCGGCGCACGTCCGTCTGCGCCAGCGCGCCGAGCACGCCGGTCAGCATGGTGGCGATGGCGACCACCGCGATCAGGTCGTCGAGCGCAAGGCGGGCATCGGGCAGAATGATGCCGAAGATGCGCAGCAGCGCATAGACGCCGACCTTGGTCAGCAGGCCCGCGAAGACCGCCGCGATCACGATGCGCGGCGTGTGATAGGAGGCCGGCAGCCAGAAGTTGACCGGAAAGGCCGCCGCCTTCATCGCGAAGGCCATGAAGTAGAGCACCGCGACCGTCATCAGCGGCCCGTCCGCCTCCACGGCGCGCACCTTGATCGCGATGTCGGCCATGTTGAGCGTGCCGACGATGCCGTAGAGCAGGCCGGTCGCGATCAGGAACAGGGTCGTCGCGATGATGTTGAGGATCGCGTATTTGACCGCGCCGTCGAGCTGCGCGCGTTCGTTGCCGAGGATCAGCAGGCCGAAGGACGAGATCAGCAGCACCTCGAACCAGACGTAGAGGTTGAAGATGTCCCCGGTCAGGAAGGCGCCGCAGACGCCGGTCAGCAGCAGCAGCAGGAAGGGATAAAAGCCGTAGCGCCGGCCGGAATGATCGACGTCGCTGATGCCGTAGACGGCGGCGGCAAGCGCGACGATGGAGGACGTGAAAGCGAGCGTCGCGCCCAGCGCATCCACCGTGAAGGCAATGCCGAAGGGCGGCAGCCAGCCGCCGGCGACCAGTGTGATCACGCCCTTGTCGAGCACCCGCGCGAGCAGCCCGCCACAGGCCAGCACCAGCAAAACCAGGAAGATGATCGCGATTTTGGGCTGCGACTGCGTGTTCTTGCGCGCCATCAGGCAGAGCGCGCCGCCCAGAAGCGTGATCAGCAGCGGCGCGACCAGGAGCCAGTCACCCGGCAGGACCGGGTCCATGCGCATGGCCTGCGCATAGTCCACGGCAACGGCGGAATCGGGAGCGGCCATGCGATCAGTACCCCTGTGGCGGCGCGGTTTCGCCGGTCGGCTCGGCAACCCGCATCTCGTTGGTGTCGTCCGTGCCCAGCTCCTGATAGGCGCGGAAGGCCAGCACCAGGAGGAAGGCGAAGAGCGAGAAGGAAATCACGATGGCCGTGAGGATCAGCGCCTGGGGCAGCGGGTTGGCGATGGTCTCCTGCGGCACCTGATAGGCCTCCGGGATCACCGGCGGCACGCCGCGCAGCAGTCGGCCCGAGGCGAAGATCAGCAGATTGACCGCGTTGGACAGGATCGCGATGCCGAGCAGGACGCGGACGATCTGCCGCGACATCAGCAGATAGATCGAGATCGCGAAGAACAGCCCGATCAGAATGGCGAGCGCGGCTTCCATCAGTCGCTCTCCCTTTCTTCCAGCGCCAGGGCGATGGAGGTGATCGAGCCGACCACCACCATGTAGACGCCGATATCGAAGAACAGCGGCGTCGACAGCGGGATCTCCACGCCGAAGGCGCTGACGTACCACCACTGGCTGGTCATATAGGGCTGCTGGGTGAACAGCGACGGCAGCCCGGCCACCCCGCCGAGAAACAGGCCGATGGCGGAGATCGTCATCGGGTGCAGGGTGATCGCGCGGCGCACCGCCGCCACGCCGCAGGCGATGCCATAGATCGCGAAGGCCGAGGCCGCGATCAGCCCGCCGATGAAGCCGCCGCCGGGCTCGTTGTGGCCGCGCAGCAGCACGAAGATGGAGAACAGCACCATCAGCGCGGCCAGATAGGGCGCGATGGTGCGGAAGATGATCGTTCTCATGCGCGCACCTCCTCGGGCGTCGTCTTGGGCGCGGCCTCATCCGGCGTTTCGGGATCCGGCTCCGTCCGCGCCGCCGACCCCTTCGGCCGCACCCGGATGAGGGCGAGCACGCACAGGCCGGCCAGCATCACCACGGCGATCTCGCCGAAGGTGTCGAACCCGCGGAAGTCCACCAGGATCACGTTCACGATGTTGCGCCCGTGGGCGATGGTGCGGCTGTAGGCCTCGAAGAAGTCGGACAGCGAGCGGTCGAAGGGAAACTGCGTGATGCGGATCAACAACGCGGCAAAGCCGATGCCGATCGCCGCCGAGATTCCGCCGTGCAGCACCCGGTAGCCCATCGGACGATGGTCGCGCGGCTGCAGGTTGAGCCGGGTCATCACCAGCGCCAGGATCACCACCGACAGGGTCTCGACCATGAACTGCGTGAAGGAAAGATCCGGCGCGCCGAACAGCATGAAGATCAGCGCGACGGCAAATCCCTGGATGCCGAGCGACACGATGGCCGTGAGCCGCGTGCGGGCGATCAGCACCGCGACCAGGCCGATCGCCGCGATCCCCAGCACGCCCCACTCGTAGAAGCGGAAGTCGGGCATGGAAATCGTCGTCGGCCAGTTGCCGGTCACCGTCAGCGGAACGATCAGCGCGGCCGCGGCGATCAGGAAGGTGAGCGTCATATAGACGTCCATCCGCCCCGTCTGGAGCACGCGGGTCACCGCCGTGGCGCCGCGCACGATGCCGGAGATCACCTGGTCGAAGCCCTTGTCCGGCCCCCAGCCGATGGCCGAGAGCACCCCGGCCATGCCGGCACGCAGCGCGTCGAGCTTGAGATAGAAGACGATGCCGAGCGCCACCGTCAGCACCGAAAGGATCAACGCCGCGCCGATGTACCCGGGGATGAGATGCACATCGACCGTGCTCGTCGTCCCCATGATGGAGGTAACGACGGGCGCGACCAGCAGCACGCCGGTGGAATGCGCGAGAAGCGCGGTCACGAGCCCCGTCACCGACAGCGCCACCGGGCCGGCGAAGAGCAGCACCGGGCCTTCATGCGCGTGGTTCGGCGTCTCGACCCTGGCGCCGAGGAACGGGCGGATCACGACGGCGGCGGCGATCACCAGCATCAGCGCGTTGCCGATCACGGCCGTGGCCGTCAGCGCGTAATGCGCGCCGCCCTCGCCCCAGATCCCGGCGTAGAGATATTCCTTGGCGATGAAACCGACGAAGGGCGGCAGGCCGGACATGGAGAGTGCCGCGAAACAGGCCGCCAGGAAGGTGATCGGCATGGCCGAGCGCAAGCCGCCGAGCCGCGTGATGTCGCGCGTGCCGGTCTCGTGGTCGATGGTGCCGGCCACCATGAAGAGCGCGCCCTTGAACAGCGAATGGGCGAGCAGATAGAGCGCCGCGCCCTCGATCGCCTTTTCCCAGCTGGTGCCGGTCAGCATGACGAGCAGACCGAGCGAGGCGACGGTCGTATAGGCGAGCATCAGCTTCAGGTCGGTCTGGCGCACGGCGAGCAGCGTGCCGACGATCAGCGTCGCCCCGCCGAACAGGGGCAGGATCGTCGTCCACAGCATGGTGTCGCCGAGCACGGGATGCATGCGCATCAGCAGATAGACGCCCGCCTTCACCATGGTCGCGGAATGCAGGAAGGCGGAGACCGGCGTCGGCGCCTCCATGGCGTTGGGCAGCCAGAAGTGGAAGGGAAACTGCGCCGACTTGGTGAAGGCGCCACCAAGGATCAGCACCAGGATCAGCGCGTAGAGGCCGTGTTCGCGCAGCGTGTCGCCGCTGGCCAGCACCGCCGACATGTTGGCCTCGCCCGTCACCGCCATGATCAGCAGGAAGCCGGCGAGCAGCGACAGGCCGCCGCCGCCGGTCACCACCAGCGCCTGGATCGCGGCGCGGCGCGAGGCGGCGCGCAGATGGTCGAAGCCGATCAGCAGGAAGGAGGTGATCGAGGTCAGCTCCCAGAAGACGAAGAGCGTGATCAGGTCGTTGCCGAGCACGAGCCCGAGCATGGCGCCCATGAACAGGAAGAGGAACGAGAAGAACCGCCCCTGATGGACGTGACCCTTGAGGTAGCCGCCGGCATAGAGAATGATGAAGGTGCCAATGCCGGAGATGAGCAGCGCGAAGAGCGTCGACAGGCCGTCGATGTAGAACGAGAAGGTGACGCCATAGGCCGGTGCCCAGTCGACCGCCGGGGTGAAGGTCTGCCCCTCGGCGACGGGCGCCACGAGGCCGGCGAAGAAGACGAAGACGGCGGCCGGAACGATGGCCAGCGGCCAGGCGGCGTTGTGCCCCATCGCGCGCGTCAGCGCCGGGGCGAGGATCGCGGCCGCAAACGGCGCCAATACGGCGATGAACGTCGCCTCGGGTCCAAAGAGCGGCATGGCTCCCCCAGAAAGATGAACCGGCCGGACGACCGGTCAAAGGAACGATTCGTGCGTGTCTATCGGGAGTTGGTTAAGATTTGCCCCACATATAACCGCCCCCCCTGCGGGAGCAAGCGAATACCGCACGCGCTCCCATAGGTTTCGACAATTGTCGCAGGCCGAGTTGTCAGGACCCGCGGGCACGCCTATTTCCCAAGTTGCAGAACGCCCTCGCAAAGTCGGACCGAGCCCCATGACGAATGCATCGAATCACCAAAAGGTCGAAAAGAGCGACGCCGAGTGGAAGGAAGAGCTCACGCCGGAGCAATTTCACGTGCTGCGCCGCGCCGGCACCGAGCGGCCCTTCACCGGCCCCTATTGGGACACGTTTCGCCCCGGCCTCTATTCCTGCGCGGGCTGCGGATCGCCGCTGTTTCGCTCCGATACCAAGTTCGACGCCGGCTGCGGCTGGCCGAGCTTCTTCGAGGCGGTGTCGCCCGAGGCGGTGACGGAGCACGAGGACCGCTCGCACTTCATGGTGCGCACGGAAATCCGCTGCGGCACCTGCGGCGGGCATCTGGGCCACGTCTTCCCCGACGGCCCCGCCCCCACCGGCCTGCGCTACTGCATGAACGGCACCGCGATGATCTTCGAGGAAGACGCGTAAGGCGCGCCGCCTCTCCCGCGTCCCCCCGGACGCAGGCGAAGCCGGAGATCCGGGGCCCAATCGATGCCGGAGCCGAAGCGGCGGTGCGGACAGCGGCCCGGCAATCCCCTCGCCCCATCCCCTCCCGCTCGGGTGCCAATGGGCCCCGGCTCTCGCGGACGCTCGGCCGGGGTGACGGCGGAGTGGGATCGAGAGGCCCGCAATCGCAGCATCCTTTCGGGGCTCCCGCACCGCGCGGGCACGCGCCTGAGAATGCCTCAAACGGCAGCGCGCGGCCGCCGCCCCGCGCTCCCCGTCGCCCCCTCTCCGCGCGCCCCCGGACGCAGGCGAAGCCGGAGATCGGGGCCCAATCGATGCCGGAGCCGAAGTGGCGGTGCGGACAGCGGCGCGGCAATCCCCTCGCCCCATCACGTGCCCTTCGGGCGCCAATGGGCCCCGGCTCTCGCGGACGCTCGGCCGGGCTGACGGCGGAGTGGACGCGAGGCCGCGTGATAGCGGCGCCCTTTCGGGGCTCTCCGATCCCGGGTCGCGGCTTTGCCTTGCCCGGGATGACGCGGCGCACGAGCCCCGATCCCGCCAGAACAGCCCCCTCTCCGCGTCATCAACTCATTGCGTTGAGTTCGTCTCTCATGCGTGCATTTAGGATGACGACGATCTTTCTCATGACGGCCGTGAGAGCGACGAGCTTCTTCTTTCCGTTTTCGACAAGTCGTTGATAGAAGGGCTTTAACGGGCCCTTGCTGCGTGCCGCGCCAAGGGCGGCCATGAACAGGAGGGAGCGGATCTGCGGGCGTCCGCCGCGGGTCTTTCTGTAGCCCCGGAGTGTCCCGCTGTCTCTGGGGTGCGGAGCAAGGCCAGCGAGAGAGGCGGCCTGCTTGCCGGTCATCGTCCCCAGTTCGGGCATGGTGGCGGCGAGTGCGATGGCGGTTCGCGGCCCCACGCCCGGAAGGCTGCGGTAAAGAGCGATGCGCCGGGCAAGCAGTCTGCAGCGGACGCACAGCGCGTCGATGGCTGTATCGAGCGCCGCCAGTTGCCGGTCCAGCGTCCGCAGGAGCGCCTTGCAGGAAGAGGCAATCAACGCGCAGCCCGGAGACTTGGCCCGATTGAGCTCGGCGACCCGGATCGCCATGAGATCCTGCCTACGGGCCACGAGCGCGGCCAGCCTGGCCTGTGTGTCTCCGCTTGGCTGATGCAGCGACAGGCGCTGCCAGCGCTCCTGCCCGTAGGCGGCGAGCAGACCGGCGTCGATCGCGTCGGTCTTGGCCAGGCGTCCGAAGGAGCGTGCGAAAGCCTTGACCTTCAAGGTGTCGGCCCGGTGGCAGGGGACCCCTGCGGCCCTGAGTTCAACCAGCAGCAGGCGTTCATATCCGCCGGTCGGCTCGCAGACGACCAGCGTGCCGGAAGGCAGGCCGGCGACGAGCTTGCGGATCGCGCGGGTCGTGTTGGCGACGCTGCGCGCCGCATTGCCGCGACAGGCGGAGACGGCCAGCGTCTGCTTCGAGACATCGATGCCGACGACATGGGGTGGGGCATGTTCCAGAAAAGCCATGGCGGTGGTATCCTGATCAGGCTTCGGATTGTTCGCGGGCGTGGTGACAGCCAGAGGCCCCATCAACTCTCCAAGCGGGAAAAGGAAGCGGCAGGGACCCTGATGACGACGGGTGGAAACCCAATCCCGGAACGGTCGCCTGCCACCGGTCTCCCGGCAATCTATGGGCCGGGAGACCGCCCCCACTCTAACACTCCTTCAAACGAACAACCCCGGACGCAGGCGAAGCCGGAGATCCGGGGTCGGGGCGCCGACAGCAGTTGGCGCGCGCGCCGCGTCAGTCGTCGCGGCGGATGAGGCCGGTGACGGCGGCGGCGAAGATCGCGGCGACGATCCAGCCGGCAAGCACGAAGACTTTTTGCGCGTAAAAGGTCACCGCGCCCCACCATCCGCGCGCCGGCGACGGCGACCACGCCGCCTCCTGCCCGAGCTCCACGAGCGGCACCACCACGTCGATGGCATAGGCGAGCGCGTTGAAGGTCTCGTAATCGCGCCCGGCCCCGGTGCCGGAGGACCAAACGGCGGCCGCGTTCACCGACGCCCCGAGCGGGCCGTTGGCGATCTCCGTCCAGCCGGGCGACAGCAGCACGACGGGGGAGTTCGGCGCAAAATCCCCGGCGGTCCAGGCGGATTGGGCAAGACCCGCCATCGCAGCGATCAGCAGGGCAAGCGCCCACAGGCTGCGCAGCGACGCATAGCCATAGCCGGTCACGGTGCGCAGGATGCGGTCGCCGATATGGCTCCCGGCGATCCGCAGGCGTGTTTTCACGTTGGCCCAGAGCAGGCGATTGCGGAAGTTGAGTTGCGCCAGCCCACGCTCATGCGGGTCCGGGACGCGGTCCCCCACCGGATCGCCGTGCAAACGGTTGAACACAGGCGCCAGCCGTGCAGCAAGGTCGCCCGCCAACTGCGCCGACCTCGTTAAGACCGCGTGCGTCGCCTCGGATGGATTGATGCTGTACCATCGTAAATCGCGCCGAAAGCGCCGCTCCGCGCGCCAGCGGCGCCGGGCGGCCCGCCGCTGCTCCCGTTCGTTGGCGATCAGGACCCTGCGCGCCTCGGTGCGATGCCCGCTCTCCCGCAAGACCTTGGCCAGCTGCTGATAGGGCTGCGGATGGAAGTCACTGCCGAGCCGTGCGCCCTTCTTGAGCCAGGCGAGCCGCATGTCCATGTCGAGCGGCCCCACCACATTGTCATAGGTCATGCCGACGAGGCTGAGATTGCGGACCTTTTCCCAACTTGCGCGATCATCAACGAGATCAGCGACATGCGCTGCGTGCAGGACTACCGCGCCATTCACCGACACCAGGTCGCGCCAGAACATGCCGCCCAAGACCTGCATGCGTTGCCCGTTGAGCGCCGTCCCATCGCCGCCGTCGAGCTTGGCGCCGTTGCAGGCAAGCTGCCCGCCGATCTCCGCGCCAGCCAAGTTCACCTTGCCGGTGCTCTCGAGCTTCAGCAGAAACACGCCGCCGGTGATCGTTGCACTGTGGGCATTGAGCGCCATCCCGCCGCCGCCGTCGAGCCTGGCGCCCGTGCAGGCAAGCTGCCCGCCGATCTCGGCGCCCGCAAGGTTCACTTCGCCGCTGCTCTTAAACCCCTCCAGAAAGACATCGCCGGTGATTGTCGCCCCTTGCGCGTTGAGCGCTTCACCGCCGCCGTCGTCGTTGAGCTTGGCACCGCTGCAGTCCAACTGCCCACCGATCTCGGCGCTGTTAACATCAACCGTTCCGGTGCTCTCGAGCTTCAGCAGAAATACGCCGTCGGTGATCGTTGCACCTTGCGCGTTGAGCGCATTTCCGTCGCCGCCGTCAAGCTTAGCGCCGTTGCACGAAAGCTGCCCGCCGATCTCGGCGCTGGTTACATCAACCGTTCCGGTGCTCTCAAGCTGTCGCAGAAACACGCCGCCGGTGATCGTTGCGCTGTGCGCGTTGAGCGCATTTCCGTCGCCGCCGTCGAGCTTGGCGCCGTCGCAGTCAAGCTGCCCGCCGATCTCGGCGCCGACGAGGTCGACCGGCCCGGCGCTCTCGAGGCGGGCGAGCCAGACGTTTCCTGAGACGCTCGCGCGCGACGCAAAGAGCCCCGGAAGCCGGCTGCCCGCGAGATCGAGTCGCTGCAGCCGCGCCTGCGGCGCCAGAATTCCCATCTCTAACATGCAGTTTCGCATCAGCGTCGCGCCGCGCGCCGTGGCGAAGCTGAGATCCAGCGCCCCCGCCACCCAGGCTCCCTGGAGCCCTACGCCGCGCTCGTGCACCCGGCAGCCGTCGCAGCCGCCGAGGATGAGGTAGCGCAGCAGGTCGGCGCGCACGGTGCGGCCGTCGCTCGGGTCCGAAGGGCGCGTGCCGTCCTCCAGAACGACCATCTCTCCGGCCTGACAGCCCGCGATCAGGGCATTTTCGGCACGCGTCAATTCGCCCTGCGCCTCAAGCGCGTCGATATCCGCCTTGGATCGGATGGGCATCGGCAGCGGGTTTTCGGACATGGGGCAACGGCTGGACTGCGTTGGTGGCGGAAGGCGCGAATGCAACCCGACGCTAGGCGCTTCGCCCCACCGCCGCAACGCCCGGCGTGCCCGCATCCCCAGCCCGGCCCGCGTATGCCCGGACGCAGGCGAAGCCGGCGAGCCGGGGGCCAATCGATGCCCGAGCCGGAGTGGCGGTGCGGACAGCGCCCCCCCCCTCGCCCCATGCCCACCCGCTCGGGTGCCAATGGGCCCCGGCTCTCGCGGACGCTCGGCCGGGGTGACGCCGGAGTGGGCTCGAGGCTGCGTGATGACGGCGGCGCTCAAGGCTCGCGGAGAGTGCCGGCCCGCATCCGCGCCGGCCGGCGGCCCATCTTGCCTCGCGAAACCTCACAATGTCAGGACTTGCAGGAAAATATCGATAAAGTCGTTTTCTGCCTCCGCAACGTCGGCAATGCGGAGAGGTAAGCACTCACATTTGTGTGATCATTTGAAAAACAATGCAGAATCAGGTCTCTTAAAGATCTATCCCTCGAGGTCCACGTAGGAAAAATATAAACTTCCGTTGAGATCGCGACACGCCGGACCGCGGACCCCATCGATGCTGCTGCAATACGTTTCCAATCTCGGCCTGCTGTCGTTCGGCGCCCTCGTGCTGTTCTTCCTGCGCATCACGCTGGACGTGTCGCGCCATGCCATTGTGAGCAAGGTCGTCATCGGCTGCACCTTCGGCGCGATGAGCGTGATGGTGGTCAATGTCCCGCTCAGCATTCCCAACGGCGCGACCTTCGACACCCGCGCCGGACCGGCGATCCTGTCGGCCTTCTACGCCGGGCCCGTGGCGGGCCTGCTGACCGCCGCGATCGGCGCCATCGCCCGATATCAGGTGGGCGGGCCGGCCGTCGTCGGAGGGATCCTCAGCTTCTTCTTCTACGCCGGCGCCGGATGGGCGGCGGGCTATTATCTTCTGTCGGTCAAGCGGCGCCTGCCGACGCTGCGCGATCTGGTGGCCATTTCCGCCGTCGGAACGCTGCTCGCCGTTCCCGCCCTCTTCATCGGCTCCGGAATTGCCTTCGGCCTGAGCCTGCTCGCGGTGGCCTGGCCCTATCTGCTGATCGGCAATATCTCCGGCGTGGTCGTGCTCGGCCTGACCACCCGCGAGGTGCTGCGCGCCAAGCAGAACCAGGACGCGCTCAGCGACGCGGTGATCACAGCCGATCTGGCGCGCGCCTCGGCGCAGCTGGCCCTTTGGCAATACGATCGCGCCATGGACCGCGTGACGCTGGACGAGGCGGGGCTTGCCCTTTACGGCCTGGATCCCGAAACCTTCTCCGGCAGCTATGCCGCCTGGCGCGAGCGCATCGTGGAGGAAGACCGGCCGGCGCTCGACGCGGCCATCGCCTCCGCGCGGCGCACGGGCGCGGCCTTCGACGTGACGGTGCGGGTGCGCCAGGACAGGGACTGGCCGCGCTGGGTGCGCGCGACCGGGCAGTTCCGCCTGGAGGGCGGACGTCCCGGCGACGAGGCGATCGGCGTGCATTCCGACATCACGGACCTGCGTCAGCTGGAAGCCGACCTGCGCCAGACCGCCCATGAGGCCTCGGAGAAGTCGCGCAATCTGGAGGTCACCCTGTCGTCGATGAAACACGGCGTGGCGGTGCTCGACAAGGACGGCTGTCTGGTGCTCGTCAACCAGCGCGCGCTCGATCTGTTCGACATGCCGAGGGACGTGGCGGCCGTGGGACGGCACTACACGAGCTTTCTGCGTTATCACCGCGAGCACGGCAATTTCCATCTCGACCCGGACGAGGCGATGCGGCGGATCTGGGAGCGGGTCGGGCGCGGCGAGATCTACCGAACGCGCATGCAACTCACGCCGGATCGGGTGATCGCCGTCACCGTCGCCCCCATGCCGGACGGCGGCTGGGTGGAAACTCACGAGGACATCACCGAGCAGGAGCGTGCGGCCGCGCAATTGCGCGAGGCGGCCGAGCGCGACGGGTTGACCGGCCTCGCCAATCGCGCGGCCTTCGACCAGGCGCTGGAGGAGGCCGTGCGCCGCGGCGCGGCGGGCGCGTCCGGCGAGGCGCTGATGCTGGTCGACCTCAATGATTTCAAGACCGTGAACGACAGTTACGGCCATTCCCTGGGCGATGCGGTGCTGAAGCGCGTGGCGGCGATCCTCGACCGGGTCGCCGGCGAACGGCATCTGGCCGCGCGTCTGGGCGGCGACGAATTCGCGATCCTGTTCCGGCCCGGCACGCAAGGCGACGACAGGCCGGAGGCCCAGGCGCGACGCGTGATCGACGAGATCGCCCGCACCCATGTCTTCGACGGCCTGCGGGTCAAGCTCGGCGTCAGCATCGGCATCGCCGCGATCACCCCCGATTGTCGGTCGCGGGCCGAGATCATGACCCGCGCCGACAGCGCGCTCTACAAGATCAAGTCGCAGCGCGAGATCGGCTTCCGGGAATTCGACAAGACCATCGAACGCGAGATCACGCGGCGCAAGCGCCTGGAGGGCAAGCTTCTGACCGCCGCCAAGGCCGAGACCTTCGCCCTGCACTATCAGCCGATCATCGATCTCGCACACGACCGGGTGGTGGGCCACGAGGCGCTGCTGCGCTGGCAATGCCCGAACGGCACGATGGTGCCGCCGTCGGAGTTCATCCCCATCGCGGAGGATCTCGGCACGATCGACGATCTGGGGCTTTGGGTTCTGGAGACCGCGGTCAAGGAGGCGATGCACTGGCCGGCGGACGTCTGCGTGTCGGTCAATGTCTCGCCGCGCCAGCTCGGCAAGGACATGTTCGTCGGCGCTGTCGAACGGGTGCTGGCCAAATGGCAGCTTGACCCGGCGCGGCTGGAGTTCGAGATCACCGAAAATGTGCTGATCGAGCGCAATGACGCCACCTTGACCGAAATCCAGGCCCTGCGCGCCCTGGGAACGCGGATCGCGCTGGACGATTTCGGTACCGGCTTTTCCTCGCTCAGCTATCTCCACCGCTTCCCGCTCGACAAGATCAAGATCGACCGCTCCTTCGTCTCGCGCATCACCAGCGATCACACCTCGGCGTCGATCGTCTCGACCATTGCCAATCTGGCCCGCAACATCGGACTGGACACCACGGCGGAGGGCATCGAGACGCAGGAGCAGAAGGCCTTTCTGGCGCTCGCCGGCTGCACCAACGGCCAGGGCTTCCTGATCGGACGACCGCAGGCCGAACCGCTGCTGCCCGAGGCGCTGATCCACGAACCTGCCCGGCGCTGAGCGAAGGCGCCCGCTCCGGACCGCGCCCCGGACAAAGCCGGAACGACGGGGTTTCCGTCGCCGGCCTTTCGGACCATATTGCGGCCATGGCCAAGCGACCCGACCCGACCCGCCCCTCCGCCGCGAAAGCGAAACCCGAGCCGGAGGCCGATGCCTATCCGACCGCCGGCGAGCCGGACGCGCCCGCCGGCTTCGGCGAGGCGCCGCAGGCGCCGCTCACGGGCGCGCCGCTCGGCGGCGGCATTTCCGACTGGGCACGACAGATCACCGAGGACGATGCGGCGCCGAGCCGGTCGGCGCCGAAAGCCGGCGCGGCCGGCACGGGCAAGCGCACAGCGAAAACCTCCGCCCGCGAGCGCGAACGCGCCGGCGGCGACGGGTCGGTGCGCGCCGAGGTCTCCGAGGGACGCGGCGCGAAGCTTTCGCCCAAGGGCGCCAAGGCGAAGGGCCGGCTCCAGCCCCCCGCCCGATCCGCGCGCGGCACCTCCATGGGCGCCTCGAACGATCCCCGCGAACGCGCCGCCGGCGGGCTCAACCCGGTCGCCGGCCTGGACATGAGCCTGGAGGACGCCGAGGCGCTGCTGGCGAAGCAGGTCGCGGAGACGAAGAAGCGCACCAAGGGCAAGGGCAGGAAGCCCGCGCCGGAAATGTCCGACGGCACCACCGGGCATACCGCCACCGTCGAGGCGCTGTCGGCGCTGATCGAGAGCGGCAACCCGCTGCACAAGAACGGCGAGGCCTGGGTTCCGCATCGCCCGGAGCGGCCGGAAAAATCCGAGGGCGGTGTCGAGATCGTGCTCAAGTCGGAGTACGAGCCGAAGGGTGATCAGCCGACCGCCATCGCCGATCTGGTGGAAGGTCTCCAGACCGACGACAAGACGCAGGTGCTGCTCGGCGTCACCGGCTCGGGCAAGACCTACACGATGGCGCAGGTGATCGCCCGCACCCAGCGCCCGGCGCTGATCCTGGCGCCCAACAAGACGCTGGCCGCCCAGCTCTACGGCGAGTTCAAGTCGTTCTTCCCCGACAACGCGGTGGAGTATTTCGTCTCCTATTACGACTACTACCAGCCCGAAGCCTACGTCCCGCGCACCGATACCTACATCGAGAAGGAATCATCGGTGAACGAGCAGATCGACCGGATGCGCCACTCGGCCACCCGGGCGCTGCTGGAGCGCGACGACGTCATCATCGTCGCCTCGGTCTCCTGCATCTACGGTATCGGCTCGGTCGAGACCTACACCGCCATGACCTTCGCCATCGAGGTGGGCGAGCGCATCGACCAGCGGCAGCTGCTCGCCGATCTCGTGGCGCTGCAATACAAGCGCAACGACGCCGCCTTCCAGCGCGGCACCTTCCGGGTGCGCGGCGACACGGTGGAGATTTTTCCGGCCCACTACGAGGACCGGGCCTGGCGCGTCTCGCTGTTCGGCGACGAAATCGAGTCGATCACCGAGTTCGACCCGCTGACCGGCCAGAAGGCGGCGGAGATGAAGTCCGTCAAGATCTACGCCAACTCGCACTATGTGACGCCCAAGCCGACGCTCGATCAGGCGATCAAGTCGATCAAGAGCGAGCTGAAACAGCGGCTGGAGGAGCTGAACGCCCACGGCCGGCTGCTGGAGGCGCAACGGCTGGAGCAGCGCACGCTGTTCGACATCGAGATGCTGGAGGCGACCGGCTCCTGCGCCGGCATCGAGAACTATTCGCGCTATCTCACGGGCCGCAATCCCGGCGAACCGCCGCCGACGCTCTTCGAGTATCTGCCCGACGACGCCATCGTCTTCATCGACGAAAGCCATGTCACCGTGCCGCAGATCGGCGGCATGTATCGCGGCGACTTCCGCCGCAAGGCGACCTTGGCCGAATACGGCTTCCGCCTGCCGTCCTGCATGGACAACCGCCCCTTGCGTTTCGAGGAGTGGGACGCCATGCGGCCGCAGACGATCTGCGTCTCGGCGACGCCGGGAAGCTGGGAGATGGACCAGTCGGGCGGCGTCTTCGCCGAACAGGTCATTCGCCCGACCGGTCTGGTCGATCCGCAGATCGACATCCGCCCCGCCTCGTCGCAGGTCGACGATCTGCTCGGCGAGGTGCGCGCGGTGGCGGCCAAGGGCTATCGCGCGCTGGTCACCGTGCTGACCAAGCGCATGGCGGAGGATCTGACCGAATATCTGCACGAGAACGGCGTGCGGGTGCGCTACATGCACTCCGACATCGACACGCTGGAGCGCATCGAGATCATCCGCGACCTGCGGCTCGGGGCCTTCGACGTGCTGGTCGGCATCAACCTGCTGCGCGAGGGGCTGGACATTCCCGAGTGCGGGCTGGTCGCCATTCTCGACGCCGACAAGGAGGGCTTCCTGCGCTCCGAGACCTCGCTCATCCAGACCATCGGCCGCGCGGCGCGCAACGTCGACGGGCGCGTGCTGCTCTATGCCGACCGGACGACCGGCTCGATGGAGCGCGCCATCGCCGAGACCAACCGGCGCCGGGAGAAGCAGGAGGCCTACAACGCCGAACACGGCATCACGCCGGAAAGCGTGCGCCGCTCCATCGGCGACATCATGGACTCGGTCTACGAGCAGGATCACGTCACGGTGGACGCCGGCTTCGCCGAGGACGGCAAGCTGGTCGGCCACAATCTGCAGGCGCATATCTCCGATCTGGAACGGCAGATGCGCGAGGCGGCGGCCGATCTCGACTTCGAGACCGCCGCCCGGCTGCGCGACGAGGTCCGCCGGCTGCAGGAAACGGAACTGGCCGTGGCCGACGATCCGCTGTCGCGGCAATCGGAGCTGGACGAGAGGACCGGCGGCTACAAGGGCGACCGGAAATTCGGCAAGGGCGGCACCAAGGCCGGCGCCAGCGGCGCCAGGAAGGAAACCGCCCGGGACCGCGCCGCAAAGGCCCGCGCGGGTGCATCCCCCTTGCCCGACACGTCAAGAGTGCGCAAGAATACGCTCGACGAGATGACCGTGGGCCGCACGGAAGTGCCGCTGTCGAACCGGCCGCTGCCGACAAAGCCGGTCAACCCGGCGCAACAGGCGGAGGACGACGCCCGCCCGCTCCGCCGCGGCAAGATCGGCGCGGGGTCCTATGAGGACCCGGCGGAGGAAAAGCGGCGCCGGGGGCGGCCGAAGAAGAGTGGACGGCCGGGGCAATGAGGGGCATTACGCGGCACACTTTCCTGAGGGAGCCGAAAACGCTAGTTGGTAGATGAGAATGGGATATAGGGTCAAAACCTATTGATCGTATTGATTTAACGCACCAAGCCAGCTTCAAGATTTTCAATCAATGGGGCGGTGGCTTGGATGGGGCGCTTGTTTTGGTTGTCGGATGAGCGATGGGCGGTCATCGAACCGCTCTTGCCGAGGAACAAGGGCGGCGCGCGCCGGGTCGATGACCGTCGGGTGATTTCCGGCATTATCCATGTGCTCAAAGTGTGCTGCAGGTAGTGCAATTGTCCGGCAGACTATGGGCCTTCGACGATGATCTACAACCGCTTCAACCGATGGTCCCGCAAACGGTTCTGGACGGACCTAGTCGAAGCGCTCGCGGCGTCCGGCACGGTCACCAAAAGCACCTCCATCGACAGCACCTACGTCAAGGCGCATCGCTCGGCCTATGGCGGAAGAGGGGGCGAAATAACTGCTCGCCCACAAGGGCTATTACGCCAACAGTCTGCGAAAGCGCTCGCGCCAGGGCGCAATCATCCCGGTCATTCCCGGTCGTTCCAACCGAAAGCGCGCCATCCGTTATGACAAGTCCCGCTACAAGAGCCGACATCTCATCGAGAACGCCTTTTGCCGCCTGAAGGATTTTCGCCGTGTCGCAACCCGCTACAACAAACTCGCCAGGAACTTTCTTTCCGCCGTCGCCTTGGCTAACCTCGTCGCGTTCTGGCTATAATTGAGTCTAGAGCTTAACAATCAAACAGATTTGTGCCACGCGTGTTGCCATGCAGACGTCCAGAGAATTTTTCGAATACGATTTCACCAGCACACTGTTTCCGATGGAAACGTGCCGATTTCTCATTGGCAACGGAGCAGTTGAAATTAGTTCTCATATTCAAAGGTGTTTGAGCAAATCAGACGAAGACAAATCCTACCAATTTCTCGCGCAGACGCGCGTATATGCGTCAAAGCCTCGGAACCATCTTCGTCGAACTGTGAAGCTTGACCCTGTGTCTGAGTTCTTTCTGTATGACGTAGTCTTCCGAAATCGTTCAAAGTTTCGCAAGCCTTTCCACAATGACAAAAAGCACTTCGGATATCGCTTTGAAGATGGGAAACCTATTCCCGCAACAGCTTCCTATACGGGATACAAGAAAGCAGTTGTCGCATATGCTGCAAAGTTCGACCATTCTTTGAGCTTTGATGTCGCTTCATATTTCAACGGCATTTACCACCACGACATTGTTGCATGGTTTGCCAACCTGGGTGTCGATATGGACGACGTGAGCGCCCTTGGCACATATTTGAGGCAAAGCAACTCAGGGCGGAGCATCGACTGTTGGCCGCAGGGAATGTACCCCGCCAAAATGGTCGGCAGTGACTTTCTGCGATTTATCGAACAGCACCACGGAATTAAGTCTAGCGCTGTTGTCCGTTTCATGGATGACTTTGTCCTATACTCAGACGATCAAGAAACGCTGAAAGAAGATTTTTATTTGATACAAAAATTACTTGGCCAGAAGGGTTTGACGGTCAACCCCAGCAAGACTGTTGCTGGCGGCGCTGTCGCCGCACAAGTCGAAGATAACATTGACGAAGTGAAGGCCAACTTGCTCGCCAAACGCAGAAAGGCTGCGCGTCTCGTATATCTGGATGACTTTGAATCTGCGTTTGAAGAAATTCAGATTACAGATAAAGAACTTGAATACCTACGAGAACTCCTAAAATCGCGGCACCTTGAGGAAGAAGACGCTGAGCTTGTCCTGAGCCTTTTTCGTGACCATCCCGAGGAAGTGCAGCCTCACCTTGCGCACTTTGCCACGAGCTTCCCCCACTTGGCCAAAAACATTTGGTCATTCTGCAAGCACATCGAAGATAATGATTTTATCGGAGAAATGATTTCTGCAGCCACTTATTACGGTGGCTTGCAAGAATATCAAATATTCTGGTTTGCTTGGATTTTGCAAGACTATGCGATGAACACAAAATACGCCCCTGAAATCATTTCAAGGCTCTACAATCATCCGAATGCTTCAATTATCTCAAAGGCCAAGATTTTGGAAATCTCCGACAACCGATTTGGGCTTGTGGAAATGCGTGACGAACAACTTGTTGCTGGCCGTTCTGATTGGCTCGCATGGGCAAGTGCGGTCGGTCACAGAAGTCTATTGCCGATATCACGCAATCATAAGCTTGAGTATTTCGCTAATTCATCACCAATGAACCATTTAATCAAATCAATATTGTCTGGAACTTAAACGCTTTTACTCGGGCCACTGCAAGAGACCTGCTCCACTGAATGTACCCGTTCATAGGCTAGGCTCCAGGCTCAATTATAGCCAGAACGCGACGAGGGTAGCCAATGCGACGGCTGACAGCCTATGGGCCTTCGACGACGATCTATAAGCGGTTCAACCGCTGGTCCCGCAAACGGTTCTGGGCGGATCTGGTCGAAGCGCTCGCGGCGTCCGGGCGCGGTCACCAAGAGCACCTCCATCGAAAGCAGCTACGTCAAGGCGCATCGCTCGACCCATGGCGGAACTTGTGCCGGGGATCTTCGTCGAAGGCGAGTCGGCAGTGCGTCTCGCCGCTCCCGCGCCCGACTGCGCCGCCCTCGGGTCGGCCGACGTCCCTCTGGGCGGGGCGGCGGCGGAACGCGCCGGCGACGCGACCTGCCCGCCGCGCTGAAACGCTTGCGGAGGTATCCAAGAGCGCCCGATCTCGGGCGGCCGTTGCGCTAACGCGGACCGGCTGAGGGCCCCAATGGACCCCGGCTCGGAGGCCGGGGTGACGCAGGTGGGTGGGGTGGATGTGGCGGTACGCCGCTAACTGGCGTGGCCGGCCCCGAAATGGGAGGTAAACCGGCTGCCCTTTCGGCCTGGTGGTCACCACGGACACCGCGCAGGCGGCGGTCCTGTGTCAAATGACGCCCCCGACCGAGGTGGAGGGCGGCGCGGCCGGGATATGTTTCCCGCATCCCTTTAGCGGACAGTGCGATGCTTGGGCCTCACCGCGGATGCAACTCCGCTCGCTATCCCCCTCACGCCTCCGGTTCGGTCTCGAACCTCAGGGGGAAGCCGTGGGCCTTGGCGGCGTCGCTGGCGCGGGTGGCCTTGGTTTCGGCGACGTCGCGGGGATAGACCGCGACGACGCAGACGCCCTGCTGGTGGGCGGTCAGCATCACCTTGAAGGCCTCGTCGTCGGACATGCGGAACTCGGCCTTCAGCACCGCCACGACGAATTCGCGCGGAGTGAAGTCGTCGTTCACCAGAAGCACCTTGTAGAGGCGCGGACGCTCCGTCCGGGTTTTGGTTCCGGGCGCCAGTTTGGTCGCATTGTCGGTCATGGGCGTGTTTCATATCACAGGCGGCGCGGATTTGCACGCGCGCGGGCGCGCGACCCTTGCCTTCGCGCGGCGAACCGCCTACCTCCGCCTCATGCTGAACCGACCGAACACCCCCGCTCCGCGCGCCGCAAGGCGCCCCGTCACCCACACCGTCCACGGCATCACGCGAACGGACGATTACGCCTGGCTCCGGGCGGACAACTGGCAGGAGGTGATGCGCGCGCCCGACACGCTCGACGCCGACATCCGCGCCTATCTGGAGGCGGAAAACGCGCATCTCGAGGCCGGGCTCGCCCACACGCAGGACCTGCAGGACACGCTCTTCGCCGAGATGAAGGGCCGCATCAAGGAGGACGACAGCTCCGTTCCCTCCCCCGACGGCGCCTATGCCTACGGCGTGCGCTATGTCACCGGCGGTCAGCACCCCCGGCTGGTGCGCATTCCCCGCGAGGACATGGACAGCGAGGACATGCAAAGCGCGGATGGGGGCAGCGACAGCGCCCGCGAGGAGGTGCTGATCGACGGCGACCGCGAGGCCGAGGGCAAGGCCTATTTCCGCCTCGCCGGCGCGATGCACGCGCCCGATCACAGCCGCCTCGCCTGGGCGCATGACGACACCGGCTCGGAGTTCTTCACCCTGTCCATCCGCGATCTCGCGACCGGGGAAGACCTGCCGGACCGCATCCCCGACACCGCCGGCGGCGGGGTGTGGTCGGCCTGCGGGCGCCATGTGTTCTACGTCCGCCTCGACGCCAATCACCGGCCGTCGAAACTCTTCCGCCACGAGATCGGCACGGATGTCGCCGACGACGTGCTCGTCTACGAGGAGCCGGACGCCGGCTTCTTCATGGGTGTGGGCAAGACCCAGTCGGGCCGCTTCATCGTCATCGACGTGCACGACCATGAAACCTCGGAAGTCCGGCTCATCCCGGCCGACGATCCGACCGCCGCGCCCCTGCTGGTGGCCCCGCGCGAGACGGCGGTGGAGTATTCCATCGAGGACGACGGCGGCGACCGGCTCGTCATCCTGACCAATGCCGACGGGGCGGAGGATTTCCGCATCGCGACCGCGCGGCTCGCCGATGTGCGCGCGGGCCAGGGGCGCGCCGCCTGGTCCGATCTCGTGCCGCATGTGCCGGGCCGGCTGATCCTGTCGCACACGGTCTATGCCAAGCACATGGTGCGGCTGGAGCGCGAGGACGGCCTGCCGCGCATCGTCGTGCGCCGGCTCGCCGACGGCACCGAGCATGCGATCGCCTTCGACGAGGAGGCCTATTCGCTGGGGCTTTCGGACGGCTACGAGTTCGACACCAACCGCATCCGCTTCTCCTATTCCTCGATGACCACGCCGTCGCAGGTCTTCGACTACGACATGGAGACGCGCGCGCGCACGCTTCGCAAGACGCAGGAGGTGCCCTCGGGCCACGACAGGGACGCCTATGTCACCCGGCGCATCCACGCCCCGGCGGCGGACGGCGAGACGGTGCCCGTCACGCTGCTTTATCGCAAGGACACGCCGCTCGACGGCTCCGCGCCCTGCCTGCTCTACGGCTACGGCTCCTACGGCATCACGATCCCGGCGAGCTTCAACACCAATTGCCTGTCGCTGGTGGACCGCGGCTTCGTCTATGCGATCGCGCATATCCGCGGCGGCAAGGACAAGGGCTTTCGCTGGTACGCAAACGGCCGGCGGGAGACCAAGGCCAACACCTTCACCGATTTCATCGCCGCCGCGCGGCATCTGGCGGGCGAGGGCCTCACCTCGGCGGAGCGGATCGTGGCGCAGGGCGGATCGGCCGGCGGCATGCTGATGGGCGCGGTCGCCAACATGGCGCCCGACGCCTTCGGCGGGATCATCGCCGAGGTGCCCTTCGTCGACGTGCTCAACACCATGCTCGACGAGACGCTGCCGCTCACCCCGCCGGAATGGCCCGAGTGGGGCAACCCGCTCGCGCGGGAAGAGGACTACCGCGTCATCGCCGCCTATTCGCCCTATGACAACGTCGAGGCGAAAGCCTATCCGGCGATCCTCGCCGTCGGCGGGCTGACCGATCCGCGCGTGACCTATTGGGAGCCGGCGAAATGGGTCGCGCGGCTGCGCGAGCGCAAGACCGGCGATGCGCCGCTGTTCCTCAAGACCAACATGGACGCCGGCCACGGCGGGGCCTCGGGCCGCTTCGACCGCCTGAAGGAAGTCGCGCTCAACTACGCCTTCGCGCTGTCGGTCGTCGGCAAGGCCTGACCGCACTCCCGGTCGCGGTCCCGGGCGCGCGCCGGGCCGCGATCCGGCCGCGCGATCCGGGGCGGTGGGTGGCACGTAGACAGGGGCAAATTCTCACCCGGAGACCCTGCCCATGCCCTTTGCCATTCCTTCCCGCACCTCTTTCGGATTGCGGCGCCTGTGGCCGGCGCTGGCCGTCGTGTCGTCGCTCGCGGCGATGGCCCTTGCCGCCCCGGCCGCTCTGGCCAAATCGGATGCCCTCGTTCTGGAGGAGTATTTCCAGGGCCGCACGGTCGGCAAGGGGGTGTTCGAAAGCGGGATCGCCGGGGTGCGCCGGGAGTTCACCGTGGTGACGCACGGGACCTGGAACCCGAAGACCTTCACCCTGCGCCTGCGCGAGGATTTCGCCTATGACGACGGGGAACGCGACACCAAGGTCTGGTTCTTCCAGAAGGTCGCGGCCGACCGTTACATCGGCACCCGCTCCGACGTGCTCAATCCGGTGACGATCCGCGCCGGGGGCCCGAGCATCACCTTCAGTTATGCCGCCGAGGTCGCGACCGGGGACGGACCCGTCGCACTGCGCTTCTTCGACACGCTCACCAGGGTGGACGCGCGCACGGTGCGCAACACGGCCGATGTCATGAAGTACGGGATCGTCGTGGGCACGGTCGATCTGACCTTCCGCAAGCGCTGATGCGCAGGGCCGCAAGCGCTGACGCGCGGGGGTCCGGACGTCGGCACGAAAGGAAGGACCGGAGACCCCGTCGTCTCCGGTCCGCGCAAGGCCCGCCGGCGCCGTCCGTGGCTGGTCGGCGACGCCGCCGGTCCGTGCCTTTTCCCCCTATTGTCGATCGGGCCCCCCTTTTGTCGACGGGGCCCCTATTGTCGACGGGGCCCCTTTTGTCGACGGGGCAAGGGGGAGGAGTTCGCCTCAGTTCGTCTTGCAGGTGTTCATGCCAACGAGCGTGTAGGCCGGGCACCAGCGCAGGAACGCGGTGACCAGCGGCACGACGCCAATCCAGCCGACCCATTTCCAGGCGATGTCGGCGGGGCCGAACAGCGCGAAGGCGATGAGCGCCAGTCCGGCGACGATGCGGATGATGCGGTCGGTCGAGCCGACGTTGGTGGTGACGAGTGCCATGAGACTGCCTCCTGTGCGGGCCGTGCCGCCCGTCGCCTGTCGCGCGGGCCGACATGCGGCCGATGTCTGACGGAACGACCCTAGCGCCCGGGCGCGCGGGCGTCGGTGACTAGGTCACACAGGATGCGAACCGGAGCATGACACGGGCGGATCAGGCCGGGTCGTCCGGACACAGGCGTTCCAGCCGCGCGCGGTCCAGCACCGCGATTTCGCCCCGGCGCCGGTCGACGATCCCTTGCGCCGCCCAGCGGGCCAGCAGGCGGGACACCACCTCGCGCGCCGTGCCCAGATCGGTCGCCAGATCCGCCTGGGTGGCCCGCAGACAACCGTCGCCGCCGGCGCGGCGCAGCAGCAGGCGCGCCAGCCGGGCGTCGACACGGTGGAAGACGGCATCCTCCATCGTCTTGAGGATCTCGCCCAGCCGATGCCCGAAGCCGCGAAACACCAGCCGCCGGAAGGCGGGCGACTCGTCAAGCAACGCCGCGACGCGCCCGGCCGGCAGCATCAGCGCGCGTGTCGGGGCCTCCGTCTCGCCGGTCGCCGCATATAGGTCGTCGCCGAGGAGACACGCCGTGGTGAGCACGCAGGTCTCCCCCGCGCCGACGCGGTAGAGCACCATTTCGCGCCCCGTGTCGGCGGTGAAGGTCACGCGCACGCTGCCCGCGAGCACCAGGATCCACCCCCGGCAGGCCTCGCCGGGCGCGAACACCCTTTGCCCCTGCGGCAGGTCGAGAACCTGCGCCTCGGCGGAGATGCGCGCGGCAATCTCTCGCGGCACGCCGGGCAGATCCAGGGCTTGCAGTGTCCCGGCATTGATCGCATTGTCCGTCACGGCGTCGTCCTTGTTTCGCGTTGGCGGAAGTCTTAGCGCGGACACGCCGGCACGCCGTCGCCCGCCCCGCCTCCAGGTCCGGCGACGCGGCGCGCCACCCTTGCCCGTTCGATCGAGGATCGCATGACCAAATCCTTCACCGCCACGGTGCTTGCCGCAAGTCTCGCCCTTGCCGCCTGCACGCCCGCCTCGACCACGACCGGCGACGGGGTCGTCGAACGGCTTCTCTTCGCGCCGACCTACGACGAGGCCTATGTGCCGCAAACCTACGGCACGCGCTACGACTGCCGCAGCATGACCGCGCAATACGGCGCCGCCAACGTGTGGCGCGGCCTGATCGGCGGGCGCAAGCAGGTCGACTTCAAGACACGTCCCTACTCCCGCGAGGGGTGCTTCCGCACCGAGGCGGAATGCCGCGCCTTCCTCACCTACATGTCGGGCTTCCTGCTGCAGACCTTCACCCGCGAGTGCCGCAAGGGCGCGTGAGACGGGGCGGACAACGGGCGGGCCTATCCACGCTCCGACACGTCGCCGGCGAGCATTTCGTCGAGCGTGAAGACCCGCTCCACCTCCAGAAAGTCCGCCAGCCGGTGCACCGGGTTGATCAGGTAGTTGAATCCTTGCGCGCGGGCCGAGGGCACGCGCAGCAGCGGCGCGCTGGTGCCCCGCAGCCAGGCATCGCCGATCCGCCGCGTGACAAGCGGATCGTCGCGCCAGCTATCCGGCAGGTCTTGCGGGGCGAGCTCCTCGACCGTCGCGGTGGCGGGCACCGAGATGCGCAGGAGACAGAAGCTGTCGGGCCACAGAAGCGGGGGCAGACCGAGGCCCTCTTCCACCTCGATCCGCGCGAGGGCAAAGCTCTCGGCGCAATAGACGACCGCCCGCCCGCGATTGTGCCAGCGCCCGGAGGCGACCAGACCGCCCCGGCCGCTCAGATCGCGATAGTTGGAAAGCCGCCACACCCGCATGTCACACGCCCCCCGCAGGCGCGCGGCAGGCGCGCCGGCATTCAAGGGGAATCATACACCGATCGGTCACCCTGACCAGAACGGCGTTTCAGGAATGGGGGCGGTGCGACCGGGCACGGGGAGAACGGCGGGGCGTCAGGCGGCCATGCCGAAATCGATGCGCGAGAGAAGATCCTCGACGGCATTCGCGCCGGTTTCCGTTCCAAGGCATTCGATGGGCGCCCGGCCCGACAGCGCCTTGCTCGGCGTGCGCAGCCACAGGAACGCCTTCCGGTGATTGTCGAACACCTGCTCCGCGAGGCGCACGACACGGGCGAAGCGGCAGGCGCGGTCGGAATGCTCGAGCGACAGGCGCGACGCGCTGCGCACATCCTCCGGCCGGCCGGAGGGAAACACGACCCGGTCGATCTCCGTCTCCGCGATCCCCATTTCCGACAGGATGTCCAAGAGCCGACGCTCGACGTGGAAATCGACGGGCGAGGAAATCGCCAGGGTCTCGGCCTTGCGGTGCAGGCGCTCCAACTCGTCGATCAGGGATTTCGGGTTTGCATTCGTCCGGGCAGACGTCATCGTATTGCGTTCCATCGATAGGATGTCCTGCCCCATCTCCCGACCCCGGCGGGCCTCGCCACGGCAGGATGCCCCTCACAGTCCCCTCAGACTCAGCGCCCAAAAGGTTAACAAAAGGTTAACGCCTCGTCCCCGCCCCGTCATGCGCCGGGGCCGCGCCCGGAGGAACCGGCACAAGCACGCACCTCTACGAAAAAGGCGGGCGACCGGGTCGCCCGCCTTTCGCGGTTTGCCAGATGCCGGCGTCGTGCTTACGACGCGGCCTGGAACAGCTCGTCGACGTAGTCCCAGTTGACCAGGTTGTCGACGAAGGCTTCCAGGTACTTCGGCCGCGCGTTGCGGTAGTCGATGTAGTAGGAGTGCTCCCACACGTCGACGCCCAGCAGCGGCGTCGCGCCGTGCACCAGCGGGTTCTCGCCGTTCGGCGTCTTCATGATGACGAGCTTGCCGTCCTTCATGGCGAGCCACGCCCAACCCGAGCCGAACTGCGTCGTGCCGGCGTTGATGAAGTCGGCGCGGAACTTGTCGTAGCCGCCCAGATCGCTGTCGATCTTCGACGCCAGGCCGCCGGGAAGCGACGTGCCGCCGCCGTTCGGCTTCATCCACTTCCAGAAATGGATGTGGTTGTAGTGCTGGCCGGCGTTGTTGAAGAGGCCGGCGTTCTTGCCGAAGCTCTCCTTCACGACCTCTTCCAGCGACTTGCCCTCGAGCCCGGAGTCCTTCAGCAGATTGTTGCCGTTGGTGACATAGGCCTGATGGTGCTTGTCGTGGTGATACTCCAGCGTCTCGGCGGACATATAGGGGCCGAGCGCGTCGTAGGCATAGGGAAGATCGGGAAGTTCAAAAGCCATAAAATCATCCTCCAGATGGAAGCATGTCGGGCGAAGATCCTCGCCCCCCGCCAGCCGGCCGGCCGGCCGCGCGGCGGGAAACCTCGTTTGTGTCGCGGCACCGGAAAAACCGGCGTCCGCGGCGCGGCGGCCCGTCCGGCCGCCCGCGTCCCACGCCGGCAACATAGGACCTCGCGTCGCCCTCGGCAACGCATCATACGGAAAAACCCTGAGGAATCGGCATCGACGGACACCGTGTCCCGCCCCCGCCGGACGGCGTCCGGCGGCGTGTTCCGCAGCGTCCGAGGCGCGCGTGGCCCCGCGTCAGTAGGTCATCATGGGATCGAGCGCCTTGGCCTGCTCGACCCATTTTTCCACCGCGCCGGCGCTGGGAAGCTGGCGGACCAGCTTCTTCTCGCCGTTCACCTCGGCCATCTTCGCGTGCAGGTTCGCCGCGTTGCGGTGCTTGAGTTCCTTCACCGTGTCGACGCCGGCGGCTTCCAGAAGTTCGGAATACTCCTCGCCGACCCCGGAAATGCGCATCAGGTCGGCCATGTTGGCCCACTTCAGAATGCGCTTGTCGTCGATGCCGGTTTCCTCGGCCAGCGCCTTGCGGCCCTTGGGGTCCTTCGCCCGCTCCAGATAGGCGGCCGTCGTCTTGATGCCGATCGCATTGAGCTTCTCGGCATAGGCCGGACCAATGCCTTCAATCTCGGAAATCGAATAGGACATCTGCACCTCCATCGTCGCCGGCCCGCGCCGGTCTCTCTCCTCCGACGGCCCTCACAGTCTGCCGAAAGCCCCGCCGGGCGACCGAACGCCGCCCGGACCGCGCCTTCACAGAACCTGATTGAGACCGGGGATCGCGTTGACCACCTCGTCGACCGTCTCGTCGCCGGCGTGCTCGCGCGCCACCGCGACCAGTTCCTGCGTCACGGTCTGGACCTGCTCCATGTCCAGGCCGGCATTGGTCAGCTCGTTGAGCGCGGCCATCGCGCCCATGCCGCCGCCCAGCATGCCGCCGAGGCTGCCGAGCAGGCCGCCGCCGCTGCTTTCCTCGGTCAGATAGGCTTCCGCACCGGGAAGCGCCGCGATGATCTGCTGGACCTTGTCGCTCGGTCCGTCCCGGTTGAGGAAATTGAGGATGATGGAGACGGCCTGCTTCGCTGTGTCCTCGCCGATGCCGGCAGCACTCGCGATGCGGCCAATGATCTCGTCCATGTCTCTCTCCCGAGAATCGGTGCGTGTCTCGCGATATCTGACACGACTGGCCGAAGCATCTCAACCGCTATACAGGCGCATTCGCGCGGGTTACATGAGGTTTTGTCAAGGCGATCCGTGAGGAATCGCGCGCAAGCGGCGTGGGAGCGACAGGTGCTGGACGACGACAGGATCTTTCTCGGCGGATCGGGCAAGCCGGAATACCTTCATCTCAAGCTCGCCAACCGGCACGGGCTGATCACCGGGGCGACCGGCACGGGCAAGACCGTGTCGCTGCAGATCCTTGCCGAGGGCTTCTCCAACGCCGGCGTCCCGGTCTTTTGCGCCGACGTGAAGGGCGACCTCTCCGGCATCGCGGCGGCGGGCGAGGAAAAGGACTTCCTGGAAAAGCGCGCCCGCACCATCGGCTTCGACGAGGACTATATCCTCGAGGACTTCCCGACGCTGTTCTGGGATCTCTTCGGGGAGAAGGGGCACCCGATCCGCACCACCGTGTCGGAGATGGGGCCGCTCCTGCTCGCGCGGCTGATGGATCTCAACGCGACGCAGGAGGGCGTACTCAACGTCGCCTTCGAACTGGCCGACGACGAAGGGCTGCTGCTGCTCGACCTGAAGGACCTGCAATCGCTGCTCGCCCATGTGGCGGAGCGCTCCTCGGAGCTGTCGCGGGTCTATGGCAATGTCTCCAAGGCCTCCGTCGGCGCGATCCAGCGCCAGCTTCTGGTGCTCGAGCGCCAGGGCGGCGAGGCCTTCTTCGGCGAACCGGCGCTCGACATCCGCGACATGATGCGCACCACCCGCGACGGGCGCGGCCAGGTGTCGGTGCTCGCCGCCGACAAGCTGATGGCCTCGCCCCGCCTCTATGCCACCTTCCTGCTGTGGCTCCTGTCGGAGCTCTTCGAGGAACTGCCCGAGGTCGGCGATCCGGACAGGCCCCGCCTCGTCTTCTTCTTCGATGAGGCGCATCTGCTCTTCGACGAGGCGCCCAAGGCGCTGATCGAGAAGGTGGAACAGGTCGTGCGGCTGATCCGTTCCAAGGGCGTGGGCGTCTATTTCGTCACCCAGAATCCGCTCGACGTGCCCGAGACGGTGCTCGCCCAGCTCGGCAACCGCATCCAGCATGCGCTGCGCGCCTATACCCCGCGCGAACAAAAGGCCGTGCGCGCCGCCGCCCAGACCTTCCGCCCCAATCCGGATCTCGACACCGAACAGGTGATCATGGAACTGGGTGTCGGCGAGGCGCTCGTGTCGACGCTGGAGAAAAAGGGCGTGCCCTCGGTCGTCCAGCGCACGCTGATCCGTCCGCCGTCGTCGCGCCTCGGGCCGCTCACCGATGCCGAGCGCCGCGACCGCATCGCACTCAGCCCGCTGTCCGGGATCTACGACCGTGTCGAGGACCGCGAGTCGGCCTTCGAGGTGCTGAAGCGCCGCGCGGAGGAAGCCGCCCTGCTGGAGGAACGCCAGCAGTGGCGCGAGGAACAGGAAGAGCGCCGGCGCGGCGAGACCCGCCGCTCGCGCTCCGGCTTCCAGCTGCCCGATTTCGGCCGCGACGACCGGCCGGCGACGCGGCGGCGCACCACAAGGCGCTCGCGCAGCGACAGCGTGGTGGAAACGGCGGCGAAATCCGTCGCCCGCTCGCTCGGCTCGGCGCTCGGGCGCGCGCTCGTGCGCGGCATCATGGGGTCCCTGAAGCGGGGGTTTTGAGGCGCGGCGGCCGCATCTTCGAAAGGCAAGCGGGGATTGGCATGCAGAAGATCGGGTTGATCGGCGGCTTGAGCTGGGTTTCGACGGCGGAGTATTATCGCCAGATCAACCAGCGTCTGCAGAGGCGTCTCGGCGGAGTGGCCTCGCCGCGCATCGTGCTGGAAAGCGTCAATCGTCAGGCCTATGTGGACGCCGTCATCGACCGGCGCGACGAGGCGGCGGCCCTGGCGCAGATCCTCGACGCCGCCCGCGCAGCCGAACGCGCCGGCGCCGATTTCCTCGTCATCACCTGCAATGACGTTCATCGCTTCGTCCCGGATATCCAGCCGCATCTCTCGATCCCCTTCCTGCACATCGCCGACGCGACCGCCGACGCGATCGAACGGGCCGGCCTGACCCGGGTCGGTCTTCTGGGCGTGCGCAAGACGATGGAGGGCAGCTTCTACGGGGACATCCTCGGGCCGAGGGGCATCGCGGCGCTCGTCCCGGACGAGCCCGACCGCAGCTACGTGCACGACCGCATCTACGACGAGATGGTGCACGACGTCTTCACCGACGCAACGCGCGCGGGCTACCAGCGCGTCATCGGCAACCTGGCCTCGCGCGGCGCGCAGGGCATCGTGCTGGCCTGCACCGAGATCCCCCTCCTGCTGTCGGGCGAGGACGTCGATCTCCCGACCTTCTCGACCACCGACCTGCATTGCGCGGCGGCCATCGACCGCGTCGTCGCCGCGCTTTAGGCTCCCGACGACGCCCTTGCCCCGCTGCGCGATCTGTGGCCATCTGACGCCGACCGATCCGACGCGCGCATCCGCGCGGCATTCCTTCCAGCGCCGTTCAAGCGAAGACCCAAGCGCTCTTCCAGACGCGCCCTTCCAGCGGAGACCTGTCATGTCCGATCTCGACCGGGTTCTGGCACGCATCGATGCCGATTTCGACGCCTCGCTCGACCGTCTCGTCGACCTGCTGAAGATCAAGAGCATCTCGACCGATCCGGCCTTCACGGGCGATTGCCGCGCCGCCGCCGACTGGCTCGCGCGCGAGCTCACGGCGCTCGGCATTCCGGCCACGGTGCGCGACACCAAGGGCCACCCGATGGTGGTCGGCCACAAGACCGACGCGGCCAAGCCCGGCCCGCATGTGCTCTTCTACGGCCATTACGACGTCCAGCCGGTCGACCCGCTCGACCTGTGGGAGCGCGAGCCCTTCGACCCGCAGGTGGTGACCCGCGACGACGGCACGAAGATGATCGTCGCGCGCGGCGCGGCCGACGACAAGGGCCAGCTCATGACCTTCGTCGAGGCGGCACGCGCCTGGATCGCGGAAACCGGCGGCCTGCCGCTCTCCGTCTCCGTGCTGCTGGAGGGCGAGGAGGAATCCGGCTCGCCCTCGCTGCATCCCTTCCTGGAGGCGAACAGGGACGAACTGTCCTGCGACCTCGCGCTCGTCTGCGACACGGGCATGTGGGACCGCGAAACGCCGGCCATCACCACCATGCTGCGCGGGCTGGTGGGTGAGGAAATCACCGTGACGGCGGCCGACCGCGACCTGCATTCGGGCATGTTCGGGGGGGCGGCGCGCAATCCGATTCATGTGCTGACCGAAATCCTCGCCGGCCTGCACGACGAGACGGGCAAGGTGACGCTGCCGCATTTCTACGACGGCGTAATCGACATGCCCGCCGACGTGACCGCCCTGTGGGACGATCTCGGCTTCGATCACGAAGCCTTTCTCGGCGGCGTGGACCTCAAGCACCCGGCCGGCGAGGCCGACCGCGGCGCGCTGGAGCAGATCTGGACCCGCCCGACCTGCGAGATCAACGGCATCTGGGGCGGCTACACGGGCGCGGGCTTCAAGACCGTCATCCCCTCGCAGGCCCATGCCAAGGTCTCCTTCCGCCTGGTCGGCGATCAGGATCCGGACGAGATCCGGCTCAACTTCCGCACCTACATCCGCAAGCATCTGCCCGCCGATTGCACGGTCAGCTTCGCCAAGCACGGCGGCAGTCCGGCGCTGCGCCTGCCCTTCGACAGTCCCGCGCTCGCCAAGGCGCGCAAGGCGCTCTCCGACGAATGGGAGCGCGAGGCCGCGCTGATCGGCTGCGGCGGCTCGATCCCCATCGTCGGCGACTTCAAGACCATGCTCGGCATGGACTCGCTGCTGATCGGCTTCGGCCTCGACGACGACAAGGTGCACTCGCCCAACGAGAAATACGAAATGTCGAGCTATCACAAGGGCATCCGCTCCTGGGCGCGGGTCCTCGACGAACTCGCGAAGGGCTGAGCCTCCCGCCCCCGCACGTTTCCACATTTCCGGGAGATCTCGAATGGACTCCATCTGCGTCTTTTGCGGCTCCAGCATGGGAGCGCGCTCCGACTATCGCGACGCGGCCGAGGCGACCGGGCGGGCGATCGCCCGCTCCGGCCGGCGTCTCGTCTACGGCGGGGCGAAGGTCGGGCTGATGGGCGTCGTCGCCGATGCCGCGCTGGCCGAGGGCGGCGAGGTCGTCGGCGTGCTGCCCCGCGCGCTGCAGGAAAAGGAACTGGCGCACGAGGGCCTCAGCGCCTTGCATGTCGTCGCCTCCATGCATGAGCGCAAGGCGATGATGGCGGATCTGTCGGACGGCTTCCTCGCGCTGCCCGGCGGCGCCGGCACGCTGGAGGAGCTGTTCGAGATCTGGACCTGGGGCCAGCTCGGCTATCACCGCAAGCCCTGCGGCTTTCTCAATGTCGCCGGCTTCTACGACGGCCTGCTGGCCTTCCTCGACCTGCAACGCGAGGAGGCCTTCGTGCGCCCCGAAATGCGGGCGATGGTCAAGGTGGCGGACACGCCGGAGGCGCTGATCGCCGAGTTCGAGACCTACACCGCGCCCGACACGCCGAAGTGGATCGAGCGCGCGGAGACCTGACACCCACAGCTGACGCCCTCGGAGGTCCCGGCGACGTCGCCCATGCTCTCCCGGGACCGGCTCAGCCGAGCGCGGCCAGACCGTTCAGGTCGCTCAGGACCGCGACCGGAGGCAGGTCGGTGTATTCATCCGCCGCGCCGGTGCGGTTGATCCACACCGTGCGGAAGCCGAAGGCGGTCGCGCCCGCGATATCCCAGCGGTTCGACGACTGGAAGGACACGGCCTCGGGATAGACGCGGAAGGCGTTGGTCACGAGTTCGTAGACATCCGGGCGCGTCTTGTAGGTCTTCAGCCGGTCGGTGGAGAACACTTCGTCGAGATAATCCTCGATGCCGGCGGCGCGCGCGGCCGCCTCCAGCATGGCCGGAGAGCCGTTCGACAGGATCGCCAGCTTGTGCCCGGCCTGCTTCAGGTCCTTCAGCACGCCCGGCACTTCCGGGTAGCAGTCGAGCTGCCAGTAGGCGTCGAGCAGCCGCTGGCGCAGCGCGGCGTCGGAGACGCCGGTGATCGCCATCGCGGTGTCGAGCGCCTGTTCGGTCAGCGCCCAGAAATCGAGATAGCGCTCCATGAGCGCGCGCGTCCAGGAGTACTCCAGCTGCTTGTCGCGCCAGATCGCCGACAGACGCTGCGCCTCCGGCCCGAGGTCTCCCGCGTGACGGCGCACCGCCGCGTGGACATCGAACAAGGTGCCGTAGGCGTCGAAAACATAGACGGAAACCGGCTTGGCAGAGGGAGGCGACATGGCCCGGGCCCTTACATGGCTGCGTGGTGTCTGGCGGCGTGCTTCTTGAATGGCCGCCTAGAAAACAGCCATCGCCGGGCGAGGTCAATCGATTTGTGCGATGCACAATGTCCGGGGCCGAAGCCCTCAGCTCCCGGAGACGGGCGGGGGAAGCTGCAGGCGGCCGGCCGCGTCGAGCGAGGAAAAGGGATCATGGGCGATCTCCAGCAGATGGCCGCCGGGAATGCGCACATATCCGGAATAGCCGCCCCAAAAGACCTTTTGCGGCGTCTTGACCGCCTCCGCGCCGGCCGCGAGCGCCTCCTTGAAAGCCGCATCGACCTCCGCCTCGTCGCGCCCGTTCCAGGCGATGGTCACGGCGGCGAAGTGCCCGGCGTCATCGGTCACGCCCGCATCCTCCGCGAGCGCTTGGCGGCCGAAGAGCGCAAGCACCGTTCCGCCCATGTCGAAGAAGGCAATGTCGTCGCTGTCGTAGACGGCGGCGCGCCAGCCCAACCCTTCCTCGAAGAAGCGGCGGGTTTCGGCGACGTCGTTCACGCCGAGCGTGACGATGGACAGGCGTTGTTCCATGGAGGCCTCCAGGAGCGCTTCGGGCAGTGGGGCAGTCAGCCGGGGGCATGCGCGGCCCCGCTCGACGCCGGTTCGCAGGATAGGTTTGCAGCAGGTGTCTGCCGCACGTGGTTGCCCCGGTCTTCGCACAGCTCGCCCGCCGGATCGACGGCGCGACGCAGGGCCAGACGGCGAAACGCGAGAACATTCCGAATTTTTCGCGTCCCTGAAATATTCTTCGCACCACACCCGGAGACGCAGGGATGATCCTTCCGATTTGACCGCAGGTTGCGCGCGGGTCTTGACCTTCACGCGCCTTCGGCGTTCGATCCCCGCATTCGACGCGCGGTATCCCGCGCACGGGGATTTCAAGGAGAGCGGTATGGCGGAGTGGTCGCAGACCTGGAACTGGATCGACGGATCGTGGATCGAGGGCAATCCACCCATGATGGGCCCGCGCAGCCATGCCGCTTGGCTCGGCTCAAGCGTGTTCGACGGAGCGCGCGGCTTCGAGGGCGTGACGCCGGATCTCGACCTGCATTGCCAGCGTCTCAACGATTCGGCCGTGGCGCTCGGGCTCAAGCCGACCCTGCGCCCGGAAGAGATGATGGAACTGACGCAGGAGGGCATGGCCAGGTTCCCCTCCGATACGGCCGTCTACATCAAGCCGATGTACTGGGCGGAAGGCGAAGGCATCGGCACCATCGCGCCCGACCCCGACAGCACGCGGTTCTGCCTGTGCCTGTTCGAGGCCAAGCTCGCCCCGGTCGACGCGGCCATCGCGATCACCCTGTCGCCGTTCCGCCGGCCGACGCTGGAGACCATGCCCGTCAACGCCAAGGCCGGCTGCCTCTATCCCAACAACGCGCGCGCCATCGTCGAGGCGAAGTCGCGCGGCTTCGACAATGCCATCGTGCTCGACATGCTGGGCAATGTGGCGGAGCTGACGACGGCCAATGTCTTCATGGTCAAGGACGGCGCGGTGCACACCCCGGCGTGGAACGGCACCTTCCTGAACGGCATCACGCGCCAGCGCATCATCCAGCTGCTGCGCGGCAGCGGCATCGACGTGCATGAACGCACGCTCGGCTACGGCGACTTCCTCGACGCGGACGAGATCTTCTCCACCGGCAATTACTTCAAGGTCGTTCCGGTCAAGCGGATCGAGGACCGCGACCTGCAGCCCGGCCCGATCACGGCCCGCGCCCGTGAGCTCTACTGGGAATTCGCGCACGGCTGAGGCTCATGCGCGCCGCGCGCCGGGCGGGCGCGTGAGACCGGCGGCGGCCACCAGAAGGGCCGCCGCGCCGAGCGAGGGCCACAGGAAGCCGCCGGTGAGGTCGGCCAGCCATCCGGCGAGCGCCGGCGCCAGCGCCTGCCCCAGCCCGAAACAGGCCGTCATCAGACCGAGCGCCCGCGCCGGCGGCCCTTGCGACAGGCGCCGCGCCTCCACCAGGCCGAGCGCGGTGATGCCCATGAAGGTGCCGCCGAGCAGCAGCGCGGCCAGCGCCGGCCCGGCAAGCCCCGGCACCAGCACGCTGGCGGCGACGCCCAGCGCCTCCACGCCACAGGCAAGCGCAAAGGCCGACGCCGCCCCGATGCGCGCCGCGACCCGGCCCCAGACCCAGACGGAGCCCGCCGCCGCCAGACCCACGGCGGCCCAGACCGGCGCCTCGAAGGGCGCCAGCGTCTGCGAGGCGCGCAGAATGCTGGTGAGAAAGGTCGCGGTGACCACATAGCCGCCGCCGAACAGGCCATAGGCCACGGCGAGTCGCAGCAGATCGCCGGACATGCGCGCCGGGGTCTGCGTGGCGGCCGAAGTCGCCGCTTCCATGCGCTTCGGCGGCAACAAAGCGGGCCACAGGCACACGAGCGCCGCGCAGGCCAGCAGCGCCGCCACTCCGCCGGTGCCGAGCCAGAGGACACGCCAGCCGCCGGGCTCCGCGCCGAGCCCGCCGACCACGAGCGCGGACAGGGCGATGCCGCAGCCGACGCCGGCGAAATGCAGCGCGGCGAGCCCGGGCCGGGCGGAGCGCGTCAGTCTCTCGAGGATCAGGGTGGAGGCGAAGACGAGCACGCCGGCGCTCGCGAGCCCCGCCGCGAAGCGCAAGACGGCCAGCAGAACGAGATGATCGCTCGCCGCCATCAGGGCGGTCGTCGCGGCACTCGCGGCGAGCGCGCCGACGAACCCGGGCACCAGCCAGGCCTCGCGCGCAGACATGGCGGCAAGCGCGCCGACGAGATAGCCGGCGAAATTGGCGGACGCCAGGGCCCCGGCCTGCGCCGCCGTCAGCGGCAATCCATAGCTCATGAAGGGAAGAACGGGTGTCAATGCAAAGCGGCCGATGCCCATGGCCGCCGCCAGCGCCAGCAAGCCGCCGAGCGCCAGCCGGACCGGCGCGACCCGGGCCGGCGCTTCAGGTGTGTCCTTCATCGGCGAGCCCCCGCTCCCGCTCGGTGTCCGGCCCGGCTCTCAGGCCGTCACATCACCGGGCCCGGATCCCAAGCCCCAATACATCAGGTCCATCGGCCTACGCGTCCGGGCGGTGGGCCCGTGTCAGCTCACATACATTCCCGTTCAGAGGCATCCCCGTTCAGAGGCATCCCCTCGTGGGCAGCCCGATCATGGACGCCCCGCTTGACATCTGTCCAGTAAACAGGCGCTTCGGTTCACAGGCGATCCGGTTCGAAGGTGTCGGGGTTCAAAGGTGTCCGGGTTCAAGGGTGTCCGGGTTCAAGGGCGTCCCCGTTTGATGGCGCCCGAGGCCGTCGGGCCAACGCAGCGCCAGCCGCCTTCACGTGGCGCCCCGCCTCTGCCGACCATGGTCGCCGGACGCTGCGCCCGTCGTCGATCACCGCCCTGCGCCCCTGGCCGGCCGGTTCGCCCGGCGAGGCCACTTGGACAACGCAACTTGGACAACGGAACTTGGGCAACGCACATGACGGCTTGCCGGCAGCAGCACGGATCGCCCCGTGGCAAAGCGCCCCCGACCGGCGGGCACGTCGTCCACCTGTTCACCGCTCCGTGTTCATCGTTACGTGTTCACCGCTGCCGCACCGCCTCTGGAACGCCCTGGCCGGGGCCGGCCTGAGCCCCACTACAGCTTGATCTGTCCGTAGCGCAGGGCCTCGACGACGGTGTGCGTCTTGTTCGAGGCATTGAGCTTGGCGCTGGCGTTTTGCAGATGCGCGTGGACGGTGCGCTGCGAAATCTCCAGCAGCCCGGCGATGTCGCTCGCGGTCTTGCCCAGCGCCGTAAGTTCGAGCACGCGGCGTTCGCGCGCCGACAGGTCGCCGGGCCGCTGTGTGGAGATCACCCCCAGATCGATCAGCCGGCGGAACGCGGAGTTGCAGATCAGCTCGAGATTGGCGAGCTCGATCTTGCCGGACTCCAGATTGGCGCCGCCGCCCAGAACCAGCGCCTGGAACGGATGTGCCTCGGTGACCGGCACCACGACGACCTGGGTGTCGCCGCCAAGCGCGGCAAACAGTTCGGAATGAGACACGTCGCCGGTCGTCACGTCCCAAACGAAGGCGCGCGAGCGCATCAGACCGAGCAGAAGGGCGCTGTCGTTGGCATCCAGTTCCGAGAGCTCGATGCCACCGACGCGATTGTCCGGCCAGCGAAAGCGGTGCACGAGCCCGTCGATCGGCCGCTTGGGCATCGGCAGGCCCGTCACGAGAATGTTTGTGGCGCCCATCCGGCGCAGTTGTGCCTCGACGACGTCGAGCACATGCTTGCCGCTCACCGCGTCGGCAATCGCCTGCGCCTTGGACTGCATCTCATTCGGGTTGGCCATGCGCTCCTGCCTTTCCGTCATGGCTTGGCACCCCGCCGGTCTCGACGGCGCCTGTGCCGGCCTCGCATCTCCATTGCGGCGCAAGAGGCACGTCCGCTCCGCGCGGAGCCTGCCCCTTCTGCGCACCTTCGGCCACCCAGATGCCGATGCCCGCGCTCTCTCGCGGGCCGTGTGACGCCCACCCCGATATCCGCAGGCAGCGGACCAACCACCGCCTTTTTTCTACCCATCGAAGAATACACGCTGGTCTCCCGACAATCCAGATTCTTCACAATCCCCGCCCCCCGCGGCACCCGATCCGCGCATGGCAGCATATACCTATGAGCGAGCCCCGCCGTCATCGCGGGCGCGCGACGACCCGACCCGATACAACCGACCGCGCGCTTGCCCACGACATCCAACTCCCTCATTTGTCGACACATGTCATTCAGGACCCGAATCTCAGGCTACACCAATTACGCACATAATGAAAAGCACGCACGTGATACCGCGTAAGATTCCTTCAAGAATACACCTATTGCGTGCATTTACGGATTTGCCCCATATGGTAAAAATTGCATGGTCATCTTTTCGAGCCACGGTTCGCGCGGCAGCTAGGGCCGGCACGGCGGCCGATGCCATCGGGACGCGGCCGCAACGCGACCGGGCGACCGGCCGGGGCTTTCTCCGACCGCGCGACAATGCTATCGGGCTGCAACTCCTTCGGTCCACGGGGCGCCGCTGCGTGCCCGTCCACACACCCTTTCGAGAGATGCCATGCGCTCACGCCTGTCTCCCCTCCTCGCCCCGCTGGCGCTCCTGGCGCTTGCCGCCTGCTCGCCCACGCTCGACGGCGGTCCCGTCCAGATCGCCCGCACGTCCGACGTCACGCTCGTCAAGATCACCGAGCAGGGCGCCGGAGGACTGACCGCCGACACCCCCTATTCGCAAAAGGCCATTCAGCAGGCCCTGCCGGGGTTCACCACGGAGGGCTTCCAGTCGGCGACCGAAACGCGCACCGAATGGGCCATCGGCGCCTTCAATTCCGACGGCTTCCAGGTTCTGCAGGTCTTCAAGGGCGCGGGGGGCAAGATCCGCGAGGTGCATGGCGTCACCCATCACCTGGAGGGTCCGAACGGCGAACGGATCGGCATGACCTTCGCGGAGGTGGGCAGCGCGCTCGGCGATTGCCGCGTCGGAAAGAGCCTGTGGCGCGGCATGGCGATCTGCAAGGCCCGGGGCTCGCAGCGGGTCACGCTCGTCTACGCGATCTCGCAGTACGACGGCCCCTTCGACCGGCTGCCGGCAAGCGACAAGCTGCGCGGGGCCGCGCTCCAGCGCATCATCTGGAGCGCGTCCTAGAAGCCCGGCCGGATCGGCTTCGGGCCGCGTCCCGATCCGGGACATCGCCGGCGGCATCGCTCTTGCTCCATCAGGGGCAAGGAGGACGTTCCGGCATGAACCGACCCATATCCGCACGCTTCAGATCGCGTTTCGCTGATTTGTCCGGGCCCGCGCTGTCCCGTCGCGCGATGCTGACCGGGGGCCTCGCCGCGCTTGCGGCCTCCGCGCCGCCGGCGCGCGCCGCGGTGCGGGTCGCCGATCTGCGCGGCACCATCGATGTCGCGGAGTTCGGCGTGCGCCCCAACGCGAGCGACGACCAGAGCCGGCTGCTGCAAACCGCGATCGACGCGGCCGCGAGCCGGGGCCGCGCGCTGTTCCTGCCCGGCGGGCGCTACACGGTCGCCAATCTGCGGCTGCCGTCGGGCATTCGTCTCGTCGGCCTGCCCGGCCAGACGCGCTTCGACTACCAGGGCGGCGGCGGGCATCTGCTCTATTGCGAGAAGGGCGCGGCGGTCGGACTGGAGGGCATCCGCTTCGACGGCGGCAATCGCCTGCTCGGCGAATACACGCCGGCGCTGCTGCATTTCGTCGATGTCGACGATCTGGAGATCGCGGGCTGCGCCATCACAGGCAGCGCCAAGTCGGCGCTCGCCCTCGACCGCTGCGGCGGGCGCATCCTCGGCAACCGGATTTCCGGTGCGGGCGATGCCGGCATCCGCTCCATCGAGGCCACGGGCCTGTCGATCACCGACAACCACGTCCACGACTGCGGCAACGCAGGCATCCTCGTCTACCGCTGGCAGGCCGGCGAGGACGGCTCGCTCGTCTCCGGCAACCGGATCGAGCGGATCGCCGCGCGCAGCGGCGGGACGGGGCAGAACGGCAATGGCATCAACGTGTTTCGCGCCCACGGCGTCGTCGTGCGGGGGAACCGCGTCACCGATTGCGCGTTCTCCGCGATCCGCTCCAACGCCGGCTCCAACATCGTGATCCAGGGAAATTCCTGCCTCCGGTCGGGCGAAACGGCGATCTATTCGGAATTCGGCTTCCAGGGCGCGGTGATCGCCGACAATCTGGTCGACGGCGGCGCCATCGGGATCTCCATCGCCAATTTCCTCGATGGCGGACGGCTCGCCAATTGCAGCGGCAATCTGGTGCGCAACATCGTCAACACCGGTCCCTATCCGGCCGAGGTGCAGGGTTTTGGCATCGGCATCGCCGTGGAGGCCGACACGGTGCTCACCGGCAATGTGGTCGACAGTGTCGCGCGCTTCGGCCTGCACATGGGCTGGGGCGAATACCTGCGCGATGTCTCCGCGACCTCCAATGTGGTGCGCGGCGCGCCCACCGGCGTCGCCGTCACGGTCGTGGAGGGGGCCGGGCCGGCGGTGATCGCCAGCAACCTGATCTCCGGCGCGGACAAGGGCGCCGTCGTCGGCTACCGCTGGACGGAGGCCGCGACCGGCGACCTCACGCGCGGCGGAGCGGCGGACGGTTTCGACCACCTCGCCATCCGCGACAATCTGGTGCGCTGACCGGCCCCCGAAAACCAGCACCCGAAACTCAGCCCTCGAGACTCAGCCTTCCAGACCGGCAAAGGCCGCGTCGACGGGACGGATCTCGCCGACGGAGCGGCCGACCCAGTTGCTGAGCTGCGGGCGCCGCCAGTGCGCCAGCGCCGAGGCTTCGTCGTCGGACAGCGCGAGCAGCCGCGCCAGCGTCTCGGCCATCATCGTCTCGGCCGCCCGGGTCGCGCCGTCGTCGCATTTGAGAGCAACGCCCAGTCCGCGCTCGGGGATCGAGGCGACGAACACGCCCTCCGCCCCCGTCTTGACGAAGACGCGGCCGGCGAAGGCGCGCATCACCTCGGTGCAGAAGCGTTCCGTCCCGGCGACCATCTCCGGATGGGCGGTGCAGGCATGATAGAGCCGGTCGGCGGCCTCGGCGCGCAACGGCGCGAGCCCCTCCCCGGTTCCAAAGCAGGCAAAGGCCCGCGCCAGCCGGTCGAGCGGCACCGCATAGGTCGGGATCGAACAGCCGTCGATGCCGCAGGGCGCGTGGTCGAGGGCCGCGCCGGTCATCTCCTCCAGCGCGATGCGCACCTCGCGCTGCACCGGGTGATCGGGCTCGACGTAGCCGCGCGTCGGCACGCCGAGCGTGCGCGCCAGCCCCAGGAAGCCCGCGTGCTTGCCCGAGCAATTGTTGTGCAGGGGACCGGGATGGGCATCGGCGCGGTGCAGCCTCGCCACATCCTGCATCCGGCGCGGCCACTGGCTCCCGCATTCGAGCGCGTCCTCGTCGAGGCCCGCCTTCATCAGCATGACGCGCGCGGCGTTGACATGGATCGCCTCGCCATTGTGCGAGGCGCAGGCGAGCGCCAGTTCCGCGTCGCTCAGATCGAGCGCTTCGGCCGCACCCGATTCCAGCAGCGGCAGCGCCTGAAGCGCCTTGACCGCCGAGCGGGGAAAGACGGGCGCCGTGACGTCGCCCACCGTCGCGAGCGGCGCGCCGGCCGCGTCGACCACCGCGATCGCGCCGCGATGCCGGCTTTCGACGGCACCGCCGCGCGTGACCTCGACGAGGACGGGATTGGTCGAGGTGTCGGAGGGAGTGGCGGACATGGCGCTCACCCCGCGGCCGCGGCGGTGGTTTCGGCCGCGACGGCGGAACCGGCAACCGCCGCGCCGCGTCCCGACAGCCACGTGCCGAGGCGCTGCAGCGCGCCGTCGATCACATGGTCCTGCTTGCAGAAGCAGAAGCGCACGAAATGGCTCGGCGCGTCCGACGCATAGAATGCCGAGACCGGCACCGCCGCGACGCCCGCCTCCTCGACCATGCGCGCGCAGATCGCGACGTCGTCGCCCGCAAGCCCCAGCGGCGAGAGATCGCAGGTGGCGAAATAGGTTCCCTCGCAGGGCAGAACGCCGAAGCCGAGCGCCGAAAGCCCGGAGACCATCCGGTCGCGCTTGGCCTGCATCTCCGCGCTCAGTCCGGCGAAATAGCCGTCGTCCTTGCCAAGCCCATAGGCCACCGCGCGCTGCAGGTTGGGCGGCGTGGTGAAGGTGACGAACTGATGCGCCTTGGCGATGGGCTCCAGCAGGTTGGGCGGCGCGGTGACATAGCCGACCTTCCAACCGGTGAGCGAGAAGGTCTTGCCGGCCGAGCCGATGCGGACGCTGCGTTCGCGCATGCCCTCGAAGGTCATCAGCGGACGATGGCGGCGGCCGTCGAACAGCAAGTGTTCGTAGACCTCGTCGCAGATCGCGTAGACGCCATGCTCCAGACACAGCGCGGCGATGGCGGCGAGTTCCTCCTCGGCGAAGACCTTGCCGGCCGGGTTCATCGGGTTGTTGAGCAGGATCGCCTTGGTGTTCTCGGTGAAGGCATCGGCGAGCGCGCGGACATCCAGCGCCCAGTCGGGCGGGGTCACGCGCACGCGCACGGCGATGCCGCCGGCGCGCTTCACCAGCGGCAGGTAACAGTCGTAGAGCGGTTCGATCAGGATCACCTCGTCGCCCGGCTCGATCAGCGCCAGCAAGGTGTCGGCCAGCGCTTCGGTCGCGCCGGAGGTCACCATCACCTCGCTCTGCCAGTCGACGTCGAGATCGTAGAAGCGCTTGTTCGACGCGGCCACCGCCTGACGCAGTTCGGGAAGCCCGAGCATCGGCGGATACTGGTTCGGTCCCTCGATCAGCGCCTCGGCGGCCATGCGCCGCACGTCCTCCGGCCCGTCCACGTCGGGAAAGCCCTGTCCCAGATTGATGGCGCCGGTTGCGATCGCCAGCCGCGACATGGTCTCGAAGATCGTCGTCGGCAGGCCGGTGAAAACGGGATTGGTCGGCTTCATGCTGCTACGGGTTCCTCCCCTGTCACGGTCCGGATCTGTCGTCCACGGCCGGACCGCACTGATCGGGCGTTGTAGTCGTTTGGCCCCGCGCCGTCGAGCGGCGCAAAAGCGAAAGCGCCGTCGAGCGGCGCGATCGTCTCGTCGCCGTCACACGGCGCAGGCCCCTTACGCGCGGGATGCGGCATTTGCGTGACAGGGGTCACAGCCCCCGCGCGCCGCCCATGAGAGTGTCGTCCTCAACGGGGAGCGACGGCCCAGGCGCCAAGACCCGTTCCCGCCGCGTCGGCACGCCCCATCGCGCGCTGACAATCGCGCCGTGAAGAAGCGCGAAAAACCCGGCTCCGGATCATCTCCGGAGCCGGGAGTTTTTGCATGACCGGTGTCCCCTCGCGGGCGCCTCAGCGCACCAGCACGTTGCGGAACTGCCAGGGATCGGAGGTGTCGATGTCCTCGGGAAACAGGCCCGGACGGTCGGTCAGCGGCGTCCAGTCGGTGTAATAGCCCTTCACCGGCCCGAGATAGGGCTTTTGCACCTCCAGGCAGCGGCGATAGTCCATCTCGTCGGCTTCCACGATGCCGGCCGTCGGGTTCTCCAGCGCCCAGACCATGCCGGCAAGCACCGCGGAGGTCACCTGCAGGCCGGTCGCGTTCTGATAGGGCGCAAGCTCGCGCGTCTCCTCGATGGAGAGCTGCGAACCGAACCAATAGGCGTTCTTCTCGTGGCCGTAGAGCAGCACGCCGAGCTCGTCGATGCCGTCGGCGATCTCGTCCTCGGCGAGCACATGCAGGGTCTCCTGCACCTTGCCGGCCGCGCCGAAGAGCTCGTGCAGCGACAGCACCGCGTCGTTCGCCGGGTGATAGGCGTAGTGGCAGGTCGGCCGGTAGGCGACCTTCTTGCCGTCCTTCAGCGTGAAGTAATCGGCGATGGAGATCGACTCGTTGTGGGTGACGAGAAAGCCGTATTGCGGCCCCGGCGTCGGACACCAGGTGCGCACCCGCGTGTTGGCGCCGGGCTGCTCGAGATAGATCGCCGCCTTGCAGCCCTTCTTGTGCTTCTTCGCGTTCTTCGGCTTCCAGGTCTCATGCGTGCCCCAGCCGAGCTCGGCCGGCTGAAAGCCCTCCGACAGAAAACCCTCCACCGACCAGGTGTTCCAGAAGGCGCCCATCGGCTTGGGGGTCTTGGCGCGCTGGGTGTCGCGCTCGGCGATGTGAATGCCCTTGACGCCGACCTTCTTCATCAGCTTCGCCCAGCCCTTGCGGGTGGTCGGCTCGTCGAACTTGGTGCCGGTGTCGCGGGCGATGTCGACCAGCGCCTGCTTGACGAACCAGGACACCATGCCCGGATTGGCGCCGCAGCAGGAGACGGCGGTCGTCCCGCCCGGGCTTTTTTTCTTCTCCCTGCGCACCGTCTCGCGCAGCGCGTAATTCGTGCGCGCCGCCGTGTCCGCGCTGTCGTCGAAGTAGAAGCCGAGCCACGGCTCGACCACCGTGTCGATGTAGAGGACGCCGAGTTCCCGGCACAGCTTCATCAGATCGAGCGAGGAGGTGTCGACCGACAGGTTGACGCAGAAGCCCTGTCCCGCGCCCTCGGTGAGCAGCGGGGTCAGCACCTCGCGATAGTTCTCCGGCGTGATCGCCACCTTGGAGAAGGCATAGCCGCGCTCCTCCACCAGCGCCCGGTCGGTGTCGACCGGGTCGATCACCGTCACGCGCTTGGCGTCGAACAGGAAATGGCGCTCGATCAGCGGCAGCGTGCCCTTGCCGATGGAGCCGAAGCCGATCATCACGATGGGGCCGGAGATGGTGCCATGCACCGGATGCACCGGAGCCGAGGGCGCGGGCTCCATCGGGACGGGCGCGTCCGCGACGGGTGCTGCGGTCTTCTTCGGTGAAGATTTCGTGGTCGATCTGGCGGGCGATTTGGCGGGCGATTTGGCGGGCTTCGACCGGCGGGCGTCTTCGCTCATGGCATGTGTCTTTCAGGTTCAAAAACAAACGGGATCGGCGCGCGCGTTCGGGCAACCGACCGTCGAAAGGCGGCCGCGTCCGGACGCGCGCGAGGCGACGTCCGGACCGGCAGTGTCGGGGCTGAAGCGGCCCGCGTCTAGATGACGTAGGAGCGCAGCGGATCGAAACCGTTGAAGGCCACCGAGGAATAGGTGGTGGTATAGGCGCCGCAGGCCTCGATCAGCACCTTGTCGCCGATCGACAGGCTGACGGGCAATTCGTAGGGCGTCTTCTCGTAAAGCACGTCGACGCTGTCGCAGGTCGGCCCGGCGAGCACGCAGGGGCTCATGCGGTCGTGATCCTTGTCGGTGCGGATCGGATAGCGGATCGCCTCATCCATCGTCTCGGCGAGCCCGTTGAACTTTCCGATGTCGAGATAGACCCAGCGGATCTCGTCCTCGGCGTCCGACTTCTTCGAGATCAGAACCACCTCGGCCTCGATCACGCCGGCATCGCCGACCATGCCGCGGCCCGGCTCGATGATCGTCTGCGGGATGCGGTTGCCGAAATGCTCGGCGAGCGCGCGCAGGATCGCCTCGCCGTAGCGCGGCACGCCCGGCACCTCCTTGAGGTAGCGCGCGGGGAAGCCGCCGCCGAGGTTGACCATGGAGAGCGAAATGCCGCGCTCCGCCATCTCGCGGAAGATGCGCGCGGAGACGGCGAGCGCCTGATCCCAGGCCTCGACGTCGGCCTGCTGCGAGCCAACGTGGAAGGACACGCCATAGGCCTCGAGCCCGTTGCGATGGGCATGCTCCAGCACGCCCGGCGCCATCTCCGGCGCGCAGCCGAACTTGCGCGACAGCGGCCAGTCGGCGCCGGCGCCATCGCAGAGGATGCGGCAGAAGACACGGGCGCCGGGCGCGGCGCGCGCGATCTTGTCGACCTCGGCCTCGCAATCGACCGCGAAGAGGCGCACGCCGAGCGCATGGGCGCGGGCGATGTCGCGCTCCTTCTTGATCGTGTTGCCGTAGGAGATGCGCTCCGGCGCGGCGCCGGTCGCCAGCACCATCTCGATTTCCGGCACGGAGGCGCAGTCGAAGGACGAGCCGAGCCGCTCCAGAAGCGCAAGGATCTCGGGCGCCGGATTGGCCTTCACCGCGTAGTAGACGCGGGTATCGGGCAAGGCGCGCTCGAAGGTGAGATAATTGTCGTGGACCTTGTCGAGGTCGACGACCACGCAAGGGCCGTCCTCTCGTCGCTGGCGCAGGAAGCGCCGGATTCGTTCCGTCATGGCAGTCACCCGGTGTCAGATCGGGCCGCAGGGTCGCAAATGGCAACGAACAAACCGCCCGCGATGGAGACGGGCAGCGCTCGACGACAGATGCAGACGGTCGGGCTGAAGCGCACGCGCGCTCGAGGCCGTCCCGCGATGATGCCTTGGATTGGATCGGAATCGTCCGAACCGCCCGGCCGGCAATGATGTAACAAGTGCCTCTTCAGTGACCCCGGGACTTGGAAACCCCGGCAGAGACCAAAAAAGCCCTCTTACGTCGTTGCTTTAAGCCGTTCGTATCGCCGCTCTTCATCGGATTGCTCCGACCGGAGTGACCTCCGGGCCCTAGCGAGCGGCGCCATCGGGTTGCGATTGAACGACCACGGGCACGTGCGAATTTGGGCGCGATCTGTATGAATCAACATGCCGTCACATGCAAGGGAAAATCCGCATGCTCCGGGTGAGGCCCCTCGCATCGGATCACGCCCCGATCCGGCCCGGGGACATGACATGCGGGGCTCGAGGCCCCGCATGCTCATGCGCGGTCGCGCGCTGCGAAAGCGCGCGCTGGCGCCGATCAGTCGTCGCGGTTGCCGCGCATGCCGTCTCGGCCCTTGCCGTCACGGTCCTTCCAGCCGCGGCGCGACCGGTCCTCGATCGACAGGACGCCGTCGCCGTTGCGGTCCATGCGGGCGACGAGATTTGCGGTCGGGCGCGTGGCCTCGGCCTCGGTGATCGTCAGATCGCCGTCGCGGTCGAGGCGCTGGAACATGCGCACCATGCGCCCGTCCGCCATCGCCACCCAGACGCTCTCGAACTCGTCGAGCGACAGGGCACCGTCGGCATTCTGATCCGCATCGCCGAAGAGGGCTGCGCGCGCGGCGGCGATTTCCTGCGGTGTGACGGTGCCGTCGCCGTCGGTGTCATAGTGCGTCATCATCCCGCCCCGCTTGCCGCTCCAGCGCTTGCGCCAGCCGCGCCGGTCGTCATCGTCATCATCCATGCGGCTTTCCATCCGCGCGGTCATGCGGTCGTATTCGGCCCGGGTGAGCGCGTCGTCGCCGTCGCGGTCCATGCGCTGGAAGGCGCGCACCTTGCGGTCGGCGAATTCGCGGGCGAAGGCGGTCTTGAACTCCGGCAGGGTCACCCCGCCGCTGGCATCGGCATCGGCCGCGCCGAACATCCCGGCGGTCACCGCGTCGATCTCGGCCTGGGTCAGCTTGCCGTCGCCGTCGGTGTCGAAGCGCTCCATGAAGCGCATGGCCATCTGCCCGCGACCATGCCGGCCACCCTTGTGCCAGCCCCCCTCATGCCAGCCGCTCTTGTGCCAGCCGCGCCCCTCGCCCGGGCCCCAGCGATCGGCGGCCACGGGAAGCGCCACGGCGGCGACCAGAACGGCGGCGAGCGAGCCGACAGCGACCTTCTTGAACGTGCTCATCGCGAGATCTCCTTTGTTCGTGTCTGCGATGAGGGCAACGTAAGCAGCGCTTGTCGCAGAACTATCTCCGCGCACCCGGCATTCGGTCGCAATCCGTGACAGGGCGCGCGCCCGATACATTCGATTACATTTCCCCTCCCCCGACGCGGGAGCCGCGCGCTACAACGGCGGAAAGACACGCGGAACAAACTCAAAAACGCCCGACGGACGCGACCATGACCGACCACGCCCCGCATATTCTCGTCGTCGACGACCACCGCGACATCCGCGAGTCGCTGGCGCGCTACCTGCGCAAGAACGGGCTGCGGGCGTCGATGGCCGACAGCGCCGCGCAGGCGCGCAAGGCGCTCAAGACGGCGGCCGTCGATCTCGTTGTGCTCGACATCATGATGCCGGGCGAGGACGGTCTGTCCCTGTGCCGCTCGCTGGTGGAAGGCGGCGCGACCCCGGTGATCCTGCTCACCGCCATGGCCGAGGACACCGACCGCATCGTCGGTCTGGAGATCGGCGCCGACGACTATGTGACCAAGCCCTTCAACCCGCGCGAGCTGCTGGCGCGCATCCGCGCGGTGCTGCGCCGCTCCGCGCATGTGCCGAAGGACCGCGATCCGGTGGAGGCGGAAACGCTTCGCTTCGCCGGCTGGACGCTCGACGTTCCCAAGCGGCTGCTGACCGGGGCCGACGGGGTGGCCGTGCCGCTGTCGACCGGCGAGTTCCAGTTGCTCATCGCCTTCCTGAAGCGGCCGCGCATGGTGCTGTCGCGCGACCAGCTGCTTGACCTCACGTCGGGCCGCAGCCCCGGACTGTTCGACCGCTCCGTCGACAATCAGGTCAGCCGTCTGCGCCGCAAGATCGAGGCCGATCCCAAGACGCCGGAGCTGATCAAGACCGTGTGGGGCGGCGGCTACACCTTCACCGCCGACGTCCGGGAGACGGCCCCGTGAGCCGGCCCGCCCTGCGGCTGTGGCCGCGCTCGCTCGGCGGTCAGCTCGTCGCGCTGCTGCTGATCGCGCTGGTGCTCGCCCAGGTCTTCACGCTGTGGATCTTCGCCGGCGAGCGGCGCGGGGCGCTGATCGAGATGGCGCGCACGACCTTCCTGTCGCGCACCGTCTCGCTCGTGCGTCTCATCGAGACGACACCGCCGCAGCAGCACGACGAGGTGCTCCGGGCCGTGTCCAGCCCGATCCTGCTGTTTCGCATCGCCGACGCGCCGGCGCTCGAGACGAGCGGCAACCATCCGGCCGAACGCCGCCTGAAGCAGATGCTGCAGAGCGAGCTCGGCGCGGAGCGCGCGGTGCGCGTCGACGTGGTTCCGGCGCCGCGCCTTCGCCTGCGCCGGGACGACCACGACGACGACGATGACGACCATGACAGGGACCGGCGCGGACGCTCGGGGGCGCTGTCGCTGACCATGAGCGTGGCGCTCGACGACGGGCGCTGGTTGAACGCCGCGACGCGCTTCCGCCTGCCCAAGCACACCATCCTGCCGCTGCTGGTGTCCATCGGCCTGATGGCCGGTTTCATCGTGGCGATCGTGGCGGTGACCGTGCGCCGGCTGACGCGGCCCTTGCGCGATCTGGCCAGCGCCGCCGACCGGCTCGGCCGGGGCGAGGACGTCGATGCGATCCCCGAGACGGGACCGTCGGAGGTGCGCGGCACGATCCGGGCCTTCAACGCCATGCAGGACCGGCTGACGCGCTTCGTGCGCGACCGCACCCGCATGCTCGCCGCCATCAGCCACGACCTGCGGACCCCGATCACCTCGCTGCGTCTGCGCGCCGAATTCATCGACGACGAGGAGAACCGCGAACGCATCATCGCCACGCTGGACGAGATGCAGCGCATGGTGGAGGCGACCCTGTCCTTCGCCCGCGACGAGGCCTCGCGCGAACAGGCGGCGCGCATCGATCTCGGCGAGTTCATCGACGCCATCGCCGAGGACTATCGCGACATGGGCGCGACCGTGACCTTCACACCGCCGGCGACGCGGCTGGTGACGCGGGTGCGCCCGCTCAGCCTGAAACGCGCCCTGCGCAACCTGATCGACAATGCCGTGCGGTATGGCGAGGCCGCCGACATCGCGCTGACGCGGGACGACAGCGGGTTGCGGATCGCGGTGCGCGATCGCGGCCCCGGCATTCCGCAAGAGCGGCTGAACGATGTGTTCGACCCTTTCGTGCGGCTGGAGGAATCGCGCTCGGAGGATACCGGCGGCATCGGCCTGGGCCTCTCGATCGCGCGCTCCATCGTGCATGCGCATGGCGGCGGGCTGGCACTGCGCAACCGGCCCGAAGGCGGGCTCGAAGCCTGTATCACGCTGCCCTCGGATGCCGCCGGGCGCGCGTAACGCGATTCGCGGCCGCGCGCCGCGTCATCCCGCCGCCGACAACCCGCATCGAACGACCTCTGACGGGAGGCGCACGTGGAGATTGTATAAATTCAGACGAAAGTTCAACGGCCTTTGCCGCTGCCCTTGGGGAAACGGCGCTCCGGGCTTGATTTCCCGTCGGCGCGTCCCGATCATGCGACCGCGTTTCACGCAAGGCGTTTCACCCTGGCCGGTTGCATGTGTCGGCGCGCTGCACCGGGGTTCTATTTTGTCGAGTTCTCGTGACGGGGCATTTGATGGCGAACCTTGCATCTCGCGGATCCAACCCGCTCTCCGGCCCCGTCGCCCAGGAGCGGCGGCTCACGCCCCGCGCCCGCGCCTCGACGCAGGTCATGGTGATCACCATGCGGGGGCCGATCCCGGCGCGCATGCTCGACGTCAGCCTCACCGGATGCCGCATCCGCTGCGAGGACCTGCCGAAGTTCGCCGTCAGCGTCCGTCTCGCCATCCTCTCGCACGGGCTGGAACTGCAGGCCGAGCAGCGTTGGCGGCAGGGCGATCACTCGGGCTGGCGTTTCATCTATACCGCCGAGGAGCAGCAGCGGCTGCAGGCCATTCTGCGCAGCCAGCGGGTGGCGCATGAGCCCGTCCGCCGGCTGGGCATGCCCTTTCGCTCGACCCAGCACTGACACGCGACCCGGCACCGACCGCCGGCGGGAGCGGGCCGCAGTGTCTTGCGGGCCGACGCCCGGTCATCCCGGGCGCCGGCGAAGTCACGCCGGACGTTACGCCCCCTGCCGCGCCTTGACCTCGAGACGGCGCGCATGCAGCACCGGCTCGGTGTAGCCCGAAGGCTGCGCGCGCCCCTTGAACACCAGATCGCAGGCCGCCTGGAAGGCGATGGAGCCGTCGAAATCCGGCGCCATTGGCCGGTACAGCGGATCGCCGGCGTTCTGGCCGTCGACCACGGCGGCCATGCGCTTCATCGTTTCCATCACCTGCGCCTCGCTGCACACGCCGTGGCGCAGCCAGTTGGCGATGTGCTGCGAGGAGATGCGCAGCGTTGCCCGGTCTTCCATCAGGCCGACGTCGTTGATGTCCGGCACCTTGGAACAGCCCACGCCCTGGTCGACCCAGCGCACCACGTAGCCGAGGATGCCCTGGGCGTTGTTGTCGAGTTCGGCCTGGATTTCCTCCGCCGACCAGTTCGGCCGCTCGGCGACCGGGATCGAGAGGATATCCTCGAGCTTCGCCCGGCCACGACTCCTGAGCTCCTGCTGGCGCGCCGCGACATCCACCACGTGATAATGCAGCGCGTGCAGCGTGGCGGCGGTCGGCGACGGCACCCAGGCGGTGTTGGCCCCGGCTCTCGGGTGGCCGATCTTCTGCTCCAGCATGGCCTGCATCAGATCCGGCATGGCCCACATGCCCTTGCCGATCTGGGCATGGCCCGGCAGGCCGCATTCCAGCCCGATGTCGACGTTCCACGCCTCATAGGCCTGGATCCAGGCGGCCGACTTCATGTCGCCCTTGCGGATCATCGGGCCGGCCTCCATCGAGGTGTGCATCTCGTCGCCGGTGCGGTCGAGAAAGCCGGTGTTGATGAAGCACACGCGCGCGGCGGCCGCGCGGATGCACTCCTTGAGATTGACGGTGGTGCGCCGCTCCTCGTCCATCACGCCCATCTTCAGCGTGTTGGGCGCAAGGCCCAGCGCCGCCTCGATGCGGGAGAAGAGCGTTTCGGCGAAGGCCACTTCCTCGGGCCCGTGCATCTTCGGCTTGACGATATAGAGCGAGCCGGCGCGCGAGTTGCCGCGCCGCCCGCCGCCGTGCGGACCGCCGGTGCCGATGTCGTGCATGGCGATCGCCGCCGTCATCATGCCGTCGAGCAGACCTTCCGGGATCTCATTGCCCTCGGCGTCGAGCACGGCCGGGGTTGTCATCAGGTGGCCGACGTTGCGCACCAGCATCAGCGAGCGGCCGTGCAGCGTCAGCGTCCCGCCGTCCGGCGCGGTGTAGCTGCGGTCGCCCGCCATGCGCCGCTCCACCGTGCGGCCGCCCTTCTCGAAGCTGGCCGTCAGATCGCCCTTCAGCAGGCCGAGCCAGTTGCGATAGGCGACGACCTTGTCCTCGGCATCCACCGCCGCGACGGAATCCTCGCAGTCCATGATGGTGGAAATGGCGGATTCCAGAATGACGTCGGAGATCCCGGCCCCGTCGGTCTTGCCGATGGCGCTGCCGCGGTCGACAACGATCTCCGCATGCAGGCCGTTCTTCTTGAGCAGGATCGCCTCCGGGGCGTCCGCCGCGCCGCGATAGCCGACAAACTGGCTTTCGTCGGCCAGCGCCATGGGCGCCCCGCCCGCGCCCGCCACCCGAAGGCGGCCGTCGACGACGGCAAGCCCCGTCGCCATCGTCCAGTCGCCGCCGGTCAGCGCGAAGCGTTCGTTCAACAGGGCGCGGGCATGGGCGATCACCTCGGCGCCGCGGTCGGGATCGTATCCGCCGCCGGACGGCAGGCTGCCCATCGCGTCGGTGCCATAGAGCGCGTCATAGAGCGAGCCCCAGCGCGCGTTCGCCGCGTTGAGCGCATAGCGGGCGTTGGTGATCGGGACGACGAGCTGCGGCCCGGCGATGGAGGCGATCTCCGGATCGACGTTTTCGGTCGTCACGGTGAAGGCCTCGCCCTCCGGCACCAGATAGCCGATCTCCTTCAGGAAGGCGGTATAGGGCCCAAGATCCACCGGCCCGGGATTGGCCTGATGCCAGGCATCGATCCGGCGCTGCATCTCGGCCCGGGTTTCCAGCAGCGCGCGGTTGCGCGGCGCGAGATCGCGCACAATGGCCGCAAAACCCTCCCAGAAGGTCCCCGGCGCGACGCCGGTGCCCGGCAGGGCCTCGTCCTCGACAAAGCGATAAAGCTCGGGCGCGACGTTCAAGCCCGCAACGGCGATACGGTCCATGGCCTCTGGCCCTCCCTGTTGGTCTGATCCGGCGCTCTGCTCCAGCGGCGGGGCCGCGACCGCACCGGAGTTTGGCGGTGCCGGACTTTCCCAAACAGAAATCACTCGGTCAATCTGACACAAATGGGAAGAACTTGATCCGGAACGGAAAAAATCGAGCCGCCACGCCGACGCCTCCAAGGTCACCCGAAATGCCCGTTTGACGCGAATTTTTCCGAAACATAAACTCCCGTGCGTATCGACACTCCAGATGCAACGGTCCCGGAGTTCAAGAAGATGGTCCTGGAGACGGGGGACTTCGCCTTCAGCGTGATCGGACGGGACGAGAATGCGATCTCGGCGGTCACCAGCGGATATCGCGGCGCCCGGGTGAACCATATGGGTGTGGTGGTTCAGACCCACCACGGCGCTTTTGTGCTGGAGGCCTTCTATCCGGAAGTGCGCCTGACGAAGTGGGAGGTCTTCGCCCGTCGGTCCCATGGCACGGACGACACGCCGAGGCTCCTTCTCGGGCGCCTTGCGGCGCCCCATCGCGGCCTGATCGGCGCGGCGGTGGCCTATGGCATCGCGCAACGCAACACGCCCTACGATCAATTGTATCTGACGGACGAGAGCGCGCTGTACTGCAGCGAACTCGTGGTCGACATGTTCAAGCACGCCAACGGCGGCGCGCCGTTTTTCGTCGAGCGCCCGATGCGGTTTCGCGACCTTGCCACCGGCCAGATCCACCCGACCTGGATCGAGTACTACGCCTACTTCGGGATGGAGGTCCCAAGCGGCGAACCCGGCTCCAATCCCGGAGACATCAGCCGCGATCCGCGGCTCGAGATCTACCGCGCCATCGGCCCGATCCCCGGGTTAACCTGATCGAGGCACACAGGAGGCGGACCGTCTCCCCGACGCCGGAACGCGTGGCCGCTTGCATCCGGCCGCGCAATTCGTCATACGAGACTGGCCTTTCCGCCGGCGTTTCGCCGGCCCGGACCCTCACCGGTGCGGCACGTCGCGCGGCGGATCATGTCTTTCCCAAGTGACCGGCCCAAGTGGCCGCCTCGCCGCCCCGTCAAACCGGTTCCTTCATGCCCTTGTCCTCGTTTGCCCCCGTTCAGAGCCTGTTCGCCAAGCCGATCCTCCTGCTGTTCCTGACCACGCTGTTCTGGGCCGGAAACACGATCGCCGGCCGTCTGGCGGTCGGCGAGGTGTCGCCGCTGGCCGTCGTGTTTCTGCGCTGGGTGGCGGTGTCTGGGCTGATGGTCGCGCTCTACGGACGCCAGGTGCGCGCCGAATGGCCGATCCTGAAGGCGCATCTGCCGGTGATGATCCTGATGGGGATCTTCGGCTTCACCGCCTTCAACTCGCTGTTCTACATCGCCGCGCACAGCACCACCGCGCTCAATCTCGGCATCATCCAGGGATCGATGCCGATGTTCGTGCTGCTCGGCGCGCTGGTCATCCTGCGCACGCCGATCCGCGCGGTCCAGGCCATCGGCGTGGCGATCACCATGGCCGGTGTCGTCTTCATCGCCAGTCAGGGGGACCTGTCGCGGCTGACGGAGTTGGAGATCAACCCCGGCGACGGGCTGATGATCCTCGCCTGCCTGCTCTATTCGCTCTACGCGGTGCTTCTGCGCAACCGCCCGGCGGTGTCCGGCATGGTGTTCTTCACCGTGCTGTCGGTGGTCGCGGCGATCACCTCCGTGCCCGTCTTCCTCGTCGAGCTCTGGCAGGGCGCCACCCAGATGCCGACGGCCAAGGGCTGGCTGATCGTCGCCTATATCTCGGTCTTCCCCTCGTTCCTGTCGCAGATCTTCTTCATGCGCGGCGTCGATCTGATCGGTCCGGGACGGGCGGGCGTGTTCATCAATCTGGTGCCGATCCTGTCGTCGATCCTGGCGGTGGGCCTGCTCGGCGAGCCCTTCCATTTCTATCACGCGGCGGCGCTGGCGCTGGTGCTGGTCGGCATCGCCCTGTCCGAGCGCAAGTCGGCCGCCTCCCGGGCAGGCGCCTCGGCACCGGGTGGCGGCGCGCAATGACGGCCCGCCGCGCCCGCCCCGCGCCAACCCGATAGGACCGGCCCCGTCATGGAAGCCTCCCTCGTTCTCGCCGCCACCGCCGGACTGCTCGTGGTCATCTCGCTGATCCAGCCGCTCGCCCGGCGGCTCGGGGTCACGCCGTCGGTTCTGCTCGCCCTCGTCGGCGTGGCCATCGGCTTCTTCGCGACCTGGCTGCTGTATACGCCCAGCACCGACGCCTTCAACGAGATCGCGGCCGTCTTCGTCGACCCGCCGCTCGACTCGCAGGGCATCCTGCATCTGTTCCTGCCGGTGCTGCTGTTCCAGACGACGCTGACCCTCGACATCCGCCGCATGATCGACGACGGCGGCGTCATTCTGGTCATGGCGGTGGTCGCGGTGCTGGTCGCGACCGCCGTGATCGGACTTGTGCTGGCGCCGTTTTCGCCGGTGTCGCTGATCGCCTGCCTGCTGCTCGGCGCCATCGTCGCCACCACCGACCCGGTCGCCGTCGTCTCGATCTTCCGCGACATCGGCGCACCGGCGCGTCTGGTGCGTCTGGTGGAGGGCGAAAGCCTGCTCAACGATGCCGCCGCCATCGCGCTCTTCGTGATCCTGCTGTCGGCGCTGACCGGCGGGGCCACGCCCCGGATCGTCGACGGGCTGGCGCTTTTCCTCTGGAGCTTCGCCGGCGGGATCGCGCTCGGTTATGTTGGCGGGCAGGCGCTCGTGCGCCTGCTTCCGCTGGTGCGCGACTTCCGCCTGGCGCAGGTCACGCTCAGCGTCGCCCTGCCCTATCTCGTCTATCTGGGCGCGGAGCATCTGGCGGGCGTGTCCGGCGTGGTCGCCGTGGTGGCGGCCGGCATTCTGCTCAATCTCACGGGCCCCTCGCGGGTGACGCCGGACGGCTGGACCTATCTCAACGCGGTCTGGGACCAGATCGCCTTCTGGGCCTCCTCGCTCGTCTTCATGCTGGCCTCGATCCTGATTCCGAAGCTGCTGGTCGACGTGGGTTGGGCCGACCTCGGCCTGCTGCTGCTGCTCGTTGCGGCGGCACTCGTCGCCCGCGCGGTGGTGCTCTTCGCGCTGTTGCCGCTGCTGAGCGCCCTCAAGCTCGCCCAGCCGGTCAGCCTGCCGTTCAAGACCGTGATCCTGTGGGGCGGCATGCGCGGCGCCATCACGCTGACGCTCGCCCTCGGCGTGACCGAAAACGCCGCCATCGACCCGGAGGTCCAGCGCTTCGTCGCGGTGCTCGCCACCGGCTTCGTGCTGTTCACGCTGCTGGTCTATGGCACCACGCTCAAGCCGCTGATCGCGGTGCTCGGGCTCGACCGACTGAGCCCCATCGACCGCGCCCTGCGCAACCAGGTGCTGGCGCTCGCCCGCACCAACGTGCGCGAGGGCGTGGCGCGCGCGGCCGCCGACTATGGCATCGCCGCCTCCGTCTCGAGCCGGGTGGAAGACGCCTGCGCGGAGCGCATGGAGGAGGCGGCCGGCACCGCGCGGCTGGACGAGGACGTCCAGGACCGCGACCGGATCACCATCGGACTGGTGTCGCTCACCAACCGCGAACGCGAGATCGTGCTGCGTCACCTGCGCGAACGCACGACCTCGATCCACACCGCCGAGGACCTGCTCGCCCGGCTCGGGCGGATCGCCGACAGCGCGCGCTCCGGCGGCCGGGTGGAGTACAACCGTGCCGCGCGCCAGGCGCTGGCCTTTCCGCGCACCATGCGGCTGGCGCAATGGTGCCAGCGCACGCTCAAATACGACCGCTGGCTGGCCCGGCTGCTGGCCGACCGCTACGAGATGCTGCTGCTGAACCGGATCGTGCTCGACGAATTGCGCGGTTTCACGACGTCCCGCATCGCCCCGCTGCTCGGCGCGCGCGTGGCGGACCTGCTGACCGAAATCCTGATGAGCCGGCGCGAGGCGACCAACACCGCGCTGGAGGCGCTGCGGCTGCAATATCCCGACTATGCCGACGAGCTCGACCGGCGCTTCCTGCAAAAGACCGCGCTGCGTCTGGAGGAAGACGGCTATCGCGCGCTGCTCGAACAAAACCTCATCGGCGAGGAGTTGCACGCCAATCTCGCCCAGAGCGTTCAGGACGGGCGGGCGGAGGCCGACCGGCGGCCGCATCTCGACATGGGCATGCGCATTCACGACCTGACCGCGCAGGTGCCGCTCTTCCGCGATCTGCCGGAGACCCGCATCCAGGCGATCGCCCGGCTCATGCGCCCGCGCTTCGCCGTGCCCGGCGACGTGCTGATCCGCAAGGGCGAGCGCGGCGACGCCGCCTATTTCATCTCCTCGGGCGCGGTGGAAGTGTCGACGGGCAGCCGCCGGATCCGGCTCGGCCGGGGCGAGGTCTTCGGGGAAATCGCCCTTCTGACGGGCGCGCCGCGCACGGCGGATGTCCGGGCGCTCGGCTATTGCAATCTGCTGGTGCTGTCGCGGACCGACTTCGAAAGCCTGCTCGCCCGCGATCCGGATCTGCGGGCGCATATCGCCGAGGTCGCCCGCGCCCGGCAGGACATGAACGCCGCGTTGCCGGCGGAGGCCGAGGAAGACACCGAGCCCGCGACACAGGCCGGGAGCACGCCCGGCGCGGGCCCCGCCGCAAGCTGAGCGGTCAGGTCAAATCGCCGCGCGCCTCGGACGCCGGCGTGCCGGCCCCGCCCGCCGGGGTCTGGTTCCAGGTCTGCAGCCGGCGATAGAGCGTCGAGGGGCTCACCTTCAGCGCATGCGCGGCGCGCGGGATATTGCCGTCGCACAGGGCGATGGCCCGTTCGATGGTGGCGCGGATGACGCTGTCGAGCGGCTCGATCCGCTCCGGCGCGTCTCCCCCGGCATCGCCCGCACCCTCGGACGGCGGCGCTTCGGCGCGCGGCCCGTCCGCGGCCGGTCCGGAGGCGTCCGCGACCGCGCTCCCGGCTGCGGGACGTCCCCCCGCGATCGCTCGCGCGCCCGCCCCGTTGCCACCCGGTCCCGGAGCGATGGCGCGCCCGGCGACGGGCCCGCCCGCGCCACGGCCGGGCGGCAGCCCGAGCATGGTCTCGTCCATCCACTCGCCGTCGTTGAGCACCACGGCGCGGCGGATCGTGTTCTGCAATTCGCGGATGTTGCCCGGCCAGGCATGGGACAGCATCGCGTCCTCGCAGGCCGGCGTGAAGCCGCGGAACCGCTTGCCATCCTCCCGCGCGAAGAGGGAGAGAAAATGCCGGGCGATCAGCAGCACGTCGTCGTCGCGCGCGCGCAGGGGCGGCAGATCGACCGGAACCACATGCAGGCGATAGTAGAGATCCTCGCGGAAGCGCCCGGCGGCGACCTCGGCTTCCGGGTCGCGGTTGGTTGCGCAGACGATGCGCACGTCGACCGCCTGCGTGCGGTCCTCCCCGACCCGCTGCACCGTCTTTTCCTGCAGGACCCGCAGCATCTTGGACTGCAGGTCGAGGTTCATCTCGCAAATCTCGTCGAGGAACAGCGTCCCGCCGTCGGCCGACAGGACCGCGCCGCGCCGGTCGCCGACGGCGCCGGTGAAAGCCCCCTTGGCGTGGCCGAAGATTTCGCTCTCCAGCATGCCGGCGGGAATGGCGGCGCAATTGATGGAGATCAGCGGCCCGGCGGCGCGCTTGCTCTGCGCGTGCAGCGCGTGGGCGCACAGTTCCTTGCCGGTCCCGCTCTCGCCGGTGATGAAAACCGTCGCATTGGTCGGCGCCGCGTTGCGCAGGATGCGATAGACGGTCTGCATGGCATAGGAGCGGCCGATCATCTGCTCGAACCGCTCGGGCTCGAGTTCCTCGCCGATCTGCTCCAGCCGGTTGGCCAGCGTCAGCCGATCCAGCGCGTTGCGCAGGGTCACGCGCAGGCGGTCCGCCGAAAACGGCTTCATCACGAAGTCGAAGGCGCCCTCGCGCATCGCCTCAACCGCCATGCTGACCGACGCCTTGCCCGTGATCACGACGACCTCGCAGGGCACGTCCCGGCTCTTGATCCGGCGCAGCAGGTCGAGCCCGTTGCCGTCCGGCAGATTGACGTCGAGCACGATCACCGACGGCGCCTCGCACGCGATGGCCTCCATCGCCTCGGCGCCGGTTTCCAGGCATGTGACGTCCCAGCCGAGCGGGACGAGATAGGCCTTGTAGGTCTCGGCAAGCGCGCGCGTGTCCTCGACAAGGAGGACTTTGGGGACATTCCCTGTCATCCGAGCAATCAACCACCCCTGAATGTCGTCGCGCATCGGCGGTTCGTGGTCAGCAAAACGGGCCCGCGAACGCGCGTAACCCTCCACCGGATGCACTGCGAGTCTAGGCGATCCCCGGCGCCGGGGAAACAGCCAGATTGCACGACCGCCCAAGGTCGTAGGCAAAAGAAGGCCGTGGGCAGCAGAAGGCCGTGGGCAAACGACCGGAGTGCCCGCACCCCCGCGCAAGAGCGACGGCGCGCGTGTAACCCGTGCGACCCGACGCGGCCCGACTGCGACCCGACGCGGCCCGCCCCTTCGCAGGATGGCGCCCCTCGCCTGGCCGATGACGATCATATCACGCCATACGTGCACACATAATACCGATTCTCCATAGGCTGCATGCTGATGGGCCTGATGCCGATGGCCTGCGGGGGGAACCGTGTTCCGCGCCGGAGCCGAAGTGGCTCCCGGTGCCGGGCGGGCCGGTCACGTGTCGCGCGAAGCCGGTTACGCCTGCGCGTAACCCCGACACATCCGTCCGGGCTCGAAACGGGAGTTCGAAAAAGGAGGCCCTGGACGGGGGCTCTGGACGGGAGCTCGAAGACGGGGGCTCGAAGACGGGGGCTCGAAGACGAGCCTCGAGACGGGGCGAAATGAGCGCGGGTTGCAAACTTCGTCCGGCGGCGTGATCGGCGGGCCGAAGACACGAGGAAGACACGGGAGCCGGGTCACCGGGACGCCGCGACCGCGGAAGCGGAGCCCGGGCGACGCGCCGGGCAAGGCGTCCCGGGCGCGACGAGAGCGGGGACGGACCTCGGCGCGATAAACCGGACGAACAGCGGGGCTTCACATGCATGGAGGGGTGGCCAGCCAGGGCTTGCGGGAGCGGATCGAACTCCAGCTTCGGCAGCGCTCATCGAGGGCGGACAGCTCCGGACCCTCTCCTGCCGCGGATGATCTTGCCCCGGCGCGAGCGGTGTCTCCGCGACCCGAGGCCTCCGGCGATCCGCAGCCCGTCGCCGCGACGCGGGACACCTATATCGGCCTCGAGCCGCCGGGGCGTCCCGGCGAGACCGACGTGGGCGCGACCGAATATCTCTTCGAACAGATCACGCGCAAGCTCGCCCGGACCCCTGCCACCTTCGCGGGCACATCGGGACTCGATGGGGCCGGGAACGGGAACGGGGACGGGGACGAGCCGCTGAACCCCGCCATCCCCGCCGGCTACGCCTTTCTGGCCCAGTTCGCGATCCACGATCTGCTTCGGCAGGGCGCGGAGGCGGATCTCGGCGACGGCGCCGACCGGCGTCTGTTGCGCACGCGCCCCCTCGCCCTCGAGACGCTTTACGGTCATGGCCCGGCGATGCAGGCGGGCTGCTATGCTTCCGCGCCCGGCCTTCGGACCGACAGGCATGCAGAGTTTCCCGCGACCCGCTTTCGTCTGGCGCCGGCCGACATCGGCATCGGGCGGGCCACGGTCGAGGATGGCAAATGCCCGGTGTCGATCCCGCTGATCGCCGATGCCCGCAACGATGACAATGCGATCCTGTCGCAATTCACGGCGCTTTTTCAGCGCGTCCACAACCGCGCGATGGACAGGCTTGATCACGGGCGCGCGGCGGAATCCCCGCAAGCGAGCGCGATGAACTTCGCGGTGGTGCGGGCGGCGCTGACGCATGTCTACCGGCGCATCCTTCGCCACGACCTGCTGGCGCGCCTGCTCGACCCGACCGTACGGGCGTATTTCGAGGCACGACACCGCGCGCCGGCCGGTCCGGCCGGGCCAGGCTGCGCAACCGCGGCCGATCTCGCCCATGCCGCGCTGCGCCTCGGCCATGCCATGATCCGCGCGCGCTACTGTCTTTCGCCGGACGAGCCGGATTCCACCCCCTTGCACGATATCCTGTTGCACACGCCGGATCGCGCACCGGCGCGCCCGCCGTCGGAGCGCGATCGGCCCGTCGCATGGGGAGACTTCTTCGACCTCCCGGCAGGTCGCAGGCCGCAGCCCTCGCGCCGCCTGTCGCCTGCGCTTGCCGAGCCGCTCTGGGATGAAACGCTCTTCCCGCCACCCGCGCCGCACAAGCCGGCCGGCCTGGCCTATCGCGACCTGCTCCGCTGCACCGTCTCCGGCGTCCATCGCATCGACGCGTTGTGCGCGCGTGCGCGCAAGGCATATCCGGATCTCGCCGAGGCCTCGCCGTGGCTCGGCGACACCGCCTTGCGCCACGACGCCATGCGCCTGTGGATCCGCAGCGAGCCCGATGTCGATTTCGGCGAGATGGAAGAGGGGCTCGTGCAGAACCCGCCCCCCGTTCTCTACTACCTGATCGAGGCGGCGGTCGCGACCGGCGGGCGGACCTTCGGCCCCCTCGCCTCTCTTATAGTTGCAGAAAGTATATTTGGCATTCTTGACGCGCACCCGGAAGCGCCGTCTAATTCCGTTGTCGCCTCGGAAGCCGCGAAGGTCATCTTCGGCACCACCGTCCCGAGAACGATGCCCGAGTTGGTCCTCTGGCTCGACGACACGGGGTCCGCCGCGCCGTAAGGAAGCGCTCCCCACCGCGCCGGCCACCTGACCGGACGACGGAGGACGGGCGCCTGGGGATCGCCGGCGCGGGCCGCACAGGAGGCACGCGCCGGAGCGCCGTGAAGGAGGCGCGCGCCGGAGCGCCGTGAAGAAGTCTCTTTGGTGGAGCGCCAACGGTGAAGCGCGCCTTGATGGAGCGCGCCGTGGTAGAGCGCCCGTGGTGAAGGGAACCGCCGGCGCATGTCGACCAGCCTGTCGAACAGGAGGAGTCTCGAAATGCTTGCATCGGCCGAACTCAAGAAAGTCGAAATCCACGACCACAAGGCCTTCGGAGAGCTCATCGCGGCCTATGCCACGGGTCGAAAGCCCTGGCCCGAGACACTCGCCGACTTCAAGGCCGAGGTCGAGGGGCGCGACATCGCCAGCGTTCCGGAGCATCTCAAGGCGCTTCAGGTGGTGCAGCCCTCCGAGGAGGTGCTCTTCCTGCGCCTCCCGCCGCGCAAGATGATCGAACAGTCGCTGGAGCGATACGCCCGCAACGATGCCGAGGGCACGGACGAGCCCTACCCGCTCGCCCCGTTCTATGCGGAGATGGCGTGCGGCGACGAGCGGATCTCCCATTCCGATTTCTTCCTGCATCGGGTGGCGGATTACACCATCGCCGTGTGCACCTGACCGGCGCCAGCCGGCCATGATGCGCCGGCGCGGGTCGTGACAAGCGGGGCTTGCCGCGCAGGCGTAAGCCGCGGGATAAAAGCGCAGGAAGGACGTCGCCGTGTCGGGTCGAGGTCTGCGCGCGGTTCCTCTGCGCGCGGTGTCAAAACACCGTGGCGGAGAGCCGATCAGCGGGCCGCCCCAACTGGCCGCCTCAACTGGTCGCCTCAACTGGTCGCCTCTGGGGGCAGCCTCGAAGAGCAGCCTCAGGAAGCGACGTCAGGGGGCCCGCGCCGCCGACCCCGCCTCGGGAGCCATGTCAGGGGGCCAGGTCCGGCGGCAGATCCAGGCCGGCGCGGGCCAAGCCGTCGCGAAAACGCTCCCATGTGTCCGGATCGGAGATCGGAAAGCAGTTCGCGATCCAGCGGGCGATGTCGGCACGGCTCGGCGGCTCGGAATGCACCCAGCGCTCGGCGATGCGCGCTTCCAGAAGCCGGCGCTGCGCGATCGCCTCGTCGGTGTCCCCGGTGAGCGCCAGCGCCGCGACGTACCACGCCTCGACGCCGAGATAGCCGCCGTCGAGCTGCCGGAACCCGTCGATTGCCTGCGCGTCGTTGCCGCTCAGAAACATGATCCCGACGTAATAGCTCCAATGCAGCGGAGAGGTCAGCAGACCGCTATCGCGCTGCCGTCCGGCAATGCGCGCCGCCTCCAGCCCGTGCCCGGCGTAGGCGAGACCATGCGCCGCCGACAGGGCCGTCCACGGATCATTGTCGTTGAGCTGGAGCGCCTGGCGATGCCCCTCCTCGGCGGCCGAAAACCGGCGCTGCAGGGCAGCCGTCCAGGCCGCGCACAGCACGGCGCGCGAATCGAAGGGATCGAGCGACAGGGCCGTGCGGGCGAGGGTCGCCGCGCGCTCCAGCGCCTCCGGCGTGTGGCGGTGACCGGGGAACACGATGTGGCGGGAGTTCAGGATCTGGGCAAGGCTCGAGTAGGCCGGCCCGAAGCGCGGGTTTTCCTCGATCAGCGCGGAGATGATCTCTTCCGCGCGATAGGTGTCCTCGATGCGCCAGGTGTAATGCAGGCGCTGCCCCATCAGCAGCCGGTCGTAGTGGTCGAGGGACGCCTCCGGCAACCGCGCCAGACTGGAGAGCCGCTCGGCGGAGATGCTGATGTTCATCGACACGGCGATGTCGGCGACCAGCGACGACTGGCGCGCGAACAGGTCCTCGACGTCGACCTCGGCGTTCTGGCCCCAGACGAAGGCGTTGGTGTGCGAGTTCTTGACCGTGACCGAGTAGGACAGGCGCGGGCCCGAACGCAGCGTGCTGATCGCCACGCGGTAGAGCGGAACGGCGGAACGCAGCAGCTCCTCCGTCGGGCCGTCGACCACCGACCATTCCCGGAACCGCACGAGACGCGAGATCAGGTCGTGGCGGAAGACGCGCGCAAGGCGCACCTCCTCGTCCGACTCCTGCAGTTGCAGGATCGGGTCGAGAATGATGACCGGACGCTGGGACGCGGCCGAAGCACCGGCCGGGCGCGCCTCGCCCGCCGCCGGCGCCGGATCTGCCTTGCGGGCAACGGGGGCCGGGGGCGCGGCGGTCTCCGCGGATAGCCGGGCCTGCTCCTGCCGGAGCCACTCGGGAAAGCGACCGAGCTTGATGTCGACGACGAGATCCTGCGTCTCTCCCGAGGGCGTGCTGTCGAAATCCTCGTCCAGCAGGTTCCACAGGTCCTCATAGGCCCTGAGCGCGGCGGTATAGTCTCCCTGCGCGGCGCGGGCGATCATATAGGCGCGGCAGGCCGGCTCATGGGTGGGATCGAGGTTGAGCAGGGCGAGCGCCGCTTCCTCGGTGCGTCCCCATTGGGCCGCGCGCAGGGCAATCGCCGGCTCCAGCGCGGCGCGGATCCGATCGTGCAACTGCTGGCGGCGCACCCGCAGCCAACCGGTGAAGGCATCGCCGACGAGTTCGCCGCCCTCCACCAGACGCTCCGACAGGCGCTTTTCGCGCAAGAGGCGCGGCGGGATGCGGGTCGGCACCGCCGCGATCTCGTCGATATCGAGATCGACCCGCTCAAGATCCAGCTCGATGGTGAGCTTGTCGCTGCGCAGCCCGTCGAACCCGGCCGACTCGAGGGTCCGTCGCAGGATCAGCAGCGTCTGGCGCAGGGAGGAGCGCGCATGATGCTCTGAGCTGTCGCCCCAGAAGAGATTGGCCGCCGTCTCGCGCGAAACGCGGCCGCCGGGGTCGAGGCACAGGCGCACCAGCAGCCCCTCCGCCTTGCGCGAGCGGAACACCAGCGGCGCGCCGGCCACCTCGAAGCGCGGCGCGCCCAAAAGAAAAGCGCGCAGCGGCGTGACCGTGCGCCCCGGCCCCGCTTGCGCCTCCTTCGCCCCGGTTTTCTCGTCGCTCATCGCAAACGACCCTCGATCGCCGCGGCGTCTCCTTGCGCGGCCTGGCTTGGCGTCACGTCCGGTCTCTCCGCATCACACCCCTCAATAAAGCCGCACGCGGTCGCCCGCGATCGTGGCCGTGGTCCCGCCCTTTGTCCCGGCGTCGCGCTGGCGCTGCAGGCGCGCGCTCACACGCGGGGACGGATCCGGTTGCAGCCCCGTCACGATGGCACGCATGACCGGAACGCCGAGGTCCTCGCGCGTGAGATCGACCACATGCGCCCGGCAGCCCGACGCGTGCAGCCGACGGGCCAGAACGGTCGCCGGATCGGTGGACGATTCCTCCGCGTCACGATCCCGCGCCGGGTCGTCGCCTGTCCCCGGCACCGCATCGGCGATCCGCGACGGATGCAGGATCTCCCAGGCATCGGTGACCGTGTCGCGGCGCTCCAGGTGCCGGCGGTCGACCGCGTTGAGCGCATCGTCCCCGCCTTCCGCGCGCTTGGCGGCCACCAGCCGGTCGGCAAGCTCGATCTGCAGCAGTTCCTCGAACGCGGCGCGCAAAGCCTCTTCAAGAGTGAGACGCGCGGCGAACCCATAGGCGAACCCGCGTCCATCCGGTCCGCACGACAGGGCCGCCACGACGGGAACGGCGACCTCCGTCGTCAGATCCAAGAACCACGTCCGGCGGTTGCGCAATCCGCCGCGATACGCCTGCATCCGCTCCGGGATGCCGGCATCGACCAGACGCTCCAGGACGACCGAACGCGCCCGGCGGCCGCCGCGCCACCACAGGGCGACGGCATCGCGCTCGATCCATTCCAGCACGGCGCGCTGGCTCGCGGTCCGGGGATCGACCCCGGCCGCGACACCCAGGCCGGGCGCGAAGGCGGGACGCAGACCGGCATCGCCCTCGACGTTTCGCCAACACAGGCCGGCCGGAAGACCGACCGGCGCGCCCCCCTCGAACGGCCGCGCCGCCACGCGGGGAGATCCGTCACCGGCCTCGCCATCGCCCTCGCCCTGATCCTGGCCGAGATCGCACCAGGCGGCGGCGAGCGCCTCATCCGGCAGGTCGCAGGCAACAGCTGAGGCGCGCGGCTCGTCGACGCGGGCGAACTGGCAGACGAACTCCGCGGCTTCCGCGACACAGGCCCTCAGCGCCGCGAGACGATCCGCCCCGACGCCGGAGACACAGGCGCGATGCGCCTGCGGGACATCGAAGGCATCGGTGTTCACCTGTGCACCGAAACAGGCAAGGCCCGGCGCATCGGGTACGGGAATGGCGAACAGCCGCTCGAGCCGGGCCGCGATGGCGACCAGGCGCGCGAGATCGCGGTCGCGCTCGACGTCGGCCGGGTCGGCGATCCCGAGAAACCGCAGCAGGTCGCAGGCCTCGGCGGGCCAGCGCGCGGACGGTCCGGCCGCAAGGGCCTCGGCGGCGGCGGCGAATGCCCGGCTCAGCGCGTCGCGCATCGATCCGCCTCCGCGCCCGGTTGTAGGCGACATATTCGAAAATCACGAACAGATAACGGCGTCTGGTGTCTTGTGCCTCCAACGAGGGAGTGAAGCGACAAGGCTTTGTTCCCGTGGCGGTTTGAGCGCCAGTTCTTTGAATTTTCGGATGATGGCGGGCAGGATCCGTGCCCAGTCTCGCGCAGGGTGTCGCTGTCCCGGTCAAGGCGGTGCGTGACGGCGACGCGTCCACGTGAGAGGCGTTCGCGGGGCTCCCGTCTGGATGTGGGTTTTTGCGATGCGGGCCGGTTGGATGCGATCCGATGGGAGGCGAGACGGCGCGCGCGCATGCGTCGGGGTTGTCGCCCGGGCTCCGCGAGGAGCACTGGCAAACCGGTGATCTCGTGTTCGCACGCCCCAGATTTGCACGCTTCAGATTTGCACGCCTCAGATGCGTCCACGATCATGCCCCTGGATTGATCCGTTTCGATTGATCCGCTTGCAAGTGCCTGTGCCGCCCTCGATACGGCCATCGGGGCGCAGCCAGTGAGTGGCAGCCGGCGAGAGGCTGCCGTTGAAATGCAGTCGCCGGTGCGCAGCGACCGGGGAGCAATGGGGTGCGCGCAGTCGCGGCGGCGACCGGCGTAACGACGGGGTGCCGATTGCATCGAAACGCCAAGTCGCAAGAGGGTATTCGCCATCAGCCAACGAGCGCAACGTTCTCATAGTGCATACCGGGTTTGTTCCAGTTTGACGAGTGCCCTCGGGATGCTTTGTCGCCTTTTGCCCGCTCCGGTGGGCGACATGGCGATCGAAACAGACCGAGACACATGCGGACCGCAGGTAGCTTCTTTCTGCTATCGGATCGCACGTGACCCAACTGGGCCGGGTTTCGAGCCCGGCCCACCTTTTCACGCGGGCAACTGACGCTCGTTTGGGGGCGGTCGTTCCAGGGCGTGGCGGGAACGGACGATCCTGGCGGCACGCGCCGGGTTCATGCCCTCCTCCGGCCTTTCCTTCGGGGAACTCGCGAGAGGGGCTTGGAAAGCCGGGAACCTGGAAACCTTGGGCCTTGGCAAACCGGTATGCGGCAAACCGGGATGCGGCAAACCGGGATGAAATACCGCAGGAAAGAAAAGAGGCACCTAAGAGAAAGAGGCACCTATGGGCCGCCGGGCAGGCACTCACAGGGCGGGCGCTCAGAAGAGTACGCGCTCGCAAGGGGGCTGTCGCAAGGGGTCTGTCGCAAGGGCCGCCAAGCGGCTCTGCCGCAGGCATGGCGCGCGATGAGTACGCGGCGCGGCACGCGGTGGGGAGCCGACGGCGAAGCCATTTGCCGCAATTGCGCGGCGGATCGGGCCAGGATGCCCGGACCGCAAATTGTGACCGGAGCATGCGACCGGACCGCGATGTGACATGCGGGACGAGTGGGTTTTGAGATCGCTTGCGAGCGACGTTGATTGAGGCAACGGGGCCAGCATTGGCACGGGAGGGTCTTGCGCCCCGGCGCCGCAATTTTTAGCCAGGCGGCAACAGTCATTTGATGCGAGACTAGTCCAGATCTTTCAGGAGATCGCCGCCCATCCGCTTGCGGGTGGGCGGCTTTTTCTCTTGCGCGCCCGCCTTGCCGCACGGGGTCTCGGCTCCCCTGCGCGCAGGACACGCGGCCGGCCCGCCGTGCCCCCGCGCTCCTCACCGGCCAGCCAGCCATCGCGCGGCCGCTTCGCGCTCCCGGGCAGAAACCGTCGCTCGGCCAATCGGTTGCCTTTCGACGGCCTGACCATCGCGCCGCGCCCCGGGCAGAAACCGGTTTGCCTTTTTCCGCGCACTCGGCGACCCTCGCACCCTCGCATCCCCTCCCCGGAGCCTTTTGCATGGACTGGACGTCTCTCCTCTCGAGCCAACGCCTGTGTCAGGCCGACTACAAGGCGCAGGAAGGCCGGTCGATCTTCGTGCAGGATCACGACCGGATCGTCTTTTCCGCCCCCTTTCGTCGGCTGGCGAACAAGACCCAGGTCCAGCCGCTCTACGAGCACGACCATGTGCACCACCGCCTGATTCACTCCATCGAGGTCGGCAGCGTCGGCCGCTCGCTGGCGATGCAGGTCGGCCAATGGCTCGCAAAGCGCGACCAGATCCCCTCCGATGCGGTGCACAGCCTGGCCGACATCGTGCAGGCGGCCTGCGTCGCCCATGACATCGGCAATCCGCCCTTCGGCCATTCCGGCGAGGAGGCGATGGGCACCTGGTTCGCCGAACGCTTCGCCGCCGGGCACGGTCTTTTCGCTGACATTCCCGCCGGACTGCGGCCCGAGTTCGAGGCCTTCGAGGGCAACGCCCAGGGCTTTCGCATCCTGACCCGGCTGGAGATGTACCGCGAGGACGGCGGGATGCAGCTGTCCAAGGCGACGCTCGGGGCCTTCTCCAAGTATCCGGTGACGGCGGCCGTGCGGGCGACCGTCACGGGCGACGGACCCGCGCCCTACGTCGGCTTGAAGAAATTCGGCGTCTTCGAGGCCGAACGTGCGCGCTTCGAGGAGGTCGCGCGCACGCTTGGCCTGCCGGAGGAACGCGCGGAAAACGGCTCCTGGTGGCGCCGGCATCCGCTAGTCTTCGTGGTCGAGGCGGCCGACGACATCTGCTACGGCATCGTCGATCTGGAGGACGCCTTCACCACCGGCGAGCTGTCCTTCGACACGGTGACCGGCCTGCTCGCCCAGCTGTGCGGCGAGATCAAACGCGACCTCTCCACCTATACGCAGGCCGAGGTGATCGCCTATCAGCGCGCGATCGGCATCGGCAAGGCCATCACCGCCTGCGCCGAGGCCTTCACCGAGAATTACGAGGCGATCATGGCCGGCACCTTCTCCCGGGATCTGGTGTCGGCGAGCCGGCTGGCACCGGTCTTCGCGGAGATCAAGCGCGTGTCCGGCCAGCGCATCTTCACCGCGCAGCGCAAGACGGAGCTGGAGATCTCCGGCCGGCGCACCATCGCCAATGTGATGGACGGCATTCTCCCGGTCTACGAGGATCTGGCGGCCGCCGGCTGGCGGGCGGACAGGCTGAACGGCCACTCCGAGCGGCTGATCCGCGCGCTCGATCTCGATCTGCGCGGGGTCGACGACGCGCCGTCGGCGCTGCATGCGCTCGCCGATTTCACCTCCGGCATGACGGACCGCTACGCCCTGCGCATCTCGCGCATGCTGTCGGGCACCTGATCGCGCCGCCGGCCTCCCGCGCGTTTCCTTCGGCGGCAAATCGGATTAAGCAGGGCCGTGAACAGAGGGACTGGCCATGAGCGCGCTACCGCCGATCGACGTTTCCGACCTGCGGGTTCTCGTCTCGCTGGCCGCCGAGCATCATTTCGCCCGCGCCGCGCAGGCCTGCAACCTGTCGCAGCCGGCGCTCTCGGCGCGCATCCGGCGCATGGAGCAGGCGCTCGGCACGCCGCTGGTCAAGCGCGGGCACCGGTTTCTCGGCTTCACCGAAGCCGGCGAACGGGTGCTCGCCCGCGCCCGGCGGGTGCTCGCCGATCTCGACGGCCTGGCGCAGGACGTGACGGGCGGCGCGGAACTCGCCGGTCGCCTGCGTCTCGCCGCCATCCCCAGTGCCGCGCCGCTGGCCGGGCGACTTGCCGCAGCCCTCGGCGCCCGTCATCCGCTGCTGGAAACCGTCTGCACGAACCTGTCGTCGCGGCGGATCGAGATGGGCCTCAACGACTTCAGCGTGGACGCGGGGCTGACCTATCTCAACAACGAGCCGCTTGCCCATGTCGACACGCTGCCGCTGATGCCGGAGCGCTACGCTCTGGTCAGCGGAACGCCCTTTTCCGACGACGCCACGCAGGACGGCGGCGGGCCCATCGGCTGGGCGCAGGCCGCCCGCTGGCCGCTGGCCCTGCTGACCCCCGACATGCAGAACCGCCGCATTCTGGACCGCGCCTTCGCCGAGGCCGACGCCCGTCCGCAGGTGGTGTTCGAATCGACCAGCTTCCTGTCGATCCTCGGCCGGCTGCGCCCGCCCGACACGCCGATCGTCGCCATCCTGCCGGCGCTGATCGTCGAGCAGCTCGACACGCGCGGCCTCCACGTGCGCCCGCTCGCCCCGATGAAGGTGCAGCCGGTGATCGGCCTCGTCGCGCCCAAGCGCGAGCTGCACCTGCCCTCCACCTCCGCGCTCTGGCGCGTCGCGGCCGAGATCGCCGAGGGAGCCGGCGGGGACTTGATAACCTGACGTGATCACCACATCGCCAATCGCGATTTGATTTCGCCCGCCGCGCACCGTCCCCTTTCCCGATCAGGGCACGAAGCGAAACGGACGGACGATGCTGGGTGGAAGTCGGGGACCGCGCGGCGGCGTGGGCGTGGTGGACGCGGAACGCGGCAAGGGGCGACGGGCCGCACGGGTCAAGGGTCGGGCGCTGGACGAAGCGGCGCAGGCGGAGGTCGTGCGCGCGATCGGCCCCGGCGCACGCCGGCGCGATCTCCTGATCGAGTATCTTCATCGCCTTCAGGACACGTTCGGCGCCCTGCATGCGCGCCATCTCAAGGCGCTCGCCGACGAGATGCGCCTGTCGGAGGCCGAGGTCTTCGAGGTCGCGAGCTTCTACCACCATTTCGACATCGTGAAGGAGGGCGAGACGCCGCCGCCGGAGGTGACCATCCGGGTGTGCGATTCCCTGTCCTGCATGATGGCCGGGGCCGAAACGCTGATCGCCGAGCTGGAGCGCGGCGCGGACCCGGATGCGGTGCGCATCGTGCGCGCCGCCTGTCAGGGGCGCTGCGCGGAAGCGCCGGCCGCCCAGGTCGGCCGCAACGAGATCGGCCACGCAACCGCGGACACGCTGCTCGCCGCCGCGCGCGCCAGGGACACGGGGCCGCGCATCGTCGAGGGCAAGCGGCTCGACGCCTATCAGACCGAGGGCGGATACGCGCTTCTACGGGCGTTTCTGGACGGCACACGCACCGCCGACGATGCCATCGCGGCGCTGTCGGATGCCGGCCTGCGCGGGCTTGGCGGCGCGGGGTTTCCGGCCGGGCGCAAGTGGTCCATCGTGCGCTCCTACCCCGGCCCCCGGCTGATGACCATCAACGGCGACGAGGGCGAGCCCGGCACCTTCAAGGACCGGCTGTTCCTGGAACAGGACCCGCACCGCATGCTCGAGGGTGCGCTGATCGCCGCCCATGTGGTGGGCGCGGAGCGCATCTATCTCTACATGCGTGACGAATATCCCGGCGTGATCGAGGTGCTGCGCCAGGAGCTCGCCGCGCTGGCCGCGAGCGGGCTGACCGATCATGCGCCGATCGAGCTGCGGCGCGGGGCCGGCGCCTATATCTGCGGCGAGGAAAGCGCGATGATCGAATCGATCGAGGGCAAGCGCGGCCTGCCCCGCCATCGCCCGCCCTATATCGCGGAAAAGGGTCTGTTCGGCCGCCCCACGCTCAACCACAACGTGGAAACGCTCTACTGGGTGCGCGACATCCTGGAGCATGGGCCGGAGCGCTTCGCCGGGCACGGCAAGGACGACCATTCGGGCCTGCGCTCCTTCTCCGTGTCGGGCCGGGTCAAGAATCCCGGCGTGCGGATCCTGCCGACGGGCAGCACCACCCGCGAGATCATCGAGGCCTGCGGGGGCATGGCCGAGGGGCATGAGCTCGCCGCCTTCCTGCCGGGCGGCGCGTCGGGCGGCATCTTCCCGCCCGCCATGGCCGATCTGCCGATGGATTTCGGCACCTTCGAGAAGCACGGCGGCTTCATCGGCTCGCATGCGGTGGTGATCCTGTCGGACAAGGACGACCTGCGCGCCGCCGCCCTCAACCTGCTGCGCTTCTTCAAGCATGAAAGCTGCGGGCAATGCACGCCGTGCCGCGCCGGCACGGAAAAGATGGTCGCCATGCTGGAGGCCGGCGACTGGGACGGCGCGCGCCTCGGCGACCTGGAGCAGGTCATGCGCGACGCCTCGATCTGCGGCCTCGGCCAGGCGGCCAGCAATCCGGTCCGCTCGATCCTCACCTTCTTTGCACACGGGAGCGCCTGATGCGCGACGCCGACACACCTTTGATCCCCTTCACCCTGGACGGCAAGACCGTCGAGGCGCGGCCCGACGAAACGATCTGGCAGGTCGCCAGGCGGCTTGGCACGTCGATCCCGCATCTGTGCCACAAGGAGGCGACCGGCTATCGCTCCGACGGCAACTGCCGCGCCTGCATGGTCGAGATCGAGGGCGAACGGACGCTGGCCGCCTCCTGCATCCGCAAGCCGGCCGAGGGCATGGTGGTGCACACGGCCTCGGAGCGCGCGGAGAAATCCCGCGAGATGGTGTTCGAGCTGCTGATGGCCGACATGCCGGCGCGCGCCGACGCCCCCGATCCGGACGCGGACTTCTGGATCTGGTCGGACAAGGTGGGCGTCGAAGCCTCGCGATACCCGACGCGCTACACGGACGACGCCACAACCGGTCACGGCGAGATCCGCGCCGAGCGGCTGGATGTCTCTCACCCCTCCATCGCGGTCAATCTGGACGCCTGCATCGCCTGCGGCCTGTGCGAGCGCGCCTGCCGCGAAGTGCAGGTCAACGACGTCATCGGCATGGGCTATCGCGGCGGACAGGCGCGGCCCGTCTTCGACCTGTCCGATCCGATGGGCCTGTCGACCTGCGTCGCCTGCGGCGAATGCGTGCAGGCCTGCCCCACCGGCGCACTCCTGGAAAAGAGCGTCATGGACGCCGATGCCCGGCGCAAGGTGGTCACCGCCGACCGCACCGTCGACACGCTCTGCCCCTTCTGCGGCGTCGGATGCCAGACCACCGTCCACGTCAAGGACGACCGGATCGTCAAGGTCGACGGCCGTAATGGCCCGGCCAACGAGAACCGGCTCTGCGTCAAGGGTCGCTTCGGCTTCGACTATATCGCCCACCCGCACCGGCTGACCAGGCCGCTCGTGCGCCGCGACGACGCGCCGAAGCGCGGCGACATGATGATCGATCCGGGCAATCCTTTCGAGGTCTTCCGCGAGGCCACCTGGGAGGAGGCTCTGGAGCGCGCCGCCGGGGGGCTGAAGACGATCCTCGACGATCACGGCGGATCGGCGCTCGCCGGCTTCGGGTCGGCCAAGGGCTCCAACGAGGAGGCCTATCTCTTCCAGAAGCTGATCCGTCAGGGCTTCGGCACCAACAACGTCGACCATTGCACGCGGCTGTGTCACGCGTCCTCCGTCGCCGCGCTGATGGAGGGCGTCGGGTCCGGCGCGGTCTCCGCCCCCTTCATGGCAGCGGAAGAGGCCGATTGCATCATCGTCATCGGCGCAAGGCCGACGCAGAACCACCCGGTCGCCGCGACCTATCTCAAGCAGGCGGCCAAGCGCGGCGCGACGCTCGTCGTCATGGACCCGCGCGGGCAGGACCTGATGCGTCACGCGACCCATTCGCTGCGCTTCACGCCGGGCACGGACGTGGCGATGCTCAACGCCCTCTTGAACGTCATCGTCACGGAAGAGCTTTACGACCGGCAATATGTGGACGCCCATGTCGACGGGTTTTCCGCCCTTTGCGAGAAGGTCAGGGACTTCACGCCCGAGGCGATGGCGCCGGTGTGCGGGATCGATGCCGAAACCTTGCGCGCGGTGGCGCGCGCCTATGCGACAAGCCCGCGCTCGATCATCTTCTGGGGCATGGGCGTGTCGCAGCATGTGCATGGCACGGACAACGCCCGCTGCCTGATCGCGCTCGCCCTCGTCACCGGTCAGGTGGGGCGTCCCGGCACCGGCCTGCACCCCTTGCGCGGACAGAACAACGTGCAGGGCGCCTCCGACGCCGGCCTGATCCCGATGGTCTTTCCCGACTACAAGCCGGTGGAGGACCCGGAGATCCGCGCGGCGTACGAAGACGCCTGGGGGCGCACGCTCGACCCCGCGCGCGGTCTCACCGTGGTGGAGATCATGGACGCGATCCACGACGGCACGATCCGGGGCATGTACATCATGGGCGAGAACCCGGCGATGTCCGATCCCGACCAGATCCACGCCCGCGCGGCGCTCGCGAAGCTCGACCATCTGGTGGTGCAGGACATCTTCCTGACCGAAACCGCCTGGCATGCGGATGTCGTGCTGCCGGCCTCCGCGCATGCGGAAAAGCTCGGCACCTTCACCAATACCAACCGTCAGGTGCAGCTCGGCCGTCCCGCCGTGCCGCCGCCCGGCGAGGCGCGCCAGGACTGGGAGCTGATCGTCGCGCTGGCGCGGCGCATCGGGCTCGACTGGAACTACGCCCACGTCGGCGAGGTCTACGAGGAAATGCGCGAACGCATGCCCTCGCTCGACAACATCTCCTTCGACCGCATCCTGCGCGAGGAGAGCGTGACCTATCCGGCCGAAGCCGAGGACGCGCCGGGCTCGGAGATCCTGTTTGCGAACGGTTTCCCGACCGCCTCCGGGCGCGGGCGGATCGTCCCGGCCGACCTGGTGCCGCCGGACGAGATGCCCGACACCACCTATCCGCTGGTGCTGACGACGGGCCGTATGCTGGAGCATTGGCACACGGGCGCGATGACCCGGCGGGCCAGCGCGCTGGATGCGCTGGAGCCCGAGCCGATCGCCGCCATGCACCCTTCCGAAATCCGCGAACGCGGCCTGACGGCGGGCGAGGCGATCACGGTGACGACCCGACGCGGCGCCATCACCGCCACCTTGCGCGCCGACCGCGACGTGGCGCGCGGCATGGTGTTCGTGCCCTTCTGCTTCTTCGAGGCGCCGGCCAACCGGCTGACCAATCCGCAGCTCGACCCCTACGGCAAGATCCCGGAGTTCAAGTTCTGCGCCGCCCAGGTCGGCCCGGCCGGGGGGCACATCGCGGAAGCCGCCGAATAGCCGACCCGCAGCGCTGAAACGAAAACGCCCCGGTCTTGCGGCCGGGGCGGTTTTTTCATGCGGCATGAAGATGCGTCCAGGCGACGCCGTGTCGTCTCGATCAGGCGGCCGAGCGGGTGCCGGTGCCCTCGTCCTGGCGGACGCTGATGGTCTCGATCTCGCGGAAGAACTCGCGGATTTCGTCTGCGAGCCCCGTCGACTGGGTCCTCAGGCTCTCCGAGACCTTCAGGAAATCCTCCGCCGCCGCGCCCGTCTTGTCGATGGCACCGCTCACGCTGGAGACGCTGCGCGACAGGGTCTGGGTTCCGGTCGCCGCCTGCTGGACGTTGGCGGAGATTTCGCGGGTTGCCGCCCCCTGCTCCTCGACGGCCGCCGCGAGCGCCGCCGTCAGGCTGTCGATCTCGCCCACGGTGGAGGAAATGCTGCGGATGGCATCCACCGCCTTGGTGGTGCCGGTCTGCACCTCGGTGATCTGCGCGGCGATGTCTTCCGTGGCCTTGGAGGTCTGGCTGGCCAGTTCCTTCACTTCCTGCGCGACGATGGCGAAGCCCCGCCCCGCCTCGCCGGCGCGGGCCGCCTCGATGGTTGCATTGAGCGCCAGGAGATTGGTCTGTTCCGCGATGGCCTGGATGAGACCGATCACGTCGCCGATCTTCTGGGCGGCGCTCGACAGGCGGCCGACCTCGTCGGAGGCGCTGTCCGTGGTGGTCGCGGCCCGGCGCGCCACATCGGAGGCGCCGGTGATCTGGCGGCCGATCTCCTCGATGGAACTCGACAGCTCTTCCGCCGCCGAGGCGACGGTCTGCACGCCGACGGAGGTCTGCTCGGAGGCGGCGGAGGCGGAGACGGCCTCGCTCGACGCGGAGCCGGCCACCTCGGACAGGACGCCGGCGCGATCCTGCATCGTGTCGGCCGTCTGCGCGACGGCGCCCAGGGTGCGGTCGACGGTCGCGCGGAAGCGCTCGAAGGCGGCGTTCATGCGCGCATTGCGCTCCGCTTCGCGCTCGATCAGCATCGTCTGGTAGGTGGAGATCGCATAATCCAGATCGAGCATCGTCGCCTTGGTGATCGCATCGACCGCACGGGCCGCACGGGCGGGCGAAAACCGGAACCGGGCGATGACGACCCGGGTCAACGCCGACATCACGTGCTGATAGCCCGCGATGTACCAGCGCGGCTCGAGGCCGATGCGTACATGCGCGCGTCCGATTCGATTGATGCTCGCAACATAGTCGGCATCGAAACCCGACGTGAAGAGTCGCTTCCAGTGCTTCTTCTGGGCCGATTCCAGAGAGCTTTGACGATCGCCCACCATGGCCTTCATGCGCGGGTCCTTGCGCAGATGATCGTAGAACCCGGCAAGGATACCATCGAGGCTCGGTTCGATGAGCGGCCAGAGCTTGCGCAATTGCGCACATGTTTCTTCATCAATGCCCGCGAACGCGAGGCGACTTTCCTGACCGGAATCATCTGTCTGCGACATGGTGACCTCCAAAAAATTGCAGGCCGGCAGCATGCGTCGTTTGGGTTACAAATCCGCTAACGACAATCGATGGATACCATCTAATTCTTCATAACTGCATGTTTTACCAAGAGTAAGATCTCAGATCGATGCAACTTGAAACAGAAAACGAATCTCGCTGAGAGGAACTTAAGGACTTCGGGTTACAAGTAAAACAAACCAAGGGCAGTTGACAACACGCCAAAGGCGTCAGCGCTTTTTCGAGCAATCCGGACGAGGGCAGAAACGGCGACACCGCGCAAGCAATTGTCAGATTGCACAGGGGTCGTCGCGGGGCATCTGTAACTTTACGTAGCGACCGTTGGACTGCCGGTCCGGCGTCCGGCCTGCCGTCTTTCGCGTGCGCTCGCCGCGCCACGGCGGGCCGTCCGTGTCGTCGGATTTCGCACCGGGGACGTCAAGACGGTGCAACGGGCCGGAGACGGCGGGAGAGACTGGCTGGGGCGGCAGGATTCGAACCTGCGAATGACGGTACCAAAAACCGTTGCCTTACCACTTGGCGACGCCCCACCGTGGGCGCGTATATAACGAGCGTGCCGCCCGCGTGCAAGCATTGGAGCCGTTTGTCTCCACACGTTCGCGGGATGTCGCGGGAGGCAGCGGCTGGCGGGGATGTCGCGGCCCGCGTCGCCGCCGCCACGCGGCGCCCCCTCCGTTTCGGTCCGCGCCTTTCGCTCATCCACAGAAAGCTCGCTCAGCGAACGCAAAAGCCGTGATCGACAGGGTTGCGGAGTTTCGAGGGGGGTGATATGAACCCGCCCACATCAGCGATCGGTGCTGCCTTCCCGAGGCAGATTGCCCGCCAGACTTGGCAGCAAACCCTGAGATCGCCGGCGTCGGAGTGTAGCGCAGCCTGGTAGCGCACCTCGTTCGGGACGAGGGGGTCGCAGGTTCAAATCCTGCCACTCCGACCATTCTTTTCAGATCCCCCTAGATTTTTTTCAGATCCCCTACATGTCTTCCGGCGCGCCAGACCGGGCAGCAACCCGCGCCCCATTGCGCCCCGAGCCGCATGCCCCTCCCCCGCGTCCGGCCGATACGGGCAGCGCCGTACCAAGCCACCACACACGACACCCCCCCGATTAATGGCTCGAAACCGCCATCGGTCAGGACAAGGAGACGGGATGGCTGCGCTCGCGACGGTGACGGCCTGGCAGGCAAAAACGCACGATGTGCGCCCCCCTTGAAAAGCGCACATTTTGCGCTTATCTTTTCAAGTGAACGATGGCCTTGCCCCGGCCGACCGCTCCGGTGGGCGCCGTTCTTTTGGGCGGCTGCCGCGGAACTCCGGTCCGGCAACCGACCGGCCGCGCGACAGCGCAGGCGGAGGGCACAGACACAGGAAACCGCACTCATGACGTTGCAAAACGCCCGCTCCATGCTTGTTCAGCATCGCCAGGACTACAATCGCGACCGTCTCGGCTGGTTGCCGGCACGGCTCTACCGCCTGTTCGCCGACGCCAGGCCGAAAGCGCGCGGCTGACGCGCGGCCCCGGAAGCCGAAAGGCATGGCGCGCGCGATGGAGCGGACCGCGCCGCGCTCACCGGCCCGACAAGCTCACCGGCCCGACAAGCTCACCGGCCCGACAAGAATGAGCGGACCGCCGGGCTGGCGCCTCCGCCCACCATCCGCCCCGCGACACGCCTCTCTCATACCGACCAGTCCCGCAGGACCGGCGCCGTGCGCAGGGATGCGACGGCGTCGAGCCGGGCCAGCCGGTCGCGCAGGTCTTCGAGATGGTCCTGCGAGCGACAGCGCACGAAGAGCGTCATGTCGATATCGCCGGCAATCGACCAGCAGCCCATGAGTTCCGGCCAGCCGCGCACCGCCGCATGGACGGCCTTGCAGAACGGACGGTGCAGGGTGAGGTGGAAGAAGGCGCCGACGCCATCGGGCAACTCGGTCGCCGGCTCGGCGACCTCGATCGTGTAGCGAAGAATGATGCCGCGTTCGCGCAGCCGCTCCATGTGCTCCTTGACAGTGGTGCGCGAAACGCCGAGCCGAAGCGCAAGCTCGGTCTGGGATCGACGTGAGTCCTCGCGCAGCAGCGCGAGAAGAAGCCGATCCAGCCGCGACACTGCGGCCGCGCCAAGCTCCGAAGCCTGTTCCCCGTCGTGCTCGCCGCCCAACCGCGCCCCTCCCCGACCGCCCCAATCGACGCACCGCACACGCGCGATCCTGTGCCGAAGTGTGCATTTCGAAGGGCGATCCGTCAATTTGCACGCTACCATCCCGCACACTACGCGCTCAAGATGCAAAGCCACCGGAGCGGAGCCATCGCCGGAGAGAGGGAAACGCAAGCCATCGTCGCGGGCCCGGCCCGGACCTTCGGATGCGGCGCTCCGGGTGCGGCGCTCCGGGTGCAGTGCCTTGAGCGACGTGCCTCGGATGAACCGCAATGACGCCAGGCGGGACCGGGCGCGTCCCGGCGATGGACCGCAGAGTGGACCGCTTCAGAACCGCGAGGGATGCCCGAAGCATATGCCAGACTTAGCCACGAAAGACACACCCCGGAGCTCGCCAAACCGAACGGTGGGCCCCGCGCCGGGCGATCCGCCGATCCCGACCGCGCTGGCGCGCCCGCTCAACCGAGCGCTGTTCGAGAACGATTTCGATCGGGCGCTGGACCTGATCGCGACCCATATGAGGGACAAGGGTCTCACAGTGTCCCGGACAACCCGGGATCGCATTCCCGTGGCCGAAGACGGCGCTCGCCGAAAGTCGAGACCTCGCCCGTAAGGGCCTGGCCGGACGCGGGCAAAGCGTCCAGAGGCATCCAGAGGCTGAGCTGCAACGACGACTGTGACAGAAGGCTGTGATAGAGGGCTGTGACAGAAGGCTGTGACAGAAGGCTGTGACAAGGGACGCCCCTCACGGCCCGCCATGCGGCAGCCCGAGGCGGTGCGTTGCGGCAGGCCGAGACCGATGTCGGGACACCCCGAGCGCGCGATCGGGCGAGGATCTTGCGCGGGCGCCGGCATCCGCCTCTCGCGGCGTCAGCGTGTGTATCAGGCGTGAAAGCCCACCGCCGCGTTCGCGAGTTCGACGCCTTCCGCGGCATCGGTGGCCAGGAAGTCCGCCCCCACCGCATCGAAGACAAAAGGAGCCGCCGCCACGCCGGCACCGCCGACACAGATCTTGAGATCCGGATTGCAGGACACGGCCCGGGCGCGCTCGACCGCCGTGGCGACATCGCCGGCAATGGCCGAGATCCCCACGGACAGGCCGAAGAGATCGAAGGGGTCGCGCTGCAACTCCCCGAAACAGGCGTCCAGATCGCCGTTCTCGCCGGCCCGGCTGACCTGCCACCCGGACTGGCGGAACACCGATTCCACGATCTGCAGGCCAAGCGCGTGGTTGTCGCCCGGCATGCGGGCCAGCAGCATGCGCGCCTCCGCCTCGCCGGGATTGATCGCCTCGCCGTCGCTCATCATCAGATGCCGCTCGGCATAGGCCTGCGAGACGCTGTTGAACAGAAGGGCGATGCGCCCGGACGCGAGCGTGATGTCGAGAAAGGTCGCCTCCTCGCGCGACCAGCGGCCCCGCACGCAGGCGCAAAGCGGCATGAGAACGCTGCGATAAACCTCCAGAAACGGCCGGTCGAACGCCATGATTTCGGCGACGATGCCGTCGAGCCGCATTTCCTGTGGCGACAGCACATCCTGCGTGAGACGGGACACGATCATGGGCCAGGGATCTCCGTGCGACACCGCACCGCCCTGGAGAGCATGACCCGTACCGGATGTCGTCACACATCGGTCCCCGGGCGTATCCCCGTGAGACCTCGCCGTGCCGACCGCCTCATCGGTCATCGTCTCGGGCGCTGACGCGCGGCGGATCATCTCCGCCGTGACAGTGCCCTGAATGGCGCGTTTGAGCAGTCCTCGATTTACATTCGACCGACCCGCAGCCCCACCTGCAGACTTTTCGTCTGTCTCAATGGCATTACAGGCTATTATCCCCAGCAGGCCGTCCGCACACGTCGGATGATCGGCCATTGGTCCTCCCGCGGAGGGTAATTTTCGCAATCAATAGAATACCCCCCGACCTTTATGCTGTTGCAAAAAGCGAATGCCGGCAAGTCAACAATCAGAACAAGAAGTGAAGCGCCTTTTCCATTTTCAACGTAAGGGAAAGAACGCAGGCATTTACTTTCATAAAACCGAAAGTGTCTTGACGTCCCGAGCGGCATCCGCGCCCTGCAACCCCTGTATCGCCGACAGCACCTTGCAGACGATGTGGCGTGCGTTCAGTCCCGCCTCCTCGTACATGGCTTCGGGCGAGGCCTGCTGGATGAAGCGGTCCGGCAGCGTCATGGTGCGCAGGGCGGTGCGCCCGTCGAGCAGGTTTTCCTCCGCGAGCGTTTGCAACACCAGCGCTCCGAAGCCGCCGCTCGCGCCCTCCTCGATGGTCACGAGCACATCGTGCTCGGCCACCAGATCGCGCAGGAGCGCCACGTCGAGCGGCTTGGCGAAGCGCGCGTCGGCGACCGTTGTCGACAGGCCGCGCTGGTCGAGCCGCTCGGCGGCGATCAGGCATTGGCCGAGACGGGCGCCGAAGGACAGCAGCGCGACGGTGCGCCCCTCGCGCACGATCCGGCCCTTGCCGAGCGCCAGCGGTTCGCCGCGTTTGGGCAGGCGCACGCCCGTGCCCGATCCGCGCGGATAGCGAAAGGCGATCGGCCCCGCGTCGTGGCGGGCGGCCGTGGTCACCATATCGACCAGTTCCGCCTCGTCGGCGGCCGCCATCACGGTGAAACCGGGCAGATTCGCGAGATAGCCGATATCGAAGGCGCCGGCATGGGTCGGCCCGTCCGCCCCCACCAGCCCCGCGCGGTCGATCGCGAAGCGCACGGGCAACCCCTGGAGCGCCACATCGTGCACGACCTGGTCGTAGCCGCGCTGCAGGAAGGTGGAATAGATGGCGCAGAACGGCCGCATGCCGCTGGCCGCCAGACCGGCGGCGAAGGTCACCGCATGCTGTTCGGCGATCCCGACGTCGAAACTGCGTTCCGGAAAGGCCTTGGCGAAACGGTCGACCCCGGTGCCGGCCGGCATGGCGGCGGTGATCGCGACGATACGCTCGTCGCGTTCGCCCTCCGCGACAAGCGCGTTGCCGAACACCGAGGTATAGCTCGGCGGCGCCGGCTTGGAGGGCGCCAGCTTGCCGGTCACGGGATCGAACTTGGAGACGCCGTGATATTTGCACTGCGCCGTCTCGGCGGGGCGGAAGCCCGCCCCCTTCTTGGTCACCGCATGCAGAAGCACGGGGCCGTCGGCATTGGCGCGCAGGGTGCGCAGCAGGCGCACGAGATCCTTCACGTCGTGCCCGTCCACCGGCCCGAGATAACAGAACCCCAGGTGATCGAACATCGTGTAGCCGGACATCAGACCCTTGGCGAGATGGCGGGCGCGCTCGGCGCCCTCGCGAAACGGCTGGGGCAATTGCGCGGTCGCCTGTTTCACCAGATCCTTGAAATCTCGCATCGGCTGGCGCGCGCACAAGCCGGTCAGATAGGTCGACAGGGCGCCCACCGGCGGCGCGATCGACATGTCGTTGTCGTTGAGGATCACGATCATGCGCTTGCCGGCCGCCCCGGCGTTGTTCATCGCCTCATAGGCCATGCCCGCCGACATCGCGCCGTCGCCCACGACGCAGACGACGTCACCGACATCGGCGCCGAGATCGCGCGCAACCGCAAAGCCGAGACCGGCCGAGATCGAGGTCGAGGAATGCGCGGCGCCAAAGGGGTCGTAGACGCTTTCCGCGCGCTTGGTGAAGCCGCTCAGGCCGCCCTCCTGGCGCAGGGTGTGCATGCGCTCGCGGCGTCCGGTCAGGATCTTGTGCGGGTAGCACTGATGGCCGACATCCCAGATCAGCTTGTCGCGGGGGGTGTCGAAGACGGCGTGGATCGCAACGGTCAGCTCCACCACACCGAGGCTGGACCCCAGATGCCCGCCGGTGCGCGACACCGTGTTGATGGTCTCGCGTCGCAGCTCGCGGGCAAGCGCGGCCAGCTCGGCATCGCTGAAGCGCTTCAGATCATCGGGAGATGTCACCCTGTCCAGCAGGGGCGTCGGCGTGTTGAACTCGTTTGCCGCAACCATATCCGGCTCCTCCCTCTCGACGGGCCGAAGTCCGACCCTGAAGCGGCGGGCCGAAAGCGGTCGCATAAGCGCCCGTCAGCGCCCGTCGCTGCCTCTCATCTTCAACCCGACAATAGTAATTGTAAACTTCTTTTTACACTCCATCTGTCCATTTTATGTTACACTTTCTCGTGCACGGCAGATGAGGCACCGCGGCCCGACCGCGTCCGTACTGCTGCGCATGGAATTGCAATCGACACCGGAGTGTCGCATCTTGTTGACACTCGCTGTCGCGTTTGATTGACGCCTTGCCGGGAGAAAGCAATGTCTCCGCCGTTTCCGTTTTCCGCCATCGTCGGCCAGGACGAGATGAAGACCGCCCTGTTGATGTCGGCGGCCGACCCCACGCTTGGCGGGGTGCTCGTCTTCGGCGACAGGGGCACCGGCAAATCGACCGCCGTGCGCGCGCTCGCCGCGCTGCTGCCGGAGATCAGCGCCCGCACAGGCTGCGCGTTCAATTGCGATCCAGCCCGCCCGACCGACATCTGCCCGGTCTGCCGGCCCGGCGCCGGCAAACGCCGCCCGCGCGCCGCGAAACGACCCACACCCGTGGTCGATCTGCCGCTCGGCGCGACGGAGGACCGGGTGTGCGGCACGCTCGATCTCGAGAAGGCGCTGACGACGGGCGAAAAGGCCTTCGAACCGGGTCTGCTGGCGCGCGCCCATCGCGGCTTTCTCTATATCGACGAGGTGAACCTGCTGGAGGACCATCTGGTCGATCTCCTGCTCGATGTCGCCGCGTCGGGGGTCAACGTGGTGGAACGCGAGGGCCTGAGCGTGCGCCATCCGGCCCGCTTCGTGCTGGTGGGCAGTGGCAATCCGGAAGAGGGCGAATTGCGCCCGCAGCTGCTCGACCGCTTCGGCCTGTCGCTCGACATCGCCTCGCCCCGGGAGGTCGCCCAGCGCGTCGAGGTGGTGCGCCGGCGCGAGGCCTACGAGCGCGACCCGCAAGCCTTCGCCGCCGCCTGGGCGAAAGAGGACGCACGGGTGACAGCGCAGCTGCGCAAGGCGGCGAAGGCGCTCGCCGCCATGGAAACCCCGACGGAGGTGCTGGAGATGGCGGCGACGCTCTGCCTCAGGCTCGGCGTCGATGGCTTGCGCGGCGAACTGACCCTGGTGCGCGCCACGCGGGCCCGCGCGGCGCTCGCCGGCCGAAGCGCCCCCACGCCCGACGACGTGGTGTCCGTGGCGCCGATGGCCCTGCGCCATCGGTTGCGCCGCGACCCGCTGGACGAGGCCGGCTCCACCGCGCGGGTTGCGCGGGCGATCGACGAGGTCTCCTTCGCGGTGGCCGGCCATGCCTGACGGGTCGGGACCGCCGGGCCGTTTCCGCCCCGATGGCGAGACCGGCGGACTGCCGCCCGGCGGCGCCGGACCCGCATCAGCCCCTGCCGCCTGGGCCGATGCCCTGCTGGCCGCCCGCGTCCTGAGCGTCGGCGGGCCGTCCCTTGCCGGCATTCACGTGCGCGCCCGCTGCGGCCCCGTGCTCGACGCCTGGCTGGAGCGGTTGCGGCGCATGCAGCCGCCAGAAGCGGCCTGGCGCCGCCTCGCCTCCACCGTGCCGCCGGCAGGTCTCACCGGCGGTCTCGATCTCACCGAAACGCTGGCGCGCGGCCGTCCCGTGCGGGCGCGCGGCGCGCTTGCCGCCTGCGATGGCGGACTGCTGGTGCTCGCCATGGCGGAGCGCACGGAAGCAACCGCCAGCGGCATCCTCGCCGCCACGCTCGACACCGGCCGCACCGACGACGACCGGCCGGCGCGCTTCGCGCTGGTCGCCCTCGACGAGGGCGCGGAGGCCGACGAGGGGCTGCCGCCGGCGCTCGCCGACCGCCTGTCGCTGCGCCTCACGCTCGATGCCATTTCCCTGTCCGACGCGATGCGCGGCGAGCTCGAGGTTCCGCCCGCACCGCGCCGCGACTGGCACACGGTTGCCCTGCCCGACGAGTTGCTGAACGCGTTGGTGGCGGCAACGGCCGACGCCCCGGCCGCGCGCTCGCCGCGCCGGGCGCTGGCGCTGTCGCGTGTGACCCGCATTCTGGCCGCGCTGGACGATGCGTCCGAGGCGACACCCCTCCATGCGGCGACCGCGCTGCGTCTGGTCTTCGGCCTGCCGCCGGAGACCGCTTCGTCCGAGCCGGAAACCGCTCAGGATACGGCGGAGGCCGACGCGGACCCGCCGCCGGACACACAGCCGGATGCGCCCCCGCCCGACACGCCTCTACAAGACAGCCCCCCGCCCGAAACCGAGTCCGGGGACGAACGGCAGATGTCGCCGGAGGATCTTCAGGACATGCTGGTCGCGGTGATGACCGGGCATGGGCTCGACCGGTCCGCGCTGGATGCGCTCGGCGGCGGCGTCACCCAACGCGGGACGGCGGGCAAGTCCGGCGCCGAACGCAAGGGCGCCACGCGCGGGCGCGCCATCGGCATCGGCACCCGTCCCGTCCCGGCGGAGGCCCGGCCGAACGTCACCGCCACCCTGCGCGCCGCAGCGCCCTGGCAGCGTCTGCGCCGGGCCGCGCGCGACGCCGCCGGGCGACCCGCGACCACGCCGATCCTCATCACGCCGTCCGACTTCCGCTATCTGCGCCATCGCCACCGGACCGAGACGACCGCCGTCTTCGCCGTGGATGCCTCGGGCTCCACCGCCATCGACCGGCTCGGCGAGGCCAAGGGCGCGATCGAACTGCTGCTCGCCGACTGCTACGTGCGCCGCGACCAGATCGCCCTGATCGCCTTTCGCGGACGCGACGCGGAGGTGCTGCTGGAGCCGACCCGCTCGCTCGTGCGCGCCAAGCGCAATCTCACCGGTCTGCCCGGCGGCGGGCCGACGCCGCTTGCCCACGGGCTGCAACGCGCGCTCGATCTCGGCCTCCAGATCCGGCGCAAGGGGCAAAGCCCGCTCCTGGTACTGTTCACCGACGGACGCGGCAACATCGCGCTCGACGGCAGCGCGGATCGCGCGGCCGCCCGCGCCGATGTGGAGCGTCTCGCCCGCCAGGGCGCGGCACTCGGCCTCAAGAGCCTCGTGATCGACATCGCCCGGCGGCCGCGCGACGACGCGCGCAGCCTCGCGCAGACGCTTGGCGCCGACTACCGCCCGCTGCCGCGCGCTGACGCGGCCTCCGTCTCGCGCCTTGTTTCCGGTTATCTCAAGGAGGCGCCCGGATCATGATCGGCACGCGCGCCAGCAACCGCCCGGACTGGGCGCGGGAAGGACAGGCCTGGCCCAACCGCGCGGCCAGCCGCTTCGTGCGCGAAGGGCGGATCCTGTGGCACGTCCAGCGGATGGGCGACGCGGGCGCCCCGGCGCTCCTGCTGGTGCATGGAACGGGCGCGGCGACGCATTCCTTCCGCGATCTGATGCCGCGACTGGCACGCAGTTTCCAGGTGCTCGCGGTGGACCTGCCCGGCCACGGCTTCACCGATGCGCGCGGCACCGAGGTTCTGACACTGCACGGCATGGCGCGGGCGGTGAGCACCCTGCTGGATCATCTGGAGGTGGCGCCGGTCGCGGCGGCCGGACATTCGGCCGGCGCGGCGGTCGCGATCCGCATGGCGCAGACAACGGGCTTTTCGCCGTCCCATCTCTTCGGCTTCAACGCCGCGCTGGAGCCGATCCAGGGCAACGCGCTGTTCCAGCCGATGGCGCGCCTGCTTTTTCTCAACCCGCTGACGCCGCGCGTCGTCGCCTGGCGGGCGGGCTTCGGCGATCTCGGCCGCACGCTGCTGTCGGCGACGGGCTCGCGCATCGATGCGGCGGGGCTTGCCGGCTACAACCTGCTCTTTTCCAACCGCGCCCATGTGCGCGGCGCGCTCGGCATGATGGCCCATTGGGACCTCGCGCCGCTGCAGCGCGAGCTTCCCGCCCTGACCGTTCCGCTGACGCTGATCGCCGCCGAGGACGACCCGATGGTACCCGCCGCCGTCTCGCGCAAGGCGGCCGCGCGCGCCGGGGCCGGCGACTATGTCGGCATCCCGCACGGCGGCCATCTGCTGCATGAAACCGATATCGAGCCCATCGCCCGGCTGATCGAAGAGCGCTGCGGCGCGGCGAGCGCGCGGGCGCCGCTCGACGCCCGGTCCGCCTGATCGTTTCACCTGATCGCCCCGCACGCCGTGAAAGGCACCCTACCATGACCGTTCACTCCCGCCCGACGCTTCCGGATCCCGCCACCGACAGCCGGCCGCAGGCGGTCGTCATCGGCGCGGGCGCCGGAGGGCTGGCCGCCGCGATCCGGCTGGGCGCGCGCGGCTACCGGGTGACGGTGCTCGACCGGCTCGACGCGCCGGGCGGACGGGCGAGCGTGTTCCGCCAGGACGGCTTCACCTTCGACGCCGGGCCGACGATCATCACCGCGCCCTTCGTCTTCGAGGAACTGTGGGCGCTGTGCGGCAAGCGCATGGGCGATCACGTGACCCTGCGCGAGCTCGACCCCTGCTACACGATCCGCTTCGACGACGGCGAGACCTTTCGCTGCTTCGCCGACGCGGACGCGATGCGCGCCGAGATCCGCCGTTTCCGGCCGGCGGAGCTTGCCGGATACGAGGCCTATCTGGCGGAGAGCAAGCGCTGCTACGACACCGGCTTCGTGGAAATGGTGGACCGGCCGTTCCTGTCGCTCGCGAGCATGGCGAAGGCGCTGCCGGATCTGATCAAACGCCGGGCCGAGCGCTCCGTGCATGCGCTCGTGTCGAAGCACATCGGCGACGAACGGCTGCGCATGGCGCTGTCGTTCCATCCGCTCTTCATCGGCGGCAACCCCTTGCGCGTCAGCGCGGTGATGAGCCTCATCTCCTATCTGGAGCAGACCTATGGCGTGCATTACGCCATGGGCGGCACCGGCGCTCTCATGAGGGGCATGGCCGATCTGGTCGAGGGCCAGGGCAACCGGCTGCGCATGAACGCCGATGTGGCCGAAATCCTGGTGCGCGAGGGCCGGGCGACCGGCGTGCGGCTCGCCGACGGCGAAGTCCTGCCGGCCGATATCGTCGTCTCCAATGCGGATGCGGCCTGGACCTATGGCAAGCTGATCGCGCCCGAGCATCGGCGACGCTGGAGCGACCGCAAGCTGGAACGAATGGCCTATTCCATGAGTCTCTTCGTCTGGTACTTCGGCACCAACCGGACCTATCCGCACGTGCCGCATCACACGGTGATGATGGGTCCGCGCTATCAGGGGCTGCTCGCCGACATCTTCGACCGCAAGGTGCTCGCCGAGGATTTCAGCCTCTATCTGCACAACCCGAGCGCCACCGACCCGAACGTCGCCCCGCCGGGGTGCAATTCCTTCTACGTGCTCTCGCCGGTGCCCAATCTCGACGGCGACATTGACTGGGAGACGATGGCCGAACCCTATCGGCGAAGAATCGCCGCCCATCTGGAGCGCACGATGCTGCCGGGGCTGTCGGAGGCGCTGGTGACCTCGAAGATCATGACGCCGCTCGATTTCCAAAATCGGCTTCTGGCGCACAAAGGCGCGGCCTTCAGCATGGAGCCGCGCCTCACCCAGCTGGCCTGGTTCCGCCCGCACAACGCGAGCGAGGACGTCGACGGTCTCTACCTGGTGGGGGCCGGCACGCATCCCGGCGCCGGTCTGCCCGGCGTGGTCTCCTCCGCCAAGATCCTGGACAAGGTGGTGCCGCATGCAGCCGAACGGGTCTAACGTTTTCGCGCTTTCCGGGGCCGACCGGGCCGCCTGCCATCGGGCGATCCGCACCGGCTCCAAGTCCTTCTACGCCGCCTCGCTGCTGCTGCCGGCGCGCATCCGTCTGCCGGCGCGCGCGCTCTATGCCTTCTGCCGCTCCACCGACGATCTCGTCGACGAGGCCGGCGCGAAAACCGGTCACACACGGCGCGCGACCGACGTGCTGCGCGAACGGCTCGACGCGATCTATCGCGGCACGCCGGGCGATCAGATCTGCGACCGGGCCTTCGCCGCCGTGGTCGCCGCCCACCGCATCCCCCGCGCCCTGCCCGAGGCGCTGATCGAAGGTTTTGAATGGGACGAGGAGGCGCGCGTCTACCACACGCTCGACAATCTCGGCGGCTATGCGGCGCGCGTGGCCTCGACCGTCGGCGTGATGATGAGCGTGATCATGGGCGTGCGCGACCGCCATGTGCTGGCGCGCGCGGCCGATCTCGGGCTCGCCATGCAATACACCAACATCGCCCGCGATGTCGGCGAGGACGCGCGCAACGGGCGGCTCTATCTGCCGCGCGTCTGGCTCGCGGAGGAAGGCGTCGACGCCGAGGCTCTGCTGCGCGATCCCGCCCCCTCGCCCGCGCTCGCGCGCGTGGTCGAGCGGCTGCTCGCCGCCGCCGACACCCACTACGCGCTCGCCATGACGGGGATTTCCGGCCTGCCGCTCGACTGCCGCGCCGCGATCGGAAGCGCGGCGCTGATCTATCGCGACATCGGCCGGGTGATCGCGCTAAACGGCCACGACAGCGTGACGACCCGCGCCGTCACCTCGCGCCAGGCCAAGATCCGTCTGTTGATGGCGGCCGGCGCGATCCCCTTCCGCCGGCTCGCCGTGGCCGAGGATGCCCCGGCGCCCGCCACACGGTTCCTGGTGGAGGCGAGCGCGCTGCCCGACCGGCCGGCGGAGATCAAGGGCTTCGACGCCAAGCTCGGCCGGGTGCTGGAACTCCTTGCCGCGACCGAGCAGCGCGAGCGCGCCGTGACCGCCACCGCGCGCGGGCGCAGCTAGGAGGCGCGGGATGGGTCAGTATCTCGGGCTCGTGGAACTCGTCTTCACCGCGCTGGTGGTGGGGGCCTTCGGCATCTGGCAACTGAGAAGCCTCAACCGCGACATCGCGGCCAGAAAGGCGCGCGAGCGCGCCGAGGCTGCCGAGGCGGACGCGCGGGCGAAGGATGCGGGGGCGAAGGATCGGGAGACGGACCGCGCGGCCGACACGGAGTCCGGAAAAGCAGCCCCCGGCGAAACCAGGAGCACGCGGGGCGATTGACCCGTCACCGGCGCCGACGCCGGGACCGTGACACCGCCCCGCAGGCGGAGGCCGCCGCTCAGCCCGCGCGGCGGGGCATGCGGAAGGGCAGCATCAGCTTCACCAGATTGCGGGCGAAACGGTCGCCGGAAAAGCTCTCGTGCAGGCCGCGCATCGGCTCGCCCCAGACCCGGCTGTCCACCACCGCGCGGGTGTAGAACGGTCCGTCCTCGAGCGAGCGGGCGATGCGCGCCTCCTGCGGCGCATCGGCATGCAGGAAACGCTCGACGCCCCACAGCCCCCGCCCCAGCGGCGCGGCGGCGGGCAACGCGCGCCGGTCGATCGTCCCGTCGGGACCGATGGACAGGGCCAGCTCCCGGCGCCCGCCGGCCCGGCAGGTCGCGTCGTAGAGGATGGCCGTGCGCCCGTCGCCGAGCCGTCCGCGCGCCCAGTCCCAGCGGCGAAACCCCGCCTCCAGCCCCTCCGTGCCCCAGTTGCTGTCGAGATAGCCGTGTCCCGCCCAGGACGCCCCGCCGCGCGCGACCTCCATCTCGATGCGCGCGCTCGGCGCGATCGGCCACCAGCGGTGCCGGCCGGCCGCGTCGATGTCGAACACCTCGCCCGTGACCGCGTCGGGCTTCAGCCGGATGGTGCCGGCGATGCGCCTCGGCAGGGCGCCAGCGCCGGGAAAGGGCAGGCTGAGTTCGTCGAAGGAAATGGTCAGCCCCTCCGCGTCGCTCCAGTGGAGCGCGCTCGGCCCGACCCGGAACGTCGTGGCATCACGCAAAAGGCTTGCGCGCCCGCGTTCGGTCATCGCCCAGCGCGGCCCGGTCGCGGAATAGAGCGCCACGTTGATCGCGACGTGATCCTCCGGGTCGCGACGCCCCTTCCAGGCGTAATAGGGCGAGAACACCGACCCGACGAAGGCGATCACCGTGACCGCGTGACGACCGCAATCGCTCAACCCGTCGACATACCACCAGAGATAACCGCCGGGCGGAACCGGGGCATCGAAGCGCGGTCCGCGATAAAGGCCTCCGCCGCCAGTTGCCCGGAAAGCGCCGCCATCGGCACGCCCGGCCCCGGATGCACGCTCCCCCCCGCCAGATAGAGGCCCGGCACCGCCGTACGCGCCCCCGCCCGACGGAAGGACGCCGTCCATCCGTGCGACGCCCGGCCGTAGATCGCCCCGCCCGAGCCCGGAAACAGCCGCTCGAAGCCGGCCGGTCCGGTCGCGCGGACCTCCATGGTCGCGGTGTCGAGCGTCAGGCCGCAGCGCGCCATCTGGGTGATCGTGGCGTCCAGACATCGGGCGATCTCGCTTTCGCTTTGAGGGGACCGGTCGCCGTCGGCCGGCGCGTTGATCAGGCACAGGAAGGGATCGCGCGGATCCTCGCTCGCATCCCGCGCGCCGGCATCGTCGCGCTCCTGCGCGCAGAGGTAGACCGTGGGCCGCTCCGGCACGCGGCGGTCCTTGAAGATCTCGTCGAACTCGCGCGCGTAGGCATCGGAGAAGAGCACCGTGTGGCGGGCGAGCGGAAAGTCCCCGACCGACGCCTTGACCGCCCAGGTCAGCGCGGAGAGCGAGCGTGCGGCCGGCGGCACCGGTGTGCCGCCCACCTTGAGCGGGCCGAGCCGCCCGCCGGCGAGCGCCGAGACGTCGCCGTTGAAGATCACCGCGCGGGCCGGCAGCCGGGTCCCGTCGTCGAGGCGCACCGCCTCGACCCCGTCGGCGCCGGTCTCGATGCGCGCCACCGCGCGGCCGTAGTCGATGCGCGCGCCGTGCCGTTCGGCGACGCGGGCGAGCGCCCGGGCGAGCGCATGCATGCCGCCGTCGATCAGCCAGACGCCGTCCTGTTCCACATGGGCGACGAGCATCAGGGTCGCGGGCGCGCGAAAGGGCGAGGACCCGCAATAGGTGGCGTAGCGCCCGAAGAGCTGGCGCAGGCGGGGATCGCGGAAATAGCCGCCGAGCGCCGACCACATGGTGGAAAAGGGTTTCAGCGCCCACATGGCGGAGAGATTCGTCGGGCCGATGCGGCGCACCAGATCGAGCGGCGACGGGCGCTCGGCGGCGATGTAAGTGTCCTTCAGCGTCGCATAGATCGCGCCGGCGTCCCGGCAGAAGCACCGGTAGCCCTCGGCCTCCCGTGCGCCGGCAAAGGCCTCGATGGCGGCAGCACTCGCCGCGACGTCGGCGAAGAGATCGAGCCGCGTGCCATCCGGCCAGGCATGGCGGGCGAGCGTGTCCGCCTTGCGCAGGCCGAGTTCGGCCTCCAGCGTGGTGCCGGCGGTCTCGAGCAACCGGTCGAAGGCCCATTTCATGGTGAAGACGGTCGGGCCGGCATCGACCCGCGCGCCGCCGACCGCGACCTGGCGCATCTTGCCGCCGGGTGCTGCTTCCTTTTCCACGACATGCACATCCGCCCCGCGCGCGGCGAGCGAAACCGCCGCCGCGAGGCCGGCGATGCCCGCCCCGACGATGACGATGCGCTCGCGCCGCAGGCCCGCGGTCATGTCTCGCCTCCATTGCGGCTTGTGCCGGTGTCGCCTGTGTCCGTGTCGTCTGTTTCGAGGTCGCTTGTGTCGGTGTCGCGCCGCATTGACATCCCCACCGTTTGTGTCAATCTAATTTGACAGTATTGATTGTCGTTGTAAATTGACTTTCGGGAGGCGGCGCAGATGGACATTCACACCCGCATCGAACGCGGACTGGAGCGGGCGGTCGCCTTCGCCACCGCCACCGGACAGCCGCCCCGCCTCATGCAGGCGCTGCGCTACGCGGTGTTTCCCGGCGGCGCGCGGGTGCGCCCGCGCCTGTGTCTGGCCGTCGCCAGCGCCTGCGGCGATCCGCATCCGGCGGCGAGCGATGCCGCCGCGGCCGCCATCGAGCTGCTGCATTGCGCCTCGCTCGTGCATGACGACATGCCGTGTTTCGACGATGCCGCGACCCGGCGGGGCCGGCCCGCGCTGCATGTGGTTCACGGCCAACCGCTGGCGCTGCTGACCGGCGATGCGCTGATCGTGCTCGCCTTCGAAACACTGGCGCGCGAATGCGCGCTGGCGCCCGACCGCCTCGCCCCGCTCACCGCCACGGTGGGACGCGCCGTCGGCTCGCCGCATGGCATCGTCGCCGGACAGGCCTGGGAGAGCGAGAGCGACATTCCCCTCGCCGATTATCACCGCGCCAAGACGACGGCCCTCTTCACCGGCGCCACGGCCGCCGGCGCGATTGCCGCCGGCGCGGATCCGCAGCCGTGGATGCAGGTCGGCGAGGCGCTCGGCGCCGCCTATCAGACGGCGGACGATCTGCGCGACATCGCCGCCGGCGAGGACGAGATCGGCAAGCCCTGCGGGCAGGACGCGGCCAACGGACGACCGAACGCGGCGCTCTCCAACGGCGTCGGCGAGACGGTCGCGCGGCTCCAGATCCTCGTCGGAGCGGCGGTGGACGCCGTGCCCGACTGCCCCGGCGGGCCGGCGCTCAGGGCGCTGATCCTGGGCGAGGCAAAGCGGCTGGTGCCGAAGAACCTCGCCCATGTCGCCGCCTGACCCGATCTGACGCGACCTGACGCCGCCAGTCGCGGCCAGACGACCGCGGACCAACAGCACGAAGCCGACCCCGATGGACGGAACCGCCCCCGCCTCGCCCGCCCGCGCGGACGCGCCGCAAGGCCAAGGCCTCACGGCACGGCTGCGCGCCTGGCGCAACCGGATGATCGGCAGCGACCGGTTTCAGCGCACGGTCGCCCGCGTGCCGCTGCTGCGCGGCATTGCCCGGCGCAACGCGCGCGACCTCTTCCGCCTCAACGCCGGCTTTCTCTACACGCAGGTGCTTCTGGCCTGTGTCGAGCTGAGGCTGTTCGACACGCTCAGGGACAGCGGCAAGAGCGAGACGGCGCTCGCGGCCGAAACCGGCCTGTCGCGCGCCGCACTCGCCCGTCTTCTGACCGCCGCGCAAGGGCTGAAGCTGATCACCCGGCTGAAGGACGGGACCTGGTGGCTCGCCGATCTCGGCGCCGTGGTGGCGCACAATCCGGGCATCGCGGCGATGATCCGCCATCACGCCATGGTCTATCGCGACCTTGCCGATCCGGTGGCGCTGCTGCGCTCGACAGGCGAGACCGAGACCTCGCGCTTCTGGGCCTATGCGGGACAGATGGACGGGGCGTCCGTCGATCCTGAGCGCGCCGAGGCCTATTCGCGGCTCATGCATCTCAGTCAGGACCTGATCGCGGCGGAAGTGCTGAGCGCCTATGACTTCGCCCGCCACCGCACGCTGCTCGACATCGGCGGCGGCGACGGCACGTTTCTCGCCGAGGTGGCGAAGTCCCACCCCGACCTCGCTCTTTGGCTGTTCGATCTGCCGCCGGTGGCGGCGGGCGCGGAGACCGCCATGGCGGCGCGCGGGCTTGCGTCCCGCACCCGCACCTTCGGCGGCAGCTTCTTCGACGATCCCCTGCCGCGCGGCGCCGACTGCCTGAGCCTGGTGCGCGTGCTGTGCGATCACGACGACCCGGCCGCGCTCGCGCTGCTCAAGGCGGCGCGTGCGGCGATGCGCGACGGCGACGTGCTGGTGATCGCCGAGCCGATGGGCGGCACCGACGACGACCGGCGCTTCGCGGCCGCCTATTTCGAATTCTACTTCCTTGCCATGCGCTCCGGCCATTGCCGCACCCCGGAGCAGATCACGACCCTTCTGCGGGCCGCCGGATTCACCCGGATCGGCCGTCGCCGCACGGCCATGCCGCTGTTCACCGGGGTCATGACGGCCCGGGTTTAAGGGTTATTACCGCCTTTACCGTGTGTAAAAAATAATTGACACTCTCTACTGTAGATTTATGATGACACTCAGGGAGGCAGAGCCTGTCGACTCAAATTCGAACAGGCCACGCATCAGATGTTCACGTCAGCCGTCGTACTCCAGGAACCGCATGAAATCGCCGTCCGCGACGTCGCGCTGACGCCGGCGGGCGAGGCCGACATCGTGGTCGACGTCGACTGGAGCGGCATCAGCACCGGCACCGAAAAGCTCTTCTGGAACGGCACGATGCCGCCCTTTCCGGGCATGGGATATCCGCTGGTTCCGGGCTACGAATCCGTGGGCCGCGTCGCGCAGGCCGGCCCGACGAGCGGCTATCGCACAGGCGAGACGGTCTTCGTCCCCGGCGCCACCTGCTACCGCGACGCGCGGGGCCTGTTCGGCGCCACGGCGCAGACCGTGATCCTGCCGGGCGCACGCGCCATCCGTGTGCCCGACGCGCTCGGCGCCGATGCCGTGCTGCTGTCGCTGGCGGCCACCGCCCATCATGCGCTCGTCCTGCCCGACACGCCCGCCCCCGATCTCGTCGTCGGCTTCGGCGGGCTGGGCCGGCTCATCGCGCGCATCGCCATCGCGCTCGACCTGCCCGCGCCCACCGTCTGGGAGAAGGCAGCGGACCGGCGCGCGGACCCTGGCAGCGTGACCGCGATCGACGCCGAGGACGACCCGCGCCGCGACTATGCCGCGATCCTCGACGCAAGCGGCGACGGGCGCCTGCTCGACACCCTCATTTCCCGCCTTGCCCCGCGCGGCACGGTGACACTCGCCGGCTTCTACGCGGAGCCGCTCGGCTTTGCCTTTCCGCCCGCCTTCATGCGCGAGGCGCGCATTCACATCGCGGCGGAATTCACGCCCGCGGACCTGAGCGCCGTGACCGGCCTGATCGACAGTGGACGGCTGTCGCTCGCCGGCTTGATCAGCCATCGGGCGCCCGCGCGGGACGCGTGCGACGCCTATGCCACGGCCTTCGGCGATCCGCGCTGCACCAAGATGGTGCTCGACTGGAGGAGGAACGGATGACGGACGGACTGGAACCGCGGATCGACCCGAACGCCGGAACGGAAACCGAGACCGCCCACGGGAGCACCGACGCGATGTACGCGCGGCTGCGCGCGGAAGCGACCAAGGAGCCGCCGCCCCTGCCCGTCGGCGAGCCGACCAAGGCGACGCAGATCATCGCGATCTACGGCAAGGGCGGCATCGGCAAGAGCTTCACGCTCGCCAATCTGTCCTACATGCTGGCCCAGCTCGGCAAGAAGGTGCTGCTGATCGGCTGCGATCCCAAGAGCGACACGACCTCGCTGCTGTTCGGCGGGCGCGCCTGCCCGACCATCATCAACACCGCCTCGAAGAAGAAGGAAGCGGGCGAGGAAATCGCCATCGGCGATGTCTGCTTCAAGCGTGACGGCGTCTTCGCAATGGAACTCGGCGGCCCGGAAGTGGGGCGCGGCTGCGGCGGACGCGGCATCATCCACGGCTTCGAGACGCTGGAAAAGCTCGGTTTCCACGACTGGGACTTCGACTACGTGCTGCTCGACTTCCTGGGCGACGTGGTGTGCGGCGGCTTCGGCCTGCCGATCGCCCGCGACATGTGCCAGAAGGTCGTCGTCGTCGGCTCCAACGACCTGCAGTCGCTCTATGTGGCCAACAACGTCTGCTCGGCGGTGGAGTATTTCCGCAAGCTCGGCGGCAATGTCGGCGTGGCCGGCATGGTGATCAACAAGGATGACGGCACGGGCGAGGCCCATGCCTTCGCCGAGGCGGTCGGCATCCCCGTGCTCGCCTCGGTGCCGCAGCACGAGGACATCCGCCGCAAGAGCGCGAACTACCAGATCATCGGCTATCCCGACGGCGAATGGGGCCCGCTCTTCGCCGAGCTCGCCGGCAACCTGTGCGACGCGCCGCCGATGCAGCCCGCGCCGCTGTCGCAGGACGATCTGATCGCCCTGTTCGACACCGAGCAGACGGGCGGCGACTTCCAGCTCCAGCCGGCCACCCAGGCCGACATGTGCGCCGCCGCGACGCTCGAGAAGCGCTCGCTCGAAGTCATCTACGACACGGTGTGAGGCGGCCATGACGGACAAGCATCCAACCCAGGCGCCACCCGACGCCGCCACCGCACCGACGGGCGCCCAGACCGCTCCCCCGGCGGACGGTCTCGGCTGCCATGCCGGCGCCGACACGCTCAGGGCGGCGGCCAAGGCCGCCGGCAAGTCGGAGACGCTCGCGACTTACGAGCGCGACTATCCCAGGGGGCCGCACGACCAGCCGCAATCCATGTGCCCGGCCTTCGGCTCCTTGCGCGTCGGCCTGCGCATGCGCCGCGTGGCCACGCTGTTGTCCGGCTCGGCGTGCTGCGTCTACGGCCTGACCTTCACCTCGCATTTCTACGGGGCGAAGCGGACCGTCGGCTATGTGCCCTTCAGTTCCGAGACGCTGGTCACCGGCAAGCTCTACGAGGACATTCGCGACGCGGTGCGCGAAACCGCCGATCCCGAGCACTATGACGCGGTGATCGTCACGAATCTGTGCGTGCCGACAGCCTCCGGCGTGCCCCTGCAGATGCTGCCGAAGGAAATCGACGGCGTGCGCATCGTCGGAATCGACGTGCCGGGCTTCGGCGTGCCGACCCATGCGGAAGCCAAGGACGTTCTGTCCGGCGCCATGCTGAAATATGCCCGCGAGGAAGTCCTCGCCGGCCCGGTGGCCGCTCCGCGCGCCGGGGTGGAAGACCGCCCCACGGTGACCCTGCTCGGAGAGATGTTTCCCGCCGATCCGGTGATCATCGGGCAGATGCTGGCGCCCATGGGCCTTGCCGCCGGTCCGGTGGTTCCGGTGCGCGAGTGGCGCGAGCTCTATGCCGCGCTCGACGGCGCGGCGGTGGCCGCGATCCATCCCTTCTACACCGCCTCGATCCGCACCTTCCGGGAGGCAGGGCGTCCGGTGATCGGCTCCGCGCCGGTCGGGCTCGACGGCACGGATGCCTGGCTCACCGCCATCGCCGACACGCTCAACGTGGCCCCGCAGGCGCGCGACGGCGTGCGCAACGCCATGCGCGCGGCCATCGCCGGGGCCTTGGCCGAAAACCGCATCGAGGGGCGCGTCACCCTGTCGGGCTACGAAGGCTCGGAGCTGATCGTCGCCCGGCTGCTGGTCGAATCGGGCGCGGACCTGCGCTATGTCGGCACCGCCTGCCCGAAGACACCCTACTCGGCCGAGGATGCCGCCTGGCTGGAGGCCAAGGGCGTGCGCATCCAGTATCGCGCCTCGCTGGAGCAGGATCTGGCGGCCTTTGCCGAATACGAGCCCGATCTCGTCATCGGCACGACGCCGGTCGTCCAGGCCGCCAAGGAAGCCTCGGTTCCGGCGCTCTATTTCACCAATCTGATCTCGGCCCGCCCGCTGATGGGTCCGGCCGGGGCGGGCTCGCTCGCCCAGGTGATCAACGCGGCCATCGCCAACAAGCCGCGCTTCGACCGGATGACCGCCTTTTTCGAGGGCGTCGGCAGCGGCGACACCGCCGGCGTCTGGCAGGACACGCCGGTCTCCCGCCCCGCCTTCCGCAAGAAATACGCGGCCAAGACGCGCGTCTCCAAGAACGCCGTCGACGCCGGGGAGGCGGTGGGATGCTGATCCTCGACCACGACCGCATCATTTCTGTTTTGCGCGGTCCCGGCCGCGCAGGAGGATCGTCATGCTGATCCTCGACCACGACCGCGCGGGTGGCTACTGGGGCTCGGTCTATGCCTTCACGGCAATCAAGGGCCTGCAGGTGATCATTGACGGCCCGGTCGGCTGCGAGAACCTGCCCGTCACCTCGGTGCTGCATTACACCGACGCGCTGCCGCCGCATGAGCTGCCCATCGTCGTGACAGGCCTCGGCGAGGAAGAACTCGGCCAGCACGGCACGGAAGGGGCGATGAAACGCGCCCGCGAGGTGCTCGATCCGGATCTTCCGGCGGTGGTCGTCACCGGGTCCATCGCCGAGATGATCGGCGGCGGCGTGACGCCGGAAGGCACCAACATCCAGCGCTTCCTGCCGCGCACCATCGACGAGGACCAGTGGCAGAGCGCCGACCGCGCGCTGAAGTGGCTGTGGACCGAATACGGCCCCAAGAAGGGCCGGGTGAAGCCGCTCAAGCCGCGCAAGGAGGGCGAGAAGCCCAAGGTCAACATCATCGGGCCGATCTACGGCACCTTCAACATGCCCTCCGATCTCGCCGAGATCACCCGGCTGGTGGAAGGCATCGGCGCGGAGATCAACATGGTCTTCCCGCTCGGGAGCCATCTCGCCGATGTCGGCAAGCTCGCCGACGCGGAGGTGAACATCTGCCTCTACCGCGAGTTCGGCCGGCTGTTGTGCGAGGCGCTGGAGCGCCCCTATCTGCAGGCGCCCGTCGGCATCCATTCGACGACGGCCTTCCTGGAAACGCTCGGCGAGATGCTGGGGCTCGACCCCTATCCCTTCATCGAGCGGGAGAAACACACGACGCTCAAGCCGATGTGGGACCTGTGGCGCTCGGTGACGCAGGATTTCTTCGCCACCGCGAGCTTCGCCGTTGTTGCGAGCGAGACCTACGAGCGCGGCATCCGCCACTTCCTGGCCGAGGAGATGGGGCTTCCCTGCACCTTCTCCGCCCAGCGCCGGGCCGGGGCGAAGACCGACAACGCGGCGATCCGCGCGCAGATCCACGCGGCGCCGCCGCTGATCCTCTTCGGCTCCTACAACGAGCGCATGTATCTCGCCGAGGCCGGCGCCAAGGCGGTCTACATCCCCGTCTCGTTCCCCGGCGCGATCATCCGCCGGCACACCGGCACGCCGGTGATGGGCTATTCGGGTGCGAGCTGGCTGATCCAGGAGGTGTGCAACGCGCTGTTCGACGCGCTGTTCCACATCCTGCCGCTGTCGAGCGAACTCGACGCGGTGGACGCGACCCCGGTGCGCCGCGCGGGCGAAATGCCGTGGAGCGAGGCGGCGCGTGCCGCGCTCGACACGCTCGTCGCCGCCGAGCCCGTCCTGATCCGGATTTCCGCCGCCAAGCGGCTGCGCGACACGGCGGAGCGGGCCGCGCGTGCCGCCGGCGCCGACCAGGTCGATCCCGTTCATGTGCCCGGCGCCCCCGCGCCGCGCCAAGTGGAGCCGGCCGAATAGCCGGAGGTTGCGCGGAGCGTTTCGGCACCGCGCCAGTGGAGGAGTGAGAGCATGGCCACGAGAAAGCTGCGGCGTTGCGACGGCTCGCGTCTGATCGATCCCTGGGACCGGCTCGAATACCGGGTGCTCGTCGCCCTCGCCTTCGTGCTGTGCCTGACCGGCGGCCTTGCCAAACGCGCGATGCGCCTGGCGGCACCGGCGAAACCCTCCGCCTCTTCCTCGCGCGAAAGCGTTTTCGCCGAGGCGAAATCCGCGGCTCACGCCGCGGTCGGCTACGCTTTCATCTCGTAGCCGTCCATCCTTTGCCGGGGTCCAAACCCGGCAAGCGCCGACGGCGGGACCCCGTTTCCGCCCAGGCACCCCAGCCGCGGGGGATTCGTGGCTTACCTGACTAGGAGGTGACGTTCATGGCAAGCCCAGACAACGTCTCACTTACGGGTCTGACCGAAAGCGAAGCTCAGGAGATCCACAAGTATTTCATCCAGGGCTTTCTCGGATTCACGGCGGTCGCAGTCGTCGCGCATCTGTTGGTCTGGCTCTGGCGTCCGTGGATCCCCGGACCCGACGGTTATGCCGCGCTCGACAGCGTGAACCAGACCGTTTCCGCTCTCCTGCCCGTCATCGCATAGGAGAAGAGCTATGTGGAGAATTTGGTACCTGTTCGATCCCCGCCGCGTGATGGTCGGGCTCGCCGCCTTCCTGTTCTCGCTGGCGATTCTCATCCACTTCATCCTGCTCAGCACGGATCGGTTCAACTGGCTGGAGGGCGCACCGCTCACCACCAGCTCGATCGAACAATCCGTGACGGATGGCGTGGCGCCTGCGCGACTGATCGGATGACAGCGACTTCTTGACAGGGCGGCGGACGGCCCGACCGCGAGCCGGCTCGCCCGCCGCCAAAACTTCCAGGACTTTCTGACACGGAACCTCTGACACGGACCGGGCTCACCGCTGGCACGGATCATCTCAAGCAGGAGGAACGACGATGGCGTTGCTCAGTTTCGAACGCAAGTACCGCGTGCGCGGCGGCACCCTGATCGGTGGAGACCTGTTCGACTTTTGGGTCGGACCGTTTTACGTCGGATTCTTCGGCGTTCTCGGCGCCTTTTTCATCATCGTGGGAACCGCCCTGATCGTCTACGGCGCGGCCATCGGGCCGACGTGGAACATCTGGCGCATCTCGATCGCGCCGCCGGACCTCAGCTACGGTCTGGCGCTCGCCCCCCTTCAGGACGGCGGCCTGTGGCAGATCATCACGATCTGCGCCATCGGCGCCTTCAGTTGCTGGGCGCTGCGCGAGGTCGAGATCTGCCGCAAGCTCGGCATCGGCTACCACGTGCCGATCGCCTTTTCCTTCGCGATCTTCGCCTATGTGACGCTGGTCGTCTTCCGCCCGCTGCTGCTGGGCGCCTGGGGCCACGGCTTTCCCTACGGGATCTTCAGTCACCTCGATTGGGTGTCGAACGTCGGATACCAGTATCTGCACTTCCACTACAATCCGGCGCATATGATCGCGGTGAGCTTCTTCTTCACCACGACGCTGGCGCTGGCGCTGCATGGCGGCCTCGTCCTTTCGGCGGCCAATCCGGGCCGCGAGCGCGGCAATCCGTCGAAACAGGCGGAAGTCAAGACGCCGGAATACGAGGACACCTTCTTCCGCGACACGATCGGCTACTCGATCGGCACGCTCGGCATCCACCGGCTGGGGCTGCTTCTGGCGCTCAACGCCGGCTTCTGGAGCGCGGTGTGCATCATCATCAGCGGGCCGTTCTGGAACCAGGGCTGGCCGCAGTGGTGGAACTGGTGGCTGAACCTTCCCTTCTGGAGCTGAGGACGGGACCATGTCCGAGTATCAAAACATCTTCACCCTGACGCAGGTGCGCGGTCCGCTCGAGGAGGGCATTCCGCTGCCCGCCGGCGACAGTCCGCGCACCGGAAAGCCGTTTCACCTGTGGCTCGCCGGCCTGATCGGCAACGCCCAGATCGGCCCGATCTATCTCGGCTTTCTCGGCACGATCTCGATCGTGTGCGGCGCGATCGCCTTCGTGATCATCGGGCTCAACATGTGGGCCTCGGTCGGATGGGATCCGATCCAGTTCGTCCGCCAGCTGTTCTGGCTGGCGCTCGAGCCGCCACCCGCGAAATACGGCCTTGAGATCATCCCGCCGCTCAGCGAAGGCGGCTGGTGGATCATTGCCGGCTTCTTCCTGACGACCTCGGTCATCCTGTGGTGGGTGCGCATGTATCGCCGCGCCCGGCAGCTGGAAATGGGCACCCATGTGTGCTGGGCCTTCGCCTCGGCGATCTGGCTGTTCCTGGTGCTCGGCTTCATCCGGCCGGTGCTGATGGGCAGTTGGGCGGAGGCCGTGCCCTTCGGCATCTTCCCGCACCTCGACTGGACCGCGTCGTTCTCGATCCGCTACGGCAACCTCTACTACAACCCGTTCCACGCGCTTTCGATCGTGTTCCTGTACGGCTCGGTGCTGCTGTTCGCCATGCATGGCGCGACCATCCTGGCGGTGACCCGCTACGGCGGCGAGCGTGAGCTGGAGCAGATCACCGATCGCGGCACCGCGTCGGAACGCGCCGCCCTGTTCTGGCGCTGGACCATGGGCTTCAACGCCACGATGGAATCCATCCACCGCTGGGCCTGGTGGTTCGCCGTCCTGACACCGCTGACCGGAGGCATCGGCATCCTGCTGACCGGAACCGTGGTCGACAATTGGTACCTGTGGGGCATCGAGCACGGCATCGTCGCGCCGCTCCCCGACATCTATCCGGGCGTTGTTGACCCGGCAGCGACAGGAGGCGGACAATGAACCTCTGGCTACCGACGGCCGCCGGCGCAGGCGCTCTGCTTGCCGCGGCGGCGATCCTGGGGGCAGACTGGGATCTGCCCCCCGTCGACACCGAACAGGTCGGCTATCGCGGGACGGGCATGTATGTCTCCCGCGACCGCGAGAAGGTGGCGGAGCTGCAAGCCGCCAACGTGGTGCCCCCGGCGCCCTGGGAAGCGGATCCGGAAGGCGAGCGCGCCAGCGAGATCTACGAGAACGTCCAGGTGCTCGGCGACCTCTCCAGCGACCAGTTCAACCAGTTCATGGCCGCGATCACCGAGTGGGTGTCGCCGGAACAGGGCTGCGTCTACTGTCACAACGAGGAGAACTTCGCCAGCGACGACGTCTACACCAAGGTCGTCTCGCGCCGCATGATCCAGATGACGCAGGCGATAAACGAGGACTGGACGCCGCATGTCCAGGACGTCGGGGTGACCTGCTACACCTGCCACCGCGGCATGCCGGTGCCGGCCAATGTGTGGTCGCGCGACACCTCGCCGGAGCCGACGCCCGGCATGGCCGGCTATCGCGCCGGGCAGAACGTGGTCGCGCAATACGCCGGCAATTCCTCGCTGCCGCAGAACGCGCTGGAGGACTATCTGCTCAACGACATGAACATCCGCGTGCACTCCAACACCGCGCTGCCGATGGGCGACAACCCCAATGGCACCAAGGAGACGGAGAACACCTGGTCGCTGATGATGCACATGTCGGAGAGCCTCGGCACCAACTGCATGGCCTGCCACAACTCGCGCGCCTTCAACGACTGGGACCAGAGCCCGCCGCAGCGCGTGAGCGCCTGGCACGGCATCCGCATGGCCCGCGAGATCAACACCGACTACATGGTGGGTCTCACGCCGGTCTTCCCGGACAACCGTCTGGGGCCCGCCGGCGACGTGCTGAAGGTGAATTGCGCCACCTGCCACAACGGCGTGCAGAAGCCGCTCTACGGGGTGTCGATGCTGCAGGACTATGTGGACGCGATCTCCCGCAAGACCGAGACCGGCGTGCCCGATTTCGACAGCTACGTGCCGGGCGAAACCGAAGTGCTCGGCCCGGCCGCACCGGGCACGACCTCCAGCCTCGAGCAGGGCGCTGCGGAGGCGGAACGCGACGTGGCGGCGGTCACGCAGGACTAGCGCCCTTGCAAGAACCAGCTTGAAAACAAACGCCGGGCCCCTCGCCCGGCGTTTTTCGTTGGGCCTGCCGGAGGGTACGCGTCCCGGAGAGTCAGGCCGCCGATTGCCGCGACCGGCGCAGGCTGGCGAGGGTCAGGGCGTAGATGCAGGCGACGATCACCACGAAGGAGCCGATCTGATAGGGCTCCACCGCCTCTCCGAGCACCACGGCCGCCAGCACCATGGTCACCGCCGGCCAGGGCGCCGTGATGGAACTGGCGAGCGACACGTCGATGTGGCGCACTGCGTGGAACCAGACGATCAGCTCCAGATAATAGACGAGGCCCAGAGCGACGGCGTGCGGGACGAGGAGCGCCTGCGCGACACTGCCGTCGAAGCCGCCGCCGGCAAGTAGCATCACACCGAGAAAGACGGTCGAGATGGCGACCCGGAAGAAGGTCACCTGGGCCGGCGTCACGGGCGTCTGCGTCAGTTCCTGGCGAATGATCACATGCGCCACGCTCCACAGGAAAGGCACCCCGAGAGCGACGAGAAACCACAGCGACAGGGCGTCCGGACGCAAGGTGCCGCCGGTGGCGAGGAAGGCGAGCGTTCCCACGAGCAGCGCGGTGATCAGCAGTTCGACCGGCGTCTTGCGCTTGCCGAGAAACAGCGTCTCCCACAGGATCGCGAAGAGCGGATAGGCCTGGATGGCGATCGCGAGGTTCGTCGCGCCGGCCTTTTCCGCGCCGAGCACATAGAGATAGGTGGACAGGCCGAACATCGCGCCCGTCAGCAGGGCGATCAGCAGCGCGCGGCGCTTGCGGCCCGGCGCCCAGGTGGCGGCGAAGACGCCCTTGCGCGTCCCCATCATTTCCCGGGCGAACAGCGGCACCGCGAAGACGACCTGCCAGAGCGAGAGCGCGAAGGCGAAGACGAGCGCCTCGACGCGCAGGTCGCGGGCGTTCGACAGAACCGGCATGACCGCCAGCAACCCCAGGCAGACGAGCGCCAGGGCGATTCCGATCTTTGTGTCGGGAGCTTTCATGAAGGCCTCCATTTGATATGATTGATGCGCAAATTGATCAATTGAAATGACGCGAGCAAGCGGTATATTGATCTCATGTCAATCTGGGTGCCCAATCTCGACGGCCGCAACGGCCCGACCTATCGGCGCATCGTCGACGCGCTTGCCGACGACGTCGCAGCGGGGCGTCTCGCGCCGGGAACGCGTCTGCCGCCCTATCGCGAGCTCGCCTTCGCGCTCGGCGTCTCGGCGCAGACCGTCAGCCGCGCCTATGCGCAGGGCACGCAGCGGGGCTTGCTGAGGGGCGAGACGGGGCGCGGCACCTTCGTGCTGGACCCGGCCGCGCGCTCCGCGCGCATGGCGCCGGCCAGCCTCGCACGCGACGTGGATGGCCCCATCGACCTGTCGCGCAACCTCCCCTCGCCGAGCCGCGCCGACACGCATCTGGCAGATGTGCTGCGCGAGATCGGCGCCGGTTCCGATCTGCGCGGCTTCCTCGATTATCAGGACGGCGATGCCGCGCCGCGCCATCACGCCACGGCCGCCCGCGCCTGGCTGGAGGCCTGCGGGCTCGACACGCGCTCGAGCGAGATCGTGACGACCAGCGGCGCGCAGCACGGGCTCTTTTGCGCCCTGACCGCGCTGCTGTCGCCCGGCGACCTGATCCTCACCGAAGCGCTGGGATACGCACCGGTGCGGGTGATCGCGGAGCGGCTCGCCCTGCGCATCCGGCCGGTGGCGCTGGACGACGAGGGGGTTTGCCCGGACGACTTCGAACGGCTGTGCCGGGAGCGCACGGTGCGTCTGCTCTATCTCACGCCGACGCTGCAATCGCCGACCACCGCCACCCTGTCGGCGGACCGGCGGGAACGGCTGACAGACATTGCCCGCCGCCACGACGTGCTGATCCTGGAGGACGACGTCTTCGCCCCGCTGAAAGAGGACCGACCGCCACCGGTCGCGCGCTTCGCGCCGGAGCGCACGATCCATATCACCAGCCTGTCGAAATGCGTGGCGCCGGGCTTGCGGGTGGGTTTCGTGCAGGCGCCCGCCTCTCTCGCCGAGGCGGTGCGTCGCGCCGTCGTGCTCAGCGTGTGGATGACGCCGCCCCTGATGAGCGAGATCGCGGCCCGGCTGATCGAGAGCGGCGCGGCGACGCATCTTTTGCGACAGCAACGGGCCTCGGCCGAACGGCGTCAGGCTCTTGCGCGCGACCTTCTCGGAAACTTCGATCTGCGCGCCGATCCGCAAGGGCTGCATGCGTGGCTGCGGCTACCCGAGGGCTGGAGCGCGGGCGGCTTTCGCGCGGCCGCCGAGGCGCGCGGCGTGCGCGTGTCGGATGCCCGCGATTTCGCCGCCGCCGGCGTGGAGGCTCCGGCGGCCGCGCGGCTGAGTCTCGGGCACGAGGCGGACGAGACCCGCCTTGAGACCGGCCTCACCCGCCTTGCCGAACTGCTGGCGCATCCGCCGCGGGCGGACGCGCTGTTTCTGTGAGCGCCCGCGGGGCGAACCGCTCTACAGGCTGGCCCCTCTACAAGCTGTTGAAGGACAGGTCCGGATAGCGCTGAAGGTACAGCCGGAACCAGGGCGTGAACCGCTCGGGATGCGAGATCACCTCGCGCGACAGCGCGTCCGGCGTGACCCAACGGGTCGCCATCACCTCGTCCGGATTGGGAGCGAGCGGCAGCGTCACGCGGTTCACCTCGGCGACGAACATGGTAACCCGCTCGTGTTCGTGGAGCCCGCCGCCCACATCGGCGGAATATTCCACCGTGCGGCGGCGCTCCAGCGGCACCGAAATGCCGAGCTCGTCGCCGAGACGGCGGTGCGCGCAGGCCTCGACCGTCTCGTTCCAGTTGGGATGCGAACAGCAGGTGTTCGCCCACAGTCCGCCGCAGTGGTACTTGTCCAGCGCCCGCTGCTGGATCAGAAGCGCGTCACCGTCGAACAGAAAGACGGAGATCGCGAGATGAAAGACCGCATCCTCATGCGCCCGCAGCTTCTCGATCGGAAAGAGCGATCCGTCGCCGGCGATGCCGGGGATGAGAATGTCGGTGGCCGTCGTCATGACGTCCTCCCTCGGTCTGGACCGGGGCTCGGCGGCATGGCGGCTCTCAGGCCACCGCGCGGGCGAGCGCGCATTGCGACCACAGGTCGTTCAGCGCGCCGACGAGCCGGTCGATGTCGTCGTCCGTGTGCAGGGGCGAGGGCGTGAAGCGCAGCCGCTCCGTCCCCTCCGGCACGGTCGGATAGTTGATCGGCTGGACATAAATGCCGTAGCCGTCCAGGAGCAAGTCGGAAATCCACTTGCACTTGGCGGCGTTGCCGACCATCACCGGCACGATGTGGCTCGGATTGGGCATATGCGGAATGCCCCGGCGGTCGAGCAGCATGCGCAGCCGGTTCACCCGGTCCTCCTGGCGCCGCCGCTCCAGCCGGCTTTGCTTCAGGTGGCGGATGGAGGCGATGGCCCCGGCCGCGAGTGCGGGCGGCAGCGCGGTGGTGAAGATGAAGCCGCTGGCGAAGGAGCGCACGAAGTCGCACAGATCGCGGTCGGCCGCGATGTAGCCGCCCATCACGCCGAAGGCCTTGCCGAGCGTGCCCTCGATCACGGTGAGGCGATCCATCAGCCCCTCGCGCTCGGCCACGCCGCCGCCGCGCGGCCCGTAGAGCCCGACGCCATGCACCTCGTCGAGATAGGTCATGGCGCCGTGCTTTTCCGCCACGTCGCAGATCTCGGCGATCGGCGCGATGTCGCCATCCATCGAGTAGACGGATTCAAACGCCACCAGCTTCGGCCGGTCGGGATCGTCGCGGGACAGCATCCGGTCGAGATCTTCCGGGCAATTGTGCTTCCAGATCCGCTTTTCGGCGCGCGAATGGCGAATGCCCTCGATCATCGAGGCGTGGTTGAGCGCGTCGGAATAGACGATGCAGCCCGGGATCTTCGATCCCAGCGTGCCGAGTGCCGCCCAGTTCGACACATAGCCGGAGGTGAAGATCAGCGCGTCTTCCTTGGCGTGCAGGTCGGCGAGTTCGGCCTCCAGCGTCACGTGATAGTGGTTGGTGCCGGAGATGTTGCGCGTGCCGCCGGCGCCGGCGCCGCAGCGGTCGATCGCGTCCTTCATCGCCTGGGTGACGATCGGGCTTTGCCCCATTCCCAGATAGTCGTTGGAGCACCACACCGTCACCTCATGGGCGCTGCCGTCGTCGCGGTAGCGCCGGGCCTTGGGAAAATCGCCAGAGATGCGCTCCAGATCCGCGAACACGCGGTAGTTTCCGGCCTCGCGCAAACCGTCGAGCGCCTGCGCGAAATAAGTCTTCATGTCCATGAGGTTAGCCCCCTCTTGTGGTGTGATTGCCGGATCCGCGCGCGCGGCGTGGCGGTCGGGGATCTTGACGTGTCCTGCAAGGGTGCAGGCTGGTCGTCGGCGCCGGATGCGGGCGCCCGATCGCGCGCCGCCCAGAGCCAGAGCAGTTCGTCGGACACCGGCAGCACCAGAAACACATGCTCCAGAACCGCCAGGCCGAGAAAGGTGGACAGCAGCATGAAGGCCACCGCCCGGTGCACATCCGCCGCGCCGAAGGCGGCCTGCAGCAGAAGCGCGAAGGGCACCACCGCCGCGAGGATCGTCGCGGGCAGCAGCCAGCTCACCCGGTCGGTGCGGAAGTAGCTGGTGAGATAGCGCAATTGCCTGGGGATCAAGACGCTCGCCGCGCGCGGCGCGCCGAGGAAGATGTTGAGCTTGGCCGACAGGCGCATCACCCACAGAAGCGCGAAGGTCCACAGGCCCGCGTGATTGGGCCCGCCCCAGACGAGCGCGGCGACCACCAGACCGCCGGCGACGAGGGCGAACTCGTGATCGCGCACGGCGAGAAAGGCGAGCCGGAAGCGTTGCAGGCCGCGCGCCTCGCGCGGACAGCGCGCCTGACGCGGGCCGGTGACCATGCCGAAGAGGAACGTCGCCTCGAGAAAGGCCCACACGGCCAGCGCGCTCAGGAAGGCGAGATAGGTTCCCGCCACGCTTTCCATCCGCGCGCTCGCGTAAAGCCCCGCGCAGCCGAGGATGGCGACGCCGACGAAGGCGAGCAGCAACAGGCGTTGCCGCTGCGCGCCCTGCCAGGCGGCGAACATCACGACGCCGGTGGCGAGCCACCATACGACGAGCGCCACCACGCCCGCGATCGCAAGGTCGAGCACGGCCCGTCCCTCCCTTACCAGACCGGCTCGAGACGGCTCGTCTCGGGAATGGCGTTCGACTTCGTCGGGATCATGTAGACGCCGGCGAAGGTGACGGCGGCGGCCGTGCCCCAGATCGCCTTGCCGATGGCGCCGGAGATCCCGCCGCGCTCGGCCGCCGCGTTGAGGCGGCGGTTGATCCGCTCCAGCTTGCGGAAGCCGTTGAGCAGCTTCGGATTGTCCAGATCGAGCACCAGCGGGAACACCTGGCGCGAGATCTCGGAGGTGATGCGGAAGACCCGCATGTCGTAGTCCTCGATGTCGACGCCAAGCGCCTCGTGGAAGGCGGGGCGGGCATGATCGCGCACATACATGGTCGCGAAGACCGCCAGCAGGAAGAACTTGATCCAGTAGACGTTGCGCCCCGAAAGGAGCTTCGGGTCGGCGCGCATCAAGAGCGAGAAAGCCTCGCCGTGGCGGAACTCGTCGTTGCACCACTCCTTGAACCACTTGAAGATCGGATGGAAGCGCCGCTCGGGATGGCGCTCCAGATGCCGGTAGATGGTGATGTAGCGGGCATAGCCGATCTTCTCCGACAGGTAGGTCGCATAGAAGATGAACTTCGGCTTGAAGTAGGTGTATTTCTTCGCCTTGGCGAGAAAGCCCATGTTCACGCCGATGCCGAAATCCTTCAGCGCATCGTTGATGAAGCCCGCGTGGCGGCTCTCGTCGCGGCTCATGTAGCCGAAGAGCTCGCACATCTCGGCGTTGGTGCCGCGCCGTTTCATTTCCTTGTAGAGCACGCAGCCGGAAAACTCCGCCGTCAGCGAGCTGACGAGGAAATCGACCAGCTCCTTGCGCAGCTCCGGCGACAGGCTCTCGATGTCGAGATCGTCCCACGCCTCGTTGCGCTTGAAGTGCCCCTTGTTGGGATCGCGCTTCAGCTCGGCGATGAGCGCGTCCCATTCGCCGCGCACCCCGCTGACGTCGACCCGGTCGAGTTCGTCGAAATCCGTGGTGTAGAACCGCGGATTGAGCATGGTGGACTCAAGCGCCGCCTTCGTCGTGTCGTTGACCTCGACCTTGCGCGCGCGCTCCTTGAGGGGATCGACGTGGGTGTTCATAGCGTGGCCCTTTCGGAGAAGGAGAACTCGCACAGTTCCATGAATTCGAAGTCGCCGGTCGCCCGCGTCCAGGCGCGCTCCAGACGGCTTGCGCGGGTGATCGTGGCGGTGCGGCGGAAGCTCTGGCATTCGCCGTAGGGCACCGCGACCGGCGCGCCGTGCACCATCACCTCGTCACCGGGATGGACCACCGCACCATTGTCGAAGCGCACATGGGCGCCGAGCGCGTCGAAGGTGTTGTTGATCTCCACCGTGCAGGGCACATCCTCGCGCCTGCGCCAGAAAAGCGCCGATTTCGTCATGGCTCACTCCTCCCCTGTGTTCACGGCCCGCGCGGCCGCCGCGTCGCGCGCGAGGAAACCCTCGAACTGCGCCACGATGTCCGGCCCGAAGGCGTTGAGATAGATCCGCTCCCCGGTCGCCGTGTCGGAGACCGACACCGCGCCGCTGTCCCAGCGGATGATGCGATAGGGCAGCCCCTGGTCGGCCTCCTCCACCAGCCGCATGCGCTTGAACGCCGGCAGCGCGCCGCGCGCGAAGCCGCCGTCGGCCTGCGTCAGCCGGGTGATGACCTGGCCGGAGCTCGCGTCCGCCACGGCAACCGTCCCGTCGGCATGCTCCAGAAACACGATGTCGCGCATGTCGAGCGGCGTGCCGATCACATTGCGCACCGTGCCGATCTCGGTGGTCTGGCCGAAGAGCGTCGCGGCCATGGCGAAGACGACGAGGCCGATGGCGCCGAAGAGCGGCAGCCGGGGGAAGGCCGACCCGCGCGCCGACCCCGCCTCGCGGGCGCCGGGGCGCATCTGTCGCGGATTTGCATGCAGGGTCACGGTTCAGTTCCTCCCAGTTCCTTCACGTCCCGGTTCCTTCACGTCGCTTCCGCACCCCCATGGGGCGCTTGCGGTCATCGTCCTTCGTCGCGGCCGCCCGCAGCGGGCGGCCGGGTCGCCTCAGCCGAGCGCCGAGGCCGTCTTGCGTCCCGCCATCTCGCCGCGCGGGCGCGCCGGTGCCGCATCGCTGCGGGCCTGCGGCCGCGCCTCGGCCGTGGCCATATGCGGGCTCATCTCGCGCGCCAGCAGGGTCGCCACCTCGGTGACGTTCGGCAGGCAGATCAGCGTCGGTTCGGGCCGGCTGAACCGCCAGGCGCGGGCATGCGGCCACAGCACCAGCCAGGACAGGCGGATGTCGGGCCTGAGCCGCAGCGCGATGTTGCCGCTGCCATCCGCGCGCCGGTCGACGCTGGCGGCCTCGATTTCCGAGAACGGCAGGTTGAAGGTCACCGACAGGGCGGCGCCGATGCGCATGGCGACGCGGGCATTGGTGATCGTGTAGAGCGTCGTCTTGGCCACCGCCCAGGCGAAGCCCTCGACGAGGGCGAGCACGATCGCCGCCAGCACCGTCAGCGCGCCGGCCGAGAACAGGATGTAGCCGAGCGGACGGTCGTCGTAGTAGCCGGCGACCAGCGCCCAGACGACGATCACCAGGAAGTAGCCGGCGATCCAGCGGTTCTTGAGGATCCGCTGCGCGATGCGGCGATGCTCGGGGCGGCCCTGCCAGAGGATGAACTCCCCCTCCGGCAAGGTTTCCGGCAGTCCGGGCACGGGTTCGAACTCGTGCTCCGGTGCCTCGTGGATCTCGGCGCTCACAGCAGCGGCTCCGCGCGCTCGGGCGTGGCGTAGAGCTGGCCGGCGCCGAAGTAGGCGGTGACCTTCTCTTCTTCCAGCAGCGTGATCTGCTCCATGCTGGCCAGCGCCGGCACGCCGGCGAACTGCTCGGAGGTGATCGCATGAACATAGACCACCGTCTCCGCCCCGCGCGCCTTCTTGTAGACGCAGAAGGTCATGGGCACGAGCACGCGCCGGGCGCTGGCGCCCTCGCCCTCGCTCGCGGTCGTTCCGAGATCGACCTCCAGATAGCGGATCATCTGCTCCATGCGGTCGACCCACACCTCGGCGACGGTGCCGGCCAGCGCCTTGTCGCACCCGAAGATGCGCATGCCGCGCGGGTCCTTGTCGCCCTCGGCGATGTCGAAGCCCTCGGCGACGCGCAGCGGCACGATCTTCGGCTTGCCGTCATGCCACTGGTCGGGGCGGTCGGGGCGCTCGGCCCAGGAGCCCGGACCGATGCCGAGCTTCATGGGATCGCCGGTCGGGCGCATCGGCGAGCCGGGATAGCGCGGCAGCAGCCGTTCGCCCGGAATGGGCCGCGTGTCGCGCGAGTAGTCGGGATAGGACACGGTGCCATTGCCATGCGGCAGCACGAAGGTCTTCGGCTGGGCCAGGAACAGCCAGGGGTCCTTGTTGTATTCGCCGGTGACGTCGTTCTCCAGCGGATAGCCCTCGCGCCGGTCCTCCTTGCGGATGTACCAGATCAGTCCGGCGAAAAAGATCCAGAACACGTATAACGTCACCTGCGCGACGTCGATGCTACCCACGATCGATCCGGTTCCCATGACGGACCTCCTTCTGTCTGTGCCGGCTCATCCCGGCAGATCGGCCAGGCCAAACTGCCTGAGCCCGTCGCGGTCGCCCCCGAAGCGCTTGCCAGCAAGCGGTCCGAGAACGGCCAAACTCAAGAAAAGCAAAACGATTTCGACGTTGTAGACGACGGCGTAACCGGTCGAGGGCGTCTGCAGCGCCTCGCCCAGCGCGCCCGTCGCCGCCACCGCGTTGACCACGTCGCGCAGCACTCCGCCGATCGCGAGCCCGAGCCCGATGGCGGTTGCCTGCACGGCGGAAAAGGCCCCGATGGCGAAGCCCGCGTCGGTGCGCTCCGCCAGTTCCATCGCCGCCAGCATGGTGCCGACGGCGAAGAGCCCGCCGCCGAAACCGATCGCCAGCGTGCCCGCGCGAAACAGCGTCGCGGAGCCCAGCGCGCCGGAAAAGATCACGGCGGCGAAGGCGAACACGCCGACGAGCGCGCCAAGTGCGGCCATGCGGTGCATGTTCATGCCCCTGTGCAGCAGACGGCCGGCCAGCGCGAAGCCGGCCAGCGTGCCGCCCGCCCACATGGCGGTGAGCAGGGTCGTCTGGCTGACGCTGAGGCCCAGGATCTCGCCGCCGAAGGGTTCGAGCAGCACGTCCTGCATGCTGAAGGCGGCCGAGCCGAGCCCAACGCCGACCAGAAAGCGCGTCACCTGCGCGTTGCCGCGATAGGCGGCGAAGGCCTCGCCGAAGCCCTGCACAGCGCGGCCGGCGCGGGTGGCGTGCGGGCGGCGCGCCTCCTGCTTCCACAGGGCGACGACATTGAGCGCGACCGTCACCACCGCCGCGCCCTGCACGACCTGGATCAGGCGCATTGGCGAGAAGTCGGCGAGCAGCCAGCCGAAGGCCAGCGAGGCGACGATCATGCCGACGAGCAGCATCACATAGACGAGCGCGACGACGCGCGGGCGCGTCTGTTCGGCGGCCAGATCGGTGGCGAGCGCCAGACCGGCGGTCTGCGCCATGTGCATGCCGAGGCCGGTGAGCAGAAAGGCGAAGGCGGCGGCGACCGGACCGGCCCATTCGGGCCCCAGCGTCTGCGATTGCAGCAGGAGCAGCGCGAAGGGCATGAAGGCGAGGCCGCCGAACTGCAGCAGCGTGCCGAACCAGATGTAGGGCACCCGCCGCCAGCCGAGCGCGGAGACATAGGTGTCGGAGCGATGCCCGATCAGCACGCGGAAGGGCGCGGCGAGCACCGGGATCGCCACCATCAGCGCGACGAGGCTCGTCGGCACGCCGAGCTCCAGGATCATCACCCGGTTGAGCGTGCCGGTCAGCAGCACCGCCGCCATGCCGACGGAGACCTGGAACAGCGACAGGCGCAACAGCCGGCTCAGCGGCAGATCCGGCGAGGCCGCATCCGCGAAGGGCAGGAACCGGGTGCCCAGTCGCTGCCAGACCCCGATCATGCGCCGCATGCCCAGTGCACTCGCCTTCATCGCCGGGTCACCTCCATGGCATGGGAGATGTAGAAGCCGCTGGAGATGCGCGCGTCCCGGCCGACGGACCAGCCGCCGAGCCGGGGATCGCGGTGAACGCGGCGGGCAAGCTTCACGGGCGAGACCGGCTCGATGGCCGGCGCCCGGTCGCCGCGCGGAAACAGGCGGCCGACACCGTGCATGACGCTCAGCAGCGGGGTGCGCGGGGCGAGCGTGAAGAGGATCTTGCCGTCCGTGCGCTCGCCCAGCCGGGCAAGCGCGGCCAGCGTGTCCTCGCTGCGGTAGTGGATGAGGGAATCCATCGCCACCACCGCGTCGAAACGGCCGTGATCGGCGCTCAGCATGTCGCCCGCCTCGAAGCGCACGCGGGCGGCAAACGCCCCCTCGCCGGCCGCCCGGTCGGCGGCGAAACGCACCATCTCGGGCGAGAGATCGACGCCGAGCACCTCGGCGCCGCGCCGGGCAAGCTCCAGCGACAGATGGCCCGCGCCGCAGCCGGCGTCGAGAATGCGCCAGCCGGCGAGATCCTCGGGCAGATAGGAGAGAAGCGTCGCGCGCATGCGGTCGCGGCCCGCGCGCACGGTGGCGCGGATCCGCCCCAGCGGCTCGTCGCTGGCGAACTTCTTCCAGGCGTCGACGGCGGTGCGGTCGAAATAGACCTGCAACTCGCCCCGACGGCGGAGGTAGCTCGCGTGCGGCAGGATATCGCTCATCGCCCGGTTGTCTCCACTCGTCCCCAACTCACCCGGCCTCTCACTCGAAGCCCAGGAACTCGAAGATCTCGCGATCCTTCATCGGGGTCGCGTCGAACTCCTGCGATCCGCTCAGCAGGTATTCGGCGAGTTGCAGGTATTCGTTCTGGATCGCCTTGACCTCCGGCGTCTCCTCCATCTCGAAGAGCGTGCACTTCTTGAGACGGCTGATGCGCACGGCGTCGGAGTCCGCGATATGCGCCAGACGCTGCAGCCCGATGGCCTCGTTGAAACGGTCGATCTGGTCGGTCTCGCGCGAGCGGTTGGCGATGACGCCGCCGAGCCGCACGTCGTAATTCTTCGACTTGGCCTTGATGGCCGCGACGATGCGGTTCATCGCGAAGATGCTGTCGAAGTCGTTGGCGGCGACGACCAGCGCGCGCTCGGCGTGCTGCAGCGGCGAGGCGAAGCCGCCGCACACCACGTCGCCGAGCACGTCGAACAGCACCACGTCGGTGTCTTCCAGCAGGTGATGCTCCTTCAGCAGCTTCACCGTCTGGCCTACGACATAGCCGCCGCAGCCGGTGCCGGCCGGCGGTCCGCCCGCCTCGACGCATTGCACGCCGTTGAAGCCCTCGAAGACAAAATCCTCCGAGCGCAGTTCCTCGGTGTGGAAGTCGACCTCCTCGAGGATGTCGATCACGGTCGGGATCAGCGACTTGGTCAGCGTGAAGGTGGAATCGTGCTTCGGGTCGCAGCCGATCTGCAGCACGCGCTTGCCGAGCTTGGAAAAGGCGACCGACAGGTTCGACGAGGTGGTCGACTTGCCGATCCCGCCCTTGCCGTAGATCGCGAAGACCTTGGCGCCCTCGATCTCCATGGCCGGGTCGAGATGCACCTGAACGCTGCCGTCGCCATCCTCGCGCCCGCTGGCCTTCTTCAGCGCGCGGGCCTCGCGCTCGGCGGTCTTGGGGTGCGTATAGAGGTTCATGCCGCAAACTCCACTGTCAGGCCCTCGAGCCGGTCTTCGAGTTCATCTCCCGCCGCGCGCAGGGCGGCCCAGGTTTCCTCGTCGGGTTGCCAATAGGCGCGCTCGCCGGCCTCGATCAGGCGGTTCGCGAGCTTGACGCTGGCCTTCGGGTTCAATTCGGCGAGCCGCTGGCGCATCTCCGCGTCGAGCACGAAGGTCTCGGTGAGATGCTTGTAGACCCAGGGCGCCACCTGGCCCGTCGTCGCCGACCAGCCGAGCGTGTTGGTGACGTGGCTCTCGATCTGGCGCACGCCCTCGTAGCCGTGGGCGAGCAGGCCCTCGTACCACTTGGGATTGAGCATCCGCGTGCGGGTCTCCAGCGCGACCTGCTCCTCCAGCGTGCGCACCTTGCCCGCGCCGGTCGTCTGGTCGCCGACATAGACGGGGATCGCGTCGCCCCGCGAGGACTTCACCGCCGAGCTGATGCCGCCGAGCGTGTCGAAATAGTGGTCGATGGCGGTGATCCCGAGCTCGACGGATTCGATGTTCTGATAGGCCGCCTCGACCCCTTCGAGGATCTCGCCGAGCAGGTCCGGACGCTGCACCGGCTGGCCGTCGATGCCATAGGCAAAGCACTTGCGGCTGGTATAGGTCGCGCCCAACTCGTCCGCGTCGTCCCAGGCGCCGCTGTCGATCAGCAGGTTGACGTTGGACCCATAGGCGCCGGCGGCGTTGGAGAAGACGCGCAACGCCGCTTCCTCGAGCGACACGCCATGGGCCTGCGCATGAGCGAGCGCATGGGCGCGGATCGGATTGTCGGCCTCCAGCTCGTCGACGAGCGCGGCCTGCCGGCTGGCATCGGCGAGCAGCCGAGTCTGCAAGGGCAGCAGATCGCGGAAAATGCCCGACAGGGTCATCACCACGTCGATGCGCGGGCGCCCGAGATCGGCAAGCGGGATCAGATCCGCCCCGGCCAGCCGGCCGAAGCTGTCGAAACGCGGCCTGGCACCGATCAGCGACAGGGCCTGGGCGACGGGCGCGCCCTCGCTCTTCAGGTTGTCCGTGCCCCACAGCACCATGGCGACGCGGCGCGGCATGCGCCCGTGATCAGCCTGGAAACGGGCGATCAGCCGGTTCGCCTGGGCCGCGCCGTCCGTCAGCGCGAAGGGGCTCGGCAGGCGGAAGGGATCGAAGCCGTGAATGTTGCGCCCGGTCGGCACGATGTCGGGCGAGCGCAGGATGTCGCCGCCGCTCACCGGCGGGATGTAGCGCCCGTCGAGCGCGGCCAGCAGCGCCGGCACTTCCGTTTCGCGCTTCAGATCGGCGTCGAGCCGGGCCAGCCGGTCGAAGGCGTCGGCCATCGCCGGATCGGCGGGACGTTTGGCGCGCCCGGCGGCAAGCTCGGCGACCAGATCCTCGGGCAGGGCCGCTTCGCCGCTCGCCGCGTTGACCGAGGCCAGAAGTTCGGCGCGCACCGTGTCGTCCGGCACGTCGCCGACGACATGCAGGCCGTGCGGAATAAGCGAGGTCTCGAAGTCGCGCAGCCGGTCGGCCAGCGCGATCACGTCGAGGTCTGCGGCCTCAGCCGTGCCCGGCTCGATCAGATCGAGCGCCTCGGCCTGCTGGCGGATGGTCTCGACCAGATTGGTCCGCTCGCTCTCCGCCTCCGGCGGCAGCCCGCGCCAGCGGTCGATGGTCGCCTTGAGGTCGGCGAGCCCCTTGTAGAGGCCGGCCTCGGAGATCGGCGGCGTGCGGTAGCTCACCAGCGTCGCCGCCGACCGGCGCCGCGCGATGGTGCCTTCGGAGGGATTGTTCGCCGCGTAGAGATAGATGTTGGGCAGCGCGCCGATCAGCCGGTCGGGCCAGCAGTTGGCCGCCATCCCCGCCTGCTTGCCGGGCATGAATTCCAGCGCCCCATGCGTGCCGAAATGCAGCACGGCGTCGGCGTCGAAATCTTCCTTCAGATAGCGGTAGAAGGCGGCAAACGCATGGGTCGGCGCGAAACCGCGCTCGAACAGGAGCCGCATCGGGTCGCCCTCGTAGCCGAAGGCGGGCTGCACCCCGACGAAGACGTTACCGAACTGCGTGCCGAGCACGAGGATGTTGCGCCCGTCGCTCTGCTGGCGGCCCGGCGCCGGGCCCCATTGCGCCTCGATTTCAGACAGCCAGGGCTCGCGGCGCACATGGGTGTCGGCGTCGATGCGAGCGTGCACATTGGCCGGCTGGCCGTGCCGTTCGGCATTGCCGCCGAGGATCGCCTCACGCAGCGCGTCGGCATCGGCGGGCAGCTCCACCGCGTAGCCGTCGGCCTGAAGCGCCTTCAGCGTGTTGTGGAGCGAGCGGAAGACGCCGAGATAGGCGGCCGTCCCGGTCGCCCCGCCGTTGGGCGGGAAGTTGTAGAGCACGATGGCGAGCTTGCGCTCCGCCTTGGCCTTGCGGCGCATGCCGGCGAGCCTGGCGACACGGCTCGCCAGCATCTCCGCCCGCTCCGGGCAGGAATGCATGTCGCGCCCGCGCCCCGGAGCCGCGTCCTCGAAGGTGCAATGGCGGTCGCAGCCGTCGCAGGCGCCCGAGCCGTCGTTGCGCCCGCCGTAGAGGATCGGATTGGTTGCGCCGTCGATCTCCGGCAGCGCCACCATGATCGTGGTCTCGACCGGCGTCAGCCCCTGTTCGCCGCGCCCCCATTGCTGGAGGCTCTGGAACTCGCTGGCGAAAGCGGAAAGATACGGCACGTCGAGGGCGGCGAGCGCCTCTTCCGCGGCCCGTGCATCATTGTAGGCCGGACCGCCGACGAGCGAGAAGCCGGTGAGCGAGACGACGCAATCGACGCAGGCCTTGCCGTCCTTCATGAAGAAGCGCTCGATGGCCGGGCGCGCGTCGAGGCCGCTGGCGAAGGCGGTGATCACATTGAGGCCGCGCGCGGCCAAGGCCGCCATCACGCCGTCGTAATGCGCGGCGTTGTCGGACAGCACGTAGGAGCGCATGACGATCACGCCGACGGTGGCCGCGTCGCGCCGCGAGCCCGCCGCCCGCGTATAGGCGTCCAGACGCTCGGTCACCCGGCCCGGCAGCGCCGGGTGGTAGAGGCCGACGTCGGGATAATGGATCGGCATCTGCGGCGCGACGACGTCCCGCAGGGGCGCGCGCGGACCGGCCGCATAGCGCGACACCAGATAGCGCACCAGGTTGACGACGTTTTCGTCGGAGCCGGCGAGCAGATACTGCAGCGTCAGGAAATAGGCGCGCACGTCCTGCGCCTTGCCGGGAATGAACTTCAGGATGCGCGGCAGCTGGCGCAGCATCTTCATCTGGCCGCGGCTGGCCGAACCGGACTTGTCCTTCTTGCCGCGCAGCCGCTTGAGCAGGCCGAGCGCGCCGCCGGTCGGCTTGTCCATCTCGAAATCGCCGATCCGCGTCAGCTTGACGATCTCCGCCGCCGACAGGCAGCCCACGAGGCAGTCGCAGGCATCGCGCCGCGCCTTCAGCCAGGGCTCGACCTGGCGGATGTGCTCCTCCAGGAACATCATGTTGGCGATGATGATGTCGCCCTGTTCGATGTCCTCCCGACACCGCTCGGCGGCGGCCGGATCGCCGTTCCATTCGGCGACCGCATGCAGCGTCAGGCTGAGGCCGGGCAGTTCCTTGCGCAGGATCGCGCGCGCCCGCTCGACCGTGCTGTCCATGTGGCTGTCCAGGGTGACGATGACGACGCGAACCGGAATGGTCCCGAGATCCGCGAACGCCGCGTCGCTAGCGACCGAAATATGCTTTTGCATCGTACAGCGTCTCGACGGTTATCGGTGTCAGCCCCCGCTCGGCGGCGAAGCGTTCGGTGTTCCTGCGCGCCTTGCCGCGCACGAAGAACGGGATCTTGCGCAATTCCTTCTCGGCATCCGCGGTCCAGGACAGCGGGTCGTTGACGGCATCGGCGACGGCCACCTGCCCGGCGTCGTTGGCGGCATCCTGTGCGGTGGCGCGCGCGGCGGCCGGCGCGGCGTCCTGCGGGTCGGCGTCCCGCGCCGCGTTGCCGCCCCCGCCAAGCGCTGCGAGATGCGAGGCCCTGGCCTCGTCGTGGAACTCGAAATCCTCGCGGAACATGCCGAGCAGATGCTCCTCCAGCCCCATCATCAGCGGATGGACCCAGCTGTCGAAGAGCACGTTGGCGCCCTCGAAGCCCATCTGCGGCGAGTAGCGCGCGGGAAAGTCCTGCACATGCACGGGCGAGGAGATCACGGCGCAGGGAAGCCGCAGCCGCTTGGCGACATGGCGCTCCATCTGCGTGCCAAGCACCAGTTCCGGCTGGGCGGCGGCGATCGCGTCCTCGACCTCCAAATGGTCGTCGCTGATCAGCGGCTCGACGTCATACTCCGCCGCCGCCGCGCGCAGGTCGCGGGCGAATTCGCGGGCATAGGTGCCGAGCCCGCAGACCTTGAAGCCGAGTTCGTCGCGGCACACACGGGCCGCCGCGATCGCATGGGTGGCATCGCCGAAGATGAAGACCCGCTTGCCGGTCAGATAGTTGGAATCGATGGAGCGCGAGTACCAGGACAGGCGCTCGTCGGAGGACGCCAGCACCGGCGCGGGATCGACGCCGGCAAGCCCGGCCACTTCCTCGATGAAGGCCCGCGTCGCGGTCACGCCGATCGGCACGGTCACGGTGCGCGGCTGCCTGAAGCTGCGCTCCAGCCAGCGCGCGGCGGTGTCCGCGATCTCGGGATAGAGCACGATGTTGAAATCCGCCTCGGGCAGGCGCGCGAGATCGGCCGGCGAGGCGCCGAGCGGCGCGATCACATTGACCGGCACGCCGAGCGCTTCGAGGATCGCGGTCACCTCGCGGATGTCGTCGCGATTGCGAAACCCGAGCGCGGTGGGGCCGAGGATGTTGCAGCGCTTCACGCCGCCCGCCGCGCGCGCCGGCGCCTCGCGCCCGCCGCAAAGGCCCCGCACCAGCCGGTAGAAGGTCTCGGCCGCGCCCCAGTTCTCCTTCTTCTGGTAGGAGGGGAGTTCCAGCGGCACGACGGGAATGTCGAGGCCGAGCGTGCGGGCGAGCCCGCCCGGATCGTCCTGGATCAGTTCCGCCGTGCAGGAGGCGCCGACCAGCACCGCCTGCGGAGCGAAACGCTCCACCGCCTCGCGGCAGGCGGTCTTGAAGATCTCGGCCGTGTCCTTGCCGAGATCGCGGGCCTGGAAGGTGGTGTAGGTGACCGGCGGGCGCGACTTGCGCCGCTCGATCATGGTGAACAGGAGATCGGCATAGGTGTCGCCCTGCGGCGCGTGCAGCACGTAGTGCAGGCCGGTCATCGAGGCGGCGATGCGCATCGCGCCGACATGCGGGGGACCCTCGTATGTCCACATGGCAAGCTGCATGGCCTAGACCTCCACCTTGAGCGCGGCGCGCCGGCGCAGCGGACGGGCGAAGAGTTCGGCCAGGTCTCCGGCCTGCTCGTAGCCCTGGATCGGGGCGAAGACGAGCTCGATGGACCACTTGGTGGCGCGTCCCTCCGCCTCGAGGGGATTGCCGAGCCCCATGCCGCAGACGATCAGATCGGGATCGGCGGCGTGGCAGCGGTCGATCTGGCGGTCGACGTCCTGGCCCTCGCTGATGGTGACGCTGGCGGGCAGCGCCTCCAGATCGGCGCGCATGTGGGCGCGGTGGAGATAGGGGGTGCCGACCTCGACGATCTCGGCGCCGAGCTCGCCGTGGAGAAAGCGGGCGAGCGCCGGCTCCATCTGCGAATCGGGAAAGAAGAAGACCCGCTTGTCCGCAAGATCCGCGCGGTAGTGGTCGAGCGCGGCCCGGGCGCGGGCGCGCCCGGACCGCGTGACCGCGTCGAACCGCGCGGGCTCCACATCGAACGCCTCCGCCGCCGCCCGAAGCCACCTGGTGGTGCCCTCCTCCCCGAGCGGGAACGGTGCGTCGATGCGCCGGCCCCCGCGGGACTCGAGCGCCTTGGTCGCCGCCCCCAGCCAGGGCTGGGCGAGCAGCAAGCGGGTGTTGGGGCCGATTTCGGGCAGATGCGCGCCATGCCGGGACGGCAGGAAGTCCACCCGCTCGATCCCCAGCCCCTGAAAGATCCGGCGGAACTGGTCCTCCACCACGTCGGCCAGCGTGCCGACGACAAGCAGGGAGCGCGGCGCATCGGCCGGGGCCTGCGGCATCTCGGCGGCCAGGGCGGCGACGAAATTGTCCTCGCCTTGCGTGAAAGTGGTCTCGATGCCGCTGCCCGAATAGCTGATCACCCGCGTTTGCGGGGCATGCAGCCGGTGCAGCCGCTGCGCGGCGCGCGGCAGGTCGAGCTTGATGACCTCTGACGGGCAGGAGCCGACCAGCACCAGCATCTTGATGTCCGGCCGGCGCGTGAGCAGCCGGTCGACCACCCGGTCGAGCTCGTCGTTGACGTCGGCCATGCCGGCGAGATCGCGTTCGTCGATGATCGCCGTGGCGAACCGCGGCTCGGCGAAGATCATCACGCCGGCGGCCGACTGCATCAGGTGCGCGCAGGTGCGCGACCCGACGATCAGGAAGAAGGCGTCCTGCACCTTGCGATGCAGCCAGATGATGGAGGTGAGCCCGCAGAAGACCTCGTGCTGGCCGCGCTGGCGCAGTGGGGCCGCCGCCGTGCCGCAGGCCGCCGCACTGCCAGGGCCAGTGGCCGGGGCCGTCGCCATGCCCGGACCGGAGGCGGGATCGAGGGCCGGCCGCTCGAGTGTCGCGGATGCGGAATGATCGGTTCGGTCGCTCATGCCGCCCGCTCCCCGCGCGCAAGCGCCGCGTCGGTTTGGTCGGCATCCACTTCGGCCGCCGGCCCCTCGGCAGGCGCCTGACGCCGCGCCATGCGCAGCTTCCACAGGAACTGGGCGGCGTTGATCACGTAGGCCGCGTAGGCGGCAAGCGCCAGCGCCATCAGCGGGATCGGCGCCAGAAGGTTCTGGAACAGGGCCAGCAGATAGCCCGTGTGCAGCGCCAACACCGCGAAGGACACGACGTCCTCCCAGAAGAAGGCCGGCGCGAAGAGATACTGCCCGAAGACCTCCTTCTCCCAGATCGCGCCGGTGATCATGATCGCGTAGAGCGTCAGCGTCTTCACCACGATGGAGACATTGGCCGCGAACAGCCCCTCGCCCGTCAGCAGGAAGCGCAGGATCAGGGCGAGGCTCACCAGGCACACCAGAAATTGCACCGGCGCCAGAAGCCCCTGCACCAGCGTCCAGCGCGAGGCGTCCCGCCGGGCCCGCTCGGCCGGCGTGTAGAGCGCGCCCGGCGCGCCGCCGGTCGGCGACCGATCGGCCGATCGTTCAGGTTGTGCGTGGACTGTGCTGACCATGCGACCCGGCTCCCTTCAGGACTTGAGAGAACTGTAAACCCGGGCCGAAGCGAGTGTCAACTTTTGTTGACGTTCATACGCGTTTACACAAAAAATAAAGTGTGACATTCTCTCTGTCGTGGAAAAAATCCACGCCCAATACCGACCGTTGGGGCAAGGGGGAGCCGCACGGTCGGCATGTCGTAGGACCAGGTTCGAACAGGTGCTCCGGGCGGATTTCGCCCGCTTCTACCGCGACGCCAGATCGCCGAGCACTCGCAGGGCCGCAGAGAAACCGGTCTGGAATCATGCACGGAGCGGGACTTGGGGGAGCCGACGCGGACCGTCGGCGCATCGAAAACCGGCTGCAGGGCCTGCCGCCGGTCATGTCGACCACATGCGGCCTGCACGGCATGGCGCAACGGGTGCTCGCGGAGGTTGCCGCAAGGCTCTCGCGCGAGGCCCGGGAGCGGGACGTTCCGCTTCGGCTGGCGGAGAGGATCGGCGCCATCGTCCGGGACACGGAGCTCGCCACCCCGGTCGATGCGGCCCTCGCCGCCCTGAACGCCCGTCCGGCCTCCTATCCCGACAAGCTCACCGCGCTGGAGGAAGTCGCCCGGCAGCTGGGCGACGACTGGACCCAGGATGCGACCTCGTTTCTCGCCGTCACCATCGCCATGGGACGCCTGCAGTGCCTGCTGCGGCGAATCTCGCAAGGACGCCCGGCGGAGCCGTCCGACGCGCCGCGCGGAAAATCGCTACTTCTGACCCCTCCGAACGAGGAACACACCTTTGGCGTGTGCCTTCTTGAGGAATTGATGCGGGCATATGGCTGGGAAACGACGATTTATCGCGCTGACAGCGTTGAATCCCTTGTTAAAAGGATGGAAAAGTCACAAATCGACATCGTTTGTTTCTCCTGGACGAATGCCGCCCTTGCCCCAAGCGTCGGAGACTGTGTGAAAGCCATCGACCAGCTTCCCGCCGCCAACCGCCCGGCGATCATTTCGGGCGGTCACGCAGCGGGACAAAATCCCGCATGGCTCGTGCGGCTCGGCGTGAACTACGTTTGCGAAAGCGTGTATGTCGCGGTGCAGATCGCCGACGTTCACTTGCGCGAGCTGCGCGCCGTCTCCCGTCAGGACAGCACGCCCCTCGCCTGCGCAGACCCACGGCCCTGACCCGTCATGCAAATCAAGAACCTCCGCCCCGCCCCTCGCACCTTCAAGGCCTCCAAGGCCCTGTTCGAGCATGTCGGCGCGGCGACCGCGGCGGATCTCGCCGCGCTGGGGTCCGACATCACGCTTCTGGTGGCACGGGACGGGACGATCCGCGACGTGGCCTATGGCGACGCGACGCTGGCAAGCTATGACATCGACACCTTCGTCGGCCGCGCGTGGCGCGACACCGTCACGCCCGAATCGGTGGAGAAGATCGATGCGCTGCTCGGCGATATCGAAACCGCTTCGCCGACGCGCCGGCGCCAGGTGAACCACCCGGCCGCCGGGCTCGCCGATCTGCCGGTCGATTATGCCCTGGTAGCGGTCGAAGGGCTCGACTGCTGGGTGGCGATCGGCGACGATCTGCGCAAGATGGCGGCGATCCAGAACCAGCTGCTCAACGCGCAGCTCGAGCTCGAGCGCGAGTATCGCAAGATCCGCGACGCCGAGACGCGCTACCGCACCATTTTCCAGAAGATCGGCCAGCCGCTGCTCATTCTGGAAGGCGCGGACCGGCGGATCGTCGACGCCAATCTGGCCGCCTCCCGGCTGTTGCTGCGTCCCGTCGGCAAGCTGGTCGGCGAAAATGCGCTCGGCCTGTTCGATACGGCCGCGCGCGCCGATCTGACGGAACTCCTGAACGAGGCCCAGCACAGCGGCACTGCGCGCGCCACCGTCGCCCGGCTCGCCGAGGTCGACGCCGAACAGGCGATCGCCATCGAGCCGTTTCGCGAAAACGGCCGCAACAATCTCTTCCTGCGGCTCGGCACGCCCGCCGGCGCCGGTGCGGATGCGCCCGCGGCGGCGCGCGAGGGCGACGTCGATCTCTTCGACCGTCTGCCGGAAAGCCTCGTCACCATCACGCCAAAGGGCCTGATCGAGGATCTCAACGACACGTTCCTCGACATGGTCGGGCTGCTCAACAAGGAACGGCTGATCGGCCGCAACCTGAACAATTGGCTCGGCGGCTCGGCCGTCGACCTCAGCGTGCTGCTCGCCAAGCTGCGCGACGAGGGGCGCGTGCGCCAGTTCGCCACCGTCCTGCGCGACGAGCTCGGCAGCCTGAAACCGGTCACGGTCTCCGCCTCGCGCTTCGTGCGCGGCGGAACGGAGCATGTCGGACTTCTGATCGGCGACGCGGCCAGGCGCGAGGCGGGTCTGGGCATGTCGGCCGCCGGTCTCGCCCCCGATGCCGCCGATTTCTCCGAGCTGATCGGCCGGGTGCCGCTCAAGGAGCTGATCCGCGAGTCGGTCGACGTGATCGAGAAGATGTGCATCGAGACGGCGCTCCGCCAGACGGACAACAACCGCGCCTCCGCCGCCGATCTGCTGGGGCTCAGCCGGCAGAGCCTCTACATCAAGCTGCGGCGGCACGGGCTGGAGGATTTCAGCCCCAACAATGGCAACGGCAAATCCGTCAATCCAGATTGACACCCTCGATCCCAATTCTGTCAATTTGAATTGACAGTCGCGCGGGGCTAACCTAGCCTTTCGCCATGGTTGTACGCACGCTCCCCCAGCCCCGGCCCGCGAAGACGGGCGCGCCGAGCCCGATGGCGGTGCTCGAGCTGCTGAAGCCCATCACGTGGTTTCCGCCGATGTGGGCCTATGCCTGCGGCATGGTGGCGAGCGGTGCCGATCTCTTCGCGCGCTGGCCCTATCTGATGGGCGGGGTGCTGCTGGCAGGACCGCTGATCTGCGGCACCAGCCAGGCTGTCAACGACTGGTACGACCGGCATGTCGACGCGATCAACGAGCCGGACCGGGTGATCCCCTCCGGCCGGATGCCGGGGCGTTGGGGGCTGTGGGTGGCGATCGCCGGCAGCCTGATCTCGCTGGCGCTGGCTTGGGTTCTGGGGCTTTGGGTCTTCTGGGCCGCTGTCGTCGGTCTCTTCTTCGCCTGGGCCTATTCCATGCCGCCGATGCGGCTCAAGCAGGACGGCTGGCAGGGCAATGCCGCCGTCGGCCTGTCCTACGAGACGCTGCCCTGGCTGACGGCCGTCGCCGCGGCCGTCGACGGGCTGCCCGATCCGCGCATCGCGCTCATCGCCCTGCTTTACGGGATCGGCGCGCACGGGATCATGACACTCAACGATTTCAAGGCGATCGAGGGCGACCGGCAGATGGGCATCCGCTCGCTGCCGGCGCGCTACGGCCCGGAGCGCGCCGCGCGCATCGCCTGCGTGATCATGGCCGCCGCCCAGATCGCCGTCATCGCGGCGCTCATCGTCTGGGACCGGCCGATCCACGCCGGCCTCATCGGCGCGCTGACGCTGGCGCAACTCGCCTGCATGACGCGGTTTCTCAAGGACCCCATCGGCCGGGCGGTCTGGTACAGCGCCATCGGCGTCGGGCTTTACGTCAGCGGCATGATGATCGCGGCGGTCGGCCTGCGCGGGCTCACCGGCGCCTGACGCGGATCCCGGCATCCGGGGAGACCGGGCGCCGCAGGAGACTGAACGGGAGGGGATGACATGACGCGAGGCCATGCCTCACCCGGATTGGCCGCACCCGGATCGACCGCAGCCGGATTGAGTTGGGTCGCCATCGTCCGCCTCGGGCTGGTGCAGGCCGCGCTCGGCTCCATCGTCGTGCTCACCACCTCGACGCTCAATCGCGTGATGGTGGTCGAACTGTCGCTTGCCGCGATGATCCCGGGGCTGCTGGTCGGCCTGCATTACGCGGTCCAGATCGCCCGCCCGCTGTGGGGCCACGGCTCGGACGTCGGCGGCTCGCGCACCGGCTGGATCCTCGGCGGGCTTGCGCTTCTGGCGCTCGCCGGCACCGGCGCGGCGGCCACCACCTTCCTGTTCGAAAGCTCCTTCTGGCTCGGCTTTGCCGCCGCGTTCGTCTGCTACGCGCTGATCGGCATCGGCATCGGCGCCTGCGGCACCTCGCTGCTCGCCCTGCTGGCGAGCCGCACGGCCCCGGCGCGCCGGCCGGCGGCGGCCACCATCGTGTGGATGATGATGATCGCCGGCATCGTGGTCACCGCCATCGTCACCGGGCAGCTGCTCGATCCCTATTCCCACGCAAGGCTCGTCGCCATCACCGGCGCGACCGGAGCGCTGGTCTTCGCGATCGCGCTGGTCGCCGTGTGGCGGCTGGAGCGCGACGCCCCGGCGCTCGGGGCCGGAGAGGACCGGCACGAGCGTGCCGCCACCGCCTCCCCGCGCGCCTTCCGCGACAGTCTCGCCGAAACCTGGCGCGACGGCGAGGCGCGGCTTTTCACGCTGTTCGTCTTCGTGTCCATGCTCGCCTATTCCACCCAGGATCTGATCCTGGAGCCCTTCGGCGGGCTGCTCTTCGCCATGACGCCCGGCGAGACGACGCAATTGTCCGGCGTGCAGCACGGCGGCGTGCTGCTCGGCATGGCGCTCGTCGGGATCGTCGGCACGCTGGTGGCCCGGCGCAAGCCGGCGATCCTCAAGCTCTTCATCGTCGCAGGCTGCCTCGGCTCGGCCGGCGCGCTCGCCGCGCTTGCCCTGTCGGCGGCCGCCGCGCCGGCCTGGCCGCTGAAGCTCAACATCTTCCTGCTCGGGCTCGCCAACGGCGCCTTCGCGGTGGCGGCCATCGGCACCATGATGGCGCTCGCAGGCGCCGGCGGCGGCCGGCGGGAGGGCATTCGCATGGGCGTGTGGGGCGCGGCGCAGGCCATCGCCTTCGGGCTCGGCGGCTTCCTCGGCACGGTCGCGCTGGATGTGGCGCGGGCGACAACCGGCGACACGGCGCTCTCCTTCGCCCTCGTGTTTTCCGGCGAGGCCGTCATCTTCCTCGCCTCCGCCGCCATTGCCCTGCGTATCGGCGGGCGCCCCGGGACCGCGACGGACGACGCCCCTGTCCCCCTCGCACCAGCGGAGTGATCGGATGAGCCCCAAAACCTATCCAGAGACCTATGATGTCATCGTTGTCGGGGGTGGACCGGCAGGAGCGACCGCCGCGCAGGCTCTGGCGGCCGGCGGTCGCTCCACACTCCTCCTCGACCGGGAGGGGCGGATCAAGCCCTGCGGCGGCGCGATCCCGACGCGCGCGATCCGCGACTTCGCCATTCCGCCGGACCAGATCGTGGCGCGTGCCCATGCCGCGCGCGTGATTGCGCCGAGCGGGCATCAGGTCGAGATGGACATCGGCGATCTCGGCTACGTCGGCATGGTCGACCGCGACCGCTTCGACCCCTTCCTGCGCGAGCGGGCGGAAGCCGCCGGCGCGGTGCGCGTCACCGGCACCTTCAAGCATCTGGAGCACGCCCGCGACGGCCGGGTCGCGGTGACGCTCGCCGACAAGGATCGCGGCGGCGAGACCCGCGTCGTGACCGCCCGCGTCGTCATCGGCGCGGACGGGGCCAATTCCGCGGTGCGCCGCGCCGTCTTCGGGCCGGAGAAGAAGCCGCCCTATGTCTTCGCCTATCACGAGATCGTGGAGACGCCGGAAGCGCCCGATCCGGAGCTCTTTCGCGCGGACCGCTGCGACGTCGTCTACGACGGGCGCATCTCGCCCGATTTCTACGGCTGGGTGTTCCCGCACGGCAAGCATTCGAGCATCGGCACCGGGTCGGCGGTCAAGGGCCACAGCCTGAAGACCGCGACGCGGGACCTGCGCGCCGCCGCCGGGCTGGCGGAGGCCAGGACCGTACGCGAGGAAGGCGCGCCGCTGCCGCTCAAGCCCATGCGGCGCTGGGACGACGGGAAGAACGTCGTGCTGGTGGGCGATGCCGCCGGCGTCGTCGCGCCCTGTTCCGGCGAGGGCATCTATTACGCCATGCTGAGCGGCGAGATCGCCGCGCAGGAAGTGTCGGAGATGCTGGTCACCGGCGCGACGAAGCCCCTCAAGAGGGTGCGCAAGCGCTTCATGCGCGAGCACGGCCGCGTCTTCTTCGCCCTCGGCATCATGCAGGCGATCTGGTACGGCAGCGACAAGCGGCGCGAGCAGTTCGTGCGCATGTGCGCCGACCCGGACGTGCAGCGCCTCACCTGGGAGGCCTATCTCGACAAGAAGCTGGTGCGGCGCGAACCGATGGCGCATCTGCGGGTCGCGATGAAGGACATCCAGCAACTCATCGGCTTTCCAGCGCGCGGTTAGGCAGGTCGATGGACGCCCTCACGCAGGTGCTGGACCGGCTCGCCGTCGGCGGCGCGCTGGCGCTGATCGCGCTGGTGGTGCTGTCGCTGGAGATGGTGGCCTTCGCGCTCTTCGTGCGCGATGTCGCGCTGCGGCGCTCGCTGGTGCTCAACGGGGCGTCCGGCGTCGCGCTGATGCTGGCGCTGCACGCCGCCCTGACCGGCGGCGGGGGCCTGCGCATCGCGCTGTTTCTGCTGTTGAGCTTCGTGGCCCACCTTGTCGATCTGACGGCCCGCCTGCGCGCCGCCCGTGCGTCCTGACGGGCGCGCGCGCCTCAGGCGCCGCCGACGGCCTGCGACGGATTGAGTTGGATCATGCGGTAGTTCAGGAAGCCGGCGAGCGCCACCCAGGCCGCATAGGGCAGGAAGAGCGCGGCGGCGAGCGGCGAGACGGGAAAGGCCGTCACCATGAAGGCGAGGATCGAGGCGAGCAGCGCGCCGATGTCGATCAGCGCCAGATCCATGCGCTTGAGACCGAAGAACAGCCACGACCACATGGCGTTGACGACGAGTTGCGCGCCCCAAAGCAGGATGGCGATGCCGAGACCCTGCGCGCTGTAGACCAGATAGCCGGCCGCCGCGATCATCACGTAGAGCAGGGTCCAGACCACCGGGAAGGCCCAGTTTGGCGGAGTCCAGCCGGGCCGGTCCAGGCTCTCATACCAGGCGCCGGGCTTGAAGATCGCGCCCGTCGACGCGGTGAGAAACACCAGCAGCACGATGACGGCAAGGGTCATGGGAGTCCGATCCGGGTCGCGAGGAATGGGCACGCGCACGGGGCGACCCGTCCGCGTTGACGCCCTCACCCTACGCGAAATCGCCCCCGAAAGACCACCCGTGCACTGCAACATCCTCGCCGTCGCGCGATCTCACGCGGCGACGGCGGGCGCGGCCTTCTTGCCCGCACGCTTCTTCAGGATGAAGCGCCGGTGATAGAGAATGATCGCAAGCCCGGTGATCAGCGGCACGCTCCACAGCACCGGATTGAGCGCGATCTCGGGCATGATGCGCACCGCGCCGAAGGCGAAGAACGCCGTGTAGACCGAAATCCCCGCCCCCACCAGCGCCTTGACGTGTTCCGACAGCCAGCCGAAGGGATGCGGCGCGGGCCGGTACATATGATAGAGATTGGTCGCGACGGTGGCGAAGCCGATGCCGGAAATGCCGATCATCAGCGGCTGGCCGATCAGCACGCCCTGCACCACGCAGTTCACCGACAAAAGCGTCAGAACGACCTGCAGGCCCAGATTGACCGGCGTGCGCATCGCCGCGCGGTCGCGCTTCACGGTGATGCAGAGCCAGCCGTACCAGGCGAGATTGATCGTCAGCACCGCGAGATAGAGCATCATCCAGCCGAAGATGCCGCGCACGAAGACCGCATCGTCGAGATGGGGATGGGTGGCGAGCGGCGCGATCAGCGTCGCGGTGCTGATGCCGATGGCCGCCGCGCCCGTCGCCAGCATGGTAAAGGTGAAGACACGCCCGAAACGGCGGTGAACGTCGCCGCCCTTCCGGCCGATCACCGGCACCCAGAAGGCGACGAGGCCGACCGAGCCGGTCACGATGTGGGCGATCACGAAGGCCTCGAAGACCAGGAGCATGCCATCCTCCCCGGCAAGCGGATGTCTTCGTTATATTACACATTTGACCGTCACGAAATATGGACTACCCTCTACGCCGTTCCTCCCGTCGTCGCCGAGGCCGGTCTTGTACGCGCCCCCCCGCACGAAATCGCTGCCCGCGCTCGCCGCGCTCCTGCGCTGCCTGTGGCGCGGCGACGGCGATCTGCTGGGCCTGTTGCCGGCGGCGGCCTATCGCATGGACATCGGCCCGCTCGGCTATTCGCGGCGCTCCACGGTGATCGTCAACGATCCGGAGCTGGTGCTGCATGTGCTGAAGGACCCGGAGGGGATCTTTCCCAAGAGCGATCTGATGGTGGGCGCGCTGGAGCCGCTCGTCGGCGATTCCATCTTCGTCTCCGCCGGCGCGCGCTGGCGCCGCCAGCGGGAGATGATCGACCCCGCCTTCTCCCACATCCGCCTCAACCGCGCCTTCACCGCCATGCAGGCCGCCGTCGATGCCTACGAGACGCATCTGGACCGCTGCGCTGAGACGGGCGCGCCGATCTCGCTCGATCTGGCGATGAGCCATCTGACGGCGGACATCATCACCCGCACGGTGTTTTCCATGCCGCTCGCCTCGCGGATCGCGCATGATGTCTTCGCCGATTTCGCCGAGTTCGAACGGCATGTGGCGCATGTGAAGATCCTGCGGCTGATCTTCGATCCCGCCTTCCATCCGGTCGACCAGCCCGACGCGGTGCGTGCCGCCTGCGCCCGCATCCGCGCGCATCTGGGCGAACTGATCGACACGCATCTGGCGGCGGGCGCGGACTTCAACGACATCGCCTCCGCCGTGATCGGCGCGCGCGACACCGAGACGCAGACGCCCTTCGGTCGGGAAGAGCTGATCGACCAGCTCGGCGTGTTCTTTCTTGCCGGGCACGAAACGACGGCCAGCGTACTGATCTGGGTCTTCTACATTCTGTCGCAGCGCCCGGACATCGCAGAAAAGGTGCGCGCCGAGGTCGATGCAATCGTCGGCAGCAGAGAGGTCGGCTTCGAGCACACCAGGCGGCTCGCCTATACGCGGCAGGTCTTCCGCGAGACGCTGCGGCTCTATCCGCCGATCACCTTCCTGCCGCGCGTGGCGATGGCGGCGACGACGCTTGGCGGACGCAGGATCAAACGCGGCGCGCTGGTGATGATCGCGCCCTGGGTCATCCACCGCCATCACGCCTATTGGCCGGACCCGGATGTCTTCGACCCCGACCGCTTTGCGCCCGAGCGCGAAAAGGACATCCGGCACGGCACCTTTCTGCCCTTCGGGCTGGGCCCGCGCATCTGCGTCGGCGCCGCCTTCGCGCAGACCGAAAGCGCGCTGATCCTGGCGCGTCTGCTGCGCCGCTTCGATTTCGCGCCGCTGGCGCCCGACAGCGTGCGCCCGGCCGCCCGTCTGACCACGCGGCCGGCGGAGCAGATCATGGTGCGGGTGACCCAGCGCGGGTGAGCGTCACGCCGGCTCCGGCGTGTCCATCGGCAGTTCCTCCCGCCACGCCAGATCCTCCGTCGCCGTCTCGGCCATGGATTTTCCCTTGAAGATCGCCGGCACCAGGATCGGATAGGAGGTGAAGGTCATGGTCGGGAACACCAAGGGATCGGCGCGGTCCCAGGTCACGTCGCGGGCGCTGCGCAGCGCCCGCCACTTGAGCCCCGGCTCCTTGCGCGTGAAAAGCGCCGCCTCGGCCTCGATCAGACAGGGGTAGAACTGCTGCATCAGCCGCTCGGGGCGAAAGCGGACCGGATCGTCTCCGCCCGGATCGGCGATAGCGCGCGCCACATCCGCGGCTTCCAGAAAATGAATCCCGCTGGTGACCCGCGGATTGCATTCTATGGCCGTGACCGATCCGTCGGCGGCCTCCACGAAATCGAAGGACAGAAAGCCGGAATAGCCCGTCTTCGCAGAAAATTCCTCCACGAACCGCTCGATCGCGGCCTGCGCCTCCAGCCGCTCGAAACACACCGCCACCGTGCCGCTCATCACCACGCCGCGATAGACGGAGGTGACCCGCACACGGCCCGCCGCGACGAGCGAAAAGCTGCTCAGCACGCGCCCGTCCTTGCGCTCCTGCACGACCATATCGGACGACAGCGCGCCGCCGGGGAACGCGCCATCGGGGAGCGCACCGGCACCGTGAAAGCTCACCCCCAGACCGGCGCAGGAGTTGCGGGGTTTCAGCACGACAGGCGTGCGCGCGGCGAGCGCCCGCGCCGCCGCACTGTCGGCCGAATGGGTTTCGGGCGCGGGCAACCCGAGCGCGCGGATCTTTTGCGCGAAACGCAGCTTGTCGTGCAGCTCCAGCACGGTCGCTTGCGGCGGGGAATGGAGCGCGACGCCTTCGGGCAGCGTGTCCCGCAGCGCCGCCACATACAGGAGTTCCTCCGACACCGGCACGACGAGATCGACGCCTTCCGCCGCGATCACCTCGCCAAGCGCGGCGCGGTAGCCGGGCGCATCGCGCGCGGGCGCCGGCACGCGGACGCTCTTCGCGACAGCGCGCGAGGCGCGGCACAGGTGCCAGGCGAAGGGCTCGGCCACCACAACCCGCCGCCCGAGCGCGTGAAACCCGCGCGCGAGGTCGAGACATTTGGGCATCCGCCCCAGCGTAAGCAACACGGTCCTGGCCATGGTCGCAGGCTAGCAGATCCCTTCGCCCGGGACAGATCCGGATGATCCCGGCTGTCGCGCAGGACGCGCGGACGGCATGGGATCGCGTGAGGCTTGTCGACGCGCTGCAATCGGGCAATGCTTTCACACCGCCGGCAGCGGGTCCGGCTCGAGCCCCCGCCGCAGCATCATGGAGACCCTGTCATGTGGATACGCTGGCTTCTTGCCGCCGTCCTCGCGCTGTCGGGCGCCGCGCCCCTGCAGGCGCTGGAAACCGCCGAGCCGCTGCTCGACGTCGTCCAGAAACCGGCGTTCGGCGACTTCTCCGAGATGAAGAAGGCCCGGACCCTTCGGGTGCTCATCCCCTATTCCTTCACGAGCTTCTATCTGGAGGAGGGACAGGCGAAGGGCCTCGACGCCGAATACATGCGCGAATTCGAGGCCTTCCTGAACAAGGGCGTCCGCAAGGAGGCGGACAGGATCCGCATCGTGATGATCCCCACCCGGCGCGACGATCTCCTCCCCCGTCTGACGGAAGGCCATGGCGACCTCGTGAGCGCGAACCTCACGATCACGCCCGAACGGCTGGAAACGGTCGCCTTCTCCGATCCGCTTCAGGACAACGTGCGCGAGGTGCTGGTCACGCCGGCCGACGCTGCCGATCTCGCGTCGCCGGACGATCTCGCCGGGCTGGAGGTGCACACGCGCGCCTCGTCCAGCTACTTCGAGAGCCTGACGCGCGTCTCGGCGGAGCTCGAGGCGCGGGACCTGGCGCCTTTGGCCATTGTCCCGGTCGACGAGCGGCTGGAAGACGAGGACCTGCTGGAAATGGTGGCGACCGGCATCGTGCCGGCCATCGTGATGGACGAGCACAAGGCGAAGCTCTGGCTCGGGCTCTATCCCGAACTCAAGCTGCACGCGGATGTCGCCTTGCGCGAGGGCGGCGCCATCGGCTGGGCGATGCGCAAGGACAACCCGGAGCTGGCGCGCGTCGTCAACGACTTCCTCAAGACCGCGCGGCAGGGCACGACGCTCGGCAACATCCTGCTGAAACGCTACTATTCGGACGTCAATCGCCTCATCAATCCGCATCAGGCGGACTACGCCCGCAAGCTCCTGGAGCTCGATGCCCTGTTCCGGACCGCCGGGGAGAAATACCGGCTCGATCCGCTGCTGCTCGCCGCCCAGGCGTTTCAGGAATCGCGCTTCGACAACAGCGTGCGCAGCAAGGCCGGCGCGGTCGGGATCATGCAGATGCTGCCCTCCACGGCGCGCGACCCGAATGTGGGCATCGCCGATATCACCTCGGTGGAGGCCAACATCGAGGCGGGCGCGAAATACATGCGCTTCATCGCCGATCACCACTTCCCCGACGCAGACCTTGAGGATGTGGAGCGCATCCTCTTCGCGCTGGCCGGCTACAACGCAGGCCCGAACCGCGTCGCGCGGGTGCGCCCCAAGGCCCCGGACCCCAACCGCTGGTTCAACAGCGTCGAGTGGGAGGTGGGGCGCGCCGCCGGCGCCGAGCCGATCCGCTACGTGAAGAACATCTACATCTACTACACGGTGTTTCGCGGCATGCAGGAAGCCGAACGGCTCAAGAAAACGTTACAGCGGTCCGAGGCGACGGAGTAACGCGGCGCTGGACCCCTGCCCCAAGGCGGGCAATCCTGTTCGCCAGTCGTCCGGCGCGTTCCGCGCGTGAACCGGGATGGCCGCCAACCGGGCCATCACCGGGCCAGTTGACCGGACAGCCGAGCAGGACGCTGAACAGGAAAGGATCGCGAGATGGATCGCAGATTGGCGCGGGTCTTGAGCGTGGGGCTCATCGGTGGGCTGTGCGCCGTCATGGCCACGACCGGGGCGCTGGCCGCGCGGCCCGACACGCGCACGATGACCTGCGCTCAGGCACAGGATCTGGTGCAGCGTTCCGGCGCCATCGTGCTCTCCACGGGGCAATACACCTACTCCCGCTTCGTCGCCGACCGGCGCTACTGCGCCCACTACGAGATCCTGCGCCCGAACTACGCGCCGACGCGCGACACGGCGCAATGTCCGGTCGCCTACCGCTGCGAGCGGGTCGTGCGGCCGCGCCCCTGACCGCGTTGGGCGGGGCTAACCGCTGGCGCGCGCGGGCGCCGTCGCAGTCTGCCGGTCGAGATCGGTCAGCGTGACGATGCGGTTGCCGCGCAGGTCGTTGACGCAGACGATGTAACCCTGCTCTTCCATATGGGTCAGCAGCCAGCGGGCGCGACCGGTCGAGCGGGTGCCATAGGCCTTGGCGATTTCCTCCAGATCCGGACAGGCCCGGTCCTCGAGCGCGGCCTTGGCGAGCAGCAGGTAAACGCCGCGCATCTCCTCGGGAAGGGTTTCGGCCACCGTTTCCGCCGCCGCCCAGGTTTGCGGATCGATGTCGCTCGGCTTCACGCCGGCGCGCGCCAGCGCCACGCGCTGACGGAACTCCGCGAGATCGGGCGGCTTGCCGGGCAGACGGGCGATCCGGCAGCGAACCTGAAAATCCTGATAGAGCGCGGCGATCGGCTGAAACGCTGCTTCCTCGTCACCGAGAAGCTCCGCGATCACCGCGTCGACGGCCCGCTGCCACGAGTCCCGGTCGACCGGCGTGCTTTCCAGCGTCTCGCGCGCGGACGCCTGCCGCGTCAGCCGTTCGAGCACCTCGCTCGCGGGGATCTCGGCCGGCGCGGGCGGCGCTTCGGCGCGGGTGCGCTCCACCGGGCTTGCCGGCTGGAACAGGAGGTCCTGCACATCCTCGGCGCGGACCTCGGGCAGCGGGGTCAGCTTGGGGCCGCCGCCACGCCCGACCGTTTCCACCGGACCGATCCGCACGGTCATCGGGCGACGGGAGACGGCCGGCCCAAGCGCCACGAAATGCCCGCGCTCCAGATTGCGGAAGGCCTCCGCCTGCCGCTTCTCCATGCCCAGAAGATCGGCCGCACGGGCCATGTCGATGTCGAGAAAGGTCCGCCCCATCAGGAAGTTGGACGCCTCGGCGGCGACGTTCTTGGCAAGCTTGGCGAGCCGCTGCGTGGCGATCACGCCGGCGAGCCCGCGCTTGCGGCCCCGGCACATCAGGTTGGTCATCGCGCCGAGCGAGACGCGCCGTGCCTCCTCGCCCGTATCGCCGGACGCGGCGGGGGCGAAGAGTTGCGCCTCGTCGACCACCACCAGAACCGGGTACCAGTGATCGCGCTCGGCCTCGAACAGCGCGTTCAGGAAGACCGCCGCCGCCTTCATCTGCCGGTCGGGCTCCAGCCCTTCCAGATTGAGCACCACCGAGACCCGATGCGCGCGCACCCGGCTCGCGATCACCGCAAGGTCGCGCTCGCTGCCGGCCGCATCCACCACCACGTGCCCGAAGCGGTCGGACAGGGTGACGAAATCGCCTTCGGGATCGACCACCACCTGCTGCACCCAGCCGGCGCTTTGTTCCAGCAGGCGACGCAGGAGATGCGACTTGCCGGAGCCCGAATTGCCCTGCACGAGCAGGCGGGTGGCAAGCAGCTCTTCCAGATCGAAGGCACAGGAGCCGGTGCTCCCCGGCCCCAGGCCTGTCTGGGTCTGGCCCATGTCGATGCTGACGGTCATTTCAAACGATCATCCCGGGACGCGGTTCCAGTTGGGGTTCGCCCGGCGCGCGGGAGGCGCGCCCACGCAGCTCCGGCCGCACGGCAGACCGGCCGGACCGGCCAGGCTTCAGGTTGCTTGAGTGGCGGCAGTATCGTCGATTCGCACCGTGCAGACAAAGCGGCGGACGGCGCGCGTCCGCGCCGGCCCGCGGCGACGATCAAGTCCTTCTGAACAGGCGAGCAATCGCTCGATTTTTAGGCAAATTTTCACCGTTCGGCGGCAGCTTGATCGCATAATCACGAGGAAATTTCGATGACCGTGCACGCAGCTGACACCCGCCGTTCCGCCGAGGCCGAGCCTGTCTCGTCCACAAACCATCTGACCGATGCCATTTCCACCTTTCTCGGGGACGATACCACGGACCCGCGCGAACTGAGCGCCCTGTGGAGCGCGCTCAAGCCCGCGATGCCGGACATCCTCGACGGGTTCTACGACGCGGTGCAGGCGACGCCCGAGATCGCCGACAAGCTCGGCGACCCGAAAAAGCGCGTGCCGCATCTGAAATCCGCCCAGACCCGCCATTGGGACTACATCTTTTCCAATTCGCCGGATCTGGAGTTCGAGGCGCGGGCGCTGAAGATCGGCGAGGCGCATGTGCGCATCGGGCTGGACGCCTCCTGGTACCTCGCCTCCTACGGCCGCCTGCTGTCGGAAACGCTGCCCGTCATCGTGCGCAAGTACCGCTTTTCGCCGGGCAAGCTCGACGGCGCGATCCGGGCGCTGGTGGGGCGCGTGTTCCTCGACCTGATCCTGTCCTACGATGCCTATGAGAACGGCGTCGTCAAGCAGCGCAGCGAACGACAGCGCCAGGAACAGGAAATCATGAGCCTGCGCGGCCTCGCCAACACGGTGGCCGATATCAACCGGGTCGCCATCAGCATGGCGACGCTGTCGCACAACACGCATCTCGCCACCCAGAACGGCCAGGCGATTTCCTCCGCCGCCGCGCAGCTGGTGGCCTCGGTGGAGCAGATCGCGGCCAACAGCGACAGCGCCGCCTCCCAGGCGGACACGACGCGCGAGGCGGTGAGCGCCGGGCTTCAGGCCATGCAGGACGTGTCGATGCGCATGAGCGACATCGCCACCGCGTCGGAAGAAAGCTCCGCCAATCTCGCGGAGCTGCACCGGGCCTCGGATCAGATCGGCGAGTTCCTGGGCGTGATCGAGAGCATCGCCAACCAAACCAATCTGCTCGCCCTCAACGCCACCATCGAGGCGGCGCGGGCCGGCGAGGCCGGCAAGGGGTTTGCCGTCGTCGCCAACGAGGTGAAGAGCCTGGCGACCCAGGCGGCGAAGGCGACCGAGGACATCGCCCGGCGGATCGACGCGCTGAAGGCGGGCATGGTCACCACGCAGGAGTCCATCGCCGGCTCGCGCCAGGCGGTCGACCGCGGCCAGCAGACGATCCTCGACGCCAACGAGCGCATGCAGACCGTCGGCATGCAGATCGCCGAGGTGTCGGGCCGCATGCAGGACATCTCCTCGATCCTTCAGCAGCAGAAGGAAGCGAGCCAGGAGATCGCCCGTTCGATCACCGGCGTCGCCGACATGGCGGTGGAGAACGAAGGCCAGTTGCGCACCATGAACATGGTGCTGCAGGAGAGCAACGACCGCTTCTCCGCCGATGCGCGCTCCTGGTTCAACGCCGGATCGAACCGCTCGCTGTGCGAGATGGCCAAGATCGACCACGTGCTGTTCAAGAAGCGGGTCGTCGACACGGTGCTCGGGCGCGACGACTGGGCGGCGCAGGACGTGCCCGATCATCACGGCTGCCGTCTCGGCAAGTGGTACGACGCCATCGAGAACGCGGAAATCCGCGCCCATCCGGCCTATCGCGCCCTCAAGGAGCCGCACAAGCGGGTGCATGCGGCGGCGAAAGAGGCACTGGCGGCCCATCGCGCCGGCGACACCCTCACGGCCAGCGCCCGGCTGAGCGAGCTGGAAGAGGCAAGCCATACGGTCATCGGCACGCTCAACGAGCTGTCGCTCGCGCTCGAAACGGATCTCAAGGACGCCGACCGGCGCCGCGACCACCGCGAACGCAACGACTATGGCACGGCGGTCGCCTACACCAAGTCGGGCACCAAGACGGTCCAGATCACCGACCTGTCGCGCGGCGGCGTCGGGGTCACGGGCCTGTCGGCCGAGGATGTCGGCAAGCCGATCAAGCTCATTCACAACGGCGAGGAGATCATCGGCGAGGCGGTGTGGGCCGACGGCAACCGGGCCGGCATCCGCGTGATGCGCGGACGCACGGGCGTCGCCTGACAGCGAAGGTCCGTCGCGGACCGTCCGACACCGAGGGCGAAGCGGCGCTCCTGCCGCCCCCACCGGTTCCACGCGTCGTCCCGCGCGACGGCACGGCCAGAGCTGCGGGGCGGGAGTTCCGGAGCGGGAACTGCGGGGCGGGAGCACCGTCGCGCGTCCCCAGTCCGGCGTTCCCAGTCCGGCGTTCGCAGTCCGGCGTCCCCTTTCCGGCGTCCCGAGTCCGGGGAGGCCCGGGGCCAGACCCGCTGCCTCCAGGGCTCCCCGGTTCCGGGTCGCGCTGACACTTGCCCGGACTGACGCGGATGTGGGAGCGGTCTCGCGACCGTTCCCGCCTCATCCCGCACGCAGGCGACGCCGGAGATGCGGGATCGGGGAGGCCCGGAGCTTCGGTGTCCGGATGCCGGATCCCCGAGGCGCGCCAATCCCGGTTTTCCACCACACGCCAACCAGGACGACGCGGGGCAAAGCGTGTCAGCATGGTGCCTGCGCCGGCGTCCTACCGGGTGGCGCCATGGCGAACGGGGATCGGGAACAGCCGGCGCGAACACGGGCGATTGCAAAATCCCGCTTGCGCATCTCCGTCATATTCGAAATCATGCATGTGACAACAGGTCGCGCCTGCGACGCGACCCTTACGGGAGGAACCGTCATGCGCATGATCTCGCCGCTTAGCCGTCTCGCCCTTGTCTTCGCGCGCGGAGTCGCGCGAAGCCTCGCGCCGGGCCTTGTGCTGGGCGGTGCCCTCACCCTCTCGGCGGCGGCGGACGACGCCCTGCCCATCGGCCCCGACCTGACGTCGGTCACCGTCGAAACCGAAGACGGCCCGGTCGAGATCACCCGGCATCGCAACGACACGCAGCTGATCGGCGGCGTGCTTCAGGAGATCGTGCCGGTTCCCGGCGTCCGTCCGGCCGGCGAGCTGGAGGTGCTCGCCGCGCTGCAGGACGAGGGCGCCCGCGTCGTCGACATGCGCACGATGGAGTGGCGCACCAAGGCGACGATCCCGGGCTCGATCCACATTCCCTACACGGAAGTTTCGATGCGGCTCGACGAACTCGGCTGCACGGGCGCGGAAGGAGCGTGGGAGTGCTCCGGCGCGCTGGAGGTCTTCGCCTTCTGCAACGGGCCGGCCTGCGGACAGAGCCCGCAAGCGATCAAGGCCATGGTCCGCCAGGGCTTTCCGGCCGAGAAGATCCACTATTATCGCGGCGGCATGCAAAGCTGGACGGTGATGGGCCTGACCACGGTCGAAAACCTGTTCTGATCGCGCAAACCCCTCGCCTGTCGCCCCCTCGCCTGTCGCTCCCCGGCCGCGGACCGTCGGCGGAGGCGTGGCCAGAACCGGGCAACGTTGCGGGATACGCCTCAGGAAGAGGTGAAGGCGTCCTTGAACTGCTCGCGCAGCACCGTTTTCTGGATCTTGCCCATGGTGTTGCGCGGCAGCTCGGGAAGCACGAAGACCTGTTTCGGCTGCTTGAACTTCGCCAGCGTGTCGGCCAGCGGAGCGGTAATCCCCTCAGGCTCCAGCGTCACGCCCTTGTGCGGGGCGACGACGGCCACGACCCCTTCCCCGAAATCGGCATGCGGCACGCCGATGACGGCGCTTTCCGCGACGCCCTCGATCTCGTCGATGGCGGCCTCCACCTCGGCCGGATAGACGTTGAATCCGCCCGTGATGATCAGGTCCTTCGCCCGGCCCACGATTGACACATAGCCGCGCTCGTCGATGCGGCCCATGTCGCCGGTGATGAAGAAGCCGTCGGCGCGAAACTCCGCCGCGGTCTTTTCCGGCATGCGCCAGTAGCCCTGGAAGACGTTGGGCCCGCGCACCTCGATGACGCCGACCTCGCCGTGAGGCAGGATCTCGCCCGTCTCCGCGTCGGCGATGCGCAACGCCACCCCCGGCAGCGGAAAACCGACGGTGCCGGGGCGCCGGTCGCCGTCATAGGGGTTGGAGGTGTTCATGTTGGTCTCGGTCATGCCGTAGCGCTCGAGGATCGCGTGGCCCGTGCGCGCGGAAAACGCCTTGTGCACTTCCGCCGAGAGCGGCGCCGAGCCGGACACGAAGAGTCGCATGTGCGCCA